>NZ_LR590470.1:2028155-2704207 GCF_901472535.1 Sphingobacterium daejeonense | reverse complement strand
GCGAATAGCTGAATACTGGAAAAGTCCCACGAATGGTCTGTCTGACAGAATCCGGATTTGGGGCAGCGTATATATAGTTATGGATTAGTTGTCCGAAGATATCAGCAGTCAATGAAATATTGTCGGTTTTATGGGAAATGGAATGAACCCATTTTAATCCTTGTTCTGCTTTGAGGTCAAGGTTTCCGATTTCATAAATTGCTGCAGCATGGTGGACACCATCGCTATAAAGCTCATTTGCTGTAGGCGCACGCCATGCTAACCCTAAGCTGGTTTTATATTGCCAAGCGTTGTTAAAGTTATATGCCGCACCCAGAGATCCTGAGAAATTATGGAAACTCCGTGTGTCTTCCAACAGATATTGTTGTGGAACAGACTGTTGAGCATCAGTATATTTATATCGATAACCTGCTGCGTCAAAATAACGATAATCATAACGCCATCCAGCTTCTACAATCCATTTATTGAATTGAAATTGATGAATCCCGAACAGTCCAATGGAATAATTGTCATAATTCGGAATAATAGGAGTGGTGCCTGTTCCAGAAACATTGTTGTTCACCTGATTACCTGCATTTAATCCTATGCTGTGCGATTTTGCCTTTAGAATAACTTCCAACTGTTGTGTAGTCAAAATCATATCTGACATGGGAACATCATCTGAAACAGCTCTTCGCATATCAAACTCCTTGCGATGGTTTTGTTGCCATGCATATTGAGCCTCTAGCTGCATGCCATTATTCAGTTCTTGTTGATACTTCAGCTTTCCCAATTGGTGGGATACATTTTGTTTTGGAGCATTGATTTTATAACTGAAATCATACTTTTCAAAAGGCTCACCATTTTCAATTCTTGCATAGATGTCATCTATGGTTCCGACATGTGCTCCATAGAACACGCCGAGTTCTGTGGCAAACCTACTGTAATATGCTTCTATCAATTTATTTTCCTTACGGTATTGCACTGTTCCAGAAAAATTGATCTCTTCTGAACCCGTGTTTCCCAAATAGTAATTAGGAGCTTTGCTGTCACCTAATTTTTTGGCTGAACCTTGCACTTTCCAAGCCAATTCAGGGATAGAATTGATGCCCCCTTGGAATTGTAGGTTGGCCATACCACCTCTTCCATTTGATTGCGCGATTACATCTGCTCTACCTTGGAATTTTGATGGATCTAGGTTTTGAGCTTTTGCCAGCAATACTCCGCCTAGGGCATCTGCACCATAGCGTACAGCTTGGGCTCCTTTAATTACTTCAAATTCATCAGCTGCAAATGGATCAATCTCTGGAGCATGTTCCATACCCCATTGTTGTCCTTCCTGCTTTACACCGTTGTTCATGAGGATAATGCGATTACTGTGAAGGCCATGGATAACAGGTTTTGCAACCGAATGTCCCGAATTCAGAATGCTGACACCTGACAACTGTGAAAAAACCTCTGCAGACAATTTACCTTTGGATTCTTCGATCAATTGTTGGCTTAATTTTGCTTTGATTGCCGTTTTTTGCTCTTCTTGTTGAGCTGAAATTGATACAGCATCAATGGATACGGAAATGGACTTAAGGACAATTTTTAAAGTATGCCCAGCTTCCGTATGAATAGGCTGTTCAAAAGTTTCATAACCCAAGCAGAAACACGTAAAGTAAGGTGTTGATGTCCATCGCCCTCTTTGAACTTAAAGTTGCCATGAACATCAGAAGTAGTATTAAAATCCTTTTCTAGTACAGTAATGCTTGCGCCAACAATTGGTTCAGCGCTCTCGTCCAGGACAATACCATTGATATATTGATTATTGGTCTGTGCATTTACAATTCCTATCGATAAGAATAGAAGCGCAGTCCATACATATTTCAACATGAATGTTGTAGTAAATAAATTATAAAATGCTGTATATTACTCGATTAAATAATATAGGAAAGGGAGGTGCTCGCAAACTTTTGCCAGTCTGAGGATTAAGGGATGGGAATTCTATCTTACTGTGGTTTAATACAGCAGCTATTAAAAATCCATTGGTTTAGATTCCCATGAAAATCCATAAACATTTTGAATGCCCTGTTGAAAAAACAGAAAACAATAATGACAATCTTCCGAATTGGGATGTTGATGGTCATGTTTTGTTTCTGTATGACAAGAATGCGATTCTTGATGGTGATCATGCCTATGTAATACAATTAACCCGATGGAAAGGAACATAATTCCAATCCAAAAGGATGATATTAATTGTTTAAACGGCTTTAGATAAGTAATCACGGTGCAAATATAATTCAAATGCAATAATGTTGCAAATTAAATTAAACTTTGTTGCATTAAGACCTGGGATGGAATTGAGTGATGACACTTTGCAGATATTCTTTGTCTATATGCGTATAGATCTCTGTTGTTGTGATGCTTTCATGTCCTAGCATATCTTGTACTGCTCTAAGATCTGCTCCGCCTTCAACTAGGTGTGAAGCAAAGCTATGTCTGAAGGTATGGGACTTATTTCTTTTTCCAATCCAATCTTTACAGCAAGGTCTTTGATGATCAGAAATATCATAACCCTTGAAAGGGGAGAACCCCTTCTGTTCAAGAATACAAAATCTTCTTTACCTGCTTTTATAGTCTGATGTACCCTGATTTCTTCCAGGTATATCTTTAAGTATTTTATAGCTTGTTGGCCAATTGGAATCAGTCTTTCTTTATTTCCCTTACCTTCCACTTTAATGAATTCTACATCGAGGAAGAGATTTGATATTTTAAGGTTGCAGAGTTCCGATACACGAAGTCCACAGCCATACAGCATTTCTAAAATTGCTTTGTTTCGAGTTCCTTCTGTAGTAGATAGGTTGATTGCAGAAATTAGTTCATCAATTTCTTGAATACTAAGAACGGCAGGAATTTTTCTGGATAGCCTAGGGGTTTCAATAAGTTCTGCTGGGTTGTTTACTAAGCCATGTTCAATTGTAGAAAGCCAAAGAATGTTTTTATACCTGAGAGGATCCTTGCTTGGGTATATTCCCGAAATGGGGAATTCATTGATCCATTTGAGGAAGTTCTGTATATCATTGGTCTGAAAATCCTTTGGTTCAATTTGTTGCAATTCGGCAAAAACTCTGAAGTTTTTTAACGTCATTTAAATACGCGACTATACTGTTATCGCTTAAGCCTCTTTCTAGCAGTAAATAACGTTTAAAATCCTTTTTTAGTTGTTCCCAATTCATCTGTTAAATATATCTAAATCTTTGCGAGAATAGAGAAATTGTTTTAATGCTTTAATAATTTATTGTAGATTGGCAACAAATATAAATTAATAACCATTCTAGAAAATTTTTTTTGAAATTATGAAAATTCTAAACCCTTGGCATTAGCCTTTCTGTTGCCCTTTGCGACGGAGATGGCGAGTGCTTACGTTCCTTCAACCTTAAACTCTGAAGCTAAAGTATTATTGATTAACGATTCCCTTAAATGGGATGCTAAATTACCTTTTGATAAGGATGTTATTAAAGGGAAATTGGAAAATGGTTTTCAGTATTACATTCGTAAAAATGCTGAGCCAGAGAAACGTGTAACGATGTATTTGGCTATGAAAGTTGGTTCTATCCTTGAGGATGAAAACCAATTGGGCTTGGCTCACTTTATGGAGCATATGAACTTCAATGGATTGAAGCATTTTCCAAAGAACGAATTGATCGATTACCTTCAGAAAGCTGGTGTTCGTTTTGGGTCTGACTTAAATGCTTATACAAGTTTTGACGAGACCGTTTATCAACTACCGATACCTTCGGACGATCCAGAATTATTAAAAAATGGTCTCCAAGTAATGCGCGATTGGGCGCAGGATGCCATGTTGGACACAGAGGAGATCAATAAAGAGCGTGGAATTATCATGGAAGAAATGCGTGGTGGCCGTGGTGCACAGCAACGTATGCGCGATCAATATTTTCCAGTGATGTTGAATGGCTCTCGATACTCTGACCGACTACCAATTGGAACCGAAAAGGTCGTTATGAATTTCGATCCTGAAGTAATTCGTCAATTCCATAAAGATTGGTACCGTCCTGATTTGCAGTCTCTTATTATAGTTGGGGATATTGATCCAAAACAGATGGAGGCTGAGGTGAAAAGGTTGTTTTCAGATATGAAGGTTCCAGCCAACAAAAAACCTAGAACTGAATACAAGGTTGATTTATTGAATAAAAATCAATTTATCAAGGTTACTGATCCGGAGATGTCATATACTATCGGTCAAATCTTATCAAGCACCCTGAGGAAAAAGTAGTAACTGTGAAAGATTATCGCAGGGATCTATTGAAAGATGTATTCAATCAAATGATCAATGCCGAGACTTCGTGAACTAGGTCAATCAGCGAACCCTCCATTTATTCAAGGTGGCGTTGATATCTCAGGTTTTATTGGTGGTCTAGATAATATGGGGGCATTTTTTTGTGTCAAAGCCTGGTCAATTTGAAGATGGTTTCAAAGCTGTTGTAAGAGAATTAGATCGTTTTCAAAGATTCGGATTCACAGAATCAGAATTCAAGAGAGCTATCAGTTCCATCTCCAAGAACAATGAATCTTCTTATGTTGAGCGTGATAAACGTAAATCAGATAGTTATGTAAATACTTATTTAAATCATTTCTTGAATGATGGTCCTGCATTGGGCAATGAAGATAGGTATGAATTAACTAAGCAATTGTTGCCAACATTAACTTTAAAAGAAGTTGAAGACATCGCCAAAGAATTTTATGTTGACACGAATCGTGATGTATTGATTTTGGCGCCTGAGACCGATAAAGACAAATTGCCAGATGAAGCTGCTGTAAATTCTTGGTTTGATTCCATTGACAAAGAGGATCTGAAAGCCTACGAAGATAAGGTGTCTGATTTACCTATGTTGTCTAAAGCTCCTGTTAAGGGATCGATTAAGTCTGAAAAGTCGATTGATAAAATTGAAACTAAAGAAATCATCTTGAGCAATGGCGTTAAGGTCTTATTAAAACCTACTAAATTCAAGAATGATGAGATTTCTATCAACGCATATAGTCCAGGTGGTACTTCCTTGTATTCTGATGCGGATTATATGTCAGCTTCCTTTGCTGGGAATTTAGTGAATAGTTCTGGTATCGGTCAATTGAATACGGTTGAGTTACAAAAAAGCTTAACTGGAAAAGATGTGAACATCAGTCCTTATATTTCAGAGCGTGCTGAGGGATTGCGTGGTTCGACGGATAAGGAAAGTTTAAAAACAGCTTTTGAGATGGTTTATGGTTATTTCACGGAGCCAAGAATCGAAGATGATGTTTTCCAAAGCGTTATCAGTAAACAGAAGGATATGATGGCGAATCGTGAAAATGATCCAAACTTCGTCTATAGTGATGCCATTCAGCGTACACTTTACGGTAACAGCATCCGTCGTGTTCCTTATTCATTGAAAGACCTTGAAAATGTAAACCAAGCCAAGGCGCTCGAAATATACAAAGATAGATTTGCTGATGCTTCAGATTTTACCTTTGTAATCGTTGGATCCTTTACTGAAGACGAGATCAAACCTTATTTAGAAGAATATCTTGCTGCTCTTCCTACTACAAACCGTAAAAGAAGAAGCAAAAGATTTGAACCTATATGAGAACAACAAAGGTGTTGAGAAAGTAGTCAATAAAGGGAAAGAAGCTAAAGCGATGGTTCGTTTGACCATGTATGGAGATTATACATACAATGAACAAGAGAATCTGAATACATCTGCATTAGAGACTATTTTGACTAATAAATTATTAGAAAGACTTCGTGAAGAGGAGAGTGGAGTATATGGTACAGGTGCTAGATTTTCCGTAAGTAAGTTTCCGAAACCTAGGTATACATTTATGATTGGGTTTGGAACAAGTGTAGATAAATATCAGCCATTGATTAATTCAGCGATTGATGTAATTAAAAAAATCAAGGCTGATGGTCCATCGCAAGTTGATTTAGATAAGTTCAAGATTGAAGAGAAACGTCAGTTGGAAATCAATTTACGTGAGAATGGTTTCTGGGCGGGTCAGCTTTTTAGGTTCTGTTCAGAATGATACAGATCCTACCAAAGTAACTCGATATTTAGAGGAGCTTGACAAGGTGAGCATTGAGTCTGTAAAAGCAGCTGCAAACAAATATCTGAAAGAAGAAAACTTCTACAAGTTTATCCTTCTTTCGGATGCAAAATAATCTAAAAAGCCCTTTTAAAGGGGCTTTTTTTATGATATAAATAATCAATAATTCTTTTGCTTATTCTTTCATTTTCACATATTTATGGGAGAAGCAGTCAAAACAATCCTCCACTAAAACCAGAGTAGAATCTTGTCGGTGGACAAAGACTTTACTGACTGTTTCGTCGATTTGCCATTCGTTTTTATTGCTGAGTTGCGACATTGCTAATTCTAATTTATAGGGCTGTGCATTTGACAGCTCACCATTGTCATAATAGAAAATACTGTCTTTTGTAATCTGTAAATGTTTGATGGAGTTGGTTGATTCTGGTGTTTTTGTTATGCCGGCAAATCCGCCAGATGTTTCAATCCATTGCCAATTTCCGATGATTTTGGGTGGTTTTGTTCCTGTTCCTTGACTGCTGGCACAAGCAATGATGAAAGGTAAACCTAATATGAGGGATAATTTTTTCATGTATATCTGTTTTCAATAAGTTATATCTTAAAACGGAAATTCTGTGGATTTGTTTTATTTCGCAGGTTTGTTAAACTTTGAGTTTTTGTTTTGTTAATTTTTACTTAATATTGAATTGTTAAGTTTGCATTACACGGCTATTATATTAAAAATTATGAAAATAAATTTCTTTAATTTTTCTGTTCTAATCATATTTATTTTTTATTCCTGTTCAAAAAGCTCAAATGTAGATCCTGAAATTCCGCAGCCAAAGCCTGAAGCAGAACCCATTAAAATTTCTCGAAATTCTATTATCCATTATTTCAATGTAGATGATGAAAACAATCTATTAATTTATCCTGGAAATATAGTAGAGTTTAAAGGTGACGAAAGTAAAATTTCCATTTCTCGGTATGATAGCTATAAAAGCTTCCTGTGCGACTGATGAGTTATGAAGCGAATTTGGGATCTGAACAATTTAATAAAATACCGACTTTATTGGATGTTCAGCAGTATGTAGGACTTCATATACCTGTTATTGAGGATTCAGATATAAGTCCGAAAAATTATTGGAGGGAAATACTGGATTATAATTTCTTGAAAGGGATGCTTATGACGGAAAAAGAAAGGGAGAGATTTTTTCCTTTATTGAAAGGGTTTAAAGAGGCTGAGTCCTCATTTTATTGTGCTATGAATTTTAATATTTTTGAAGTAATCATGGAATTTCCTGATGCTGCAGAATTGTTATCAGTTGAGGCCGAAGAAGAAATTAAGAAACATAAATTGCCTTGTTATTATGTTAAGAGGGCATCTTATGGTGATAGAGTAATTTTTTACGCACAATCGAAATCTAAAGAAGAGGATTTTATTTCAGTGTTGAACAAGATGTCTGATTTAACCCCTTTGAATGAGGTCGATTTAAAAATATTGGATCAATCGAGTTTGGCGATCCTACATCGAACAAGTTCCAAAAGAGAAACCATGATCAATAAAGCTGAAGGCAGAAAAGCTATTTTGGATCTGTACAAAAAGACTTACGATATCATTAATAACAGTAAAATAAAAACCTTTATCCGATTACATTCTCATTGCATGGATTGAATGGTTCAGGTAGTTTTCAACATGATTTGAAATATGAATATTGGGGTTTCCAAATCGATGAATAAAAGGAAATGCCCTGCTGTAAACCAACAGGGCATTTCCTTTTAATTTTAGAATTTCCTTATTCAAACCAAGTCAAGACTTCATCTTTAGTTGGCATAGATATATCTAATTTCATTTTTTTGCGCATTCCGCCCAAGTCATTGAATACTTTGTTTGGATTTGCTTCTTTTAATAGTTCGATTGTTGTAAATCCCATTTTTTTGCAGGACAGGAACCCATGCTTCAGGAATCCCGATTTCTACGAAATCTGATACAGAAGCTACTTTAGCTACTTTTTCAGGACGCATTTGAGGGAAGAACAATACTTCCTGGATGGAAGGGTTATTTGTCAAAAACATAATCAATCTGTCCATTCCAATTCCTAATCCCGATGTAGGCGGCATTCCATATTCTAAGGCACGCAAGAAATCCTGATCAATGAACATGGCTTCATCATCACCTTTTTCAGATAGTTTGAGTTGCTGCTCGAAGCGATCTCTTTGATCGATAGGGTCGTTGAGCTCAGAATAAGCATTTGCGATCTCTTTACCACAAACCATCAATTCAAAACGTTCTGTCAATTCGGGGTTGTCTCTATGTTTTTTGGTCAGAGGAGACATCTCGATAGGGTAGTCGGTAATAAATGTTGGTTGGATAAAATTGCCTTCACATTTTTCACCAAAAATCTCGTCGATCAATTTTCCTTTGCCCATGGTGTCATTCACGTCGATTCCCATTCCCTTGGCAGCAATGCGGATTTCATCTTCTGATTTTCCTGTAATATCAAATCCCGTGAATTGTTTGATAGCTTCAGTCATGCTGACCCTTGGGTATGGAGCTTTAAAGTCAACTTTATGTTCACCAAATGTCGCGTTTGTCGTTCCATTCACTGCGATAGCACAATGTTCTAACAGGTTTTCTGTGAACTCCATCATCCAGTTGTAGTCTTTATAGGCTACATAGATTTCCATTGCTGTGAATTCTGGGTTATGTGTTCTGTCCATTCCTTCATTTCTGAAGTTTTTGGAGAATTCATATACACCTTCAAAAACCACCAACGATCAATCTCTTTAAATACAGCTCATTGGCAATACGTAAGTAAAGAGGGATATCCAAAGCATTGTGGTGTGTAATAAATGGGCGAGCTGCCGCACCCCCAGGGATTGCCTGTAGGATTGGTGTTTCAACTTCCATATACCCAGCGTTGTTGAAATACTCACGCATAGCATTGAATAATTTCGTGCGCTTAACAAAGATGTCTCTATTTTGAGAGTTCACGATCAAATCCACATAACGCATTCTATAGCGTTGTTCAGGATCTGTAAAAGCGTCAAATGTTTTACCATCCGCTTCTTTTACGATCGGTAGAGGTCTCAATGATTTAGTAAGAACTTTTAGGGTTTGAACGTGTATACTGATTTCACCAGTTTGCGTAGTGAAAACATATCCAGTAATACCTACAATATCTCCGATGTCCAATAACTTTTTAAATACGGTGTTGTATAGAGTCTTATCTTCGTCAGGGCAGATATCATCACGTTTTACATAGGCTTGGATACGTCCAGTAGCGTCCTGTAGCTCCATAAAGGATGCGCTTCCCATTACTCTACGGCTCATAATCCGTCCGGCGAAACTGATGTTCTTATAGTTGATCTTATCTCTTTCGTAGTTTTCTAATATATCTTCAGCCGTAGCATTAACTTTGAATTCTTCAGCGGGGAAGGGGTCAATGCCTAGGTCGATTAAGGCTTTCAGGTTCAGCCTTCTTTGTTGTTCTTGTTCCGATAATCCGATGCTCATTTTACGTACAACTTATAATGTGTTGCAAAAGTATGAAATTAGAACTATTTATAGAGGATTAAGAAGAAAAAAGGCTTTATTGTGCTTTGATTTGTTTATTTTTGTGGTTTAAGTAAAATTTATTCACAGGTGTTGAAATGAATTTATCTTTGTTTTTTGTATTTGAATGAAAAATAAATTATCTTTGCACCTCAATTGTTGAATTATATAGTAATCATAAGATAAAATGAAAAAAGATTTGCATCCATCAAACTACAGATTAGTTGTATTCAAAGACATGTCAAATGACTATTCTTTTGTTACTAAATCTTGTGTTGATACAAAAGAAACTATTACTTGGGAAGATGGTAACGAGTACCCATTGGTAAAGTTAGAGATTTCTCACACTTCACACCCATTCTACACTGGTAAGATGAAATTGGTTGATACAGCAGGACGTATTGATAAATTCCGTAGCCGTTACAACAAAAAGTAATATTCTTTACTATAAAGAAATTGTTAATGTCCCGATAAAGTTTATTTGTCGGGATTTTTTATGTACTTTTATTTCATGTCGCTAACCATCGTATTATTTGATAACGCACATTGGCGCAGGCGTCTATTTCCCTTTGCCGCGACTCGTCCAATTGGTAATATCAGAACCGGTATTTGTACACTAGATGGTAAATGGGGCCGTATTTTTGAGGCACCAGTTACTTTTGATACAGTTGACTACCTCAGCGACAAATTTCCTTTTTCAGATTTTGGCAACCAGGATTTCTTAATTATACGTAGCAATGTTTTGCCATCGGATGATTTGATTGTTGAACTGAAGTCTTTAAATCCTGGCGAAGTGCTTTTAGATGATAATTCTTGGGTGGCGATACGATCAACAGAAGGAAAGATCGACTATCAAAATCTTCATCTTCGCTATAATCCAATCAAAACCTCCTGCAACATTCAATACCTCAATTTTCTTGAAGATATCTTTTTGCAGAATAAGTCTCAATTGTTGTTTGATTATAACCTATTGACAGCGGGAAGAAATACAGCCTCAATAAGTTCTAGTAATGCTGTTTATGGCAGCTGGATATTTGTTGAAGAGGGCGCTCAGGTTGAGGGTGTTAGTTTGAATAGTCTGGAGGGGCCTATTTATATTGGTAAAGGTTGTAAGATTGAAGAAGGCCAGTTATTTAAAAGGTTATGTTGCAATAGGAGATGGTGCAAGGGTCAAGACTGGTGCTCGATTGTATCCCAACACAAGCATTGGTCCGGGCAGTACTGTTTGTGGAGAGGTAAATAATACGGTTATTTGGGGGAATAGTGCAAAAGGGCATGAGGGCTATTTGGGCTGTTCGGTCATTGGCGAGGGCTGTAATATTGGAGCTGGTAGTTCAAATTCAAATTTGAAAAACAATTGGAAATCTGTTCGGTTGTTTGATTATGAGGATCTTAGTTTTCGTCAAACAGATGAAATCAAATGCGGTTTGTTTATGGGGGATTACGCGATGAGTGGGATTAATTCATCATTTACAACAGGTTGTGTAATTGGTGTAGGCTCACAGGTTGCAAATTTCAAAATTTATTCCCAAATTTGTGGCAGATTTCAGCTGGAAAACGGACGCTGGAACTGAAACATATACTTTTGAAAAATTTATAGAAATGATGGAGCGTAGGGAGAAGGGTAACGGGTGTGAAAGAACTGCAGATGAACTTCCCTATCTTTAAACATATATTTGAGGAGGTCAAATACCTACAGGAGAACAATCAATCTTAAACATATAATATAAATAACTATGCGTAAAAATATAGTAGCTGGAAACTGGAAAATGAATATGGACTATGAGCAAGGAATTAGCTTATTTTCCGAGATTGTAAACATGGTTAAAGATGAGGTTATCGGTAATCAGGAAATCGTTGTTTGCAGTCCATTTATCCATTTGGCGGCGATTTCAAAGTTAAGTGCACATACTAATAATGTATCCATTGGAGCTCAGACCATCAATCAACATGAATCTGGAGCTTATACAGGTGAAATTTCAGCTTCTCAGGTTAAATCAACAGGTGCTGAATATTGTGATTTTAGGGCATTCCAGAGCGTCGTGCTTATTTTGGTGAAACAGATGAGTTATTGGCTGAGAAAGTTGATGCGGCTTTAAAACATGGTCTTAAGCCTATCTTCTGTATTGGAGAAACTCAAAGTGAGCGTGAAGCAGGATCTTATTTTGATGTTATAAAGAACCAATTGAGCAAAGCACTGTTTCATTTAGATTGCTACTGCATTTGGAAATATTGTGTTGGCTTATGAGCCAGTATGGGCAATTGGTACAGGTTTGACAGCATCTCCGGAGCAGGCACAGGAAGTACATGCGTTTATCCGTCAGACATTGGCTGATCAATACGGACAAGAAGTTGCTGACAACACGAGTATTTTATATGGAGGTAGTGCAAATCCTTCAAATGCGCAGAGTCTTTTTTCGCAACCTGACATTGATGGTGGCTTAATCGGAGGCGCTTCATTGAAGTCACGTGATTTCTTGCAAATTATTAACGTTTTTAACGCTTAAAATATGAAGTATACAGCAGTTACTTTTACGTCCTCAACAATTGAGGAATGGCAAAAGGATTTGCTAATAGCTGAATTGGCTAACCTTGGTTTTGATACTTTTGAGGATCAAGGCCAAGGTTTTGTTGGCCTATGTGCCATCATCCAACTTGGACATCCAGGCTTTGGAAACAGTTTTGGCTACGGAAGCGGTTGGTTATGACATTTCCTATCAAGTAGAGGAATTGGAAAACAAGAACTGGAATCAAGTTTGGGAAAGCAACTTTAGCCCAATTTTGGTTGATGACCAATGTTATGTTCGTGCTACTTTTCACGAGGACAAGCCTGAATATCCATATCAGATTATCATCGATCCAAAAAATGTCATTTGGTACAGGCCATCACCAAAACCACTTTCAATGATGCTTTCTTTTATTTTAGAAAATAATTTTGAAGGCAAGCAGGTTTTGGATATGGGTTGCGGGACAGGTATTTTGGCCATCTTAGCTTCAAAGCGAGGTGCTAAGGACATCTTGGCCGTTGATTTTGATCCGATCTGTGTTGAGAGTGTAAATGAAAATAAGGAACTCAACCAAGTTTCCAATATTGAAGCAAAGTTTGGGATCCAAAGAAGTAATAGTAGGTCTTCGATTTGATATGGTTCTAGCAAATATCAATAGGAATATCTTGTTGGATCAGTTTGATGTATATGCCTCAGATTTGCCAGATGCTGGTGAATTATATATATCTGGATTCTATGATGGTGAAGACTTGGAGATTCTGAGAGAAAAAGCTGAGACCTTGGGGGTTTCAATTTGTCGAGAAAAAAGTACTGGACACGTGGTGTGCAGCTAAATTTATAAAAGCCAACTAAATGCGCATACATTTTATAGCCATAGGTGGAAGTATCATGCATAATTTAGCTATTAATTTAGCTGAACAAGGGCATCAAGTGAGTGGTTCTGACGATCAGATTGTAGAACCTTCCAAATCTCACCTCCAAGATGCTGGATTAATGCCCAAGGAATTGGGATGGTTTCCGGAGAAAATCACGGATGACATTGATGTTGTTATCCTTGGTATGCATGCGGATGAACACAATCCTGAACTTCAAAAAGCGAAGGAATTAGGAATAAAGATTTATTCCTTTCCTGAGTTTGTCTATGAGCAAAGTGCCGAAAAGACTCGTGTTGTTATTGCTGGGACCTATGGTAAGACAACCATTACGAGTATGATCATGCATGTCCTGAAAAAAATTGGGACGAAATTTCGATTATTTAGTATGGGGCTCAATTAGAAGGATTCGATAAGTTGCTTCAACTTAACCCTGAAAATAACCTGATGATTATTGAAGGGGATGAATATTATGCTTCAGCAGTTAACAAACAGTCCAAGTTTCTCAAGTACAAACCAAATATTGCGCTTATCAGTGGTGTTGAGTGGGATCATTTCAAGACTGTAATCAGTGAAGATGATTACTTCAAGCAATTTGAGGACTTTATCCGTACGATTGTTCCCAAGGGTACCCTTATCTATAATAAGGATGATAAGAACACTAGAGAGGTTGTAGAGCGCACCATGGACATTAAAATCAACCGACATGGTTATAAGCTTCCTGAATATACAATTAACAAGGGTGTGACTTATATTCACGTTGGCGAAGAGAATATTCCTTTAAAGATTTTTGGCAAGCATAATTTATCCAATATTGCTGGTGCATTTACGGTGTGCGAGTGGTTAGGGGTGAAGCGTGATGAGTTTTACCATGCTATTCAGGATTTCAAGAGTTCGATCCGGTATTTGGAATTTGTGGCGAGCCAGAATGGGAGTGTTGTTTATCAGGACTTTGCGCATACGCCTAGTAAGTTGAGATCGAGTATCCATGCTGTAAAGGAGCAATTTCCGAATCAGGCACTAGTGACTGTCATTGAGTTGAATGCTTATGATAGTATTGACTCAGAGTTTATTACGGAATACGCAAATTCGATGAATGAATCAGATTTTGCTGTCGTTTTTGTTAATACTTCGCTTATCAAGGAAAAAAATATTGCTTTAGATAACCTAATATGGCGATTAACTGAGGCTTTTAACCATCCATCTTTCCATGTTATCACTCAGATGACAGATTTGGAGGATTTTTTGGAAACTTTTAAATCAAATGGTTATAATTTGCTATTTATGAGTTCAAAACAACTACAATGGGGTAAATATGTCTAGTTTTGCAGATAAATTTTTGAGAAATTTTTAACATTCTTTCTATTTTTTTTTAAATTTTTAATATGGGGATTTTGAAATTTACTTTATTTGTTTAAATTTGATAATTACTTAATAAATAAATATTTTACATTTTACCCATGAATGCATTAGGAAAAAAAATCAGATTACTTAGACATCAGAAAGGATGGAGTCAGGAGGATGTAGCTAAAAGGCTAGATATCTCTATTCCAGCATTTTCTAAAATTGAAACAGGCATTACTGATGTTAATTTATCGAGATTGAACCAAATTTCTAAACTGTTTGGTTTATCATTAGTACAATTATTATCGACTTCAGATCCTGAGGAAGATAAACAAATCCAGAATGAAGTAAACGAGCTTCAAAAGCGTCTTCAATCACGTGAAGTAGAAGTTATCGACTTACAGAAGAAAGTAATTGATCTATACGAGCAATTGCATAAGAAATAATAGGATTGTTTCTAAAAGAAAAAGCCTTGCATGAAAACTGCAGGGCTATTTTTTTCTCTAATGAAATATTTATAAGCAAAAAAAAATGCGCAAGTTTCCTTGCGCATAGATATAGTTAAATCATAAAATCTTTTTTATCCCAAGTATGACTTGAGGATTTTGCTTCTAGAGGTATGTCTCAAGCGTTGTAGCGCTTTGTCTTTGATTTGACGCACACGCTCTCTAGTCAAGCTGAATTTCTCTCCAATCTCTTCCAGAGACAATTGGTGATTAGAACCTAATCCGAAGAACAATACGATAATTTCTCTTTCGCGCTCTGTTAAAGTAGCCAACGATCTTTTGATTTCTTCAGACAATGATTCGTCGATCAACGAACTGTCGGTGTCTGGGTCGCTGTTTTCCAATACATCCAATAATGTATTTTCTTCACCTTGTACAAATGGTGCATCCATAGAAACATGGCGTCCAGAATTACTTAATGTATCCGATACTTTGTCAACAGTTGTTTCCAAGATATCAGCTAATTCCTCTGGTGATGGCTCACGTTCATATTCCTGCTCCAATTTAGAAAAGGCTTTGCTGATCTTACTTAGAGATCCTACTTGGTTTAATGGTAAACGAACGATACGAGATTGCTCAGCAATTGCTTGCAAAATTGATTGACGAATCCACCATACCGCATAAGATATAAACTTAAACCCTTTAGTTTCATCGAAACGTTTTGCTGCTTTTATTAAGCCTAAGTTTCCTTCGTTAATCAAGTCCCCTAGGGTCAATCCTTGATTCTGGTATTGTTTTGCAACGGATACAACGAAACGTAAGTTGGTTTTAGTTAATTTCTCTAATGCAACCTGATCACCTTCACGAATTCTTTGGGCTAGAATAACCTCTTCTTCTGCTGAAATTAAATCTACCTTACCGATTTCATGCAAGTACTTGTCAAGGGACTGCGACTCACGGTTGGTGATGGATTGTGTAATTTTGAGCTGTCTCATCTAAATATATAAACCTTTCTTTTCTGAAATGTTTGCAAACATAACAAATTTATACGAATATTTTCTAATCTAATTGTAAATTATTAACTCATTATGAGTTAGTTACAAGCGGTGAGGTGATGTTATACTAACATCAAAAATCATTCCAAAATATCATCTGTCAGCGTGTTTATGGACGATTTAACACACATTTAACTTAATTAACTTGCTTATTTCAATTAGCGTTTCCTGAAGTTAAAACAATTCGCATGAATGATTGTTTTTTAGAATGTAATAATCACGTGCAAAATATATTTGTTATGCCTATAATTGTTCATCTAGATGATATCATGTCTCAGAGAAAAATGTCTCTGAATGAGTTGAGTTCCAAAGTTGGGATTACACTCTCTAATTTGTCTATTATCAAGAACCAAAAAGCTAAGGCTATACGCATCAGTACATTAGATGCTATCTGTAAAGCATTAGCTTGTCAGCCTGGTGATATTTTTAAGTATGTTGAAGACTAGTTCGTCGTTCCTTCCAATCGATAGCCTCTAAGAAAATCACTTACTGACATTCTTTTTTTGCCTTCAATCTGAATTTCTAATAATTTTAGAAAACCGTCTTTTGTTGCGAATTTTAGCTCATTTTTGCCGTCGCTGATATATGTTCCTGGCTTAAGGTCATGTTTTTCAATAATTATTTCAGACTCATAAATCTTCAATACTTTTCCATCTATATGAGTGAAAGCAGTTGGGTAGGGGCTTAAGCCTCTGATTAAGTTATATATTTTCACAGAATCATTTTCCCAATTGATTAGACAATCTTCCTTAAAGATTTTAGGAGCATGTTTTAAGTTTTCAGTGTCGATGCTATCTTGAGGAATAGGATGAATATCGTTCTTCTTGATTGCATTTACAGTTCTTATCAATAATTCAGCACCTGCGAGCATTAATTTGTCGTGTAGATCGCCTGCATTGTCATTGTCTAATATTTCTACTTCTGTAGAAAACAATATATTACCAGTATCGATCTCATGTTGCAATAAAAAAGTGGTTACCCCAGATTTTTTCTCACCATTGATGATAGCATGGTTGATAGGTGCTGCACCGCGGTAATTGGGCAATAAAGAAGCATGTACATTGATTGTTCCTTTTTCTGGCATTTTCCACACCAATTCAGGCAACATTCTGAAGGCAACTACGACTTGCAAATCTGCATTGAAAGATTTCAGTTCGGCCAAGAATTCTGGGTCTCTTAATTTAACGGGTTGTAAGACAGGGATATTTTGAGATACTGCGAACTTTTTGACGGCTGATTCGTGTAATTTCTGGCCTCTACCTGCAGGTTTGTCCGGTCCGGTAACTACTGCCACAACTTCTTCACCAGCTTCAATTAATGCCTTTAGTGATGCAACGGCGAAGTCTGGAGTTCCCATAAATATAATGCGCATATAAAAATATATTAAGATTTGGATGCTTTAACATCCTCATTGTTGGATGACAAATTTTATTAACTTTGCGAAGTTACAAATTTAATTTAAGCTTGAATTTTCCATATTTCTTAGCCAAGAGGATTACATTAGAAGGAAACCGCACGTTTTCAAAGCTAATAGTACGAGTTACTATAGGGGCTTTGGCGCTGGCTATTATGGCTATAATTCTTGCAGTTGCTATTCTCAATGGTTTTAAAAATGAGATAACGGAAAAGCAGCGTGGATTTTTTGGCGATATTATTATTCTAAAGAATGAACGTAATGATTCCTATGTCAATACTCCAATCTCTCTAGATGATAAACAGCTTGCTAAAATCAAAGAAAATCCGAATGTAAAAGATGTATATCCTTTTGCAACCAAAGCAGGTATCATGAATGTCAAAGGTGAGGTAGAGGGGGTGTTACTAAAGGGTATTGACAAGGATTATGATCAAGATTTTTTATCCAAGACCATATTGGAAGGCGATACTTTTGGATTTTTCAGCGGAGGATGCCGATAATCAATTGCTCATATCTTCTTTAATGGCCAATAGGCTGCACCTAAAGGTAGGAGAGAGTTTTATCATGTACTTTATCCAAGAGCCTGTTCGGAAAAGAAAATTTACTGTTAGGGGCATATTCACAACAAATTCTGAAGAACTGGATAAGATATACGTAATTGGTTCACTGCCATTGATTCGACGATTGAATAATTTGGAGGATCATCAGGCAGGAGGTTATGAGGTGCGGGTGAAAGATTTCAACCAACTATTTCAATCAACAGATGAACTGAATAACACTTTAGGCATTGAGCTTTATGCTACCAATGTTGTTATGCAGATGCAAGATATTTTCAATTGGCTCAATATGTTGGACATGAATGACAACATCATTTTTGTCCTTATGGTTATAGTGGCTGTTATCAATATGATTTCTGCTCTATTGATATCTATATTGGAAAGGTCTCCCATGATTGGAATGCTGAAGGCATTAGGAATGCGGAACGCTAAAATCAGAACTGTCTTCTTGTACAATTCTTTATACCTCATTGGGTATGGGCTTCTTTTAGGGAACTTGATAGCCATCGGTCTGTACTTTTTCCAGACGAATACCCATTTCTTCAAACTAGATCCAAGTATCTATTATGTGCCATTTGTTCCTATGGATATTTCTTGGACAGCCGTCCTTTGGCTGAATATTTCCTTGATTGGAATTGCATTGATTACACTATTTATTCCATCGATGCTAATTTCAAGAATATCACCAATTAAAACTATTCAGTTCAAGTAACATTCTTGGCTTTTTAACTATCGTAAAGTATACTTTCCTTAATTTTACTTATCTTTCACGGGAAAACAATCTGTGTTTTCAATTGTATAGAACTACAGAAATAATTATATGAGCGATAAAATTTTTGACCATTTAATTCACGCTTTTGAGGCACCTTTGACCAATCCGGTCCTTATTTTTTCCTTAGTATTATTTATTATTTTATTATCTCCCATTTTATTGAGACCTATAAAGGTTCCTGGAATTATTGGGTTAATTATTTCTGGGATAATTATTGGTCCCCATGGGTTGAACTGGTTAGGAGAAGAATTCAGCAGTTGACTTGTTCTCAACAATTGGTTTGCTTTATATTATGTTTATAGCTGGTTTTAGAGCTAGATATGAATGAATTTAAAAAGACTAAACATAAATCATTGATGTTTGGTTTTTTCACTTTTATCATTCCAATATCCATCGGTTTTCCGGTTTGTTATTATATTTTAGATTACAGTCTATTAACAAGTATTTTAATTGCGAGCATGTTTGCTACGCATACTTTGGTATCGTATCCAATTGTAAATCGGTATGGTATATCCAAGAATGAAGCGGTGGCCATAACGATCGGTGGTACTATTTTAACTGATACTGCTGTATTAATTATCTTAGCTGTAATTAAAGGTGCTTCTCAAGGGGAGATTACCAATGAATTCTGGATAACACTTGGAGTTTCCTTTGCCATCTTTTTGTTTATTATGTTCGGTGTTATCCCGAAGATTGCGAAATGGTTTTTTGAAAAGGTTGAAAGTGAGAAAACAGGTCATTATATTTTTGTGTTAACAGTTGTTTTCTTTGCGGCTTTCCTGGCAGAAATGGCGAATCTGGAGCCGATTATTGGTGCCTTTGTTGCGGGTTTAGCGCTCAATAAATTAATACCTCATTCATCAGCCTTGATGAACCGAATAGAGTTTATCGGAAATGCGATTTTCATTCCATTCTTCTTGATTTCCGTAGGTATGATTGTTGATATCGGTGTCATAACAAATAGCACAGGATGGACTGTTTTTTATGTTGCTGGTGCGCTGACATTGGTTGGAATTGTTGGTAAGTTCTTAGCTGCAACTGCAACCCAATGGGCTTTTAAATATTCAAAGAATGAGCGGAACTTAATCTTTGGTTTAAGTAATGCACATGCTGCAGCAACATTAGCGATAATCATGGTTGGTTATAACAATGATATTATCGATGAAAACGTATTGAACGGAACGATTATTCTAATTTTAGTAAGTTGTATAATTGCATCTATTGTAACTGAAAATGCGTCCAAGAAGATTGTTTTGGAAGGCCGTCAACATACAGAACACATTGAACATGTTGAAGAGCATGAGGAACAGATAATTATTCCTATTGCGAACCTCAATAATATGGAGGCCATTTTGGATTTTGCAACATTGGTAAAATCGAAGAAATCTCCGCATCCTTTAAATATTCTTTCGGTAGTTCCCAATGATGAGCAAGCTGAAAGGAACTTATATGAAGCTAGACAGAACTTAGATAAAATGGCGAAATATGCTTCTGGTTCGGAAACCGAAGTAGATTTAATGACCAAGGTTGACTTTAATATTGCGAGTGGTATTAGCAGTGCTTCGAAGGAAGCTTTTGCAGATTGTTTAATCCTTGGTTGGCCCAGTGCAACTAGTTTTGTTGAAAAAATTGTAGGAGAGAAGACTGAAAGTATATTAAATAGGACGGATGCTACGCTAATGATGTGTAGGATTGAAAAGCCATTTATCACCAATAAGATGATTACCATTTTTGTTCCTCCGATGGCAGAATCAGAAGTAGGTTTTGCTTATTGGATGGAGAAAATGACAAAATTAGCTTCGGAACTTTCTCTTCCTATTACATTTGTTTGTAATAGACGTAGCCATAGGGCCGTAGAATTAATGCTTGACAATCTGAAATCAAGTGTTCCTGTAACATTTGAAGAATATGAAGATTGGGATAATATTTACGGATTGGCAACTTTCAGCAATTCGGATTCCTTATTGGTTTTTGTTTCAGCAAGATATGGAGATGTTTCTTACAGAGATTCTTTAGATGGCTTGGCGAAGAGAGTAGGTAAATACTACAAAAACCAAAACCTGATCTTAATCTTCCCATCGAGGTTGGAAGATCAGCATATCGATGAATACGAAGATGTTCAAACTGCTCCAATCTTTAGAAGAATCAGTCGTGAGATTGGAAATATGTTCAGCAAAGAAAAATAATATATAATTAAAAATTAGCATATGTCAGATAAGATAAGTATAGAATCAAACGGTAAATTAAATGTTCCAGATCAAGTTACTATTCCTTTCATTATTGGAGATGGCATAGGTCCTGATATTTGGAATGCTTCTGTCCGTGTATTCGATGCCGCAGTAGAAAAACTATATAATGGCAAGCGAAAGATCAATTGGAAGGAAGTTTTAGCTGGTGAGAAAGCCTTCAATGAAACTGGCAGTTGGTTGCCAGAGGAAACATTGGATGTTTTTAAGGAATATTTAGTTGGCATAAAAGGACCGTTGACCACTCCGATTGGAGGTGGTATAAGGTCTCTAAATGTTGCATTGCGCAAGGAATTGGATTTATATGTTTGCCAACGTCCTACAAAGTGGTATGAGGGTGTTCCTTCACCTGTAAAGCACCCAGAAAGGGTTGACATGGTCGTATTTAGGGAAAATACTGAGGATATCTATGCAGGTATTGAGTTTGCTGCTGGAAGTGCTGAAGCGAAACGCATTCAAGATTTCTTAAAGAATGATCTAAACGTTGATTATAACTTTAGCAATACGACCGGTGTAGGATTGAAGTTTGTTTCTGAAGAGGGTTCGAAGCGTTTAATACGAGCTGCTATTGAATTTGCTCTTGCAGAAGGTAGGAAGTCTGTAGCATTAGTTCATAAAGGCAATATCATGAAGTTTACGGAGGGTGCCTTTAAAAACTGGGGTTATGAATTGGCTGAAAAAGAATTTGGCGATCAAGTTTATACTTGGAACCAGTGGGAACAGACAAAAGCTAAGGACGGTCAAGATGCCGCGAATGCTGAGCAAAAATCTGCTGAGGAAGCCGGTAAATTGATTATAAAGGATGTGATCGCTGATAATTTCTTGCAACAGATTCTCCTTGCTCCTCAGGATTATGATGTTATTGCTACGCTTAATCTAAATGGAGATTATATTTCTGATGCCTTAGCTGCTTTGGTAGGAGGTATAGGAATTGCTCCTGGCGCAAATATCAATTTCAAGACTGGCCACGCCATCTTTGAAGCAACGCATGGTACTGCTCCAAGATTTGCCAATACAAATACAATGAATCCATCATCTGTAATCTTGAGCGGTGTAATGATGTTGGAATATATGGGATGGAAAGAGGCTGCAGATGCGATCGTTGATGCGCTAGCACAAACCATCAAAGACAAAACAGTTACTATTGACTTCTATAACCTTATGGAAGACGCAACCTTGGTGAAAACTTCTGAATTTGCAGATAAAATAATCGAGAAGATTTAATTCTTTGGATTTGAAATTTAAAAGCTGAACTTTACAAGGTTCAGCTTTTTTTATGCATATAACAGAATTACCTAGTTTTATTGTCAATTCCGGCATTTTCAATGAAAATGACCTGGACAAGTTAGCTTCTATTGATCGATTTCCGACTGATGAGGAAATTGATGTTTTCAAATTTGAACCTGAAATTCAAGAACTCTTGAATGCTTTTATAGGTGATGAAAATACCAGAATGACCCATCAGCTGCTAAAGGCTAAAGAATTCCTGGATCAGAATGAAATTCAAAAAGCCTGGAAATTGGTTTTTTTGTGAGAAATAGACATTAGACATTAGACATAAGACATTAGAAATTTATAGTAGATATGAGATGTGAGATATGAGATGTGGGATGACGGTATAAAAGATAATTTGAAATAGTAAGATATATGTTTAACATTCAACAAATTGAGGCGGCTCATTCCAAAGTGAAAACAGGAGCTGATTTTCCAAATTACATTAAAGAAATTCAGGAATTAGGTGTTACAGGATTTGAATATTTTGTTTCAAATGGTAAAGAAATTTTTTTCGGAAAGGATTGCCGAGTAGAATCTCCTGACAAATACGAAGCAATTAATATTTCTAAAGATGTGAATGCTCATATTTTTAAAAATGAATTATTGGCCCATCAACAAGGAAAAACAACGTTTGAAGAGTTTTTGAAAATGAGTGCCGAAACTGGAATAAGCTATTGGAAAGTGGATTTAGACCTAAAAACTTGCACCTATTTTGATTTAGAAGACAGGGAAGTGGTAAAAGAAATGCTTGGCTAGGAGATGGGGGATTAGATATGAGATATGAGATATGAGATGTGAGAAAAGGGATTTCGACTAATATTGGTTTAATAGAGAAATTGCAAAATAAAAATAGAGGAGTAATCTCCTCTATTTTTATTTTGATTGTAGATTATGCAAGAATTAATTCCCACGTTTCATATCTCACTTCTCATATCTCACATCTCAATACTACTTTACGTCAAACCTATCAGCATTCATTACTTTAGTCCATGCTTTGACAAAATCATTGACGAATTTTTCTTGAGCATCTGCACTAGCGTAAATTTCAGCGACAACTCTAAGTTCAGAGTTTGATCCAAATACTAGATCTGCTCTAGTACCAGTCCATTTTGTTTGGCCAGTTTTGCGGTCAGAACCGATATATAACTCTTTATCTTCTGATGCAGCTTTCCAAGCGGTGTTCATGTCCAAGAGATTCACTAAGAAATCATTTGTCAATTGACCTGGTCTGTTTGTGAAGACACCGTTTTTAGATCCATCGTAATTGGTATCTAATACACGCATTCCTGCCAATAGAACTGTTAATTCTGGAACTGTTAAAGTTAATAATTGAGCTTTATCAATTAATAGTTCTTCTGTAGTAGCAGAATATCTTCTTTTCTTGTAATTTCTGAATCCATCAGCAATAGGCTCTAAGAATGCTACAGACTCAACATCAGTTTCCTCCTGGGAAGCATCCATACGTCCTGCAGTGAATGGAACTTTTACTGTTGTACCAGCATCTTTAGCAGCTTTTTCGATTGCAGCATTACCTGCAATTACGATTAGATCTGCAATCGAGACTTTTTTATCTGCAACTTGTGCTTGATTGAATTCATTTTTGATGTTTTCAAGGACTCCTAAGACTTTATTAAGTTGGTTAGGATTGTTTACCTCCCAATCTTTTTTGTGGTGCCAAACGCACGCGTGCGCCATTTGCTCCACCACGTTTGTCAGAGCCACGGAATGTTGAAGCAGAAGCCCAAGCCGTAGAGACTAATTCTGAAACTGATAAGCCTGAATTAAGAACTTTTTCTTTAAGGCTTTCAACATCAGCATCATTTACCACCTCATGATTAAGTTCAGGGATAGGGTCTTGCCAAATAAACACTTCAGCAGGCACATCTGGACCTAAATAGCGGGAGCGGGGTCCCATATCTCTATGTGTCAATTTAAACCATGCACGAGCAAATGCATCCGCAAAAGCATCTGGGTTTTCCAAGAAATTCCTTGAAATTTTCTCATAAGCAGGGTCGAATCTTAGGGACAAATCCGTAGTCAACATGGTTGGCTTACGTTTTTTGTTTGGATCGAATGGATCTGGAATTACATCATCTGCATCTTTTGCAACCCATTGGAAGGCTCCAGCTGGACTTTTGGTTAATTCCCATTCGTATCTGAATAAGTTCTCAAAGAAGTTATTGCTCCATTGAGTAGGGGTTTCTGTCCATATTACTTCAAGTCCTGATGTAATTGCATCAGCACCGACTCCTGATTTATACGTACTATGCCAGCCTAAACCTTGGGATTCTAATCCTGCTGCTTCAGGTTCTTTATCTACGTGATCTGCTGATCCTGCACCGTGAGTTTTTCCAAAAGAGTGACCTCCAGCGATTAATGCTACAGTTTCTTCGTCATCCATAGCCATTCTTCCAAAAGTGTCTCTAATATCTTTTGCTGCTAATATTGGATCGGGGTTTCCATCAGGACCTTCAGGATTTACGTATATCAATCCCATCTGTACTGCGGCCAACGGGTTTTCAAGGTCTCTTGAATGATAGTCACCATCCGCCTTTTCTTCTCCAGACAATACGCCATGGTCTTTTTCTGTAATTCCTTCAGAACCACCGTGGGAATAGCGGATATCACCACCTAACCATGTTTCTTCTGAACCCCAATATACATCTTCGTCAGGTTCGAAAGCATCGACACGTCCACCTGCAAATCCGATGGTTTTAAATCCCATTGATTCTAAGGCGATATTTCCTGTTAATACAAGAAGGTCTGCCCAAGAAAGTTTTTTACCATATTTTTGTTTTATCGGCCATAATAATCTTCTTGCTTTGTCAAGACTTACGTTGTCTGGCCAGCTGTTTAAAGGTGCAAATCTTTGTTGTCCCGTTCCAGCGCCTCCACGTCCGTCGCCTACACGGTAAGTACCTGCAGAGTGCCAAGCCATACGGATGAACAAACCGCCGTAATGTCCAAAATCAGCAGGCCACCAATCTTGAGAATCAGTCATCAAAGCATGTAAGTCTCTTTTAACTGCTTCTAAGTCTAGGGTTTTAAACTCTTCAGCATAGTTGAAGTTATCACCCATAGGGTCTGATAAATTTGAGTGTTGACGTAATAAGCTAACTTTTAATCGCTTTGGCCACCAATCGGAGTTTGTAGTTCCTCCACCTGCAACGGTTAAATTTTGTTTTGCATTGCCATTGTGAAAGGGGCATTTGCTGATGTCATTTCCATTTTCCATATCTCTGAATTTGTATTTTTTATTAATTATTGTTTTTTTGAATGTTTAAACGTCTATAGTGTCGTAAGATTTAAAGGAGAATCGGCATAATTGGTTTTCCTCTTTAAATTTAATTAAAGTTAGATAAATAAAATTGAAGATGAATGGATGAATAGATAGATTTTATCTATGGATTATAAATGGGTTTTTTAAAGTATTTAGTAGTTAGTATTTAGTAGTTAGATTTTGGGGGCCATAGAAAAGTATTCAGTGGTAGATGGGGATAACAGCCACGACGGCATGTAATCTTCGCTCATTCAAAACAGACGTGAATAGTTCATTAAATAGTTTCCTTCTCTTAGGAGAGGGAATGACACGCTCGTTCGTTTAGTGAAGGGGGAATTGGGCGGGAAGTGGTTGCCGCAGCGACCATTTCCCGCCCAATTCCCCCTTTAGCCCTCCCAAGAAACCTTGTCATTCTCAAGCTTTAGCTTGGGAAACTATTTAGGCGCATTGCAGGATTTTAGTTTGTTCGGAAGTGTGGATTGTCATTTAAATAACCAGCAATTTATAGTGACACCCCTCTGGGGTTTTCTCGCCGTGGCAGGTGTCCCCACCTGCCACTATAATATGACAATGGTCTTATTTTTTCTATAATAGTTGCACCCCTAGCGGGGTTGTGTGGCGCCGTATAATCTTTTCTATAATAGTTACACCCCTCTGGGGTTAACAAACATGCCACACCTACGGCGTTGGTATTTGAGGTGATTTTCATTTCTATAGATATTACATGCCTACGGCATTTAAGAGATATTTCATGCCTACGGCATTTAAGAGTTATTTCATGCCTCCGGCATTTTACCCCGATGGGGTTTTCTCGCCGTGGCAGGTGTCCCCACCTGCCACTAGAATATGACAATGGTCTTATTTTTTCTAGAATAGTTGCACCCCTAGCGGGGTTTGATGGCGCCGTATAATCATTTCTATAATAGTGACACCCCTCTGGGGTTGGATGGCGCCGTATAATTATTTCTATATTTGTGACACATCTCTGGGGTTGGTTGAATAATCCCTTTATGTTTAAATTTTTTAAAAATGATTTCAGTAACAGATGGGGATAACAACCACGGCATAGCGACTGTCAAAATTAGACTTGGATATATTGATTTTAAAAATATCCCGCTTTACAGTCATCTAAATCCTAACTGCTAAATACTAAATATGATTGAGATTTTAATAATATCCCGCTTTATAGTCATCTAAATAGTCCACAGGTTTTGAAACTGATCCATCCTTTTGAAACTGATCCCAATGTCTTATGTCTTATGTCTAAACAAAAAAAGCCTGTCTTGCGACAGGCTTTTTGTTTTCGTACCTAGGGCGGGAATCGAACCCGCACTCCTTTAACAGGAACAGGATTTTAAGTCCTGCGTGTCTACCAGTTCCACCACCTAGGCAACTGAGCGAAAGACGAGATTCGAACTCGCGACCCCAACCTTGGCAAGGTTGTGCTCTACCAACTGAGCTACTTTCGCTTGACGTGGTGCAAATATAGAGAGAAAATTGAAATCCTAAAATTATTTTTTGAAAAATATTTCATTAATCGCCCAAATCGTTGTCTTTCAGTACCTCTAAAATTAAATTATTTTCATACCCTCGACCCAATGCATATTGATATAGCTTATTTCTTTTTTTATATGGATCTGACTCTTTAATCAAATTCGATTTTTTGATAATAATGGCAGTTAATTTTTCAAAATAATCGGTTGGCTCGATTTGCTTTAAAGCGATTTTGATGAGTGGAGTCGATACCTGCTTAAGTTTTAGCCCCTGCGTGATCTTTATTTTACCCCAACCCTTGATTCTGAATTTTCCTAACGCATAAGCCTTCGCAAACCTTTCTTCATTCAGGAAATTTTCTTCGATTAGATAACCGATTATATTTTCCACATCTGTTTTGTGCAGCCCCCAGCCATATAGTTTGTCACGCACCTCTTGTTGGGAGCGCTCTTGATAAGCACAATATGATTCTGCTTTTCTCTTAGCTTCCAGTGGCGTAAATGTCTTTTGTTTTTTTATCGGTTCGTCCATAATGCAAATCTTCAAAAAATGATGAACTTTTAAAAAAAATGATGAACTTCGTTCTTTATTTGCAGAATCATGTATACTATTAAATTTATTTGCGAAGTATTAAAAGTAACAGCTTTTAAATCAAATGATTTATCGTCAAAAATCAGCGAACTAGTATACGACAGCCGGAAGGTAAACAATCCTGAAGAATCTTTGTTTTTTGCCCTTAAAGCCACTCGTGATGGTCATGATTTTATTCCAGATGCCTACGAAAAAGGAATTCGGAGTTTCGTTATTTCAAATTCTATTCCTTTTCTGAACGATAAAACTGATGTCAATGTTATATTGGTTTCCGATGTTTTGGAGTTTATGCAAACATTGGTTACTTATCATCGCAAACAATTTAATATTCCTATAATAGGAATAACTGGAAGTAATGGGAAATCGATCGTAAAAGCTTGGCTTTATCAATTGTTGGTGCCTGAAAAGAAAGTTTACCAAAGTCCAAAAAGCTATAATTCTCAATTGGGAGTTGCGCTCTCTTTATGGAACCTAGGTCCTCAGTATGACTTGGCTTTAATAGAAGCAGGGATTAGTGAGCCTGGCGAAATGGAAAAACTTCAACAGATGATTCAGCCTACTATTGGTATTTTTACTAATATTGGAGTTGCCCATTCTCAGAATTTTGAAAGTAAACAGGAGAAATTAGTTGAAAAAATTAAGCTTTTTAAATCTGTTGATGCCTTAATCGCCGGATCTGATTATTTAGAAAAAGAGATGGTAAATCCTGATGTAAGAATGGTGAGTTGGGGGAAATCTGATCATGATCAGGTTCAACTTATATCTGAAGATAGGTCGGGGAATACCAGTAAATTGAAAGTTCGTATTGGAGAAGTAATTTGTATTTGCCAAGTTCCATTTACTGACCGTGCTTCAATTGAGAATATCATGAGTTGCATTGCAACGATGTATTATCTTGGTTATGATGCAGAGACGGTTGTTGAAAGAATTCAAGGATTAAAACCTTTAGAAATGCGTTTGCAATTGAAAAAGGGTATCAATCATTCTTCAATAATTGATGATTCTTATTCCAACGACCTCGCATCGTTAAAAATTTCGTTAGAATTTCTAAATCAGCAGAACCAACACAGCAAAAAAACATTGATTCTTTCGGAGATGGAGGGTCTTGCGGAAAGTGACAAGTTACAACAGAAATTGGTTTCACTTTTGAATAGCTCACAGTTGCAACGTTTTATATGGGTTGGTACAGATTACGATTGGTTAAACAATATTGATATTGAAACCAAGACAAGCTTTGAAAATACGGAATCTCTATTGTCCCATTTTACAGAATTGGACTTTCACAATGAAAGTATCTTAGTAAAAGGAGCGAGGAAATTTCTTTTTGAGCGGGTTGTACAACGGTTGGCCTTAAGGTCCCATGGTACTGTTTTGGAAATCAATCTAAATGCTATTTCAAATAATCTGATGCTCTATAGGAGTTTAATTCCAAAAGGAGTTAAACTGATGGCCATGGTAAAAGCATTTTCTTATGGTAGCGGTAGTTTTGAGGTTGCAAATTTATTACAGTTCAGTAAGGTAGATTATCTGACTGTTGCATTCGCTGATGAAGGTGTTGAATTGAGAAATGCAGGAATAACATTACCTATTATGGTATTGAGTCCAGACCGAGATACCTTTCAAACCTTATTGCAACATAATTTAGAGCCTGAAATATATAGTATGAGTTTTTTAGATGAATTTATAGATTTCTTAAAGGAGAATGACATCCACGGATTCAATATTCATCTAAAATTAGATACGGGTATGCACCGGTTGGGGTTTTTTCCGGCAGAGATAAAAACTGTTATAGAAAAGCTGAAAAATCAGGATCAGGTTCATGTTCAATCGTTTTTCACGCATTTGGTTGCTTCGGGAGACCTCAATCAAGATGATTTTACTTTACAACAAATAAATAGCTATCGTTCCGCTGCGCAAGAACTGGAGGAAGGACTGGGGTATACATTCATCAAGCATGTGGCTAATACATCTGCTATTGTTCGATGGCCAGAAGCACATATGGATATGGTTAGATTAGGAATTGGGCTATACGGAGTTGATATGGACAGGAATTTTTCGAACCTAGAACAAGTTAGCAGTCTAAAAACTACCGTTACACAGATAAAGGAGTTAACTGCAGGAGAAACAGTAGGTTATGATCGTAAAGGAGTATTGTCTAAAGACAGTAAGATTGCTACTGTCAAAATAGGATATGCGGATGGATATTCGAGAAGGTTTGGTAATTCAGTTGGAAAAATGCAAATTAATGGTCAATTAGTGAGTACAGTTGGAAATATCTGTATGGATATGTGTATGCTCGATATCACTGGCCAGGATGTCCAAGTAGGGGATGAGGTGATAGTTTTTCCAAGTTTAATGGAATCAGCCCAGGCAATTGGAACTATTCCATATGAGCTATTAGTAAATATTTCAAGTCGAGTTAAAAGGGTATATTATTACGAATAAAATGATAACTAAGTTTTTTCAAAAGTTTTTTTACTATCTGATTAAGGGAACCTTGGTGGTTGCGCCGGTTGCTGGTGCCATCTTTGTAATTGTATGGTTGGTTGCTACGTTGGATGGAGCATTAAACATTACTGAGCATTTCTTGACTGATGAGTACGGCAAACCATTATATATTCCTGGATTAGGTATTGTCTCGGTCATTTTACTATTGACTCTAATAGGATTTATTTTTACCACTTTAGTTACTGCCCCTATCAGGGCGTGGCTAAATAGGACGATTAGTAAAATTCCTTTATTTAATACGTTGTATTCATCTATTAAGGACTTTACCGAGGCCTTTGTTGGTGATGCAAAGAAATTCAATGAACCAGTATTGGTTGAGGTGAATGAATTTGGCCTGAAGAAAATAGGTTTTTTAACTCAAAAAGATCTTAAAGCTATTAATTTACCTGGTGAAGTGATTGTTTACTTTCCTTATTCTTATTCGGTTGCCGGTCAAGTGGTGATTATTTCGGCTAAGAAGGTTACCAAATTGGATATTTCTGCTACTGATGCCATGAAACTTGTAGTATCAGGAGGTGTTAGTGGGTTAGAAGGTAAAAATCCAAAAGCATTAAGAAAACCTGAATTATAGATTATTAGAATCATGTTCTGGAAAAAAAGCAAGATAACGATAGAAGGACTTGAGCAAAGTGTAATAAAATCAGAAGCTGAGCTCAGTTTCTTACATGCTAAGTCCGACACTTATCTAAGTAAATTAATTCTTAATTCCACTAAATCCAACATCTCTGTGGTTGAAGAACATGGTAAGTTTCTACAGAAATTATCTGGTTTTAATTTTGAGGATAGATGGCCGTTTGGTTCTGAAATAACTTCCTTAAATGAATACATAAAACTGTACAGCAAGGTTTTGCCTGACAACATCTATCATAAAATTGAATTTGATGTTGATAATCATGAAAAGGAAATTCCTGTATTGATTTTATTTCCGATGGTCCAAAATGGTTTGGTTAATGGCTACAATACAATGGAAAATTATCCTCTGAAGGTAAAGCTGAAAGCAAAAGATAATCATATTGTTTATGAGGTCAGCAATAGGGTAAATCATCATTTGACAAATCAAGCGGATAATAAATTCATTTCAGAATTTGAAAACAGGCTTCAATATCATTTTGGTGAAGATTTTAACTTGATCATAAATAGCAACAGCAATTTATTTAAAGTGACCTTATTACTTAAAGTCAAATAAGAAAGGAGCTATCAAATTGACAGCTCCTTTCAAGTTAAATTAATCTGTATATATCGAAGTTTTAGTCTCTTGTACAGTCGGCCGTCCAAGTTCCATCATCATCAGTATAGGCAATTGTTAATTTATCTGCGTCTATTGAAATAATACCCAAAGTACCATCTTCGATAAATAGTTTGGTGTTATCTCCTTCCTTCATTTTAATATTGTTAATGTCTTCCATATCATCACTAAAAAGGAAAGAATAGTTTGATCCACCAACTTTAGTAACTGTTACTGTTCCTTGTAGTGGGCCTTTCATTTCGCCTCCTGTTGGTTTAAAGGAAATTGTACCTTTATAATCATCAACAAAAAAGTCATTATCTACAGGATCATCATCTTTAGAACAAGCAGAAACTGCAAATAAAACCACGAATAATAGACTTAGTAATTTCAATGTTTTTTTCATAGTACAACGTTTTAAATAGTTTTTCAATAGTTTATCGTCATACTTATAACCAATCATGGTGCCATTTAGGTTGCAACATAAGTGTTACAACTTTACTTTAACATAATTTTAACATTAAAAATTACAGGAAATCGAAGAGATTTAACTGTGTATTTCGTTGATTTTTAAAGTGTGAGAGGTCATATTCAAACATTGAATTGTTGAGATTATTTTTATTACAGTGCAATCTGAAATTATCTCTTATTATTTCTGCAAGTTGTCCAGTTCCTTTCATTCTATTTCCGAATTCACTATCATTTACCTTTCCATTATGGCATGCTTGAATACTATGCCAGATTTTATTTGCTCGATCCGGATATGCCTTCCAAAGCCATTCTTCGAAAATTTTTGATATTTCTCCATTTAATCTTACAATGGTATAACCTGCCCACCGAGCACCAGCATCGGCGGCTGCTTTGAGGACTTTTGGAATTTCATGATCCGTTAGTCCTGGAATTATTGGTGCACACATAATTCCTACAGGAATTCCTTTACTAGCTAATGCTTCGATTACTTTCAATCTCTGTTGTGCTGTAGCCGTTCTAGGTTCCATCTTTGATCTAGTTTCTTTGGTTAAAGAATTGATGGATAAAAAAACTACACAGAGATTTTTCTTTGCCATTTCTGCAAGGATATCAATGTCGCGAAGAATAAGGCTGTTTTTGGTAATAAGGCCTATTGGTTGGCCATGTTCTAGCGCAATTTTTAAAATTGATTGTGTAAGCTTGAACTTTCTTTCAAGAGGTTGATAACAATCAGTATTTCCTGAAAGAGAGATTGGTGTACCGTCCCAAGATTTTTTGCACAGAAAATCTCTGAACAATTTTGGGGCATTGGATTTTACGAGGATTTTGCTTTCAAAGTCAAGACCAGCACTGTATCCCCAATATTGATGTGAATTACGTGCATAACAATAGATACAACCATGCTCGCAGCCTTGATATGGATTTGCAGAATATTCCATTCCTACATCTGGACTGCTTACTTTGTTGACAATTGTTTTAGGATGGATGATTGTAAACTGGGTATTTGGAACTTCCTGTTCCCAATCATCTATCCCTTCAATATGGTCTTGCGAATAACTTAGCTTTGAAAATACGTTATGTATATTTTTTTGCGCCCCTCTACCATAAATAAATTCATGTTCCATCTCACTAATATTTTTACTAAAATACTAAAAATATTAGCAAAACAAAAATTGCAATTTATTGATTTAATGTTTCTTGAATTATTTCTTGTTCCTCAGCTTTACTTTTTAAATAATTATGAATTACGATTTGGGAGCGACAAATAGGTTCATCATTATGGACATATTCATTTGTTTGCTTGTTATTTAAATATCTCGCTTTGACGTTATCTCTCAATTGAATCTCCAACATTTCTAACAATTCATGTTTTAGTTTTTTGCTGTGGATCTTTACTGCAGCTTCTACACGATGGTCAAGATTCCTTGTCATTAAATCTGCTGAGGAAATATAAGTTAACTCTTTACCAGCTGCATAGAAGTAAAAAACGCGCGCATGTTCAAGAAATTCATCAACGATACTAATTGCATGGAAAGGTTTGATGAATTTTTTCTGATTTACTGCACAAAAAAATTCCTCTAACTATTAGGTCTACTTGAACACCAGCTGAAGAAGCTTCGTATATTTTTTTGATTGATTCTTTATCGCTCAGAGAATTTATTTTGATTATTATTCTCGCTGGCCTGCCAGCTTTTGCTTCTGCAATTTCCTTATCAATAAATGAGCATATCTGCTGACGCATGTCTTTTGGACAAATCAATAGACTTTTATTGTTTTTGATTTGATCAACAAATGCTACTTTAGGTTTTGCCAGAGCATTGAATATTTTATTAATGTCAGCCATTACACCTTTATTGCTAGTCATCAAACAATAATCGCCGTATAATTTAGCTGTTTTCTCATTGATATTTCCAGTGCTAACAAATCCGTATTGTATCGTTTTATTATTTACCCTTTTTTTGATGATACATAATTTGGCGTGTACCTTTTTGTTCGGAATTCCAACCAGGACTTTCACACCTTCCATTTCGAATCTTTCTTTCCATTCGAGATTGTGTTCTTCATCAAACCTTGCTCTGAGTTCCAGCATTACCGTTACCTCTTTTACCATTTCTAGCAGCATTTACCAAAGCATTTGCAATTTTTGAATTGGTTGCCATCCTGTATATTGTCGTTTTAATAGACTTAACATCAGGATCCATAGCTGCTTCTCTCAGCAGGTCGATCATAGGTCGAAATTCATGATAAGGGAAGGAGAGGAGTACATCTTTCTTTTGGATGACATCAGTAACCCGATCAAATCCTACAAAATCAGGATGTTCAAATGATTTTCTTTCTTCAGGTTTTGTATATGATTTGAACACATCAGGAAAATCCATGAAGTGTTTAAAATTATGTATTTTTTGTCCAGGTATTATACTGTCTTTTTTACTTAGATTAAGTTTTTTGATCAATAGCTCCAATAATTTTGGATCCATCTCTTGGTCAAAAACAAACCTTGTAGGTTTTCCTTTTCTCCGGTTTTTGATTCCTTTAGAGATTTTTTCAGCAATTGTTGTATTGATATCGTTGTCAAGGTCAAATTCGGCATCTTTTGTAACCTTAAATGTATTGGCTACAAACTCATCAAATCCGAAATAAGAGAATATATAAGGTAGATTTACCTTAACGATATCTTCCACCAAGATGATATGTTTTTGATTCTTAGGAGATGGTAATATTACGAACCTTCCTAATTGACGGGAAGGCAGTTCAATGATTGCGAATTTGGTATCGTATTGCCAATCATCTTTATACATTGCAATTCCTAAATAGAGGCTTTTATCTCTTAAGTAAGGCATTGGATTAGCCTCATCTAGGATAAGAGGAATGATATTGGTTTCTACTTCTTCATCGAAATAATTTTTTACAAATTCCAGTTGTGCTGGATTTTAATTCTTCAGCTGTTTTTATATACACCTTTTGTTTGGCCATTTCCCTTTGGACTTGGTTCCAAATTTTATCGAATTTACGTTGTTGTTTGATAACAATTTCTGTAATTTTTTCAAGGATAATTGCAGGTGCTTTATAGAAATAGCTATTTGATTCTTTGGTATTTATCTCTGCAGCTCTTTTTAGGGCAGCAACACGAACTCTAAAGAATTCGTCTAAATTATTTGAAAATATACCTAGGAATTTTATTCTTAAATGAAGGGGGACAGTGGGATCGGCTGCTTCTTGTAATACGCGACCATTAAAACTCAACCAACTTATATCTCTAGGGATAAATTTACTTGCCATTTCTCTATCTATCATCATAGCTCAAAGATGTTCGAGCATTATTTGGTAAAAGTTAATAAATTAATATCAAATTATTAAATAATAGAAAATAAGATTTAAGCAGCATATTTTTTAAAATTCTTATCTTCTTTTAATAAATAATCTGGGCTTAAATGACTTTTGTCCAATACTTTTCCCGAACGGTAAAATATATTTGGGTTAATAAAAACTTAAATTTCAAATTTCGAACAAAATTATAAAAAATATTAATAAATAATAATTAAAAATTTAAACTATTGATGGTTGTTGGCGATTTTGAATTTATAGTATGGCTTGGATTTGATAAAAAGTGAACATTATAATTTGATTTACAGAAAAGCACTCAAGAAAATCTTGAGTGCTATTTACACTAAATTCGCTGTAAAAAATGTATAAACAGAAAGTTCTGAAAACTACATTTACTATGATAAACTAGAATGTTTTCCTTTATAGATGTAGGTTAAAATTTTACTCATTTGGTTATATATTATTCATAAATATAAATAATATATTTAATAAAGAAAATATAATTCTTTAAAACGACAAAAAAAAGCGGCTAATCGCCGCTTTTTATTATGAATATTATTTTTTCAAGCCTCTTCGGCTTAAGATATTAATAGCTTCATATTTAGCAGTATCGTAATGTGGTTCCTCCAGATTAAGGCTGGTCGGGAAGGGTTTATTCTTGTCGAAAAAATAAACCTTGGTAATACTTCCATAATCGTTCACAGGAAACATATCTGCACATTTATCATATTGTGCATTCAACTGATCTCCAACAGTTACTGCATATATTCTTATTATTCCACCTTTATTATTTTCGTTTCTCACAAAAGCTACTTCAGTGAAATCTCCAGGAATATCTTCAATTGAAGGTTGGGAGTATGCATCATATATAAAGTATCCCAAAATTAGAATTAAAGGAACAGCAATGATCCATAATTTTTTACTCTTTTTTTGCATTATAGAGTAATTTTTATGCCTAACAATTTATAGAATTCTTTTAAGATGTTTTGATGTCCTGGCCAAGCAGGAGAAGTAACCAAATTACCATCTACGACAGCTTGATCTGCTGGGATGTTTTTCCATGTTCCACCCGCTAACTCAATATCTGGACCAACTGCAACATAAGCAGTCAAGGTCCTACCTTTTAGAACTTTTGCAGCTGTCAATACTTGAATACCATGACAAATTGCAGCTACGGGTTTGTCTTTATCAAAAAAGTCTTTTGTAATCTCTAACACCCTTTTATTCAATCGGATATATTCAGCTGACCTGCCGCCCGCGATATAAAGTCCATCATAATCATCCGTATTTACGGAATCAAAATCTTTATTGATAGCGAAATTGTGACCTCTTAATTCTTTGTAGGTTTGGTCGCCTGTAAAATCATGTACTGCAGTTGGCACTACATCACCTTTTTTACGGTCTGGTGCTACAGTATCTACTTGTATACCTACCGACTCCATTGCTTGAAAAGGGACCATTGCCTCATAGTCCTCTACATAATCACCAACTAATAATAATACTTTCTTTGCCATAATATTGAAAATTAAAATTTACTGTTGTTCTTGAGATAAGATTTGTGCCATGGTTCTTTTAGTTTTTCTGACCTTGGCCTCTAATTGACTTCTGTATAGTGGGGTGATAACACCACGCCCTTCTTCAAAATTTTTGCTGAATTCTGGTAATGAGAATTTATCCAATATGTTTGCTCCATCTCGTGGCAATCTTTCTTCTGCTATTTCGAGGACTGTCTGTCCACCTCTGATACCTTCACTAGTGGAAAGTATAAATAATGGTTTGTTCGGATAAATTTTTCGGCCTTTTATTCTGGAAATCCAATCAATTAAATTTTTGTAACATGCATTGTAATTGCCATTATTCTCAGCAAATGATATAAGAATTAAATCTGCCCAGTCAATTTTTTCAGCGAATCGAATTGCGGCATCGGGGATACCATTCTCATTTTCTCGATCCTTGGAGTAAATTGGAAGCTCAAAATCATTCAAGTCTAGAATTTGAATTTCATCTTCTGGTTCTTTATAATATTTACTGACACTGCTAACAAACTTTTTATTGATAGAATTCGAGCTATTACTTGCCCCAAAAGCCAATATTTTCATATTGTTAAATTTAAGAAATTGGAATGGTAAATCTTTTTATTTCTGGATATATTAAGTCAAAATGACAATTAAGGGGCTTATTTAGATTTAAAAACTGACTTTAATCTTGTGTTTTTCCAACAATCCTGGGAGACTTTGTAGACTAAATTTTGCAGCTTTAATCTTATTAAGGTCTGGGTCTATAAATAGGTTTTGACACTCTCTGAGGTCAGCTTTTTCGAGGTTAGAATTAATAAACTGAGCTCCATTTAAATCTGAACCTACAAATATTGAATTGGTTAGATTTGTATTTTCAAAATCAACATCTATAAGTTTGCAATTACTGAAATTTGTTCCTTTGATATGGCAACCAAAGAATGAGCTATGGTTTAATATGCATTCTTGAAAATCCAATTCCAAATTGAATTGATTTAAGCTATCAAACCTCAAACCCAAAAGTTTACAATTGGTAAAGTTTACATTTTGAAAACTTGCTTGCGTCAAATCCATCAAAGAGAGATTGCTGTCAGAAAATTTGCAATCAATAAATTTACATCCATTTAGATTCAAAGATTCTAAGTTACATTGGTCGAATTGACAAAATTCATATTCACCTTTTTGGAAATTAACTTGATTAAAATTGATGTTTTTAAACGATTTATCTTCAAAATAATCCATTATCTTGACTTTAATGGTTTATAATTTCTTTTCGTATTCTACTTAGGGAGGTATCAGTCACTCCCAAAAAAGAGGCAATATATTTGAGAGGTGCTTGTTGGATTATTTGAGGTTTCTCCTGCATTAGATGTAGATATCTCATTTTAGCAGGTTCGGTGATCATTTCTGTTGCTCTTTTTTTGCTGAGATATAGTTCGAATGCCATCCATGCACGACCCCATTCTCGAAATGCGGGTATTTTATGAAATAAGTCTTGGAAGTCGTCAAACTTTATTTTCCATAGAGAACAGTCGGTTAGGCATTGAATATACTCTTGGGTGGGGATTCTTTGAAATATAGATGCTACTTCTATGACTACTTCATTTTTTCCTGAAAATCCAGTTGTTATTTCGTTTCCCTCGTAATCGTAGAGATAAGTTCTGACCAGTCCGTCGTCAAGGATATAATATTCATTAGCTATTTGTCCTTTTTCGAGGATAAAGTCGCCTTTAGATAACTCTACTTTTTCATGCGCTTTAAAAATCTGGTCTAGGTCCGTATTTTCAAAAAGTGGATGCTGGTAAGCGTATTTTAATACCTCCATGATTGGGATAAATTTAATCCAAGATAAAAAATTCTATTGAGTTACTAAAACGGGTCCTTGATTTCGAAGCTAATTTCTTCTTTTGAGATTGGATGGATAAACTTTATGAAACCTGCATGTAGATGAAGCCTATCCTCCCGTTTACCATAGAGGTCATCTCCAACTATCGGACAGTTTAGGCCTTTGGCATGGGCTGCATGAAACCTCAATTGATGAGTCCTCCCTGTTAAGGGGTAGAAATGAATTCTAGTTCTATTGTTTTCTATAGATTTTACGACAAATTTGGTTCTGGCATTTTTTCCATACTGATAACATACTACTTGTCTAGGTCTGTCATCCAAATCGACTCGCAGTGGTAGATGGATCATGCCCTCACTTTCATCTATTTTACCGTCTAAGAGAGCTGTATATCTTTTTTGGATGGTATGATTGATGAATTGTTCTTGAATAAATTGATGAGCCTCTTTAGTTTTTGCTAAAACTAAAATCCCCGATGTTGACATGTCCAACCGATGGATAATCAATGGGCTCATTATTTGGGGATATAATTCTTGAATTCTGGTTTGTACAGAATCTTGAACATTTATTCCGGGAACTGATAAGAATTCTGCTGGTTTATTGACTACAATAATGGCATCGTCTTCATGTATGATTTCTAATTCTTTGTTTTGTGCTGGATTTTCTAGCATCGGATTATCATCGACTTCAAGACCTTCGAGCATGTGCGAAAGAATAGGTTCACACTTACCACGGCATGCTGGATAATAATTCTTATGTTTTCGTACCTCTTGGTTAGGAGATGAGCCCCACCAAAATTCTGCCATACAGATAGGTTTTAAATTGTTTTGGTAGGCGTATTGAAGTAATTTTGGCGCCGCACATTCGCCAGCACCTGCAGGTGGCAGTATTTGCTTAGCTTGACAAAAAATATCAATTACAGATTTTTTCTGATTGATGGCGTTCAAGAAATTATATTGATTGAAAAGTTGGTTTTGAAGATTCGAGGACCTGTTCTTACGATCTTTTTTCAGATTCTCGATTTTATTTAGGATTTCGTTCAAGTGGTCATTGGCACATGAAATTGCCAAAGCCGACTTTTCCTTTTGTACAGAATACTCATGTTGATCTCTATAGCTCTGTTTTATTAGATCATCCTCAATCAATTTATAGTCTAAATCATTCAGCTCTAGTTTTTTCTGGGTTCTGATTATTTTTCTGTCAGCTTTATTTTTTTTATGAAGATTTCTAAGGTTTGCTAAGATTTGTTCCTGTTGATTTTTTGTGCTGATTAAGTTTTCTTTAGCATCTGTCAAGATTTTTGAATTTGTTAGGTTTTCAATTTCTCGATTTATTCTATTGATATTTTCTTCTTCTTTCAGGAAAAACCCTGTTGGGGATAGCATATCAAATATGGGCGGAACAAAATATGAGTGCTGGTTTGTTCCTGCCAACTTGCCTGACACCGCTGCTAAGAACCCAATATTATTATGATCATCCTTTACTACAAGTACTCCAAACATCTTACCGATTACCAAACCATCTTGGTCAGGATTTAATCCAAAATTATGTTGAAAATCGGTTTGTTGCTGCAGGTAATATTGTACTTGCTCCGCGGCAATCATGCTCAATGGATGCGGATCATAGCAAAACGGAAAGGTAAATTTCTCGGGAAATTGTATTTCCGCAATATCTTTTTGAAATGAATGTAAAAAAGGAATTTTTATGGGCATTTTATTTTGACGACGATTGACAAAAATAATAATACAAATGGAAAGGCAAATGATTTAAGATTATTATGACAAATTTACGTTTGAAAATGGCCTTTAAGCATGAAATAATGGTTAAATTGTATCCTACAAAAAAAGGTTAAATATGGAAAGAATAGTCTCTTTAGGACATACAGATTTACAGATAGTTCCATTGATTTTCGGAGGAAATGTTTTCGGATGGACATTGGATGAAAAGGAATCTTTCAAAATAATGGATTCTTTCATGTCCTTTGGTTTTAACGCCATTGATACATCAAACAATTACTCGCATTGGGTTGAAGGAAATAAAGGTGGTGAATCTGAAATAATTATTGGCAAATGGTTTAAGGAGAATGGAAATCGTGATAAAGTTGTGCTGATGACCAAAGTTGGAGGAAGATTTGGCTATAATAGTAAACCCAATACACAGGGTGCTTATATAAAAGAACAAGTAGAACTTTCCTTACGTCGACTTCAGACAGATTATATCGATTTATATCAAACACACTATGATGATCAAATCACGCCTGTTGAAGAAACATTAAGGGCATATGAGGAATTGATTAAAGAAGGTAAAGTGAGATATATAGGTGCTTCTAATATGAGTACCGATAGATTGATTGAAAGCTTAGAGACAGCTTCAAAATTGAATTTGCCTCATTATGTTTCTTTACAACCCGAATATAATCTTTATGATAGGGAAAAATATGAACGGGAATATGAGCAAACCGTTAGACAATTTGGTTTGGCGGTAATTCCTTATTATTCATTAGCGAGTGGTTTTTTGTCTGGAAAGTACCTTAATGATGATGATTTTTCTAAATCTGCAAGGGGAGAGGGCATCCAAAAGAAATACTGGAATGAGAAAGGGCAAAGAATAGTTTCGGCTTTAAATGAAGTTGCCTCTGCCTATCGTACATCCTCTTCCTCAGTTGCACTTGCATGGTTATTATCACAAGATACTATTACCGCGCCAATTGCTAGTGCAACGAAGGAAGCCCACTTGCAAGGTTTTGTTTCCGCATTGCAATTAAGATTAGGTGAAGATGCTTTAACAAAACTAAATGAGGCCAGTAAGTATTAATTATAGTATAGCATTAATTAAACATAAATATATAATAAAATGAAAACAGATATCGGAATCAAAGATCAAGACAGCAAAGTTGTTGCAGGAGTATTGAATAAGTTATTGGCAGATGAGAATGTGCTTTATACCAAAGCTAGGAATGCGCACTGGAATGTTGAGGGGCCAGATTTTCATGCGCAGCATTTGTTTTTTGAGAGTTTATATTCTGAACTTGCAGAAATCATTGATGAGGTTGCTGAACGAGTTCGTTCAATTGGACATTATGCGGTTGGGTCAATGAAGGAATTTTTAGAACTTACCCAATTAACGGAGACCAAATATAAAAAGAATGACAGTCAAGGTTTTATATCTGAATTGTTAAATGATTACGAGAGCTTGATTATTTCATTACGCGAAGATATAAAAACAGCAGAGGATAGTAATGATGCTGGTACCGAAGATTTCTTGGTAGGTCTATTAGAAAAACATGAAAAAACTGCTTGGATGTTGAGAGCTCATTTAAAGTAGAATTAATTTTATTGATTAAGCAATTTCAAAGCCTTGAAAATATTTTTTCAAGGCTTTTTCATTGAGTTTTAGAATTTACTTGAATATTTTCGTAGTTTTTTGCGAAGATTAACTATTTTCAAAAAATTATTTTGAATCACAACTCATGATGGACGAATTAATAGAATACCTTGGCAAACAGGAGGCCGTTGTTGCTGCATTATGTGCTGGATTATTTACCTGGGGAGTTACTGCCTTAGGTGCATCGAGTGTTTTTCTATTTAAGGGTGTAAATAAAAAGCTGCTGAATGGGATGTTGGGGTTTACAGGTGGAGTAATGATTGCTGCCAGTTTTTGGTCTCTTTTAGCTCCTGCCATTGAGATGAGTGCTGGTGAAGGATTTGAAAAAGTGATGCCATCAGCTATTGGTTTTGTACTTGGTGCTCTATTTATTTTTGGACTGGACAAATTGATGCCGCATTTGCATTTGAATTTTTTAAAGACTGAGGGTCCTAAATCATCATTACATAGAACGACTTTATTGACTATAGCTATTGCTTTGCATAATATTCCTGAGGGCTTAGCGGTGGGAGTTTTGTTTGGTGGTGCTGCTTCTGGTATTCCTGAGGCTAGTATTACAGGTGCAGTATTGTTGGCAATGGGTATAGGTTTACAGAACTTTCCTGAAGGAATTGCAGTGTCGATGCCATTGCGAAGGATGGGGTTATCTAGATGGAAAAGTTTTCAATATGGTCAATTATCGGCTATCGTAGAGCCAATATTTGCTGTTCTTGGGGCATTTGCAGTTGGCTTTTTTATGCCAATCCTTCCTTATGCATTGTCGTTTGCGGCTGGAGCGATGCTTTTTGTTGTTATTGAAGAAGTAATTCCTGAAACTCAACAAGAAGAACATTCTGATATTCCAATATTGGGTTTTGTTTTAGGTTTTGTAGTGATGATGATGTTGGATGTGGCTTTAGGATAAATATAAAGAAATAAAAAAAGCCGACTTTAAGTCGGCTTTTTGAATTATGAATTGTTGTGATTAGTTCAATGATTCGATTCTTTTTTCTAATTCTGCTGATTTAGCTTCGTCATTCATGAAATCGTAGTAGTTTTTAAGATTTTTCAACGCATCAATATTTTTAGCGTCTAATTCTACAGCTTTTTCTAAATAAGGAACTGCTCTTGCAATTCTTCCTTTGATTTCTTCAACTTTCTTGTTGTAGTCAGCTGCAGGAACTGATTTATCTTCATTCAATTTCATCAATTCATCACGACCAGAGTTCATAATAACTACAGCTGCATTTGTGTTTGCTTCTAAGTAGTTAGGGTCGATTTCAACTGCTTTTTGGTATGATGCTAATGCTTTTTCTGGATTTCCAGCAGCACCATAGGCAAGACCTAAATAATAGTGTAGACTTTTATTTTGTGGGTCTTTAGCTAATTGAGCTTCAATATCTGAAACGATTTTTGCTTCATTACCAGTAATCAGGTTCAGTTCGATGTTTTGTACAACTGCATCATTGTCACCTGGATAAGCAGCCACAGCTTCGGCAGCAGCAGCAATTGCAGAAGTAGTATCACCTTTTTGAAGATATAGTTTCGGAAGGTCTACCATAATTGTTTTATGGCTAGAGTATTCTTTCACCGGTACTAATTCTTTATACTTTTCGATTGCTTTATCGAATTCTTTGTTCTGCACGGCAGCAAGTCCCGAATAGAATGTCAAAGTTGTATCACCTGGAAGATATACCAATGCATCTGAGAAATCTGCGTACGCTGTTTTATAATCTTGTTTATCCCAAGCAGCTACACCTTGATTGAATTTGAATTGACCTAAAGTCTGACCAGCAACAGTAATGTTTTCAGCGTTCTTTTTGTCTGTATCTAATTCAGTAGATTTTTTGATACCTTCTTGAGCTTTAGCCGCATGATCTGCGCTTTTGTCTAAATTTGCTAGGTTAGAATATACCAGAGCATAGTAAGTCCATGCTTCAGGATCATCTTTGGTTTTGTCGTGAACCACCGCTGCATCAATTAATTCTTGTGCAGTTGTTAGGTTGGACTTACCTAATTCAGCAGTACCTGCCCCCTTTAGTTCTTCAAACTTTACAATGGCAGCTTTTGCTTTTTTCACATTGCCCGACTGTGCAAATAGGGCAGTAGAACTGGTTGCAAAAAGCAATCCTACAAATAATATTGATTTTTTAAAATTCATATCTATTTATTGTTTGTTTAATTTGTTAATTGATTCAGGAGTAAATTTACTCTGTCCAATTGAGTTTCATCTTCTGTTTTTTGATAAAATAAAGCTAATGATTTCAAAGCATTGATTTCATAAGGTTTTATCTCATTTGCTTTTAATAAGAAATTTTGAGCATTATATTGCGATTCCTGATTTTCTGAGTCTTTCAGAAATGCATTCAAGTTAATCAGTCCCAACGCTAGATTTGATTCATAATTATTAGGATCTAATTCCAATACTTTTGAATAATAAGATTTCGCTATTTCTATATTATTTGCATTTTCATTAGCATAGCCTGCAAGATAGTTCAACTCGATGTTTTCGGGTTCTAATTTAATGGCTTGTTCAATGATCGGTACGATGGCGTCGAAAGCTTCATTTTTTGCATATTTGTCAATCAAGAGAAACAATAATGATTTGTCTTCTGGAAATTTTGTTCTTCCTTCTTCTAAAGTTGACAAAGCTTGTTGTTTTTCATCTAATTGGTCGTATAAGTTTGCCAATTCGATATACTGCTGAGCTGACATGTTTCCACCTTCATGAATTTTGCCATAATACTCAATAGCATCTTGAGGTTTTCCGGCTTTTGTTGCTAATAAGGCTAGGTTATAAGTAACATCTCCACTTTTAGCATCCAAAGCATCAACCTTGCTGAAATCCGCGAATGCTGCATCGAATTTCTGTTCTTGAAGAGATTTATTAGCACGATGGATTAAGGCAGCTGCAAGATTTTGGTTGATATAATTTATCTCACCAGCATATCCTGCACGATCTTTTTGGTCGATTTTATCAAGTGTTTGATAGGTTAAATCGATTGGATCTGCATTTAATTTGATAGTTCTGGCAGAATCAGCATATGCTAATGAGCTCAAAACCATACCTCTTAATACATTCACGCGTGTTTTAGAAGAGTCACGTCTTGTTTTATAGATGTTATCAATTTGTTTTCTAGCATTATCTAGATTTTTGATATCACCAGTCTGTGTATATAATGCAAAAGCATTGCTCGCTTCTTTGTAAGCTGACTGAGCAAAAGCACCATTTGCACTTAAAAGTAACATTGCTCCTAAAGCACTTGCAATAAAACTATTCTTGTTCTTCATTCTCCGTGTTAGCTGAATCATTTTCTGTTGAGTTTTCAGTGCCTTCCGCACCTTCAACTTCTAATTCTTCTTCTTCGTCTTGTCTATCAACTTTAGTTACAGATGCGATTTCATCGTTTCCTTTTAGCGTGATTAATTTTACACCTTGAGTAGCACGACCCATCACACGTAAACTTTCAACTCCAATACGAATAACTATACCTGATTTATTGATAATCATCAGGTCATTTTCGTCTGTTACGCCCTTGATAGCTACTAAATCACCAGTTTTATCGGTAATATTTAAGGTTTTTACTCCTTTACCACCACGGTTAGTGATTCTGTAGTCATCTATATCAGTTCGTTTTCCGTATCCTTTTTCCGAAACTACCAATACAGTTGTCTCTTGATTATCAACACTAATCATGCCAACAACCTCATCTTTTTCGCTTGCTAGGGTAATTCCACGCACACCAGTGGCAGTTCTTCCCATTGGTCTTACGGTTGATTCATTAAATCGAATCGCACGACCTGAACGAAGAGCCATTACGATCTCACTAGAACCATTTGTTAGGGTAGCTTCTAATAATTGATCGCCTTCATTAATATTGATTGCGTTGATACCATTGGCTCTTGGTCTAGAATAAGCTTCAAGTGAAGTTTTCTTAATTGTACCTTTCTTGGTACACATGATAATGAAATTATTTTCAAGGTATTCTTGATCTTTAAGGTTAGTTACCTTAATATATGCCTTGATTTTTTCATCTTTCGGGATATTGATGATATTTTGAAGGGCCCTTCCTTTCGAAGTTCGGCTACCTTCTGGGATTTCAAATGCCCTCAACCAGAAACATCTTCCAGCTTCTGTGAATAATAACAGATAATTATGTGCTGATGCAGTGATGATATGTTCTGTAAAATCTTCATCACGAGTAGTAGAACCTATAGCTCCTTTACCACCACGTCCTTGAACACGATACTCGGTTAAAGGAGTACGTTTTACATAGCTATTATGAGATATAGTAATTACGACTTCTTCATCATCAATGAAGTCTTCCATACGAAGATCTTCAGCAGAGTGTACAATCTGAGAACGTCTTTCATCGCCATATTTTTCTTTAACTTCGATGAGTTCATCTTTTATGATCTTAAAACGAAGGCCTTCATCAGCAAGTACTTCTTTTAAGTAGTCGATTGTTTTCATTAACTCAGCATATTCTTCTTTGATCTTGTCTCTTTCCAGACCAGTTAACCTTCTAAGGGTCATGTCTAGAATAGCTCTTGCCTGAATATCAGTTAATCCAAAACGTTCCATTAATCCAACGCGAGCATCCTCTGGAGTATCGGAATTACGGATTAGTTGTATGACTTCATCTAAGTGATCTAATGCAATGAGATATCCTTCTAAAATATGTGCTCTTTTTTCAGCTTCAGCAAGTTCGAATTTTGTTCTTCTGATAACCACATCATGTCTATGTTCAACGAACTCATGGATCATATCCTTTAAGTTCATCATTTGTGGTCTACCTTTTACAAGAGCAATATTGTTTACTGAAAAAGATGTTTGAAGGGCAGTATGTTTATATAAATTATTAAGGACAACGTTTGCATTTGCATCACGTTTAATTTCGTAGATAATTCTGATGTCTTTTGAAGATTCATCTCTAATTTCAGATATACCTTCGATTTTCTTTTCTTGTACTAAATCGGCAGTTCTTTTGATCATGTCCGATTTATTTACTTGATAAGGTATTTCTGTAACTACGATTATTTCTTTTCCAGATTTTGTAGTTTCGATTTCGGCTTTAGCACGCATAACAATACGTCCACGTCCAGTTTCGAAAGCTTCTTTTACTCCATTATAACCATATATTAATGCTCCTGTAGGGAAGTCTGGTCCTTTAACATGGGTCATTAATTCAGAGATTTCGATATCTCTATTGTCAATGTATGCTATTGTGCCATCGATTACTTCGCTCAAATTATGTGGCGCCATGTTGGTCGCCATACCTACAGCAATACCTGATGTACCATTCACTAATAGGTTAGGGATACGAGTTGGTAATACGGTTGGTTCCTCAAGGGAGTCATCAAAGTTTAATTGGAAGTCAACAGTGTCTTTATTAATGTCTGCCAACATTTCCTCAGCAATTTTTCTGAGTCGAGCTTCAGTATAACGCATTGCTGCTGGTGGGTCACCATCAATTGAACCATAGTTACCTTGTCCATCGACAAGGGGATAGCGTAATGACCAAGTTTGGGCCATACGAACCATGGTATCATATACTGATGAGTCACCATGTGGGTGATACTTACCGAGTACATCTCCAACAATACGAGCAGATTTTTTATAGGGTTTTCCACTCGTCACCCCAAGGTCTAGCATACCGTACAATACACGTCTGTGTACTGGTTTAAGGCCATCACGTGCGTCTGGTAGGGCACGAGACACGATTACCGACATCGAATAATCGATGTATGCGGCTTTCATTTGGTCTTCGATATTGATGGGGATAATCCTGTTTTCAGCAGGAACTAAATTGTTTTCGTTTTCTGTTTCTTCAGCCATTATATTTTGGTTTCAATCAATATAATATTTGTCATGTCTATAAAAGACACATAACAGGCGAAGATACATAAATTTTTACGTTTTTGGTACGACTTTCAGGATTAAAGATATCCACAATAGAGGCGGTTTGTTAATATTTTTTAAGAAGTAATTTGTTGATGGAAGTGGTTGTCTATAATAGCAATATGTCAGCAAATGTCTTTTTAATTTAAGATATTTTAAACAAACATGGATTTTGTTTTAAAAATTTTCAAAAATATTTTACCTTTGGACATTCAAATTTAGGTCAAACGATTGATTAATTGTTAACCATCTAATTTTTAACAAATTATACTAGTCTAATGAAACATAATTTCGGTGCAGGCCCATGTATTCTACCAAAAGAGGTTTTTGAAGAAGCTTCAAGAGCAGTAATTGACTTTAATGGTACAGGTTTATCTATATTGGAAATTTCGCACCGTTCCAAGGAGTTCGAAGAAGTAATTGCTGAGACAGAGAGTTTAGTTCGTGAATTGCTGAATGTTCCTGCTGGATATTCGGTTCTTTTCCTTCAAGGAGGAGCTAGCCAACAATTTGCTATGGTTCCTATGAACCTATTGCCTGAAGGAGGCTTTGCTTCTTATTTGGATACAGGTGTTTGGGCGACTAAAGCAGCAAAAGAAGCCAAAAAATCGGCCAGATTGATATTGTTGCATCATCCAGTGATCAAAATTATTCCTACATTCCAAAGGATTTCGCTATCCCTGCGGATTCAAGCTATTTTCATTATACTTCTAACAATACCATTTATGGTACTGAAGTTTTTCATAAACCAAATACATCGGTTCCTACAGTAGTAGATATGTCTTCGGACATTTTAAGCCGGACGATTGATGTTTCTGAATTTGATTTAATCTACGCTGGAGCACAAAAAAATATGGGCCCAGCTGGGGTAACTCTAGTTGTAATTAAAGATGAGTTATTTGGAAAGTCAAGAAAAACAATTCCTACGATTTTTGATTATGAATCTCATGCAAAAGCAGGGTCAATGTACAATACGCCGCCTGTATTTTCAATCTATGTTTCTATGTTGAATCTACGTTGGTTGAAAGCGAAAGGTGGGATAGAAGTTATCGAGCAAGAGAATATTATTAAAGCTCGTACTTTATATGATGAAATCGACCGTAACCCATTCTTTAAAGGCACTGCTGCTGTTGAAGATCGCTCGAGAATGAATGTTACGTTTGTCATGGACACACCAGAATTAGAAGCAGAATTTTTAGCATTAGCTAAAGAGCGTAATTTAATTGGAATTAAAGGCCATCGTTCTGTTGGTGGGTTTAGAGCTTCTATTTACAATGCTTTATCAATCTCTTCGATCAATGCTTTAATTGATACGATGAGAGAATTTGAAGAAAGAAAGAAATAATTATTTATGAAAATTTTAGCTAACGATGGGATCGATCCTATCGGTAAAAAAATATTAGAAGATGCGGGATTTGTTGTTGATACTGTACATATCCCACAGGACGAATTGATCAATAGATTGAATGACTATGATGCAGTAACAGTTCGTAGCGCGACTAAACTTCGTCAACCTTTAATTGATGCTTGTCCAAATATTAAGGTAATAGGACGTGGTGGTGTAGGTATGGATAATATCGATGTGGACTATGCACGTTCAAAAGGCATAGCTGTTGTTAATACGCCTGCAGCATCTTCACATTCAGTTGCGGAGCTTGTTTTCGCTCATTTATTAAATGGTGTAAGGTTCTTGTATGATTCTAACCGCAAAATGCCTGTTGAAGGACAGACCAATTTTGGAAGTTTGAAAAAAGCCTACGGTGCTGGATCAGAACTTCAAGGAAAAGTATTGGGCGTTGTTGGCTTTGGCCGTATTGGTCGTGAGACAGCAAAAATTGGATTGGGTTTAGGTATGACCGTCATCTATTCAGATTTATTCGAAGGTCCAAATTCATTGACTTTGAATTTTGCTGGAGATGTTTCTGTCAATGTACCTATTGAGCAAGTTGATTTAGAGACGCTTTTCAAACAATCTGATTTTATTTCGTTACATGTTCCATTTACCGACAAGCCGGTTATTGGGAAGGAAGAATTTGCTTTACTGAAAGATGGTGTAGGATTAGTGAATGCTTCTAGAGGTGGAGTTATTGATGAATTGGGTTTGGTTGAAGCTCTGAATTCTGGTAAAGTTTCATTTGCTGGGCTTGATGTTTTCGATGACGAACCTACTCCAAGAGCTGAAATCTTACAGCATCCGAAGATTTCTTTAACACCACATATTGGTGCTGCTACAAATGAAGCGCAAGAAAGAATTGGTGATGAGCTCGCACAATTGCTTATTGAAAACCTGAAGAAGTAATTCTTCCGCATAAAAATCTATGCGGCACAAAAGCTTTTATTTGCATTTGTGCCGCTTTTTTTTGGTTAAAACACTTATATTCACACCCTCGTAAAAAACAAATAGTTTATAAATAGATATGAAAATTCTCAAATTCGGTGGAACATCCGTAGGAAGTGCTGAACGTATCCAAAGTTTGACGGATATCGTTAATCCCGCAGAGCGACAAATTGTTGTGCTTTCAGCAGTGGCTGGAACAACTAATGCATTAGTTGAAATCTCTAAGGCTTTTTTAAATGGTAAGAAGGATGAAGCCAAGGAATTAATTAAAGATCACAAGAATAAATACGAAGCTTTAATCAAGGACCTCTTCAGCACAGAGAATGGATATAAGCAGGGTAAGGAATTAATTGATTATCATTTTAACTTTATAGCTTCGTTTTCAAATGACTTATTCACTCAGATTGAAGAAAAGAATATTCTTGCTCAGGGAGAATTGATGTCGACGACATTATGGCATTTGTATCTTGCTGAAAAAGGTGTTGAATCGGTTTTGTTACCTGCTTTAGATTTCATGAAGATTGATGAGGACAATGAACCTGTTGTGCCTTTTATCAAAGAGAAACTCGAGTCTCTATTGGCAGAATACCCTGAAAACTCCCTTTTTATTACTCAAGGATTTATCTGTAGAAATTCATTTGGTGAAATCGACAATTTAAGAAGAGGTGGATCGGATTATACTGCTTCATTAATTGGTGCTGCTATCCAGGCTGATGAGATTCAGATTTGGACAGATATTGATGGAATGCATAATAACGATCCACGAATCGTTAAGAATACAACTCCAATTGCAGAGCTAAGTTTTGATGAGGCGGCCGAACTTGCCTACTTTGGAGCAAAGATTTTGCATCCTCAGAGTGTTTTTCCAGCACAAAGGTATAATGTTCCAGTTAGGTTATTAAATACCATGGATCCAAAGGCTTTTGGAACTTTGATTTCTCAAAATGGAGCAAAAAAAGGAGCTATCAGAGCAGTAGCAGCTAAAGATGATATTACTGCAATTCATATTCATTCATCAAGGATGTTATTAGCATATGGTTTCTTGAGAAAGATATTTGAAATATTTGAACGCTATAAAACTCCAATAGATATGATTACCACTTCGGAGGTGGCTGTATCCTTGACAATCGATGATACTAAAAACTTGGAAGATATCATCCGTGAAGTTGAAGATTTTGGTAAAGTAAGTGTGGATAAAAACCAGACAATTATATGTGTAGTAGGAGACTTTGGTGCAAATACTCACGGCTATGCTGCTAGGGTCTTAGACTCAGTGAAACACTTGCCATTAAGAATGGTTTCTTACGGTGGCTCAGATTATAATGTATCGATGCTTTTAGACTCTGACTATAAAGTTGAAGCTTTAAGATCATTGCACAATAGAATTTTTTAGAAGAATAATGAACATACATAAAATTGACTTAAACCGACTAAAGGAGTTTGAAACACCTTTTTATTATTATGATCTGGATCTATTGGATGAAACTTTATCAAGGGCTAAGGCATCTGCAGATAAACGAGGGTTTCATGTTCATTATGCGCTGAAAGCAAATTTTAATGAAAGAGTTTTGAATTTAATTCAATCAAAAGGATTTGGGGCAGATTGTGTAAGTGGAAATGAGGTTCAAAAATCCATTGATTCCGGTTTTCCCGCAAGCCAAATTACATTCGCGGGAGTTGGGAAGTCTGATAAAGAGATTGAATTGGCATTAAACCATCAAATCTTTGCTTTCAATGTTGAATCTATCCAGGAATTATTGGTTATTAATGAGTTGGCTGGGAAAAACAATGTAAAGGCTCAGGTTTCATTACGTATAAATCCAAATGTTGATGCTCATACACATCATTATATAACAACTGGGCTTGATGAGAACAAATTTGGAGTTCCTAATTCGGAACTAGAGAAAGCGGCTTCTGTATTAAGGGAGTGTGAAAATCTAGAACTATTGGGTTTACATTTTCACGTTGGATCTCAGATTACGGATATCAATGTATTCAAGAGCTTATGTGTTAAGGTAAATGAATGGAAGAGTTGGTTTGAAGAAAGAGGTACTACGATCAAGGTATTGAATGTAGGGGGAGGATTAGGAGTAGATTATCATAATCCTGATGGTAATCCTATTGCAGATTTTGAGGCTTATTTTGAAGTATTTGACAAGTTTTTGGAAAGGACCCCTCAGCAGGAAGTTCATTTTGAATTAGGAAGAGCATTGGTTGCTCAATCTGGTAGCCTTATAAGCAAAGTTTTATATACCAAAAGTGGGGTTAAAAAGAATTTCTTGATATTGGATGCTGGGATGACCGAATTAATGCGTCCTGCATTGTACCAGGCTTATCATAAGATTGAGAAGTTGGGTTCAACAGAGATAGAGGAAGAGGTAAATTATGATGTAGTCGGTCCGATTTGTGAAAGTTCTGATTGTTTTGGTAAAGAAGTAGAATTACCAATTTCAGAAAGAGGGGATTTAATAGCAATTAGAACGGCTGGAGCTTATGGAGAGGTTATGGCTTCTAGATATAATCTTCGTGAAGAAATCAGATTTGTCTACTCGGATGAAGTTTAATAAAGTTTCTAAATGCAAATAAGCAAAAGAAAACGGGCTGATTTTATTCAGCCCGTTTTTTATTTATCAGATTATTTTAACTTTCTTGTTGTTGTTCTTTTTCTTCGTTTTTATTGAGGAATACAAATTTTCCATCAAATGCATCCAGCTCAATTATTGAATCTCTTGAGATTTTGCCTGAAAGAATTTCTTTCGAAAGTTCGTTTAGAATTCTTTTTTGAATCACTCTTTTTAATGGTCTTGCACCATATACTGGGTCATATCCCAACTGAGCCAACCAATCTAATGCTTCATCCGATGCTGTCAAGAAAATATTCTGTTCGGCTAATTGCTTTTGAACCTTGTCGAATTGCATTCTTACGATATCTCCAATTTCAGATCTTGTCAAAGGAGTAAACATAATGACCTCATCGATACGGTTCAAGAACTCTGGACGAATTGATTTTTGTAATAAATCCAAAACTTCATCTTTTGTTTTAGCAACAACTTCTTCTCTGTTACTATCGTTCAGTTTTGAGAAATTCTCTTGAATGATATGTGATCCAGTATTAGATGTCATAATTATGATGGTGTTTTTAAAGTTCACCACACGGCCTTTGTTATCCGTTAAGTGCCCATCGTCAAGAACCTGCAATAAAATGTTGAATACATCTGGATGTGCTTTTTCGATTTCGTCCAATAAAACTACAGAATATGGCCTGCGACGTACAGCCTCTGTTAACTGTCCACCTTCATCATATCCGACATATCCTGGAGGCGCTCCAATTAACCTGGAAACGGCATGTCTTTCTTGGTATTCCGACATATCAATCCGAATCATCGCTTGTTCATCATCAAAAAGATATTCAGCTAATGCTTTTGCAAGTTCTGTTTTACCCACACCGGTCGTTCCAAGAAAAATAAAGGATCCTATTGGTCGCTTAGCATCTGAAAGTCCTGCTCTTGATCTTCTAATTGCATCAGCAATAGCTTCAATGGCTTCATCTTGGCCAGCTACTCTTTTGTGCAACTCTTCTTCAAGATTCAATAATTTCTCTCTTTCTGATTGCACCATTTTACTAACTGGTATGCCTGTCCATTTAGAAACCACATCAGCAATATCTTCAGAAGTAACTTCCTCTTTGAGCATACGGCTACTATCTTGTTTTTCAGATAGTTCTTTTTTCAAAGCATCAACTTTGTCTTGAGCTTCCTTGATTTTGCCATATCTTAATTCTGCTACTTTTCCATAATCACCAGCCCTTTCTGCTTGTTCAGCTTCCAGTTTATAGTTCTCAATATTTTCAGCTTCTTGATTCACTTGGTCAACCAATGTTTTTTCAGATTGCCATTTCGCTCTTAAAGAATCTCTTTCAGAGGAAAGATTTGCAATTGTTTCAGAGAGTTCAGATACTTTTCTGTCATCGTTTTCTCTTTTAATAGCTTCTCTTTCAATTTCAAGTTGCATGATACGACGTTCCAATTCATCTACGATTTCTGGAACAGAGTCCATTTCCAATCTTAGTTTTGAAGCAGCTTCATCAACTAAGTCAATCGCTTTATCTGGTAAGAAACGATCAGTAATATATCTTTGCGATAATTCAACAGCAGAGATAATTGCTTCATCCAAAATCCTCACTTTGTGATGAGTTTCATATCTTTCTTTTATACCACGCAGGATTGAAATTGCATCTTGTGTATCTGGTTCTTCAACCATTACTTTTTGGAACCTACGCTCCAATGCCTTATCTTTTTCAAAGTACTTTTGGTATTCGTTTAGGGTTGTTGCACCAATAGTTCTTAATTCTCCGCGAGCTAATGCGGGTTTTAAGATATTAGCAGCATCCATTGCGCCTTCGCCACCTCCCAGCACCGACTAGGGTGTGAATTTCATCGATAAAGAGAATAATTTCACCATCACTATCCGATACTTCTTTTACAACGGCCTTTAATCGTTCTTCGAATTCACCTTTTATATTTTGCTCCGGCTACTAAAGCTCCCATATCCAATGAGAAAACAGTTTTTGTTTTAAGGTTTTCTGGAGCATCACCTTTGATAATACGATATGCAATTCCTTCTGCAATTGCCGTTTTACCAACCCCGGGTTCACCGACTAAAATTGGGTTGTTTTTTGTTCGACGGGACAGAATCTGCATTACCCTTCTAATTTCTTCATCTCGACCGATGACGGGATCAAGTTTTCCGGATTCCGCAAATTCATTTAAATTCCTTGCGTATTTGTTCAATGCATTATAAGTAGCCTCTGCATTTTGGTCGGTAACTCGAGAATTGCCTCTCAATTCCTTAATTGCAGTTTTTAAATCTTTTTCTGTAACACCTTGGTCTTTTAACAAGGTTGCGACTTTGTCACCTGCAACTAATAAGCCTAATAGAATGTGTTCAATGGAAACAAACTCATCATTAAACTCTTTCAAAAAGTTTTGAGCTTTTTGAAGGACTGCCGTGGCGCTGTTACTGAGGTAAACATTACTTCCACTTATTTTCGGATATGATTCGATAATCTTATCGACTTCTTGTGTGAGGTAATTGATGTTTACATTTAATTTTTTTAATAAATGACCGATTACATTTTCATCGACCGTTAATAAAGCTTTCATAATATGTGCTGGTTCAATAGCTTGTTGCTGATGACCAGATGCAATTTCTGAAGCTTTTTGTATTGCCTCTTGGGCTTTAATTGTAAAGTTGTTAAAGTTCATATGCTAGTTTTGTTACTGTGATATTGTGATAACAAATGGAATGCCTTCTCTGTTTTTTAATAATAAACTGAAATAATGGCAGGTGAAAATAATTTATCAAGACAAAATGACATTATTTAAAATTATGTATAGAAAATAATGGGTTGAGGTTCATATAATTAGGTTTTAAGTTTTTTAGAATAAAGTATTTTGTTTGGAAATTTGAATGCAAAATATCATATTTGCAACGTTTTCAGCGCCTCCTTAGCTCAGCTGGTAGAGCAACTGACTTGTAATCAGTAGGTCATTGGTTCGATTCCGATAGGAGGCTCAAAAGGGTATCATTTGATACCCTTTTTTATTTTAGCAACATTGCTTCTTTATGATTTACCACTTGTTTATAAGTTGGTGTTCCACTCGCAAATATACTTTTGTGAAAAGGGGCTGGTATTAAAACCTTGACCTCATATTTTTCCAATGGAATAAAAAAAAGGACCCCATGTTCGACGAAGTTTTCATCGGTCAATTCTGTGAACTTTTCAGCCTTATCATTGATTCTTTTTAGTTCTTCTAATTTTTTAATAACCTGCTGCATACTTATTTTTCTTCATGAAACACCAATATTGGCACTTTGGAATGTAATGCTAAATTGTTGCTTACACTACTTCCAAAAAGCCTGTCAAAGAAGTTTCGATTTCTTTTAACGACACCTAAGATATCAATATTGTTTTCTAAAATGTAGTTTGCAATTGTATTTTCAATGGATTCTACTTCATCTAGTAAGATATAGTTAATATCGTCATCTGGAAATTCATTTTGCCAGGCTTCGGTATTCAGTAGAACATCAGGAACTTTATCGTTATGCAGAACATGTAAGCAATCAATTTTAGCGCCTACTGCTCTTGCCATCAACAACATTTCCTTTAATGCTGGTTTATCTTTTTCTCTGAATAGGGTAGTAAATACAGTTCTTTTGATACCTTGATATTTTGCATGCGGAGGTACAGCTAAAACAGGGTTCTGTATTGACTTAATCACACTTACTGTATTGGTTCCGATAAGTTTGGACAAAAACCCTGATTCACCGTGAGTTCCCATGACTACGATATGTATTTTTTCACGGTCAACGATGTTTTTTACAACTGATGCGACAGGACCTTCTTCAAATAAGAATACCAGTTCAACCTCCTGCATTCCTACTTCGGCTGCTAAATTTCTTAAATTTTGAGTTTTCTTTTTATAAACTTCGAATTGATTTAATTCTATGGTTTGATATACTTCACCCAATAATTCGGGCTGGCCACCATGTGTTGCTGAAAGTACAGGTTCAAGATATGTGTAAAGCACATATATCTTAGCATCAATAGACTTCGCTATGTGCAATGCATAAAGGAATGCATTGTTTGCGATTTCTGAAAAATCAGTAGGAAATAATATGGCTCTCATAGTCGTTAATTTTGTGTTTGTTAAATTTACCAAATATTTAGCAAGGAATTAATGACCTTAATCATTATTTTATACCAACTGTAGCATGAAATTGTTTTACCTCGTTAATAGAAGAAATAAGTAAAATAGCGGGAAAAAAGTATGCATAAAGCTTAGCTTCATCTATAGTTTTTTATCAAAAAGGATTAGAAAAGATATAGGTGGGAATATTTAACAAATACCTCAGCAAAAGTGGACCATTGGATCTTAGGACAGCTTTGGAGCAATGTGCTATGTCAAATTCTGAGAAAAGTAAATCCTTTTTATACAAGAAGTTTTATGGTTATATCATGGCAATAGTGATCCGTTATATGAAGCATGAGATGGAAGCTGAGGAGCTAGCTAATGAATGTTTTGTTAAGGTATTTAATAAGATCAGCACGTTTTCGTTACATGAAGATCCTACGATACTCGAAAAAACTTTCAAGTCTTGGATCGCTAGGATAGCGGTTAATACATCTATCGACGCTTTACGTGTTAGAAAGCAAATGTATATGCTGGATGACCTGAGTGCTGGAGACACCATTCATTATGCTGTTGACAATGGAAGCCGTTTGGAGTACGAAGATATGCTGAGTTTAATCCAGCAATTGCCCGATATTCAGAGGTCAATCTTCAATTTATATGAAATCGAGGGTTATTCGCATGAGGAAATAGGGAAGGAGCTCAGTATTCCCGAAAGTACTTCGCGGACCTACTTGACCCGAGCAAAACAAAAACTCCGCAAATTATATCTGAGCCAAATAAATTTAGAAAATATTAAATCCTGATTCGTTAAAGAAAATGGAAAACAAAAATAACAAAGATATTGTCGATCAAATCATTGAAAAAATGAAGTCAACTGAGGAACTTCCTTATAAGGAAGGTTCTTGGGAGAATTTTCAGCATAGATATGACCCAGTAGTACCTAAAAGGAATAAGACCTTTTATTGGGCAGCTAGTGCTGCAGCAATTTTATTGATTGGCCTATTTGCAATTAGAAATTGGGGACCTGATCAGGTTGTTTCAGAAAATGAAATAGCAAAAAATAACTCTATCCAAAAACCTATTGAAAATAGCATAACTGAGAATAGAATTGGAACAGAACAGATGTCTTCTGATGAAGATGCTGTAATTGTTTATGAAAATAATTTTTAGTTCGAAAAGAATTGACAATCAAAATATCGTAGCCTCATCATCTTCACCGAGGAATGTTCAGGGCAAATTGTATGGTTTAATGGGAAATTATTCAGATAATCCATCAATTAACCTTAGAAATTCTATTCAAATGCCTTCTGCACTGGATTCTTATTCTAAGGAGAGTCCTATGGCAAACATTACATTGGATGACACAGAATATAAAACATCTGGTAATGGTGTAAAAACAGAATTGGCCTATAACAATAACGTCAATCAAAATGGCAATGAACCAGATTTAAAAAGTCGTAAATTCAATCTATTAAATAAGTTTGATTTAGGGTTATTTGTGTCTCCAAATTCTACAAATGAGAGATTTAATTTTGGGGGAGGTGTTTTATTATCTTATAACATTAATAAAAACGTAAGTGTTAGAACTGGTTTGGCTTACAATAAATATGATGTTTCGGTTTTGAAGGATCCAATTGCTAATTCTGAGACACCAGTTTTAGCAAGTCAAGAAGCTATTCAGAAAATTACGACGAACGGATTGACCCAACAATATGCAAGTAATAATGCTATCGTTTTGCCAAATGTAAATGCTATTACTGGGAATGTACAGGCATTGGAGATTCCTTTGGATATCCGTGTTAAATCCAAAGATGGCTTTTATGCATCTTCAGGACTAACTTATGCAGCCGTATTTAATCAAAATAGGTACACTCATTATGTAGAGAATGCCAATAGTGAATTATTTGGTAATGGTCTCCCAGAAAATGAGGCAGATGTTAAGAATGCTGTACAACAGGTTTCTCGAGCGATCAAAACCGAAGATGAAAATATCAGTAGTAATGGTTTTGGTGGATTTGTTAATTTATCTATTGGTAAAGAGATGAAAATGAACAAAAGTATGAAGATTTCAGTTGAACCCTATTTAAAACTACCAGTAGGAAGTTTCAAACGTGCGGATATGAACTATACGAATGGAGGAATCCGAATTATTACGAATTTCTAGTTAGATCTGATCAATCCTTACCCATGACATTCCTGCTGATATTGCAGCTTGTACTCCTGGGTCCCCATCTTCAAAGACCAAACATTCTGTTGGGTCCACCTCTAGTTGTTTAGCCGCTAATAAGAATGGTTGTGGAGATGGCTTTCCTTCTGGAGTATCACCAGCGCAGACTAATGTTTCGTACCTGCCTACTACCTGAATCACTTCCAAGGTAATATTTAATGTTGATCTCGTTCCTCCAGATACGATTCCTATTTTACGTGATTCCGAAAAATCATATAAGATCTGTCTAACAAAATCTACAGGTTTTGTTTTTTGGATAAATTGTTCGATGAAGATTGATGATTTCCGCTTTGCAAAATCATATTTGTCTAAGGATACCTCATATCGATTTGAGATTTCATCAGCCACTGCTATAGTAGGCCAGCCGGCGGTTTCATCAATTAAGTCTGGGTTTAAAATGATACCATGTTCTTTTGCAGTTGCAACATAAGCTGCTTTATGAGCAAGCATATTATCTGCTAATGTTCCGTCAACATCAAATAACAATGCTTTATATGGATTTGCAAGTTCTTTTAGTCTTAGATATTTTTGATAATTTTCTGGTGTCATGCGGCAAAAATAAGAAAGTCTCCATTATCTGGAGACTTTTCAAGTATTAATTATTTCTTTGTTGCTTTTCTTCGTTTAAGTTCTTTCATGATCAGGCTGAGTTCCCTGCCTGTTTGTCCCCCAACGGAAGTGTTTTCCTGAGCTCTTCTGAAAAGGTAAGGCATTACTGCTTTCACAGGACCATAGGGCATATATTTAGCTACATTATAACCTGCAGCAGCCAAATTAAATGAAAGGTTGTCCGACATTCCTAAAAGTTGTGCAAAGAATACATTTGGAATGTTATGTGGAATATATCTTTTCTCAAGTTCTTCAGCTAATATCCTGCAGCTTTGTTCATTATGAGTTCCAGCCATGAGTCCAATCTGGTCGATATTATCCAAACAGAAATGAATTGCTTCATTATAATCTATATCAGATGCTTTTTTATCTGGTTGGATTGGTGAAGGGTATCCATTTTCTTTTGCCCTTTCTCTTTCAATTTCCATATATGCACCACGAACTATTTTAGCTCCTAAATGAAAGTCTTGAGTTTTAGCATAAGCAAAATCTGCTTTTAAAGAGGCTAATTTATCATGACGGTACAACTGATAGGTATTATATACAATAGGTTTTTCCTGGTTGTATTTTTCCATCATTTCTCTTGCAATATCATCGATTGTGTCTTGAATCCAAGAATGTTCAGCATCAACTAATACTCGGATATCAGCATCATAACAAGCTTTACAAATCTTGTCGCATCTATCTAATAATCGTTGGTATTCAGCTTTTTCATTCTCGTTTAGCGTTTCTTTTGCATCGATTTTTGCTAAGAGGTCGAATCTTCCAAGTCCAGTTGGTTTGAATACACAAAAAGAAATTAAAGGATTGTTTTTTGCTGCTTCAACTGTTCTCAGAATTTCATTGCAGCAAGCATCGAAGCTTTCTTCAGAATCTTCTCCTTCTACTGAATAATCTAATATCGTAGTTACATGACCTTTACCCAGGTCTTGAATTGCTTTTTGGCAATCTTCAATACTTTCACCACCACAGAATTGTTTGTAGATTGTATTTTTGATTATTCTTGGATAGGCAATCCGATGTTTAGAGAAAAGTTTGTTATAGGAGTGCCAATTTTGATCAGGGCGTTACTGGCAACCATTTTAAATAACCAATAAGCTTTGTTAAGATCTTTATCACTTTTTCCTTTAAAGGCAATTTCAGTGTTGTTAAAGTCCAGCTTTAAGGGTGAAGCTATGTCCATATTACTTTAATTTGATGCTGGCAAAATTAGGTTTTTTTTATGAATTAAAATCATAGTAATGTCGTAAATACTGTTGAATAGAATTACTTTTGTTTATGCAAACGTTTACACTAGAAGGGGATTACATTCAATTAATCCAATTATTAAAAGTTATGAATTGGGTAGAGCATGGCGCTATGGCTCAATGGGTAGTTGAAGAAGGACTTGTAAAATACAATGGTCAAGTCGATTATAGGAAAAGATTAAAAGTTAAGGTAGGAGATCTTTGTTGAATTTGATGGCAATAAGGTTAAAATAATTATAGTATTCTTTTTGTGTAAAATATTTATCGGTTAATTTTTAAGCCGATTAAGATTGAGAAATTTACCTATCTTTAGGTAGAAAATAAATATGAAGAAGATTAATAGTTTGGGATACGATGTCGTATTCGATAATGAATTAAATGAATTGCAGTCTTTCTTAATAGACCATGATTATTCGCAACTTTTAATTCTAGTTGACAGAAACACCAATGACCATTGTTTGCCTGTAATTCAAGCAGCCATTCCTGACATTGTAGATTATGATATTATTGAAGTCGATCCAGGGGAGGAGAATAAAAACATAGATTTCTGTATAGGAGTATGGAAGACTATGTTAGATTTTGGAGCTGATCGAAAAGCTTTGATGATGAATTTAGGAGGGGGCGTAGTTACTGATATGGGCGGATTCGCTGCCCTCAACCTATAAAAGAGGTATTGATTTTCTAAATGTGCCTACCACACTATTATCACAGGTTGATGCCTCTGTTGGAGGGAAAAACAGGAATTGATTTAGATAATGTTAAAAACATCATTGGTACTTTTAGTCAACCAAAAGCCGTTTTTATCTCAAATAAATTTTTGGAGACTTTGGATGATCGACAAATTTTATCTGGTTTTGCTGAAGTTATTAAACATGGCCTTATAAAAGATAAAGACTTGTTTATTCGTTGTAAGTCAGTTATTTTACCGGAAATTCCTGAAGGGTTAGTTTATGAATCTGTGGTTATCAAAAATAGCGTAATAACCGAAGATCCAACTGAAAAAGGAATAAGGAAAATCTTAAATTTCGGACATACCATTGGACATGCTATTGAGGGATATTCATTGGTGAATGATGTTAACCCCTTACTACATGTGAAGCAATAGCAATCGGTATGGTTTGTGAAGCTTACTTATCATACAAATTCAACAATCTAGAGAAAAGTGAATTAGATGAAATAGTTTCTTATTTACTTTCAATTTATCCTAGTTATCAATTGAATATCAGCAATCTATCCTGAGCTTTTAGATTTGATGAAGAACGACAAGAAAAATGAAGGGAACAAATTAGGTTTTGCTTTGTTGAGATCTATTGGTGATTGTGACTTCAATAAATTTGTTGAAGAAGATGCGATTGTTGAAAGTTTAGATTTTTATCAGACACTGACTAAATAAAAATCATATGAAAAGAATTTGCGTACTGACACTACTTTTTTGTTTAGGTTTCTGTTTTGCATTTGGAGTTAATTTGGAAAAGCCTAAAAAGGTATTGGTTTTTACTAAAACTGCTGGTTTCAGGCATGACAATATTGAAGAAGGAGTGAAGGTATTATCTGGACTATTGAAAGACCAGAATATGCAGATGTTCCATACAGAGGATGCAAATGTTTTTCTGGCGGATTCACTCAATAATTTGATGCTGTATTGTTTTTTAGCACTACCGGAGATATTTTTAATGCGGATCAAAAGGAAGCATTTCAAAAGTTCTTGAAATCAGGGAAAGATTTATGGGGATACATGCTGCAACAGACACAGAACATAATTGGCCATGGTATAATGGCTTAGTAGGGGCATATTTTGCTAGTCATCCTGCAGTTCAAGAAGCAAAGATAGATGTTAAGAACAGAAAACACTTAGCAACGAAGCATTTGCCAAAAGTATGGATGCATAAGGATGAATGGTACGACTTCTCAAATGTAAAGCCTGATTTAAAAATTCTGATGACCCTAGACGAATCATCATATAAGGATGGAAAGATGGGAGATTTTCATCCAATTGCATGGTACCAGGTTTATGATGTATAAAAGTTTTTTATACAGGACTGGGGCATACCAAAGAATCATTGCATGAACCCAATTTTCAAAAACAAATTATTGGTGGGTTTAAAATACGTTTTAGGATATTAATTGATTTACAATAAATGAATTAAAAAAGGAGGTGAAAACCTCCTTTTTTTTGTTGTAAATATTTTGTTGCACAAAACTCTTGTTTATTAAAAAATATTTCATAAATTAGATTTAATTGTAAACTAAATTCTAAACGAAATTTAATCCTGTTATCATTATATCATACTTTTTTAGTATCTGGAGGAGAGTATAATTAAAATTCACAAGTGTTTGATGTACACTTTGTTTAACGTTAAGCACCACTGCTTAATTTTATAATTTTGAATAACTAATAACTATATAAAACTAACAGCTTATGAACCACCATTACTTAAATCCAATTAAGAAACCAACTTAGAGAATCCAATTCTTAAAAAATTAATGTAATTCCAAATTGGAGTTATATAGGATCTAAATTTAATTATTTATTCCATGGCCGCGCTTGGTTTTTGGTTAAATAAAAAAGTACTAAACAAAATAATTTAACAAACTAACTAACAAATTCTATTATGGGAAGATCAATGAAATTCCATAGCAATTCTTTTATTCCCAAAAGGTTGCTAAAAAGTGGTCTTCTGATTTCTATGGGGTTACTCAGCATGAGCAATGTCACAGCATCAGAGCCATCCATTTGGAATAAAATCGCTATGCATCCATTATATGCTATGCAAAGTCCAGTAAAAGGTAAGATTGTTAACCAGGCAACCCAAGAGCCGATTGCTGGGGCAACGATCAAAATCGTTGGAAAAACCTCAAGTACCTCATCAGATGTTTCGGGAAATTTTGAAATTGATGCACAACCAAACGATGTATTAGAAATTACATATGTTGGTTTTGTATCCACTCGCTTTACTGTTACTTCTACCAGTCAACCTGTTTACTATATCCTTATCAGAGGATAGTAGTGATTTGGAGACCGTGGTTGTTACGGGTTTATGGTACTCAACGCAAGAAAGATTTAACAGGTGCGGTTGCAGTTGTAAATGTTACTGAATTAAAAATCGCAACCGGCAGGAAGTGCTGTTGAAGCATTACAAGGTCGTGCTACAGGTGTTCAGATCGTAAATGATGGTGCGCCAGGGTCAACTCCACAAATCCGTATTCGTGGTTACTCAACAATCAACAATAACGAACCTCTCTATATTATCGATGGAATACCATTCGAAGGTAAATTGAGCTGGTTAAATCAAAAATGATATTGAGTCCATGCAAGTCTTGAAAGATGCTTCCGCTGCTTCAATTTATGGTGCTCGGGCAAATAATGGTGTCGTAATTATAACGACTAAATCGGGAAAAGAAGGCAAGACAAATATTACATTAGATGCTTATGCAGGTTGCTGGTGTTCCAAATAAAGGAGCATTCCCTAAAATGTTAACACCACAACAAGTTTTGGATTTTGATAATAAATTTAATGGCACAAATCTTCAGTTACAAGATTATTTGCTTGCTGGCTCAAAAACCAATTGGGATATAACTCCGGCTGATGTTGATATGAGCAAGTATAATTATAATGCTAAAGACCGTTCAACTTTTTATCAAATCACAAAAGCAAATAAGGAAGGAACAAATTGGTTTGATGAATTATCCCAAACTGCACCTATACAATCTTATCAATTAGCAGCAAATGGCGGTAATGAAACTTCCCAATATGCTTTTTCAGGCGGATACTTAGATCAAAAAGGAAGTTTAATTCATACTGGATTCAGACGTTATAATGTGAGAACCAATACGCAATTTAATGCTTTTGAAAAGAAACTGAGGTTTGGAGAGAATTTATCCTATGCTTACACTGAAGGCTATGGTATGGGAGTAAATCCAAATACTGCTGGTGGATACCAAGGTGAGGGATCGGTATTAGGTTTTGCTTACCGTATTCAGAATATAATTCCGGTTTATGATGAAGGAGGTAATTTTGCTGGATCTTTTGGTAAAGATCTAGGTAACGGTCAAAACCCTGTGGCTATGGCATACCGAGCAAAAGATAATATGAACAGATCTAATTTCTTTTTCGGTAACGCTTTCGCAGAATATGATTTTATTCCAGGTTTAACATTAAGGACTAATTTTGGTCTACGTTATGAAAATTATAACGGCGTTAGTTATAATTATCCAAATCCGGAATTCTCAGAAGGAAGTTTTAACAATGGTATGAGTGAATATCATGGTTATACTACGGAATGGACTTGGACTAATACTTTGAATTATAAACCAAACTTAGGGGAAGACCATAGTTTAAATATTATGGTAGGTACTGAAGCTATCAAAAATAGAAACCGCGGGATAGATGGTAGCAGAAACGGGTATTTTATTATGAGCAGTTTAGATTACCTTTATCTAAATTCAGGAAGTTCAAACTTCAATAATAATGGTTCGGGATCTATTGGCAGTATGTTCTCTTTAATGGGAAAAGCGGATTATGCTTTCAAAGACCGTTATTTATTGAGCTTAATACTTCGTCGTGATGGTTCGTCAAACTTCGGTGAGAAAAATCTTTATGGTGTATTCCCTGGTATTAGTGGTGCTTGGCGTATTTCACAAGAGGAATTCGCTAAGGATGCAGAATGGTTAACGGATTTAAAGCTTCGTGCTGGTTATGGTGTTACGGGTAACCAAAGAATTCCAGGATTTCAATTCTTAAATAGATACCTAGCTTCATTAACTCAATCTTCTTACCCAATCAATAATGGAGTGATCAATGGTATATGGCAAAACTTTTATGCAAATCCAGATATCAAATGGGAACAGGTTAAATCACTGAATGTAGGTTTAGATTTTACTGTATTGAATGGTGATTTTGATGGTTCAATAGATTGGTTCAATAAAAAGACCACCGACATGTTATTTAGAGTTCCATTACCTGCTGCAGCAACAGGACGTGCAGGTGTACCTTATAGAAATATAGGCGACATGAGCAATAAAGGTTTTGAGTTCTCCCTTGGCTATCATTACGGATATAGACAAGAAAAACCATTTACTTTAGATTTGGCCAGCGAATTTTTCAATGTATAAAAATAATGTAGTTGCTTTATCTCCAGAAGTTACTCAAGTTAACTATGGTGCTTTTAGATCTATGGAAACTTCAATTCTGCAAAAAGGTCAACCATTCGGTTCTTTTTATGGATACCAAGTAGCAGGCATCTACCAAAGTGTAGAGGATGTTGCTAACTCTCCATCATATGAAAAAGCAAGACCAGGTGGTTTAAAAATATGCTGATTTAAATAATAATGGTGAGATTGATCCAGGAGATAGAACGATTATAGGAAATCCACATCCTGATTTTGTATACTCTTTTAATATCAATGCAGCATACAAAAACTTTGACTTATTATTATATTTCTATGGTTCTCAAGGGAATGATATTTACGAAGCAACTAGATACTTTACAGACTTTGGTGTATTTAGAGGTCAAAAAAGCACAAGATTGTTAGATGCTTGGAGTGAAACCAATACGGGCAGTAATATTCCCTTCTTTAGCAAATCCAAATGATGAGCCGAGTGCATTCGAATATGCAACATCTAGCTATTATGTGCAGGATGGAAGTTTCTTGAAACTTAAAAACTTCCAAATTGGATATAATCTACCTACTCAAAAAATTGTTTGGAGAGAATACTACTTTCAGCAGATTTAGACTGTATTTAGGTGTTACTAATCTTTTTACAATTACAAAGTATGAAGGATTAGATCCAGAAGTTTCAGCGACACCTTCTGATTATCCTGCATTGGGTGTAGATTTTGGAGTATATCCACAAGCTCGCCAGTATACTTTCGGACTTAACTTAGGATTTTAATAGTAGAAATTTAAATTGAAAAATCATGAAACGAAATAAATTAATGATTCTTTTAGGTGCGGGGATGCTACTAGTAAGTTCCTGCGGAAAAGAATTCTTTACAGAAATTGCCTCAAGGGGAATTGTCTGAACCTCAGGTAAGTAATAGAGATGGGGTGGAAGGCGCTCTGATGGGGGCATATAGTATAATGAATGGTAATGTTAGTGGAACCTGGGGAAACTATGCTTCAGCTCCTAGTCAATGGGTTTTTGGAGAAATGGCATCTGATAATGCACATAAAGGATCAGAGCTTACGGACCAGACTCCTATGAATATGATTGAGAATTTTACCTCCATCAGTACAAATGATAATCTTAGCACTCAATGGCAAGTATATTTTGAAGGAGTATTGCGTTGTAATAATACCTTGAAATTATTGGCAAATGACCAAGCAGGTCCAAAAGAAATATCTGCAGAAAGAGCCAAAGGAAATTCAGGGAGAAGCTAAAATGTTGAGGGCACACTATTATTTTTATTTATGGAGAGTTTTAGAAAACGTTCCTATTATTACTGAAGAAATAGCTACAGCAGAAGAAGCTGCTAAAATTCCAAATGATAAGGATGTGCTTCCATTAATTGAAGAAGATTTGAAGTTTGCAGTAGAAAACCTGCCGACTACTAAAATCAATGATGAGTTTGGCCGTATGGATAAAAATGCAGCAAAAGCATATTTAGGAAAACTATATCTGTACCAGAAAAAATATGCTCAAGCATTAACTCTCTTTAAAGAAGTTATGGCCGGAAAAGATTTAGTGTCTATGCCATTTTGGAACAATTTTGATGTTACTAAAGAAAATGGACCAGAAGGGTAGTGGTTTCAAAACACGCAATCAATTCAAATGGTGATGCAGATAATTCAAACGTTGGTGATATGCTTTCTGGCTTATACGGTACATCTCCAGTAGGTTGTTGCGGTTTTATCAACCAACCATTGATTTAGTAAATGCTTATCAAGTCGATGCCAATGGTTTACCTTTGTCCCCAACTGCATATAGAGCAAATCCTTATTTATCAGATTTAGAAAATCCATCAGATAGCTATGTTTTAAAAAGTGGATTTAAAATTTGATCCAAGATTAGATTATACGGTTGGTCGTAGAGGTGTTTCATATTTAGACTATGGCATTATGCCAGGGAATGCTTGGATCCGTGATGCAAAATATGCAGGTCCTTTTGTGGGTATCAAAACAATGATTCCACAATCTCAATTTGCAAGTAATGCTGCTCCAGGTGCTAATTATTTAACTGGATTGGATGTGAATATTATTCGCTTGGCGGATGTTTGGTTAATGGCTGCAGAATGTGAAGTTGAGGTAGGTAATTTTAGCGAATGCTTTGAAATTGGTAAATGATGTCAGGAATCGTGCAGCGAATTTGGCACCAAAGAAAACTGCGTCAGGGGGCTAATGCCGCTGCCTATAATGTTAAACCTTATCCATCCTTCGCAAATCAGGATGCAGCAAGAACAGCTGTAAGAACAGAGCGCAGATTAGAACTAGCTATGGAAGGACATCGATTCTTCGATTTAGTTCGATGGGGAGTTGCTAAATCAGTTCTTGAAAGCTATTCTGCTTTTGAAGGTAAATATCTTCCTTCGTATAAAGGTTTAGTATTCGGTGCTAAAAGCGAATACTGGCCAATTCCTCAGGTGGAAATCGACAGAAGTAATGGAGTGTTAAAACCGAATTAATAAGTTAAATCAAATAAAGAAGAATGGGCTGACCGTAAAGGTTAGCCCATTCTTTTTATTTATAAAATGTTTGTTTCAGAATCAATAGAAATGTAAAATTTACTATGTTTACATTATGAGAAGCATATTAATCCTATTAGGGTTATTGGCATGCGTTAATCTAAAGGCGCAAGACAGTACCTTAAACCTAAATGAGCAGTTTAATCAATCCAATATTCTGAAAAAGCACTATTATGGATTCAGTCTATATGATATTGATCAACAGCGATATGTATATGGATATAACGAGGATAAGCATTTTACACCTGCATCTAACACCAAAGTATTTACATTATTTACTTCATTGAAATTGATTGGTGATTCAATTCCTGGCTTAGCTTATGTGGAACGTGGTGATTCCTTAATATTTTGGGGAACTGGAGATCCTAGCTTTTTACATCCAAGACTTGATAGTGGTAAAGTATATAATTTACTGAAAAACAGCGATAAAAAATTATTTTATTCAAGTACTTCTACACAAGAACCAACTTATAGAAACGGATGGTCTATAGAGGATTATGAATTTTATTACCAGCCAGAGTTATTTCCTTTTCCAATTTATGGAAATGTCGTTCAGTTTAGAGAAGTCAATGGTAAATTAAAATTATTTCCATCATATTTTGAGAGAGATGTAAAACAATTGTCCGATACTACGACCAGGTATAGAAATACATAGACCTTTGGAAAATAATAGGTATGAAATAAATGAACTTCCATTGCCAAAAAATTATGTCAATGAAAAGCCTTTTAGGCCTAGTAATAGTCTTCTTGTATTACTACTTCAAGATACTCTAAAAAAAGAAGTGGGGATTAGTTTCAAAGCCTTTGCCCTCAGATTTTAAAATTATAAACTCTGTGGAGAAAAGAGCTGTTTTGAGGGAAATGATGCTACCTAGCGATAATTTTTTAGCAGAACAACTTAACATGGTGGCATCCTTTTTAAAGTATAATAAATTTAAAACGGAAGACCTTCGGAAATTTATGAAAGACACTTATTATAGTAAATTAAGTGATTCTATTGAGCTAAGGGATGGAAGTGGTCTTTCGAGTTATAATAAAATAACACCTAGAAGTATGGTTGAAGTATTACTTCAGATAAATAATGATATTCGTGATGAAACTGCGAAGTTATATTTATTTCCTGCAGGTGGTTTGGAGGGTACACTTAAAAATATCTATTCAACTCCGGGAGGGAAACCATTCGTTTGGGCTAAAACCGGTACAATTAATAGTGTTCATTGTCAAAGTGGATATATTCTAACCAAGAAAGGGAAAAGATATGCTTTTTTCATTCCTGAATAACAATTATTTAGGTAGTTCAGCACCTGTACGTAAAGAAATGGTAAGAATAGTAACACATATCTACGAAAATTATTAAATCATATATAAATCAATTGGTATATTCGCATAAGCAAACCTTATGAAGATATTCAAGAAGAATGATAAAAGGCTGATTAGGTCTTGGTCCATGTATGATTGGCTAATTCAGCTTATAATTTGGTCATCAATTCGACGATTTTCCCTGTTTATTATACTACAATTACAAAAAATCCTGATACAAATGATACAGTATCATTTTTTGGGTATGAGATTATAAATACGGCTTTATCTAATTTTGCATTATCCATTGCCTATTTATTAATGGCCTTGGGTCTTCCATTTATATCGGCTTACTCAGATGCTGCTGGCAAGCGTAAATTTTTCATGAAATTCTTCACCTATCTAGGTGCTATTGCCTGTATGGGTATGTTTTTCTTCAAACTTGAAACTTTGGAGTGGGGGATATTCTGTTTTGGATTAGCTGCTATGGGTTATATTGGCGGTGTTGCTTTTAATAATTCATACTTACCAATTATTGCCACTCCTGATCAACAAGATAGAGTAAGTGCCCAAGGATTTGCTTATGGATATGTTGGCTGTGTAACCTTACAGTTGATTTGTTTTGTTTTTATTTTCAAACCAGAATGGTTTGGTATTACGGATGCATCATTTCCAGCCAGATTTTCATTTCTATTAGTAGGGTTGTGGTGGATACTTTTTGCCCAGATTCCATTTAGATTTCTTCCCAGAAATAGACCTACAGTCGGATCTGAAAAACTTCCATTTTTTACTAAGGTTAAAAAAGAATTTTCTACTGTCTTAAATCAAATCAATAAAATCGATGCTATAAAAAGGTTTCTTCCTGCATATTTCTTTTATGCCATGGGGATCCAAACGTTAATTATTGTTGCTGCGGCTTTTGGCGAGAAAGTTTTGAATTTGGGTGCCAGTAAATTAATCGCCTCAATTTTACTGATTCAGATTGTTGCAATTGGCGGTGCTTATATAATGTCTATTGCAGCAAAGAAATTTGGTAATATTAAGGTTCTAATGGTCGTTGTATTCTTTTGGATATTAATTTGTTGCGCTTCGTATTTTATGACCAATGAATACCAGTTTTATGGAATGGCATTTTCTGTCGGATTATTGATGGGAGGTATTCAATCTTTATCCAGATCCACTTATTCAAAGTTAATACCAGAGGATATTGAGGATACCACATCATTTTTTAGTTTTTATGATGTCACTGAAAAAGTTGCCATCGTTATAGGTTTGTTTAGTTTTGGACTGATTGAGCAGATGACTCAAAATATTCGTTATTCGGCATTATTCTTGGCTGTTTATTTTATTATAGGGTTTTTGTTGTTGTTTCGTGTTTTAAAATTTAATAAATTACAGATTATTCAAAGCAATTAATGCATAAAGTAGAGCTATTTATACCTTGTTTTATCGATCAGTTATATCCAGAGACTGCATTTAACAGCGTAAAACTTTTAGAGAAGGCGGGTTGCCAAGTTATTTATAATACCGAGCAAACTTGTTGCGGACAGCCAGCATATAATGCTGGATTTTGGGATGATGCGAAGAAAATAGGGCAAAAGTTCTTAAATGATTTTAATGATGAACATCCTGTTGTAAGTCCATCTGCCTCTTGTGTTGGAATGGTGAGAGGTGGTTATGATGACTTATTTACAAATTCTATAGAACATAATAAATGTAGATCCCTTCAACGTAATATATTTGAAATCAGTGATTTTCTGGTTAATGTATTGCAGAAGGAATATTTTGGTGCTGAATTAGTAGGCACGGCAGTGTATCATGATTCATGTTCTGCACTGCGTGAATGCAAGATTAAGGAGGAACCTCGCAAATTATTAAGTCATGTCGGCGGTTTAGAAATTCTTGAGATGAAAGACCAAGAAACATGCTGTGGGTTTGGTGGTACTTTTTCAGTGAAATTCGAAGGTATATCTACAGCCATGGCAGAGCAGAAAGTGCAGAATGCAATGAATGTAAAAGCAGATTATATTATTTCTACGGATTCGTCATGTTTACTGCAATTGCAAGCTTATATTGAGAAAAATCAACTACCTATCAAGACAATGCATTTAGTGGATGTATTGACTTCTGGATGGGCAAATATCTAATAAACTATATATAACAACAATCATGAGTTCAAGAAGAGAATTTTTAAGAAACCTTGGTCTGGTTACTGCAGGAGTGACATTGGCACCTTCGCTTGATGTATTTGCAGGAAAGAAAGACTGGTTTGAGATTTCATTAGCTGAGTGGTCCTTACATAAGAAAATTTTTAAGGGCGATCTGAAAAACATTGATTTTCCAGAGTATACGGCGAAGAATTTTGGTATCTATGGTGTAGAATATGTAAATCAATTCTTTAAAGATAAGGCAAAAGATATGACTTATTTAAAAGATTTGAACAATCGTGCAAAGGATAATGGAGTGAAAAATGTCCTGATTATGATTGACGGGGAAGGTAATTTAGGCGATCGCGATGAGAATAAGCGTAAGCAAGCGGTCGAAAACCATTACAAATGGATCGATGCTGCAAACTTCTTGGGTTGTCACGCCATCCGTGTTAATGCGGCCGGGGAAGGTACCAAAGAGGAAGTGAAGGATCAAGTGGTAAAAAGTCTTTCAACATTAGCAGATTACGGTAAAAAAGGAAAGATCTCTGTTGTTGTAGAGAATCATGGTGGTATTTCATCTCATGGAGATTGGTTGGCTGATGTTCTAAAAACTGTTGGGAAGAAAAATTGTGGAAGTTTACCAGATTTTGGAAATTTCTATGAGTACGATAGATACCAAGGAGTTGCTGAATTAATGCCGTATGCAAAAGGTGTTAGTGCTAAATCTCATGCCTTTGATGCTAATGGTAATGACACAGGTATTGATTATGCAAAAATGATGGATATCGTGAAGAAAGCTGGATATAAAGGATATGTGGGGATTGAATTTGAAGGTGATAAGATTTCAGAAGATGAAGGAATCAAATTAACAAAAGCATTATTGGAGAAATTCAAATAGTAAAAAAAGATTATAAAATTGAGGCAAGGTTTGTTCAACCTTGCCTTTTTTATTTTTAACTTTTTTCATTCGTAAAAAAATGTTTACACAAGTTTAATTAAAACTGAAAACCTAAACTATTCCTTGCTTAATAACCCCATTTTTTAAATTATTTAGATCCTTTGATGAATATGTTATTGATTGTAAATTCGTGTATTTATTGTTTTTTATTTAATTAACTGAAGTTGCCGATTTCAAATCAACAATAAAACTCTGGTTTCATTAAAAATTAATAGTTCGTAAAACCCATAAAAATTTAAAAATTCATTAAACTTTTCTGACCTAATCCAATCATAAGTTTTAAATGTTAAAAGGGAGGGAGGGCATTAACAAAGTGTTAATTCTAAATAAAAATTTGTTAATTTGCTATCCGAAAAAAATAATGTTCTGTAAATAATTCTATATTAACATAAATAATAATAACCGATGAATCAAGAAAAAGACCAGGATTTGGTCCATCACCTTGCCAAACAAGGGGTTGACGATAAAATGGTGATGGGACATCCTGCGAGTTTGTTTGTCCTATTCTTCACAGAAATGTGGGAGCGTTTTAGTTACTACGGTATGAGAGCTCTCCTTACGGTGTTTTTAATTACAGAAATAGTAAAAGGCGGTTGGGGATGGACAAATGCTGATGCTATGGAATTATACGCCTGGTATACTGGATTAGTTTATCTAACTCCATTAATAGGTGGTATGATTGCTGATAAATTAACAGGATATCGAAAAGCAATTTTATGGGGAGCATTGATTATGACTCTCGGTCATGCCTCAATGGCTCTTGAAGGGACATCACAATCTTTTTTTTATTTGGGATTAGTCTTGATGATTTTAGGTAATGGTATGTTTAAGCCTAATATTTCTTCAATGGTAGGTCAATTATATCCAAATAATAGTAAGAAAAAAGATGCTGGATATACAATTTTCTATATGGGGATTAATTCAGGTGCTTTCTTAGGAATGCTTTTATGTGGATACATTGGTGAAAAGGTTGGATGGCATTACGGTTTTGGACTTGCTGGAGTTTTCATGTTCTTTGGTATGATCCAATTTTATTTTGGACAGAAAATCTTCGGAGTTATTGGTGAAGAACCTAATCCAGAAAAAGACAAGATTATTGCTGCCTTTAACCATGTAAAACAGGAAGAAGAAGAGGATAATGAAAATAATAAGGAATTTGATACTGATTTGGTTAAAGCAGAAATAGATTCTAAACTAACTAGTGCAACTGAAGAAGAAAAAAATAATGTTTTAATATATCTTAAGAAAGCCTTTTCTGATAAAATCGTTAGGGATCGATTGATTGTCGCTGGATCTTTAATGGTTGCAAGTATCTTTTTCTTCTTTGCATTTGAACAGGCAGGAGGGTCCATGACCATTTTTGCTAAAAACTATACACAGCGTGTATTAGAAGGTAATTCCGGTGAAATATTTAAATGGGTTGATGCGGCCTTGACCATCTTCCCAATATTAATTGTTACTTGGGTATTATTTAAACTATCCCAACAAATTTTCAGCAAATACCCTTTAACAGTTATTTTTACAGCAATCTCTTTCGCTATAATTTGGGCATTAGGTATTTGGAAAGTTAATAGAGAATTTTCAGTTGAAAATACTGAAGTAACTGTTTCCTGGTTTCAAATCTTAAATTCATTTTTCATTATTACTTTAGCTTCTTCATTTTCTAAATTGTGGGAAAAGGTATGGAATCCTTCAGGGCCAGTTAAGTTTGCTTTTGGATTGATCTTAGTTGCTGTAGGATTTTTAGCCTTAGCTTATGGATCAATGTCAATTCCTTCGGGAGCTCAAACAGCTTCGGTTAGTATGATTTGGTTGATATTAGCTTATTTCTTCCATACAACAGGCGAATTATGTGTCTCACCAGTTGGTCTTTCTTATGTAAGTAAGTTATCTCCTAAAAAATTAGCAGGATTATTATTTGGTCTTTGGTTCACAGCTTCAGCTATTGCAAACTTTATTGCTGGTATGACTGGTTCTTATATCGACCAAATTGCAGAAAAATATTCTATGTCTACATTTTTCTTGATTATTGCTGCTTTGCCAATTTTCGTAGCATTATTGTTATTGATTTTCAATAATAAATTGAAGAAAATGATGCATGGAATTCATTAATAATAAGTTTAAGTAAAAGAAATATAAAGTAATTAAAAAGCCGAATTGTTTAACATTCGGCTTTTTGTTTAATTTTACGGCCAATATTACAGAATATAGAATCCAATAATTAACGTATGAATCAAATTTCAGATGCCTCATTTTCTGAAGAACTAGAGAAACAAGGAATAGATGGTAGTTTAGTCTTAGGACACCCTTCAGGTTTATTTGTTTTTATTTTTCACGGAAATGTGGGAGCGTTTTTCTTTTTATGGAATGCGCGTATTACTAATCAACTTTTTAACCAGTGCAATTATATCAGGCAGTCCATTTTCTGGTTGGGGCTGGGACCCAATCCAAGCAGGTGCACTTTATGGTACATACGCAATGTTGCTCTATATTTCACCAATTTTTGGGGAATTATGGCAGATAAGTATTTAGGTTACAGGTATGCTATTGTAATTGGAGCAGCAATTATGACTTTAGGCCATTTGTTTATGGCATTTGACACCCCATTATTTCTCTATTTAGGCCTTGGAGCATTGGTGTTGGGAACCGGTTTCTTTAAACCCAATATGACCTCTATTCTTTCTGAAATGTATAAAAAGTTCCCTCAAAAAAAGGATGCTGCCTACACTATTTTCTACATGGGTGTTAATTCAGGTGCATTTTTTGGTATGATGCTATGTGGTTATTTGGGAGAGAAAGTAGGATGGCACTGGGGATTTGGTCTTGCTGGAATTTTTATGTTTCTAGGTACCTTACAGTTTTGGTATGCAAAACCAATTTTTGGTACCGTTGGTGACCCACCTTCAAAAACAAACTTAGAACAAAAGGCTACGGTTGTAAATATTGATAATCCAGATGACAAACCTAATCCATTTACTAAGTTAGACTCAATTCTAATCGGTATTATGACCATTTTAGGTCTTGGATTTGCGTTTAATGACCCTTTATCAAAAATTGCAGGAATCGATATATTATCTAGCCTTCAGATTGGGACATTAGCAGGGCAAAATGTGGCTATTATCATAGCATTAATTTTGTTCTTATTCGTAGTAATTTCGAGGTTAAGCCGATATACTAAAGTGGTACGTGATCGATTAATTGCAGTTATTATCTTTGCTTTTTTTGTCATCTTCTTTTGGATGTCTTTTGAGCAGGGGGCTTCATCCTTGGTGATCTTTGCACGTGACAGTGTGGATCGCAGCTTGTCTGGTAATTCATTAACCATATTCAATGTAATAAATACATTATTGACAGTAGTTCCTTTATTATTGGTGACTTATGTTGTCATCATGCTTACAAAGAAGACCTATGGCAAGGCTCCACTTTCCAATATTGTACAGTTTATATGTTTTGCAGGTGTTTGGGGAGTTGCAATTTGGATGCTATATCGTGAATTTACAGCTGAATCATCCGAAATTGCAGTGTCATGGTTTTCCATCATGAATTCTTTCTTTATTATCACCTTTGCAAATTTTGTTTCAAAAATATGGGATTCTAAATTTAATCCACCGGCAACAGTCAAATATGGAATGGGCTTAATCATAATGGCTATTGGTTTTGGATTGTTGGCATTTGGAGCACATGGCATTCAAGATGGCATCAAAGTTTCGATGATTTGGTTAATACTTGCTTATATGTTCCATACTTTGGGTGAGTTATGCTTATCACCAGTGGGATTATCCTATGTTTCTAAATTGGCTCCAGCGCGAATGATTGGTTTTATGTTTGGTATGTGGTATTTAGCATTGGCTATTGGAAACAAGCTAGCGGCAATTTTAGGAGGTCAAATCGAGGTCATCACAAATCAATATTCTCTCAGTACATTTTTCTTAATATTCACAATTGTTCCCATTGTTGCTGGTGTGATTGTGATGTCATTGCAGCCAATTATAAAGAAATTAATGCACGGTGTAAAATAAAAAAACTGAATTAATTATGGCATCAGAAACACACAAAACTCTTGCTGAGGTTCAGAATTTTGAAGGCAAGTATCCTAAACAAATTTGGAGATTGTTTTTCTCCGAAATGTGGGAGAGATTCTGTTTTTACGGAATGCGCGGGATGTTGGTTTTCTTTATGATAACACAACTTAATTTTGGTGAGAAGGAAGCAAATCTACAATATGGTGCAACCCAAGCATTTGTTTATGCATTTACCTTTGTCGGCGGGTTATTCGCAGATAAAGTTTTAGGATTCAGAAAATCTCTTGTTTTCGGAGGTTTACTGATGATTGTGGGTTCAGTATTACTATCAATCGATACCCATGAATTTTCTTTTTTTGGGTTAGCATTTATCATTATCGGAACGGGGTTTTTCAAACCAAATATTTCTACCATGGTTGGTGAACTTTATAAAGATGGTGATATCAGACGCGATGCTGGATTTTCACTATTTTATGCTGGGATCAATTTAGGCGCGTTCTTAGGAGGGTATATTTGTGTAGCTATTGGTAAAGGATACATGCTAAGTTCTGTTATTGATGAAGCTTACCGCTGGAATGTTGCTTTTGGTTTGGCAGCAGTAGGTATGCTCATTAGTTTGATTAACTTTCAATTTACCAAACATGAATTGGGCCCAATCGGTTTGCAACCGGGGACACCCAGATGCAATTATAAAAACCAAACCATTGCCTAAATGGGTTGAATATGCTGTATATATTGGAACATTATTATTAATTCCTCTAATACAGATTATGGTTTCCAAAACAGAATACACAGATTATTTCATGTATACCATTGGACCATTAACATTAATTTATTTATTCTATGAGATGTCAAAAGTTGGTAAAGTAGAACGTAATAAATTAATAGCGGCTTTGATTTTTATCTTGTTCTCTATAGTATTTTGGGGAATATATGAACAAAGTGGTGGCTCCTTGAGTATTTTTGCTGCTAAAAATCTGAATGATACCATCCTTGGTGGTACATTGACTTTGGATCCTAATGGTGTGAACAATTCCGGCGGAGCATTTTTTATAATCGCTTTGGCACCATTGTTTGGACTGTTATGGATCTGGTTGGCCAAAAGAAAATTAGAACCTAATACTATAATAAAATTTGGATTGGGATTTTTGTTCCTAGGTTTAGGATTTTATGTATTATATGCGACTAGATTTTTTGCTGTTGATGGAATGACCTCATTGGATGTTTTCACTTTAGCATTATTAGTGATAACTGTTGGGGAACTATGTTTATCACCAATTGGACTTTCTATCATGACTAAATTATCACCTGCTAAGTTGCAGGGTATTATGATGGGTATGTGGTTTTTGGCAAGTGCTTATGGACAATATGTTGCTGGGATTAATTGGGCGCAAATATGGCTGAGGCTAGGGAAGGAGATTCGCTAATGGATAAGTTGATAACCTACACGGAAGGATATAAGCAGTTAGGATTATACTCTTTAATTGCTGGAGCAATATAATTATTCTCTCACCATATATTAAGAGGTTAATGGCACGTGTAAATTAATAGAGAAAGCCGATTGATAATTCAATCGGCTTTTTTCTTGAACCATTGTACCCGTAACTGTAAATTAATTATAGTAAATGATTAACTTTACCAAATCAAAAAATTGACGTGGCAGATAGCATAGTTATTATTCCAACATATAATGAAAAGGAAAACATAGAGCGAATAATACGCAAGGTTTTTTCTTTAGAAGTGGAATTCCATATTTTAATTGTAGACGATGGCTCCCCTGATGGAACAGCCAATATTGTAAAGGAATTACAAGCTTCAGAATTCAAGGATCGATTGTTCATTGAGGAGAGAAAAGGTAAGTTAGGGTTAGGAACAGCATATATTCATGGATTCAAATGGGCATTGCAACGTGAATATTCCTTTATATTTGAAATGGATGCAGATTTCAGCCATAATCCTGACGACCTAATCCGTTTGCGTGACACTTGTAAGAATGGAGGAGCAGACATGGCAATTGGATCTAGATACATTAAAGGTGTAAATGTTGTTAATTGGCCTATGAACAGAGTATTGATGTCATATTTTGCTTCAGCATATGTTCGTTTGATTACAAGAATTAAAATTCAAGACGCTACTGCAGGTTTTGTTTGTTTTAGAAGAGAGGTACTAGAAACTATTCCTCTTGATAAAATTAAATTTGTAGGATATGCTTTTCAAATTGAAATGAAATTTACAGCAATTCAATATGGTTTTAATGTAGTGGAAATTCCTATTATATTTACAGATAGGACATTAGGCACTTCAAAAATGAGTACCAAAATTTTTAAAGAAGCTTTTTTCGGAGTTATCCAGATGAAAATGGGAAGTTTATTTAAGAAATACGAGAGATAATTATTGTAAAAGATTAGTGTACAGCGATATGAATGAAAACCTTGATCCCAATCCTGATAGATTAACGCCGACTGATAAAGATTTGGGAGCGGGTTCTTCGTCCTCAAAGCTTCGATGATTTTACTGGTCAGGCCAAGATTTTAGAAAACCTTTCCATATTTGTTAAAGCGGCCAAATTACGAGGCGAGGCATTAGACCATGTATTATTGCACGGTCCTCCGGACTTGGAAAAACCACATTGTCTCATCATTATTGCTAATGAAATGGGGGTAGGTATTAAATTACCTCAGGCCCCGTTTTAGATAAACCTGGTGATCTTGCAGGTCTATTGACAAATCTTGAAGAAGGAGACATATTATTCATGATGAAATACATCGTTTAAGCCCTTTGGTTGAAGAGTATTTGTATTCAGCAATGGAAGACTTCAAAATAGATATCATGTTGGAGACAGGTCCCGAATGCACGATCTGTCCAAAATTTCTCTTAACCCATTTACTTTAGTAGGTGCTACGACACGTTCTGGATTATTGACTGCTCCATTAAGAGCTCGTTTTGGTATCAATTCATAGGTTGCAATATTATGATTCTAAACTGTTAACTGATATTGTAATGCGTTCGGGCAATTATATTGAATGTTCCAATAAATGAAGAAGGAGCATTTGAAATTGCAAGAAAGAAGTAGAGGTACAACCTAGAATTGCAAATGCACTGTTGCGTAGAACCCGCGATTTTGCCCAAATTAAAGGAAACGGTTCCATTGAAAAAGGAATAGCTCAATTTGCTTTGAATGCTCTAAATGTCGGATGAGCATGGTTTGGATGAAATGGATAATAGGATTCTCAGTACCATTATTGATAAATTCAAAGGAGGGTCCTGTAGGATTGAAAACAATTGCAACTGCAGTGGGTGAAGATGAAGGAACTATTGAAGAGGTTTATGAACCATTTTTGATTCAGGAAGGATACCTTATGCGTACCTCAAGAGGTCGTGAATGTACTGAATTAGCGTTTAAGCATTTAGGAAAAAACATTTTTAATAAAGGTAATACGTTATTTTAATCATCCTAACTTAACGTGAGTTCGGGATGAGAAAAAGAGTTAAAATGTGCTCTCCCCTTTATGCTTTTTGTAAAGATGTGGTTGTCTTGGCAAAAGTGAATACTGCTGAACGGGGACAGTGTTCCATCGGTTGAACAGCATGTAAACCAATTGTTCCTCGCCGCTTAAACCGAACTCTCATTAACTAATACACAAGGATTCAAATCTTGATTTTCATTTAATTTCTTTTTGTCTTTTTGTCCTTTTACTTAGGACGTATAGGGGACATGTTGCACTCTCCGTCCTCTTTCGTTCGGACCTCAGCCGCACCTTGTACGGACCTTGTTCGGATCACACCCGAACGAGGTCCGAACAAGGTCCGAACAATCTCTGAACGAGAGAGGACGGAGAGTCAGTGTAGACTCCTGTTTGAAAGGAAAAAATGGAGAATAGGATACAACAGCACAGGGGTTTTCAGGAATACTGCTGAACGGGTACAGTGTGCTTAAACCGAACTCACGTTAACTTAGATAAGATTCTTACACCTCTGCTTTTTAAAGCAGGGGTGTTTTCTTTTTCTAGGTTTAGCTCTATCAATACTTTTAATTCTTGGGAGAGGCCTTCAAAATAAGGGCAAAGATCATATAAAATATCAAATCCATTCACCTTAACAGCTACAGGACAACCTGAATCCTCAATTATTTGAAAAGTTTTCTCTAATATATTTTCTCTTTCCACCTCAGTTAATTGGATATCTAAGTTTTTATTTGAGACTAACCACATAACCAATTTAGAATAACTCCTTAAACTGCTCCAATTATTTAATTTGACATAATTTTAAAATGAGAGTTTTTATAGGAAGATCTAAACAAATTTGTGTTTTTTAGCAGTATGTGTTCTATATGCCCAAGCACTTCTGAAACATAACCTCGGTTTTGATTCATCGACGCTCAATTCCATCAATTCTGTTAGGCTAATATCATTTAAGATATTCTCATTTAAGTCAGAAGCCCCAAAAACTAATCAAGGCTTCTTTTAAATTTTCTATGTTATTTGCTGTCATTATTTCATTGGCTTTTCTCGGTTCATTTCCATGATATCCGTTCATTCATTTTCAGAAGAACCTTAATAGATGTTGACTAAAAATAATCTGCCATTCTCCAGAAGAAATATTCCGTCATATTCTCCGAAACCATGTCTCTGTCCTGGTAATAATAAAAAGTCAAATCTTTTGTTTGCTCTAATTAATGCATCCTACCATGCGAATCGAGTTTGCTGGATGTACATTATTATCGATATCACCAGTAACAATCAACAATTTACCTTTCAAGTTTTTCGCAAGTTCGGTATTTCTTTGAATATTATAGGTAAATGTGGTATCACCTTTAGAGGATATTTCTTCCTTTACACCATGATGTCTTTCACTTCCACCAACGATTATAGATGTTATTTTCGTGATTTCCAGCGCCCGAAACCGCTACTTTGAAAAAATCTGGATATACCAACATCGCAGCAGTAGACATAAATCCCCCTCCAGAGTGTCCTGTTATACCGACCTTATTGATATCAATAAATGAATATTTATCAGCTAATTGTTCTGCAACCACTTTTTTGTCTTCCAATCCGTAGTCCCTTAAGTTACCATAACCGTAAGTATGATACCATTTTGAACGTGAAGGATGACCACCTCTATTTTCCAACTGAGACCACAATAAATCCCATTTGTGCTAAACGATCTATTCTATCCATTGATCTACCAAAGCTTTTATTAACAGCTTCAGTTTGAGGACCTGGATAAACATACTCAATAATAGGGTAGGTTTTTGTGCTGTCAAAATCAAATGGCTTATACATTACCCCATTAAAGATCGGTTATTGCCATCACCCAGCTTTTGACTTTAAATGGTTCTGGAAATTTATATCCTGCAGCAAATAAATTAGAAAGATCAGTTTCTTCCAACTTCATTATCAATTGACCACTTGAACTATAAAGATTTACTAACAGGGGCAGTATTAAACCCTCGAAAAATTATCTATAAAATAATTTGAGCTTTCACTCGCCAAAACTTGGTGATCAAAATCACCAGGAGTTAAAAGCTTTATTGGACCACCGTTTTTGGAAACAGAATAGTAGTAAGAATAATAAGGATCAATATTCTTTTCCTTCCCATTTGCTCTAAAAAATAGAGTTCCTGTATTTTCATTAAACCTTGTTAAATCATCGCAATGAAACTCGCCTTTAGTAATTTGGTTTACAAGTCCACCATTTTTGTTGTATAAATAAAAATGCCCCCATCCATCTCTTTGTGACCAGTGTATAAATTGGTTTCCATTATTAATGAAATATGGTTTTTTAATATCCAAGTAAACATTTGATCTTTCCTCAAGGACTGTTCTGGTTTGTCCATTTACATTTACCGCAACAATATCTATTCTTTTCAAGTCTCTGCTAGATCTTGCAATATAGAATTCTTCATCATTACCTAGCCAATAATTGATATAGTGCTTTCCTTTATAAGAGTCCTTGGTTCTGTCTTTATTCCAATTGCTTATTGTTTGATTTTTGAATGCAGCAATATTAACCTGTTTTGGTTTTAATGTACTACTATCAAAAATATACAATTCAGCCTCAGTTGAATCTGTTTCACCAGGCATCAAGTATTTATAAGTCTCCAATGTAGGACGTTTTGCAGCAACATTGTTAATGACCCATAGTGCACTATATTCTCTGTTATCCTTACGTGTTAATGTAAAGTATTTTCCGTTAGGCGACCAATTAATCCAAACAGGCTTTCTTTTTTTCTTCTCTTCCTCTTCAGATTTTTTATCACCAGTTGTGACGCTATACTCATCACCTCCCCATGCATAATATTGTACTCCATCTGTAGTGATTTGGTGTTCTACTATAGTGGAATCCTTTTCGTCTTTTTGAGCTTTTAAGAAATTTTCATAATCCATCCAATATAGATTATAATTTTTTTGCATAGTAAACTCTGGTAGTATCAGGATTAAAGTTAGCCCAAAAAGTCTAGCCTTATCTTTACTTTCCTCAGATAATTCTGTTAAGTTATTGTTGCTTATATTATATTCAAAATAATAAAGCTTTTTTTTGATCGTATCTTTTTTGTTGGTAAGTTTCTTTATCTCTTCCTGCGATTTTACAGTGTCCTTAGTACTCTGAACTTCAAATCTTACTAAATTTTCATTTTCCAGAAACCTTAAATTCCTAATCTCTAAGTGTTGAGCATCAAAGGGATTTCTAACAATCGATGAAATCTTTCTTGCCATTTCAGCATGGTCAAATAATTCTGATTTCTTTTTATTCTTAGGATCTACTAAATACCATTTCTTACCTTGCGGGGTATTATATTCGTACCAGAATTTATCTCCAAAGTTTATCCAATTCGGATTCACTTCAGTGGAGAAAATAAGCTTACTCAATTTGGTAGGTGAGAATTTAGACGCTAGGTGGTAATTAGGCTTCGCTAAATTTGATTTTTCTTGTGCAGTTACAACTGTAAATGAGAATAATAAGAGTAGGGATAATAAGTGCTTCATTATAAATTGTTAGTCGATAATTCTGCGAAAATATCCTTTTAAAACTCTTTTTACGAAGAGAAATTGTATTTTTTTTGATAGGATTAGGCTTCGTAAAATTTTTCGTTAAAATTCACCAAGAATAATTCCTTGGATGCCCTAGTAATAGCTGTGTACAGCCATCTCATGAATTCCGTATTCAACATCTCATCAGTCATATAGCCTTGATCAACAAATACTAGTGGCCATTGGCCACCCTGTGCCTTATGACAAGTAATAGCGTACGCGAATTTTATTTGTAATGCATTGTAATAGGGGTCCTTTTTCATAGCTTCCATCCGATCTTTTTTATTGGAGATGTCGCTATAATCTTGTGCAATACTATTATACAATTCTTGTTGTTTTTCATACGGAAGGTTTGGTGAATCAACGTAGAGACTATCAAGAAGAACTCTACAGCGAATTGCGTCACCTTCATTGTTATCCATAAATTCCAAATAAAGGTCTGCAAATCGAAAACCGTGCATCTCATGAATATTGCTGACTTTTTTGATAACAGCCATATCTCCATTGGCTATAAATCCAGTGTTTTTTTCATCGTTGTCTTGGAGCCAATAATAATTGTTTTTAACAACCATAATGATATCACCACCGGTGATTTCTTCATCACGAAACAGAATTTGGTTTCGGATATTTTGATTATATAAGTTCGCTGATCTATTTGATCGACATATAACCATAGAATTTTCAATGCCAAATTTGTCATATGCATAATGCAATCCTTCAATCAGGCGTTCACCATTCATTCTATAGATGTCTCTAAAAGGCTTAGTAATAAATTGAGGGTAGTTGTATTCAGCGAATTCTTCATCCAATCGGATGTCATTTCTAATCTTTGTTGCATTAAACAAAATCCCTGAATTCTTGTCTTGTCTCACAACATCAGTCATCTCATAGGAAAATATCTCTAATCCAAATTCTGCATTCATGTATTCAGAATCAAGAGCTGGGCTTGTTTCTAAGCCAACTGGTGGTAATTGAGCAATATCACCCACCAGCATCAAAGTGCAATTTTCACCAGATTGAACGTATTTTATCAGATCATGGAGCAAGCCATCTGAAAACATGGAATAACCTTCATTGCTGATCATAGAAGCTTCATCTACAATAAATAAGGTGTTCTCATGAAGATTTTCAGCCAGACTGAATTGCATGTCTAATGAAGCAGCATTTTTTTTTCTGTATATTTTTTTGTGTATCGTAAGCGCATTTCTTCCAGAGTAGGAAGCCATGACCTTTGCTGCACGACCTGTTGGTGCAAGAAGCACAGATCGTTTGTTGAATCTTGGAAGGGATTTCACAAGCGCACTTATCATACTAGTTTTACCCGTACCTGCGTACCCTTTAAGAATGAAGCATGAGTCTTCAGAGAAAGTATGGATGAAGTCTGCTAGGATTTCAAATACTTTTTCTTGTTGAATTGTAGGTTGATGTGAAAATTGTTGTAAAAGCGTATTTTTTATGTGCACATTCAAAGTTATTCAAAAGGTTGGTCAATCCAATTTTAAAAACTATTTTTGTTTAATACCATCTGCAAGGAATGAATTATACTGCAAAACAATTTCATTTACATTATATCTCGCACTATACATTGATAGTTAAAGCTAATTATCAATATGATAAGCTTTATGTTTTAGACCAAGAGAACCAACTTTTGGTTTATATGAATTTTGAGAGTCACAATCCATCGGAAGAAGCACTAAAATTATTGAGCTTACCATTTCAAAATGTATATGTAAGTATTCCTACTCATAATTTAACCTTTATCCCCAACGATTTATTTCAAGAAATAGATTTGGATAAATATCAAGAATTTATGGAAAATCCTTCTCAGGCAATGAGCAGGACAACGATTGATTTCTTGAATATTGAAGCTTTATTTCAATTTGATGTCTTATTATACCATAGGTGGAACACGTTATTCCCCGATGCCAAATTTGTTCCTGAATTTAAATTAAACTTGGTTCAAGCTAGACCATATATACCTTTAAAAGGTGAAGTTTTGGGAGTTGTTTTCGATGATAATTCAGCTGATATCTATTTATTTATAAATGGTCAATTTAAGTTTTACAATACATTTGAAATAGTGAGTGAGGATGATTTAAGTTATTTCATACTGAATGTATTTGAAACTTTTGGAATCCAGGGAAAGGTAAATAAGATTTTATATTCGGGAACTATAGTTGATGATTCTTTAGTTGAAAAACTTAGGAATTTATCAAAAGAAGTCATAGAAATCACTGCATCACGTCCAGCTCAATCATTGGATGATGAATCAAAAACTTTCCTGGCTCATTATCTTTTAGATTTACCAATATGCGAATAATTGGAGGCAAAGCGGCCGGACTGAGGTTAAATCCTCCACAAAATCTTCCTGTAAGACCTACTACAGACATTGCGAAGGAAGCTTTATTTAATATATTAAATAATAGGTTTGATTTTGACGGGATGGTATGCTTAGACTTATTTGCTGGTACAGGGAATATATCTTTTGAATTAGCATCTAGAGGTGCAGAAAAGGTCAATTCAATTGATCAACATGGCAAATGTATTTTGTATATTAACGAAACATCAAAAAAACTAAATTTAAATCAGATAAAATCTAGAAAAGCTGATGTTTTCAAGTATTTAAAATCTGATAAGGAGAAATATGATTTGATTTTTGCTGATCCTCCTTATGATTTAGGACAATTGCCTATGCTTCCAAAGTTGGTCCTAGAGAATGATTTATTAAAGGAAGGTGGCATATTGATTATTGAACATCCAAGCAACAGAAAAATGATAGACCACCCTAATTTTGTAGAAATGAGACAATACGGTAATTCATCATTTAGTTTTTATTCTATCTAATTATGAAAATAGCAGTTTTTCCAGGTTCATTTGACCCCTTTACAATAGCACACCAAGATTTAATAAATAGAGCTTTACCACTTTTTGATAAGATTTATATTGCAATTGGAATAAACAGTTCAAAGGTTGGGATGATGGATGTAGATAGTAGAAAAATATCCATTTCTGAACTTTATAGTGATAATGATCAGGTAGAAGTAAGTTTCTATAATGGATTGACTGTAGATTATTGTCAATCTATAGGTGCAAATTATATTATCAGAGGTTTACGTAATGGTACAGACCTGGATTATGAAAATATAATTGCTCAAAATAACTTAATATTAGCCCCTCAAATCGAAACTTATTTCTTGCTAAGCAGGGAGTGGAGAGGCTCATATTTCTTCAACTATCGTAAGAGATATTTGGAAAAATGGTGGTGATATCAGTCATTTGGTTTCTCCAATTATCTTAAAGCACATTAAGAAATCAAATTAAACTTATTCTTACTTTTTGACCCTTAATTTTTCCATTACTGCCATTCTTTACCACTTTATTTGCTACTTCAGCTCGAATAGCTACATAGGAATCATGTGGTTTGACAACTATCAGTCCTAGATCTTCCTTTGAAATTTCTGGAAGATTTAAAATATAACCAACAATATCAATTTTATTTACCTTTTGTTTTTTTCCAGCATTAATTCTTAAAGTTTTAAATTCAGGTTCTTCAGGGATTGGGTAAAATCCGCCAAGTTCTAATGTTTCAGCCTCTTCAAGATACTTCGCAGCACGATCCTCTTCAGTTAAAATGCCATATACAAAACCTTTTTGCCCATTTCTGCCAGCTCGACCGTTTCTATGAATAAAATCTTCTTCTTTATATGGAAATTGATAATGAACAACATGGTTCATTTCTGGAATATCTAATCCTCTAGCTGCTAAATCAGTTGTTATTAAAATGTTTTGACTACCATTTTTAATTTTTATAATCGTCAACTCGCGCATAAACTGCTCTAAACCCCCATGATAAGGAATACTCTCAATTCCTTTCCCTTCAAGAATATCAGAGATATTATCTACAGCTTCTCTATGATTGCAAAATACCAAGACTCTCTCATTGCCGATTTTACATAGTAATTTAAACAAGGATTCTAATTTAAGCTTAGAACTGCTTATAACTTTATAATATGACAAATCAGGCCTTAGACCATTGGAATCGAAGTAATCAAGTTTGATTGGATCATTCAACTGCAGAAATGAGGGAATTTCTTCCATATCTGTAGCCGATGTTAAGATTTTATGTCTAACATCTCTAGCCGATTTAACTATATAACTCAATTGGTCTTGGAATCCCAATTCTAAGGATTTGTCAATTCATCTAAGACTAAAGTATGGCAGTTTTCAAGAAGCGCAGGATTTCTCTCAATATGATAGATTATCCTTCCTGGCGTTCCAATAATTAATGGTGGATGTTGTTTTAACTTATCTTTTTCAATTTGATTGTTATTACCTCCATAAAGTAAAGCAACATTTAACGAACTGTTCATCTGCTTAATCACTGATTCGATCTGCAATGCCAGTTCTCTGGTAGGGACAACAATTAATCCGTTGGTTCCTTTAGAAAGATTGTCTCCAAGAAGGTTGAATAGTAATAAGCTGAACGCTAATGTTTTTCCAGATCCGGTAGGGGATAAGAGAACAAAATCTTTTTTCAGGGTTGAATTTCTCAAGAACTTCTTCTTGCATGGGATTAAGTTCTTGGATATTCAAGTTTTTTAAATATGTATTTAAATGTTGCATAGACAAAATTAAAATTAATGATTGGTATTTATGGTTTAGAATAATAAATGATGAAAAATTTATTAATTATATTTTTTGGCACGGAGTTTGAAAGTTAACTAGTATTCATAATTTAGGTTAATAATTGGTTAGTTAAGGCTTGAAATCTCCCCGATCTCAAGCCTTTTTTTATTTCCTGTTACAGTAACTAGTTAATGGATTTTTCAATGAGGTATGATAACGTAATTTCACTACATCGATTATCATATATTTTATTGAGTTGAGGCAACTAATTATTTCTTTTTTAGTATAAAATTTCTCCAATCATATTAAATTTAAAAAAAAGGAATACCATTAAAACCTCATTTGAATGATTATCAATGGACTTTTTGGTTAAATAAATTTAAAAGAAATTTTAGCATGATATAAAAGGCATTCCTTTTGCTTAACAATACCGTAACATTAAATGAATACAAATAAAATCAAGCGTTATGATTAAAAGAATTAGCGTACCATTATTACTGATGACAGTTCTCTTCATTTCCTCATGTGGTGTAAATAAGAAAACTCATATGGCTTTAGAAGCCCAGTACAAAGAACTCGGCGATAAATATAATCAGAGTCAATTAGATCTTGCAGAAAGCAGAACTCGTGTTAAAAGTTTAGAAGAACAACTTGAACAGGAGCGTAAAAATAATGCTGGATTAAGAGAGGCATTGGCAAAACTTCAAGGAACATTGGACAATAGTATCAGCCAAAACACTCAAGGTAATGTGAATATTTCTAAACTGGTTGATGAAATTAATGCATCAAATAAATATATTCAACACCTAGTGAATACTAAACAAAAAAGTGACTCACTTAATATGGTGTTGACTAACAATTTGACACGTTCATTAAGCAGGGAAGAGATGCAAGATGTAGATGTCCAAGTATTGAAGGGCGTAGTTTACATATCATTGTCTGATAATATGCTTTACAAATCCGGAAGTTATGAAATTTCAGACCGTGCAGGAGAAACGTTATCCAAAATTGCTAAGATTATCCAAGATTACAAGGATTATGATGTGTTAATCGAAGGTAATACAGATACTGACCCAATCTCCAAAGCTAATATCCGAAACAACTGGGATTTGAGTACGTTGAGAGCATCTTCTGTCGTACAGGCATTGCAAAATACTTATGGAGTTGATCCAAAACGCTTAACCGCAGGTGGGTAGAGGAGAATATAACCCAGTCGCAAGTAATAATACAGCGGATGGTAAATCTAAAAACCGTAGGACCCAAATTATCATAACACCAAAATTAGATCAATTTATGGAGTTAATTGATAAAGCTCCAGAAACGGAAAATACTGAAGCTCCAGCCGACACAGCGGCATTTTAAAAAATAAAAGCCTGAAACAATTTGTTTCAGGCTTTTTTTATTTGTTAAATGAAACTTCAGGTCATTATTCTTATCCAAACATCAACATCAAAGATGAAATAATCACTAAAGCTAAGATTACTATCTTAAATTCCTTTTCAGGTATTACCTTGACAATCTTGATTCCGATATAAGCCCCTAATATGATAAATGGAAGGGCTAATAGATTAAGAATAATACCTTCCCAGGTAAGATTTTTCCAAACTAATAATTGCAAAGGTATCTTTGAGAAATTTAGGATCATGATAAACCATGCTCCTGTAGCTACTAAAGTCACTTTTTTAAGTTTCCTTGTAAGGAGGAAAATGGTCAACGCTGGACCTGCTGCATTTCCTATCATAGTGGAAAACCCTACCAACAATCCAAATGAAGGTGAATACCACCATTTGTTAGTGAAATCATTTCCTTGTTTGTTATTCTTGGCTTTATTTGTCCCCCAAATCATGAGTACGACACTGATGAAAATACAAGCTCCCATAATAAATTTAAAAGCCTTGTCATCTATATAATCTCCAACTAATAGGCCTATTATAAGTCCAATTATCGCATAAGGGAGCATTGTCTTTACTTCTGACCAAATAAATTCTTTCCGATAATATATTACGGCCATTAAATCCGCCATGCATAAGAGGATAAGTACAATTCCTGTGGAGAACTTGGCGCCAAATAATAAAGCAAACAAAGGAATAGTAAATGTTCCTACATTCTGGATACCAGTTTTTGAAACGCCGATGAGCATAGCACAAAAAAAATACAATGCCCAAGCAGCAGGTGATGGAATTAGATCTAATACGCTATTCCACATTCTTCCTGAATAATTCTTTCAATATGGAAGTATTCATGTCCTGATAATTATCTATATAGGCTAGGCATTTTGGAAGATCTTCCTTTTTATGAGAACTCAAAACACCAATAACATTCATTTCAGCATTTTTACCTGCCGTAACTCCAGAAAAAGAATCTTCAAAAACGAAACAATATTGAGGATCGATCCCAAGGTTAGACGCAGATTTAAGGTATACTTCCGGATGTGGTTTATGAAGCTCAACATTTTCAGAACCAAGTGTCGATTGGAAGAAATCTCGAATTTCAAGGGAATCTAAGATCAAATCCATATTTGCTCTTGGTGCAGAGGTAGCTACTCCAAGTTTTACCCGGTTTTCTTTTAAATTATTTAAAAATTCAGGTAAATAGGGTATAGGCTTAGCTTCGGATTGATATATCTCTCGAAATAGTCCCTCTTTCTCATTTTCAAGAGTAATTAGCTCTTCGCCAACTATAGGTCTGTTGAAAAAATGTGTCATGATATAACTATTATGTTTCCCATACATATGCTTTTCAAATTCTACATCTGTATAAGGAATTTCATATCTATCAAAAAATGCTTCGAAGGCTTTGGCGTGATATGGATTTGTATGAGCAATAACACCGTCCATATCAAAAATTACGGCTAATTCTTTCATTGAGACAAAGTTACAAATATTATCTATACTAGGGTTTTAAAACCTATGATTAGCCATTTTTTATTTAATCCTGTCTCCCAACATTACATAGGCTTGGTCAATAAAATTATTAAAAGCTGAAGAGGGGTCTGTTCTAGGTTTACCATCAATACCATGACCCAATCTTACAATTATTAGATCGTCTTTTGGAATAACAATAACATATTGACCTAAATGCCCGTCCATATAGAAATAATCCTTTTCATGATATTTCCCTATCCACCAGCCATATCCGTATTGCGGGGAATCAGGAAAGGTATTGACAACTGATTTCTGTACATATGAAGAATCTAACAAGGATGCTCCATTCCATTTTCCATGCTGTAAATACAGTTTCCCAAACCTTGCGAAATCTCGGGCATTTGATGCGACGCAACAATATGCTTTTTCGATACCATATTTCTTGCTATCAACTTGCCAGAATGCAGGATGTTCAGCACCCATTGGTTTCCAAAAATATTCCGATAATAATTCAGACAAGGTTTTATTTGTCGCTCTCTGCAATGCTATTCCCAAGACTTGAGTGTCTCCGCTTTTATAATTAAAACTTTGTCCCGGGGGGCTATCAATGGGCATTTGTTCTAAGGTCCCTACGATATCATTATCAAAATAAAGTCTAGTGGTGATAGAAAATGGATCATAATAGCTTTCATCCCATTTCATTCCTGAACTCATTGAAACTAAATCGACGAGCTTTAAGGAGTCAGCATAAGGACCTGTTAGCTCAGGCACAAAATCTATAACCTTTTGATTGATACTCTTTACTTGTCCAGTCTCTAAAGCTTTTCCTAACAAAGCAGAAACCATGCTTTTAGCCATCGAAAATGAATTGGATCTTGAAGAGTCAGAATATCCATCATAATATTCCTCAAACCAAATGCTGTCCTGATGGATAATCATATAGGCAATTGACTTCGTGTTTTGATGGATTGTTCTTAATGAATCTGTGGCTTTAACACTATTGTATTCTTTTGATTTGTTCCAGGGCTGTGAAGTTCCAATCTCTACAATGTGATTGTCAAAATGTTTGTAATCATCTAAATATGCTGTTTTATGACCATGTAAATATGTAACATAAAACACCTTTGATTAAAAAATCTTTTCCTGTTGCATAAAGATAGATTATTACGACTATGATTAGGGAGGCAAGGATAATACCTAGCCATTTTAAAAGCTTCAAAATGTGTTGCATACGATATGGTTTGTACCGTATTAAAGTTATCAATAAAAGAACAGAAGAGCAATTATTTCAGACTTTTAGCTTCATTCCAATAGACATCCATCTCCTCCAAACTCATGTCTTTCAATACCAACCCATTTTCAGCCGCTTTTTCTTCCAAGTAGGTGAATCTTCTGATGAATTTTTTGTTAGTCTTTTCAAGAGCATTTTCAGGATTAATGCCTAAATGCCTTGCATAATTGATAAGAGAAAATAGTAGGTCGCCAAACTCGCCTTCCGCTTTTTCTTGGTTTACATTATTATTCTTTAGGTCAAATTCTGCTTTAAATTCTGCAAGTTCTTCTTCAACTTTGTTCCAAACTTCAGCCTTATCTTCCCAATCAAATCCTACTCCACGTACTTTGTCTTGGATACGATAGGCCTTGACAAGAGCTGGAAGGCTCTGTGGCACACCTTGAAGAACAGATTTATTTCCTTCTTGCAATTTAATGGATTCCCAATTCTGTTTAACTTCTTCGTCATCCTTAACCTGCGTATCTCCATAAATATGTGGATGTCTACTAATTAATTTATCACAAACGGCATTCAATACGTCAGTAATATTGAACTGATTTTCTTCCTCTGCAATTTTTGCATAAAATACCAAATGCATTATTATATCACCAAGTTCTTTTTTTATTTCTTGATAATCTTTTTCCAAAATAGCATCTGTCAATTCGTATAGTTCCTCAATGGTCAAATGACGGAGTGACTCCATTGTTTGTTTTCTATCCCATGGACATTCTATTCTTAAGGTATTCAATACAGTTAATAATCTGTCAAAAGCTTCATTAGGAGTTTGTTTTGCAGGTGGGGGTGTATGTGACATAAAAAATAGTATTAAAAATTTTTGGTATTGAAACAATAGTCAAAGTTATGTGTTTTTACATAAACGAACGTAATAATAGTTATGAGTAGAACATTTAAATATGCCACAACAACAGAGGCTTTGGATAACCTCGCAAATCAAAGGTTATTCAGTAGACTACAATGTTGAGTTTGATGGACTGGTGGAGAATGCTTCGGATTATCAAATTGATGAGCTTTACAGGTATGAAGGAGAAACCGATCCCGCAGATGAATCTTCAGTATATGGAATAAGAAATACAAAAACTGGTGAAAAGGGAGTTTTTGTTGCAGGAAATCTATCATTGATAGAAGGAAAAAAAAGAGATATAATTTTAGATTTAGAAATGAAATATAAGCAGAATCATTAAAATGATCTGTTGATTAACACGAAGCCCGGAATTTTCCGGGCTTTGTTTGTTTTATGTCCTATTTCCATTGAAATTGGCTAAAACGCTATATCTTCTGTAACTTAGTATAGTTAAAATTTATAGCATGACACTTGTTCAATTAGAGTATATTATAGCCGTAGATACCTATCGGAGTTTTGTGGCCGCAGCAGAAAAATGTTTTGTGACTCAGCCTACTTTGAGTATGCAAATACAAAAGTTGGAGGAATCACTAGGAGTGAAGATATTTGATAGAAGCAGACAGCCTGTTGTTCCAACCGAGATTGGTGAAAAAATCATTGATCAAGCTAGAACTATTTTGACCGAGAGCAAAAAAAATCTCTGAAATTCTACAAGCTGAACGCGGAGAATTAACCGGAGAATTAAGGATAGGAGTAATTCCGACCGTTGCGCCATACTTATTACCCCATGTCATTTCCAGTTTTATGAAGAAATATAACAAACTGAAATTGCAGATTTGGGAATATACAACAGAACAGATTATTCAAGAATTAAAATTAGGAACTCTTGATTGTGGGATTTTATCAACTCCACTACATGATGCAGGAATTCACGAAATGCCTCTGTTTTACGAGACCTTTGTAGCGTATGTTTCCCAAAAAAGTCCTGTATATGAAAAGAAAATGATAAGTACAGATGATATTTCTCATGAAAAGTTATGGCTGTTAAATGAAGGTCACTGTATGCGAGGACAAGTCCTGAATATTTGTAATTATAAACACAATCAATCTAAAGAAGGAACATTTGATTATAATACAGGTAGTGTTGAAACTTTAAAACGGATGGTTGATTTGAATGGTGGTTTAACTATTCTTCCAGAAATGAGTATTTCCAATTATGATGAAGATCAATTAGGGCATGTTCGTTACTTTAAAAATCCTGAACCAGTGCGTGAAATCAGTTTAGTGACACCTCAAAATTACGTGAAAAAACATGCTATCAACATGTTGAAAAATGAAATTTTAAATATTGTTCCTGAAAAATTTAAATCTAAAAAAAAGAAGGAAGTAATGGGCTTTTCTATTTAAAAAGCCCAATATTAAATTAATCCCTTAAGGAAAGAAGCTTATTTACATACTTGCCTATAATATCAAATTCAAGGTTAACAGTACTTCCTATCTCTAGTGTTTTCAAATTCGTGTTTTCTAAAGTATAAGGAATTATTGCTACTGAGAAATTGTTTTTCCCCGAATTAACAACTGTCAAACTTATTCCATTCACAGTTATTGATCCTTTTTCTACTGTTAGGTTTTTCAATGTAGGATCATATTCAAAAGAATATACGACACTTCCGTCTTGCGGTTCTACAGCGGTGCAAATAGCAGTTTGATCCACATGCCCCTGGACAATATGTCCATCAAGGCGGCCATCTGCCTTTACACAACGTTCTAGATTTACAATATCTCCCTCTTTCAATTTGCCAAGATTGCTTTTTTCTAAGGTTTCATGAATAGCTGTTACTTGATGTACTTCACCATCTATTCCAACTACGGTAAGACAGACACCATTATGAGACACGCTTTGATCAATTTTCAAAGTAGGGGATATGCTTGATTCAATAAAATAATGAATATTGCTTTGCTCGTGCTCAATTTTCTTAACAGTTCCTAAAGTTTCTATAATGCCTGTAAACATAATGCTGAATGATTTTTTCAAATATAAGATAATCAAATTTCATGCACATAAGAAGAATGCCATAAAATATTTTAAAAAAAATTTGGATATGTGTAAAATGTACACTATCTTTGTGTCATCATAATTTAGGTTTATAATTGGTTATTAAAGGTTTTCATTCTCCCCGTTTGAAAACCTTTATTTTTTAAAATTATTTCCCTGATTTCCAACAAGTTAAATATTTTTATAGATAATATCTCAGCTTTATTCCTGAAATATATTTGGATTTTACATAACAAAATCTCTATCTTTGTCTTAGGTTTAGGTTGATTACCTCATAAAGAGGTTATTTTTTAAAGCTTGAGCGATCGCCCGATTGACTCAAGCTTTATTTTTTTAAGTCAATTTTCACTCAAAAATCCAAATTATACTGTAGTCTAAAATTTCCTATAACGATAAAGTAATTGCTTTGAATATTTCTTTAAAATAGAATGCGCGCATATTATTTTATATATGCGCGCATAATTTTAATGTATATTTAAATAAAGCGTTGTAACTTATATATTCTTAATGACCATCAAATTTTTGCTTTTTGCCAATTATCGATAGGTATATATAACCACATGCCCCTGAAATCAAGGAACCTATTAAAACAGCAAATTTTGCTTCCTCAATAAACAATGGATCTTTAAAGGAGAGCATGGAAATAAAAATTGACATAGTAAATCCAATTCCTCCAAGCATTCCAACACCTATCATATGCTTCCAACCAGCCATATCGGGTAAATTTGCAAGTTTAGTTTTTACGCAGATCCAGGTAGTAACATAAATGCCGATTGTTTTGCCAAAAAATAAACCTAAAATAATCCCCAAACCTAAAGGAGTGGTTAGTCCCTGTACCATTTCACTGTGAATGGTAATATTTGTATTTACTAATGCAAATAGGGGAATAATAATAAAATTCACAGGATTCGCTAGCGCATGTTCTAATTTTTCTAGAGTTGACTCCTTTTCATCCGGAGTAGTAGGTAAAGTCATTGCAACCAATACTCCAGCAATAGTTGCATGAATTCCGGAATGATGGATAAAATACCAAATGAATAATCCTGGTATAACATAAGCCCATACACTTTTTACTCCAAATCTGTTGAATGCAACCAGAACTGCTAATATAGCGGCAGCATATAGTAAATAAGTATAATGCAATTCTGTTGAATAAAAAATAGCAATAACTAAGATTGCCAAAAGATCATCTACAATCGCCAATGCCGCTAAAAATATTTTTAAACTAGGAGGTACTCTTTTATCTAACATTGAGATTATGGCCAATGCAAATGCAATATCTGTAGCCATTGGGATACCCCATCCATGATGTGATGGTTGATCGTGATTAAATAGGATATAGATTATTGCAGGGACAATAGCTCCGCCTACAGCTGCTAAAATGGGCAAGATAGCATTCTTAGGAGATGATAATTCCCCTTCAACCAACTCCCTTTTTATTTCTAAACCTACCAACAAAAAGAAAATCGCCATTAAACCATCATCAATCCAACCCTTAATACTGTACTTTAATTGAACAGTCTCATTCTCAAAACCTAATTTGACCTGTAAAAACTCATTGAAATTTGTAGAAAATGAAGTGTTAGCAATGATAAGTGATATAATAACACATAAAAAAAGTAATACTCCGCCCGATGTATTTGAGGAAAAGAATTTCTTAAATACAGACAGATTTATATTATTCGCCATAACAGAATTAAGATTGAAGATGTTTAATAAAACAGCGGTAAAGTTATAAAAAATATAAAAAGAAGCCCTTCTCAAAATTAAAATGAGAAAGGCGTCCCTATTTTGTTCCTATAAATTTAGCTTTTATACCTGAACCATTTTATAAGTTCTTTAAAGCTTGCTTTTTTACCATACATAAGAATTCCGATCCTATATATCCTTGCAGCAAACCATGTTGTAAATACAAATCCACCTACTAATAAAATAAATGAAAGGGCAATTTGCCAAGTTGGAACACCAAATGGAATTCTTACCAACATCGCAATTGGAGACGTGAGAGGAATAAAACTTAACCAAACTGCAATAGGTCCATGTGGATTGTTTACCAAAACACCAAATGAAAGGATATAAGCTAATAGCAAAGGCGTAGTAATCGGCATAGTAAATTGGTTTGCTTCTGTTTCATTATCTACTGCAGAGCCTACAGCAGCAAATAATGCACTGTATAGCATATAACCCCCAATGAAAAATAAAAAGAAGCTGATCAGTAATTCTGGAATATTTACTGCCTCCATTGCTGTATTGATTTCTGACATTATTGATCCACTACCAATTTCAGTCCCCTCAGGAGAGTTTTGCATCATTTCCTTCTGGAATTCGTTTTTGTCAATTAATGTATTTGATGCAATGGCGATCAAACCAAAACTCAAGATAATCCATAAAATAAACTGTGTAATACCCACTAAACCAATACCAATAATCTTACCCATCATCAATTGAAATGGTTTTACTGATGATATGATTACTTCAATGATTCGATTTGATTTTTCTTCAATAATCCCTCGCATCACCTGTGCCCCATACAAGAATAGAGATAAGTAAATTAAGACAGATAATGCCATCGCAATACCCATCGCAATCCTTGTATCACTATCTTTTGCTTCTCCCGATGCAGTAATTTCCTTGGCTGCAGTACTGACTTTGGTGTCTATGCTTTTAATCTTAGAAGCATCAATATTCAATTCTTTATATTGGTATTCCAATAAAATATTTTCTAATTGTGATTCTACCTGCCCCTTGGTTGCAATGTTTGGCTTGCCAGAAGATAAAAATTCAATGTTATGTGTTTGATAGAAATCCTCAGGGATAAAAAGGATATTAGTATTTCCATCCAAATCCTTGATTTTCTGAATTTGACTATTTAGTTCTTCTGTAGATTCTGTAAAGGTTATTTGATCAGTATTCTTTAATTGATTGCCTACTTCTTTAGTGTTGTCTACAACATATATCAATGCTTTAGAATCCTCAAAACTCTGTTTTGTTAGGAAAAATACACCAACGTACATCCCAATAAAAAATAGAGGAACTAAAAAAGTGGTCAGCAGAAATGTTTTTTTCTTAACCCTGCTCAAGTATTCTCTTTGGATAATTAATAATATTTTGTTCATATACTTTTAGGGTTATTTATTATTAGTAACATTATCGATGAAAATATCATGCATCGAAGGTATTATTTCAAATATTTGCTGAATCTCAATTTGAGGAATCAAGTTTATTAAAACATCATTTAATGATTTCTCTTGAGGAATCTGGATAGTTAATATATTGTTATTTGATTCCGACTGATCTAGGTTCTGCCAAAGGGAATGATCAATTTGAATACGCTCTGTTTCAGGTTTCAGATGATATTCTATCCTGTAGGTTTGATTTCTATACTGGTTTTTAATCTCTTTAACTGAACCTTCCAAAATCACTTTTGATTTGTTTAACAATGCGATATTGTCACACAATGCTTCCACAGATTCCATCCTATGGGTGGAATAAATAATGGTAGCACCTTTTTTATTTAATTCTAGGATTTCATCTTGAATAACTTGTGCATTTACTGGGTCAAATCCTGAGAAGGGTTCATCTAAAATTATTAAATCTGGTTCGTGGAGGACAGTGGCTACAAATTGTACTTTTTGTTGCATTCCTTTACTTAGATCTTCTACTTTTTTATCCCACCAACTTTCAATCTTAAGTTTTTCAAACCAATATTTTATTCTTTCTTTGGCATCCTTTTTACTCAGACCTTTTAATTGGGCTAGATAAATCATTTGGTCCCCAATCTGCATTTTTTTATATAGTCCTCGCTCTTCCGGTAAATATCCGATTCTACTGATATGGGAAGAATTCAAAGGTTTGCCATCGAAAATTATTTCGCCTGAATCTGGTGCAGTGATTTGATTGATAATTCGGATTAATGAAGTCTTTCCTGCGCCATTGGGCCCTAAAAGACCAAAAATCTTTCCTGATGGTACATGAATAGACACATCGTCTAAAGCCTTATGGTTGGCATATTGCTTAACAATATTTTTTATTTCCAGCATACAAACATATTTGCTGCTGAAATTATGAATTTTTATTGAAACACTAATAGTTCTATAGCGTTTCAAAAGAGAAATAAAATTGTATTTAATTGTACCTTTGCTGAATGAATATCAATAGAGCAGAATTTTTAACTAGTAATACTGATGTAACTAAGCTTCCGGAAGCTAATAAAGCTGAATACGCATTTATTGGACGTTCGAATGTTGGAAAATCTTCACTGATAAATGCGATCACACGTAGAAAAGGTTTAGCCAAAACCTCTCAAAAACCAGGTAAAACTCAATTAATCAACCATTTCATAATTAATGATGAATGGTATTTGGTGGATTTACCAGGTTATGGATTTGCCCAAACTTCAAAAAAGAACCGTGCATCTTGGGAAAAGTTTATTCGTGAGTATTTGACTAGAAGAGAGAATCTACAATGTGTATTTGTACTGATCGATAGTCGTCACGAGCCACAAAAGATTGATTTAGACTTCTGTTACTGGTTAGGAGAGCAAGGAATTCCATTTTTATTGTTATTTACCAAGGCTGATAAACACTCCATGGTAAAGTCTGATCAGAACATAGCTAAATTTCGCAAAGCATTGAAAACTTGGTTTGAAGAGGTTCCACCACATATTCTTACATCCTCAGAAACTAAACTAGGTTGTGAACAGGTATTGGAAACAATTGATGATATCAATAAAAACTTCGTTTCTCCTTTGGGTTAATATATGAAAAAATACATGTCCTTAGTGCTTTTTGCACATAGTATATTTGCTCTACCATTTGCCATCATAGGTTTCTTTTTAGCGATCAATACTACTGATTATCAATTTGAATGGAAGTTGTTTTTATTGATGTTGGTATGTATGGTGACTGCAAGAAATGCTGCTATGGCTTTCAATCGATATTTAGATAGAGATATTGACGCATTAAACCCTCGAACTGCGGTAAGGGATATTCCTGCTGGTAAAATCTCCGCAAATCAAGCTCTAATTTTTACCATTATCAATTGTATAGTATTTATAATAGCTTGTTACTTCATAAACTTTTTGTGCTTTCTACTTTCTCCAATCGCTTTATTTGTTATTTTATTCTATTCTTACATGAAAAGAATATCTCCTTTATGTCATATTGTATTGGGGGTTGGATTGGGCTTAGCACCTGTTGGTGCTTACTTAGCGGTGACCGGACATTTTAATATAGTACCTATCTTTTATGGATTAGCTGTCCTTACATGGGTGAGTGGATTTGACATCATATATGCTTTGCAAGATGAAGAATTTGATAAGGCTAATGGCTTAAACTCGATACCTGCAAATTTTGGAGGAAAGGCAGCATTAAGGATTTCTGAAATACTTCATGTACTGTCATTTATCTTTATTTTACTGCCAGTATTATATATGCCTGTTGGAATATTATACTATATAGGCGTTGCATTCTATGCAGCATTATTAATATACCAACATCGAATAGTGAGTTTAAATGATTTAAGTAGGGTAGACCGTGCATTTATGACTACAAATGGTATTGCTTCTGTAGTTTTTGCAGTGTTTTATTTACTGGATATTTGGATAAAATGAGCGTATACCCAAGTCACATTTTTAATAATCGTAATAAAAAAGAATTTGCATTCCATTTTGAAATCGTTTTCTTTGCATGAAATCATACAGTATAAATGGCAAAAAATTTATTGATAGTTGAGTCTCCAGCAAAGGCCAAAACAATAGAAGGATATTTAGGAAAAGATTTTTTGGTAAAATCTAGTTATGGTCACATCCGCGATTTGGTGAAAACCGATGATGCGATTGACACTGACGATAACTTCAAACAGAAGTATGAAGTTCCTTCGGATAAAAAAGCTTTAGTAAGTGAGTTGAAGAAGCTAGCTAAATCTGCAGAGACAGTTTGGTTAGCATCCGATGAAGACCGAGAAGGAGAAGCAATTTCTTGGCACTTATATGAAACTTTAGGGCTGAAAGACGATAAAACCAAACGTATTGTTTTTCATGAGATCACTAAACCTGCCATTTTAAAAGCAATTGAATCACCACGTAAAATAGATTTTAACCTTGTTAATGCTCAACAAGCTCGTAGAGTATTAGATAGATTGGTCGGCTTTGAACTTTCTCCGGTACTCTGGAAAAAAGTCAAACCTTCTTTATCTGCTGGCCGTGTTCAGTCTGTAGCGGTTAGATTAATTGTTGAGCGCGAAAGGGACATTAATAAGTTTAATGCTGAGGCAGCATTTAAAGTTGTTGCTATTTTTAATACTGGAAACCAAAAAGATAGATTTAAAGCAGAACTTCCAAATAGGTTTCCGACTGTTGAGGAAGCTAATCAATTTTTAAATGATTGTGCTAATGCTGTATTTAATATTAAGAGTTTAGAAACTAAACCTTCAAAACGTTCTCCATCGGCTCCTTTACAACATCTACATTACAACAGGAGGCAAGTAGAAAACTTGGATTTTCTGTGGCTCGAACAATGCAAGTAGCTCAACGACTTTATGAAGCTGGGCGTATTACTTATATGCGTACAGATTCAGTAAACCTTTCCGATACCGCATTACAGGGTGCAAAATCGGAAATCATCAATGCGTATGGTGATAAATACCATAAATTAAGACAATTTCGTACTAAAAGTGCCGGTGCACAGGAAGCTCACGAAGCAATCCGTCCAACATACTTTAATGATCATACAATTGAAGGTGATAACTCCGAAAAAAGATTGTATGAATTAATTTGGAAGCGTTCAATTGCATCTCAAATGACTGAAGCAGAATTTGAAAAAAACTACTGCTAAAATCAATATTTCTACCAGATCAGAAGACTTGGTTGCTTCAGGCGAAATCATGAAATTTGATGGGTTTTTAAAAGTATATTTTGAATCTTCTGATGATGATAATGATGATATAGATCTTGACAATTCTGATAATTCAATCCTTCCTCCACTGAGTAATGGCCAAAATCTTAATCTTGAGACCATGAATGCGACGGAAAGATTCTCAAGACCTCCAGCAAGGTTTACGGAAGCTTCCTTGGTTAAAAAACTTGAGGAGTTAGGAATTGGTAGACCATCAACGTATGCTCCAACTATATCTACGATCCAAAATCGTGGCTATGTTGTAAAAGAAGATAGAGACGGTAAGGAAAGATCATTCAAAGTCTTAACATTGACAGATGGTAAAATCTCAGAAGTCACAAAAACTGAAATTACCGGAGCTGAACGTAATAAAATGTTTCCAACTGATATTGGTGTTCTGGTTAATGATTTCTTAGTTCAGCATTTTAAAGGAATTGTTGATTACCATTTTACTGCGAAAGTTGAAAAAGAATTTGATGAGATTGCTCAAGGTTTTAAAGAGTGGACTCATATGTTGTCTAATTTCTACGGACCATTCCATTCAGAAGTCCAAAATACCTTAGATAATGCTGATCGTGCAACGCATGAAAGGGAACTGGGAATTGACCCTGTAAGTGGAAAACCTATTTCTGTTAGAGTAGGAAGATTTGGCCCATTAGTCCAAATCGGTTCTGCAGATGATGAAGAAAAACCAGCATTTGCCTCTCTGAGAAAAGGGCAGATGATAGAAACAATTACATTAGAAGAAGCACTGGAGTTATTTAAACTACCTAAAAAAGTTGGTGAATTTGAGGATAAAGAAATGACCGTTGCTATTGGTCGTTTTGGACCATATATTAGACATAACAGTAGCTTCTATTCCTTACCTAAAGGATTAGATCCTTTAGACGTTGAGGAAGAACAAGCAATTGAGATCATCAAAGAAAAACGCCAAAAAGATAAGGATAAGGTAATAAAAGTTTTTGATGAAAATCCTGATGCTAAAATTGAAAACGGTAGATGGGGACCATTCGTGCGTTTTGGTAAACAAAACTTGAAAATTCCAAAAGGTACAGAAGTAGAGAAAATTACCTATGCTGATGTATTGAAATGGGCAGAAGAAGATCCAAAAGCCGCAGGTTCAAAAATAGCAAAGACTACTAAAGCAACAAAAACAACTAAAACAACAAAAGCGAAGAAGAAATAGTTAATATGAAAAAGGACCTCCCTTTAAATATTGTTGAAGATATATCTATTGCTGTTGTATTGGAAACAGAATCACCGACCTCTAAAGTTTGGAATGTATATCTGATTAATGAAAAAAAATCTGCTATTCAGAATGTTCTGGTTTCTTCTAAAGGATATGGATTGAAAGATGGGAGAGAGGTGAAAACCACTACATTAAGACATTTCATTGGTGATATGGAGGCTAATAGTTCTCAAAAAATCGAGGCAATTGATCCTCAGGTTTTTGGGTTAACCAATGAATATTGGTTAAGTTATTATGTTGAGGGTACTATATATGATAAAAAATATGTTTTTTTACCTGAAAGTATCGTTGATGAAAATCTAATAAAAATTCCATTAGTAAATAAACCAGGTGTAATGATTGGGGGCACCAATTAAGGCTATGAAAAATTTTGTTATCGCGATTGACGGATTCTCTTCTTGTGGTAAAAGTACGGTTGCTAAGGCTCTAGCTAAAGAATTGAATTTTGTGTTTATTGATAGTGGTGCAATGTATAGAGCAGTTACTCTTTATATTCAACAGAACAAGGTTAATATTGAAAATGAGCAAGAGGTTTTGGATGCTTTAGATAATATACATATTGATTTTGTCCCTAACCCTGAAAAAGTACAAATTCTCCTAAACGGCGAGGACGTTTCGGATGCTATTAGAACTATGGAGGTTTCTGAATATGTAAGTGAAGTAAGTGCTCTAAAACCAGTTCGTAAAGCAATGGTTCACCAACAACAAAACCTTGGCAAAAAAAGAAATATTGTGATGGATGGGAGAGATATTGGAACTACAGTCTTTCCAAATGCTGACCTCAAAATTTTTATGACGGCTAGTCCACAAGTTCGTGCAGAACGCAGATTCGCTGAGCTTGGTGCAAAAGGTGAAGTGTTGACAATGGAGGAAGTAAAAGAAAACTTATCCCACAGAGACCATATAGATAGTACGAGAGAAGAAAGTCCACTAAGACAAGCTGAAGATGCAATTGTATTGGATAATTCCGAATTGAATCAAGAAGAGCAATTACAATTTGTAATAAACTTAGTGAAGGAAAAAATAGATCTTAACTAAAATTAGATAAAGAAAAAAGGCCTCAATTTGAGGCCTTTTATTATTTCATATTATCAATCTCTTGTTGTTGTTTCAATTGATCGATATTATTTTTACTTCCAAATTCATCTGTCTTTTCTTGGAAGGAATTTAGGATCTCCAGAATAGCTTCAGAGTTATCAGCAGTACGTGAATAGATTTCAGGAATTTTGGATTCAATTGTTTTGTCACCTAATTCAATATTATCTACTTCAACTTTTGCTATTTTTTCTAAAACAGCCTGCTGGCTATTTCTAATGTCCTCTAATTCTCTGGATATTTTCTCCATTAATTCGAATTTCTTTAATTTATCCATAAATATTCTTCATTAGTTTATAATATATAAACGTTAAACAGATGAAATTGTTGTGAATTATTTTTAAGACATTGAAATCCAGCGGTATATAATTACTAAATTGTCCTTCCTGGATATTCTTGTAATGCCTTATCAAGACAGATTAAAGCTTTTTTAAGATCATCTTGGTTTAATACATACGCTAATCTTACCTCATTGGAACCTGCCCCTGGAGTAGAGTAGAAGCCTGTAGCTGGTGCCATCATGACTGTCTCATTGTTATACGAGAACTTTTCTAGCATCCATTGACAGAATTTATCAGCATTGTCTATAGGCAATTTTGCAATTACATAAAATGCTCCTCCTGGATTTGGACAAAAAACACCATCAATATTATTTAATCCCTTCACTAAAGTATCTCTTCTTGCAGTATATTCTTTTGAAACTGCTTCAAAATAACTATCCGGAGTATCTACAGCAGCTTCTCCAGCAATCTGTCCTTCTAATGACGGACTAAGTCTTGCCTGAGCAAATTTTAATGAAGTTTGGTAGAGTTCTTTATTTTTCGTTATAATACATCCAATCCGAGCTCCACATGCAGAATAACGTTTTGAAACAGTATCAAATACAACAACGTTTTGTTCTAAACCTTCTAATTGCATCGGAGAAATAAATTCACGACCATCATAACAGAACTCCCTATAAGCCTCATCAGAAAATAGATATAAATCATGTTTTAAACACAATTCCTTTAGAGCTTCTAGTTCTTCCCTAGAATATAAATATCCTGTTGGGTTGTTAGGATTACAGATAGCAATTGCTTTCGTTTTTTCTGTTATCACTTTTTCAAAATCAGAAATCGATGGTAATGCAAATCCATTGTCAATTGTTGACATAATAGGTTTTACAATAATATCCGCAGAACATGCAAAACCATTATAGTTCGCATAGAATGGCTCTGGGATAATAACCTCTTCACCTGGATTCAAGCAGGCTTGCATAGTAATTGTTATTGCTTCTGATCCACCATTTGTTACTAATATATCATTAGGGGTGATGTTATAGTGAAGTTTATTATAGTATTCCGCTAGTTTTGTTCTGTATGATAGTGTTCCTTCAGAAGGTGTATATGCCCAAACTTTGAAATCAATGTTCTTCAAAGCATTCAACATGATTTCTGGTGTTTCAATATCAGGTTGACCTATGTTTAAATGATAGATTTTCTTTCCTTCTTTTTTAGCTTGATCAGCATAAGGAGTTAGCTTTCTAATAGGTGAGGCAGGCATATTATTGCCCTTTTGAGATATAGTTGGCATTATTAATAAATTATGTTTTTTAACTTTTCAAAAATACAAATAAAACACTGCTTGTCATAAAAAATAGAAAGCCGATCTCGAATGATCGGCTCTCAAATATCTGTTCTCAAAAATGTGAATTCTTGAATTCTGATTTATTCAACTATACCTTTAATGGTAAGTGTTTTAACAGGAGTTTTTGTGTTTGATTTCACGATAAATGATTTCGTGAAAGGTCCTTTTGCAGCAGCATTAAAGGTTACTTTAATAGTTCCTGCCTCACCTGGTTTAACAGGAGTCTTGGTAAACTCGGCTACAGAACATCCACAAGTCGGTTGCACATCTGAAATTATAATAGGTTCATCTCCTGAATTACTGAATTTATATTCATGTGAAACCGGTTTATTCAATGCAATCTTTCCGAAATCGTGCGTTTCTTTATCAAATTTAAACTCTGCTGCCAACATTCCCATTGCAGTTAGACTAATAAATGCAATCACTACTGCACATATACTCGTAATTTTTTTCATTGTTTCAATTTTTTCGTTGCTTTACACAATCAAATCTAAGACCATTTTTATAAGAATACGATTCTTTATTAAAGTTTTAGAATAATTCCACAATAATTTTACAAATTGCTTTTTAAATGATTCCTTCTTTTAGAATATCTTGAAGATGAATTATTCCTGCATATTTCCCATCATCTGTCACCACCAATTGTGATATACTATTTTGGCGCATGTGATGAAGAGCATTTGCTGCCAATTCATCCCGTTCGATAGTTTTTGGATTTATTGACATGATATCAGTTGCAATTAGGTTTGAAACATCAGTGTGCTTTTCTAACATCCTGCGGATATCTCCATCAGTTATTATACCCAAAATTTGTTCTTTTTCTGTTACTACGGTTGCACCAAGCCTGAATTTGGTAATACTAATAAGTACTGTACGAACGTCTGAGGAAGAACTAACTGCTGGTAAACCATGATTGTCAGATAAATCCCCAACTTTCAGATAAAGCTGTTCCCTAAAGCTCCACCAGGATGATATTTCGCAAAATCTTGATCTGTGAATTGCCTTTTGGTTTGTAAACATACCGCAATAGCATCTCCCATTGCTAATTGAACGGTAGTGCTTGTCGTAGGAGCAAGGTTATTTAGGACAAGCTTCTCTTGTAATACTAGTGTCTAAAATATAATCGGCTTGTTCTGCTAAATAATGAACTTCGGTTTCCAACCATGGCAACTAAAGTGTTCCCTGTTTTGTTTTTAAAAACGGAACTAAAACTTTAATTTCTGGTGTGTTTCCACTTTTTGAAATACCTATTATTAAATCGTCCTTTTGAATAATTCCTAAATCACCATGGATAGCATCAGCAGCATGCATAAAAATAGCAGGGGTACCAGTAGAATTTAATGTGGCGACAATCTTTTGGGCAATGATAGCACTCTTTCCAATACCTGTTAATATCACCCTTCCTTTTAATGTTAAAATCTCTTCAATAACCTTCACATAGTCCTCGTCAATTTTCTCAGAAAGAGCTAATACGTTAGCAGCTTCAAGCTCAAAAGTACTCTGCGCCAACGATTTGATATCTATATTGTTTTTCACGTAATATTTCCTTAATTTTATATATAAATATGATGTGTTCGCTACAAAAATACATTATTTAACACGTATTATTCATACCGTTATTACATCTATTTATTTTGCATAGTCAATGGAAATAGAAAAATCACTTTTCGATAATCTTCAAGATTTTTTTGGGTTCGATACTTTTAAAGGCGATCAAGAGGCTATTATTACAAATGTCTTGAATAAGAAAGACACTTTTGTCATTATGCCAACAGGTGGAGGAAAATCTATATGTTACCAGTTGCCAGCACTGATGAGCGAAGGAACAGCAATTGTAATTTCCCCATTAATAGCTTTAATGAAAAATCAGGTCGACCAAGTTCGTGCTTTTGGTGGTAGAGACAGCATCGCACATTTCTTAAATTCTTCCCTCACAAAAAATGAGATTCAAAGAGTTAAACAAGATGTTCAAGATGGAAAAACAAAACTCCTCTACGTCGCTCCTGAATCACTCGCAAAAGAAGAAAATGTAAACTTCCTCAGAAGTATTACAGTTTCATTTGTTGCTGTGGATGAGGCTCATTGTATTTCAGAATGGGGACATGATTTCAGACCCGAATACCGAAAAATCAGACAAGTTATCAATGAAATTGGGGAAGATATCCCAATTATTGCCTTAACAGGCAACTGCAACACCTAAGGTCCAGTCAGATATTCGTAAGAATCTGCAAATGAATGATGCCACTTTGTTTAAGTCTTCTTTCAATAGAACTAATTTATATTACGAAGTTCGACCGAAGGAAGATGTTATAAAGCAAATTGTACGCTTCATAAAAAGCAATACGGGAAAAGCAGGAATTGTATATTGTCTAAGCCGTAAAAAGGTTGAAGAAATAGCCGAAGTATTAAATATCAACGGAATAAAAGCATTACCTTATCATGCTGGGTTGGATGCTAAAACTCGTGCCGATACGCAAGATAAATTCTTGATGGAAGATATTGAGGTAATCGTTGCAACCATTGCATTTGGAATGGGGATAGACAAACCCGATGTCAGATATGTTATACATCACGATATTCCTAAATCTATGGAAGGGTACTACCAAGAAACTGGACGTGCTGGACGTGATGGAGGAGAAGGTTACTGCTTGGCTTTTTATTCTGAAAAAGATGTTGAAAAATTAACCAAGTTCATGAAAGATAAGCCAGTTTCTGAAAAAGAAATCGGTACTCAAATCCTCAAAGAAGTAATTGATTATTCTGAATCAGCGGTTTGTCGTAGAAAACAAATCCTTCATTATTTCGGAGAGAAGTTTGATGAAACAGGCTGTAATTCAATGTGTGATAATTGTCGGGCTCAAAAAACATATTTTGATGCTGAAGAACCGTTATTGACTGTCCTCAATTTCATAAAAGAACAAGGTGATAAATTTGATGACCAGCATATAATTAATGTTCTGATTGGGCAAAACAATCAACCCATATCAAAATATAAACATGATACTCATCCTCTGTTTGGCTCAGGTAAAGAACAGGGCGTAAATTTTTGGAATTCTTTAATCCGTCAAGCTGAACTGGCAGGTTTTATCAAAAAAGATATAGACCACTATGGTTTACTTCAATTAACAGAAGGGGGCAAAAAGTATATCGTGAACCCTTATCCATTAAAGTTTATCTTAAATAAACCAATGGAAGTAACCAAAACTGTATCTACTGATGAAGCTTCAGGTCAATCTGGAGCTCTGGATGCTGAGCTATTAAAGATGCTCAAGGATCTAAGGAAAAAGATCGCAAAACAAAAATCACTACCTCCGTTTGTAATATTCCAAGATCCTTCGCTGGATGAAATGTGTACCCATTATCCTGTAACAATTGATGAATTGAAACAGATTCAAGGTGTAGGGTCTGGAAAAGCAATGAAGTTTGGGGCGCCTTTTGTAGAGTTGATCAAAAAGTATGTGGAAGACAATGATATCGATAGACCACAGGATTTAGTAATTAAAAGCACAGCCAATAAGTCAGCTCTTAAGGTATCAATAATCCAAAATATTGATCGCAAGATAAGTCTCGAGGACATTGCATCATCCAAAGGGATTAGTTATGAGGATCTATTGAGAGAAGTTGAATCAATCGTAAATTCAGGAACTAAACTCAATATCGGCTATTTTGTAGATGAAATGATAGACCAAGATCGTCAAGATGAAGTTTACGATTATTTCAAAACAGCTGAAAATGATGCAATAGAGTCTGCTCTGGATGAATTAGGCGAGGAAGATTATTCCTTTGAAGATATCCAATTGATGCGTATAAAATTTATGTCGGAATTAGGTAATTAAATAATATGATTAATAAATATTTGCCAAATATTAAAAATGGCAGCTCATCTTCATTCTTTTTAATGGCTGGTCCATGTGCTATAGAAGGTGAGGAAATAGCAATGCGAATTGCTGAAAAAATTGTCACGATCACTGACAAATATAGTATCCCTTATATTTTCAAAGGATCTTACCGCAAAGCAAATCGATCTAAGGGAAATTCTTTTACTGGAATTGGTGATGAAAAAGCACTAAAGATTCTGGAAAAGATTGGAAAAACCTTTGGAGTTCCCACGGTAACTGATATTCATGAAAGTCAGGAAGCTGCAATGGCAGCTGCATACGTCGATGTGCTGCAAATCCCAGCATTCCTTTGTAGACAGACTGATCTGTTGAATGCTGCTGCGGAAACTGGCAAAGTCGTGAATATTAAAAAAGGACAGTTCCTTTCTGCTGAATCAATGAAATTTGCAGTCGAAAAGGTTCAAGATGCTGGTAATGAAAAAGTAATCCTCACTGACAGAGGAAATACATTCGGATACCAAGATTTAATTGTAGACTATAGAGGGTTTCCAGTAATGAAATCCTTCAATGTGCCAACAGTGATGGACTGTACTCACTCTTTACAACAGCCAAACCAAAGCTCTGGTGTAACAGGAGGGAAGCCAGAATTGATCGAAACAATCGCTAAAGCTGCAATCGCTGTAGGTGCTGACGGACTATTTATTGAAACTCACCCCGATCCTGCAAATGCAAAATCCGATGGAGCAAATATGCTGCACCTTGATCTTTTGGATGGACTCTTGGAAAAATTAATGAAAATTAGACAAGCCGTTTTATAGTAGTCTTTAGACATAAGACATAAGACATAAGACACAAGACATAAGACAGTATATAGTTTGATATATTTTTATGTCTTAGTAGTAAATATAAAGAAGAAGTAATCTGTTGAATGCTTCTTCCTTCAGCTCAAAAAAATAGAGGCATGGAATTATTCCATGCCTTTTTGTTCATAAAAAAATGGAAGGAATCAGATACTGATTCCTTCCAAAATATATTTAATACATTAACATAAAAAGTGTTTCAGACTATCTAGAGTCTAATGTCTTATGTCTATTGTCTACTGTCTAAGTTAAGCACTACTCAAAATACTCTTTGATTCTTTCAAAGAATGATTTTTCACTTTTCCCTGGTTGGGGTTTAAAGTTTGCCGAATTTTTCAATTTTTCAAGAAGTTCTTTTTCTTCTTTCGAAACTGTCTTTGGTGTCCAAACATTCACATAGACTAATTGATCGCCTTTATGATATGAATTAACCTCCGGAAGACCTTTACCTTTTAGGCGAAGAATTTTTCCACCTTGAGTACCTGGTTCGATTTTTATTTTTGCTTTGCCATCTATAGTAGGAATTTCAACGCTTGTGCCCAATGCCGCGTCAGCAAAATTTATATATAAATCATAAATAACATTGATTCCATCACGTTTCAATGTTTCATGAGGTACTTCTTCAACAAGGATGATTAAATCTCCAGGAATACCGCCTCTAGGCGCAGCATTTCCTTTGCCACTCATAGAAAGCTGCATGCCCTCACTTACACCTGCCGGAATATTGATCGAAATTGTTTCTTCTCCGCGTACTAATCCTTCACCTTTACATGAAGTACATTTCGCAGTAATTTCAACTCCTTCACCATTACATGTTGGACAAGTACTAGTTGTTTGCATTTGACCTAATATGGTATTGGTCACACGCCTTACAGATCCTGATCCGCCACAAGTATTACAGGTATGGTAAGAGTTTTTGTCCTTTGCGCCAGTACCATCACAAGTATTACATTTTACTTGTTTGTTGACTTTAACTTTTTTCTCAACTCCTTTAGCAATCTCCTCCAATGTCAACTTAACCTTAATCCTAAGGTTTGTGCCCCTTTGAACTCTACGGCCACCGCGTGAACCACCAGCACCACCAAAGAAACTTTCAAAAGGATTGCCGCCACCGAATATATCGCCAAACTGACTGAAGATATCATCCATGTTCATGCCGCCACCACCGTAGCCAGATGCAGAATTACCCGCATGGCCAAACTGATCATAACGCCTTCTTTTCTCAGGATTGCTTAATACCTCATAGGCTTCAGCAGCTTCTTTAAATTTGTCCTCAGCCTCTTTGTCGCCTGGATTCTTATCCGGGTGATATTTTATAGCTAATTTACGATAAGATGTTTTGATCTCAGTAACTTCAGCAGTTCTGCTAACACCAAGAACATCATAATAATCTCTTTTTGACATCTTTTATATTTATTGACCTACTACTACTTTTGCAAATCTGATTACGCTGTCATTTAAAGTATATCCTTTTTCTATAACATCAATAACCTTATCTTTTAAATCTGGGGTAGGTGCAGGTATTAAGGTAATGGCTTCTTCGAATTCAGGATCGAATGGTTGTCCAACAACATCAATCTCCCTAACTCCAAGTTGTTCCATTGTTTTTTTCAATTTGTGGTAAACCAAGTCTATTCCTTGCTTCATCGGATCATCCTCTGGAACATCTTTCATGAAACTCAAGGAACGGTCGAAATCATCCACAACAGGTAATAATTTTAGGATTACATCTTTTCCAGCAGATTGCATTAAATCAATCTTTTCTTTTGCTGTTCTTTTCTTATAGTTGTCAAACTCAGCAACCAAACGAGCATATTTGTCGTTTGATTCATTTAGTTTATTTGTTAGTTCATCTGTCGCTGAAGTGCCTTGTTCTACATTCTCCTCCGAATTGTTCATTTCTGGATCTTGAATATTCTCGTTCTCGTTTATCATCTCCTATAATATTGTTTGTGTAACCTTAACTTCGATAACATCAATTTTTTGCCAACAAAAAAAATCCGACAGGCTGTCAGTGTTTGCGTAAAACACTAGCAATATTGTCGGATAGAATGTGCTATTGTCAGAATTAGATGCTGACATTGTCATGCAACGCACCATCAGCGGTTTTGAGGATGCGTGCAGGCATATTTCTTATAATTTGGTAATCGTGAGTCGCCATCAAAACAGCAGTGCCTGAAGCAGCAATATCACGTAATAATAAAACAATCTCCTCGGAAGTAGCAGGATCCAAATTCCCTGTCGGCTCATCCGCCAATATGATTTCAGGATTGTTCAATAAAGCCCTAGCAATAACAACACGTTGCTGCTCACCACCGGATAATTCATGAGGCATTTTCTTCAATTTTGAACGAAGACCTACTTTTTCCAAAACATCAATAATCCTATTCTCAATCTGAGCTTTTTCCCTCCAGCCAGTAGCTTTTAAAGCAAATTCTAAGTTCTTCTCAACAGTACGGTCATTCAATAAATGAAAATCTTGAAAGACAATACCAAGCTTGCGCCTTAGATATGGAACATCATTCTCGTGAAGTTTCTTTAAATCAAAACCAGCTATCATGCCTTCTCCTGTAGCAATATATAAATCACCATAAATGATTTTTAATAAACTACTCTTACCTGAACCCGATTGCCCTATTAAGTATAGGAACTCTCCTTGTGCGATATCAAGGTTCACGTCAGAAAGTACAAGATGTTTTTGTTGATAGATATCTACATGTTTAAGTTTGATAACTGTATTCGTTTCTCTCATGGTATTTATAAGTCGATTTTCTTAATTTGGCCGAAAGGTAACTCCTTAACTATATCCATAATATAGTCTGCTCTGTCACCTAAGCCGATTTTATCTAATGATTTGTCTGGCCTATCCACGCGGAAATATGCCAAAAGTGTAAATGAATCGTCCCGCAACTGAACATAATCCGGGATTTTTGCAACACCTTTAACTTTTATAACATACATAGTCAAACAAAATTATAATTTTTTACGAATTCATACTCATATAACGGCAATAAAAGCTAATTATTGGTTATTCAGTAAAAATGATAAAGTGTTGATATTATCCGCATAATCATCTAAAGAAGGATGTTGGCTCGATCCCAATGGAAAAACAGGAACATCAATGTTGTTTAAATCCATTTCCGTAGTCACACATTGAATCTCATCTCGATGAGAATTAATATATTCTTCTACTTTTTCTATCGAATCATAATATTCAAAGTGTACAACAGCAAGGGGAGAGGCCAAGCTCTCATCTTCTTTTAAAAGTAAAAAACCATTGTCAAAATGCTTATTCCTATTAATTAAATAAATAGATTTATTGAAATCATAGTTATTGTTATATTTTGTATGATCTTTTATGCCTTGAAAAGATTCGAAATTATCCAACAAGTTTGGAATATTGTAATCCAATGGAATAAAATATTTTGGATACGGAACGACATCCTAAACCAAAATAGTCAAAAATATCATGCCCCAAATCCTTTAATTCTTCAGCAGTCTCATGTCCAGAAAGAACAGAAATTGAGTTTCGGTTTTTCCTGATTATATTTGGTTTCTTCCCGAAATAATATTCAAAATATCTGGCAGAGTTATTACTGCCAGTTGCTATGACTAAATCATAATGCTCCAATTTCTCTACAAATTGAACCCTTTCTTTAAATAGAGGTTCAATTTCAAATAAATGGTCTAAAATAAACTTCGTGAGACCAGCATCATCCGACGAAACTTTGATTTGAGCCTTAAAACCTGCTAATAATACCGTCATAATATCATGAAACCCAACCAAAGGCAGGTTTCCTGCTAATACTAAACCTACAGATTTATCAATATTATGATTAGGGACCTCTCTTAACCAATTCTCAAGTTTATCGCTAGTCAAATTTGAAGAAATGGCATCGATCTGTTGCAATACATTATCTCTTGTATACCAGGCATTTCTATGTACTATGTTTTCTAAAAATGGAGACTCTCTGAGTTCTTTAGATTTAAGGTATTCTCCTAATTTTACAAATGCTGATATTCTAGTTTCTCTTGTCAAAATCTTGCTATTTAGAATTATTCTGTAGTTTTTTTGCTGTATATTTGCCATATCAAAGTAAATAACTACTAATTTTGTATACTTTTATTTTACAGTGTATAGCATTAGTACTAACTTTGAAAGTGCAAAATTAGTTTATTATTTTATTGTAAGGACATAAATGGCAATTAAAATTACTGACGAGTGTATAAATTGTGGGGCATGTGAACCAGAATGCCCAAATAATGCAATCTATGATGCAGGGGTAAGTTGGAAATTTTCTGACGGTACCGCATTGGATGGTGTTATAGATTTTGGCGAAGGAGTAACTCTTGATGCAAATGAATCGCAAGAAGCGATCTCCAATGAAGTATATTATATTGTTTCTGATAAATGTACAGAATGTGTGGGTTTTCACGATGAACCTCAATGTGCAGCTGTTTGCCCAGTAGACTGCTGTGTAGAAGATGAAGATGTGCGTGAATCTGAAGACGAATTATTAGCTAAAAAAGCTTGGTTACACGCTGAATAAATAACAAAAAATATTTTTATAGCCACCTGATCTTTCAGGTGGCTTTTTTTATGCTGTTTCATGAAATTTCCTCAAAAAACATTTTTTGAATTAATTTTCTTAATCCCAACATTTTAAGAAATAAAATTCTTTTCATAATGAGTCAAACAAAAGATACATTAGAGTAATTTATTTGGTTTGCAGCTCTATTTTTTTATTTTTGTTCGTCATAAAAAGTGAAAAAAGAAATAAATAACCCTAAATAATCTGCATGTCAAAGAAAAACACGGGATATATTTTGCTAATTACAATAGCAATAGCCTCAATATTAACTCTACTTTATGAATTTGACTTAGTTGCAATTCCTCCAGCTGTAATGATGATTGTTCGCTGGATAACAGCTGCAGTCTTAATTCTAAATGCAATCGTTCGTAAAGGCTTAACAACCTGGATCTTGACCTGTATGGTTTTAGGTATTTTTGTTGGTCTGGATTTTCCTGATGTAGCCAAAGCGCTCCAACCTTTAAGCCAAGGTTTCATCAAATTAGTCAAAACAATCGTTGGACCAATCCTATTCTCAACATTAGTTTTCGGTATTGCTGGACATTCAGACCTAAAACAGGTAGGTCGAATGGCCTGGAAATCAATGCTCTATTTCTTCTGTGCTACAACTTGTGCCATTTTCATAGGACTAGGTGCGATTAACCTAACTAAAGCAGGTGTGGGTATTGATATTGAACATATGCCGCATGAAGAATTACCCAAAACTTCAGCCGTTTCTGAAACTGATAAATTGGCCCTTGAACACATCGATGAAAGTGCTCATTGGTTATATAATTTCACAGCATTCTTTAGAGATACTTTCCCTGAAAACATTGTAAAATCAGTCTATGAAAACAAGGTACTTCAAATTGTCGTATTTGCTGTTATCTTCGGTATTGGACTAGCAATGGTGGACGAGAAAAAACGAAAACCCTTTGTGGATTTTACAGAATCCCTCTCTGAAGCGATGTTTAAGTTCACCAATCTGGTGATGTTATTTGCTCCAATTGGTGTCGGCGCAGCAATGGCATATACCGTCGGACACCTCGGCGTTGATATCCTGAAAAATCTTTTTATGTTATTGGCAACATTATATCTAGCATTGATATTCTTCTTGGCTTGTGTATTATTGCCGGTGGCATTGTATTTAAAAGTTCCTGTAAAACAATTTATAAATGCAATTAAAGAACCGGTATCTATTGCATTTGCAACAACAAGCTCTGATGCAGCATTGCCTAAAGCAATGAGCGCAATGGAAAAATTCGGTGTGCCGCGGAAAATCGTATCTTTTGTAATTCCTACTGGATACAGCTTTAATCTCGATGGAACATCATTATATCTTTCCTTAGCCTCAATATTTGTTGCGCAAGCAGCCGGAATTGATCTGTCATTCGGTCAACAATTGATGATTGCATTCACCCTAATGATTACTTCAAAAGGGGTAGCTGCTGTACCTAGAGCCTCATTGATTATTTTAATTGCAACCGCTGACCAGTTTGGACTCCCAGTTTTTGTTATCGCTGCTATTCTTGGTATTGATGAGCTGATGGATATGGCAAGAACATCAGTGAATGTGATTGGTAACTGTTTGGCAACTGTCGTGGTTGCAAAATGGGAAGGTGAATTTGATGAAGCAGCTCCGTTCAGGAAAGATTCTGATGAAGATGGTTTAGAAGAGATTGCTGAAGTGATCGAAGAAGGGCCTGAAGGCGAAACTAGAAGTTAGATAATCAAAATATAATAGGAAAGGAGCTGAAAAATAAAAACAGCTCCTTTTTCTATTAATGATTATGAAATAAAGCCTTTGACATATTGTCGAGTAATATCATGTTGTGGACTCAACAATATTTGTTCTGATTTTCCAAATTCTACAACTTCACCATTGTAAAGAAATAAGATATAATCCGATACCCGTCGAGCCTGACGCAAGATATGAGTTACCAATACGATCGTATAATCTTGTTTTAAATCAATTAGAAGATTCTCGATTACTTGTGTAGAAATTGGATCTAGTGCAGAGGTAGATTCATCCCCAAGAATAATTTCTGGTTCTACAGCTAAACCTCGAGCCAAACAAAGCCTTTGCTGCTGGCCTATTGAAAGTTTAGACGCCGAACTATCAAGTCTATCTTTAACTTCCTCCCACAAACCAACATTTTTGAGCTGCTGCTCCACAATATTTTTTAATGATTTCTTATCTCTGTTCCCGTGTATCCTCGGTCCATATGCAATATTGTCAAAAATTGACATAGGCAGTGGAAAAGGTTTTTGGGAGAGCAATCCCATTTTTTTGCGTATATGGGTTACCTCTGCATTCGGACCATAAATATCCTCACCATTCACTAAAACTGACCCTGTGACTTGAACCTCAGTAGAATCATCCAATAGTCGGTTTAAGGTCTTCAGCAAAGTCGTCTTGCCACAACCAGATGGTCCAATAATGGATGTAATACAATTATTGGGAATCTCTAGATTGATGTTTTTTAGAATATGCTGATCTTCTACATAAACATTTAAATCCTTGATCTGTATATGTGGGTTAACCTGATGGATTATACCCGATGCTTTTTCTGTTTCGATGCTAGGTATTGCGTACATATAACGATAACTAAAATGATGATTGTTAAAATAAGTGCTGAAGCATAGGCGCGGCCTTGTACCTCAGGTATTGGACTGCTTAATTGAAAAAATATAGCTAAAGGCAAAGTCGCAGTAGGCTCGTCTAGATATAATGGAATGTTATCACTAAAACCTGTCGTCAATAATACACCTGCAACATCTCCGATAGCTCTTCCAAAAGCCAACAGAATTGCAGTAAACAACCCCGGTTTGATGTAGGTTAGCATTACTTTGGCAGATTCCCAGCGAGTAGCGCCAAGTGAAGTTGTAATATGGTTCAAATCCCCTGGAATCGTCTGAATCAGTTCATCAATGGTTCGAACGACAATTGGAATAGTTAATAAAGTAATAGTAATAACTCCGCCAATCAAAGATGCCCTGACACCAAGCCATACCATAATACTGAAGGCTATGGCGCCATAAACAATAGACGGAATACCAAACAATACATCAAATATTAACTTCGAAAAGTTAGAGATTTTAGACCCTTTCTTTGCATAAACATTCAAATAAATACAAATAGGAATTCCTATCAACGTTGCTAATAATGTAGATAGCCCAGCCAAGTATAGAGAACCAAGAATAGCATTCAATATGCCGCCTTCCTTTCCAATATAAAAACCACCCTGCGGTGTTTTGGTAATCATATCCAAACTCAAATAGGGAAGACCCTTATAAAGAATCGTACCTATAATAAAAAATAAAGAACCTGTAATAATTATTCCAGATGCTTGCATTAAGACCTTGGCAATTTTCTCCTTTCTCAGCCTTCTTTTGATATTACTCATATGTTTTTGGTCTCCATTTTCTTTAAAATGCCTCGTGAAATTAAATTAAAGCCCAGAATGATCACAAATAGCAACAATGCCGCAAACATCAATGCAGAATCATATAATGGGATAGACATCATTTCTCCAAAATTATTGGCAATTAATGCTGGGAGAGGATAACCTGCATCAAATAACGACTGGGGTATCTTTGGGATATTCCCACAAACCATTAAAACAGCTATAGTTTCTCCAAAAGCTCTTGAAACTGCCAATACAATCGCTGCCATAATGCCTGGACGAGCTTTCTTTAATATTACTTTTTGAATTGTCTCTAATTTAGTAGCTCCTAATGACAGAGAAACAGATCGCAGTTCCTTAGGAATGGTCTGTAATACTTCCACCATGATACTCACCATTATCGGAAAAATCATCACAGCAAGTACAATTCCGCCAGAAAAAACCGAATATCCTGTCGTGCTAATCCCAAAAATGGGAGCAACATAATTTCCAATTAAAGGAACCACAAATAATACCCCCCAAACCCCATATAAAAACAGGCGGAATGGCAGCAAGGATATTAACCAGTGGGAGTACAAAGTTTCTCAATCTATTTCCAGCGTATTCCACTAAATAAACAGATGCTGCCAAGCATAAGGGAACCGCTATAATTAAAGATATCAATGTGACCCATACCGTACCCATAATAAAAGGTAAGAAACCAAAATTGCCTTTCATTGGTGACCAAATACTGCTCCCAAGGATGGTCCAAATGGATTCTGTAGTGATTAATGGCTCAGATTTTATACTCAAACCTATGACAATGGCCAAAATCACAACAAGACTAATTCCCAATAAAAGCCCCGATAGATTTCTAATTATTTTGTCTTTTATTAATCTATAATTCACTCGCCGATAGTTTATTGATTTCTTTATTTATTAATTCCTTTTCTAATGGAACAAATCCATTCTCCAATAGATAACCCTGCTGTTTTGGCGACATGACAAAACGAACGAATTCCGCCATTAATTTTGATTGTTGATTTTTGTTTAAGACAAACATCAACTCTCTGGATGGTGGTGAAGGATATTTACCTAAGGCAACAGCATTCGTAAGACTGTCCAATTCTGTGTAAAAACTCTCATTTTCATCAATTTTATGATCCGAATTGACATCAAGAGGTAAAGCAACAATGTTTATCTGTAGTCTTCTTTGTTTTCAAATCAAATACATAATTGATATTGTTGAATCCTATGGCTAAAGGGTTATCTTTTATTGCCTGGGCGAGCCCTGGGTCCCCAAAAATGCCAACCCCCTTCAGTTCTTCCTGTGTACCTCCTAAATATTTTGCCCATGTTTCAGCAGCTCCAGCAGCATCAGAACGAACGTAAACCTCTATATTTTTATTTACAAAACCCGGTTCTATATCGCTCCATTTTTTGATGCTCCCCGTTATAAATATACCTTTCAACTCTTTTTGGCTCAAGCCTCGCTTTAATAATTCATCAATGTTTGGATGCGCACTGTTTAAGGTGCCAATCACAGCATCATTGGCAACTATGATTGGAAAAGCTCCCCGTTCAAGCTCAATAGGATGAAGATCCCTAGAAACTATCCTATATCAACCATATTCGATAATACATCTGATATTCCTTTTCCTGCTCCTCCAGCAGAAATATTGAAGCGGACATTCGGATGAATTTTTTTGAAATCTTCGCTCCATAATACTGCAATTGGGTAAAGTGCAAAAGCACCTGAAATCGAAATAGTGCCTATAAATCCTTTCTCTTTATCATACCCCTGATCAATTTTTGGAGAACAAGAAAATGTTACAAAAATCAATAATATACTGAATGACAATGTTTTAATATAAATATATAGACCCTTTTTGAACATTATTTTTGATTAATTACACAAATATATAGTAATTTGGTAGACTTTGTATAGTTATTTTATAATTATTTTATACATTTGTCAAAGAAACATTAACGATAACCTAAACAAAGGGGTGTTTATTTGCCTTTTTAATAATAGAAGAGAGAATGCAGAGCTTTAGGACAGAATTAGAAAATCCTGTGGTGGAACAGGAAATAATCGAACTAGAAAAGAAAATAAGAGCTTTTCAACAAGGGGAATTGCCCGAAGAAAAAATTCAGATCCTTGCGTTTAGCGAGAGGAGTTTATGGTCAGAGACAAGCTGGTGTACAAATGGTGAGAATTAAATTGCCTTTTGGAAGAATTACGTTTAAACAAATTCTAAAAATCGCCGATATCTCCGATGAATATGCTAGCAAAAATCTGCATTTAACAACCAGACAGGACATACAGATTCATTATGTTAGTTTGGACAAAACTCCAGAATTATGGGCCAAACTTGCTGAGGATGATATAACATTAAGAGAAGCATGCGGAAATACTGTTCGAAATGTTACAGCTTCTCCAGCATCAGGAATTGACCCAGATGAACCATTCGATGTTTCACCATATGCACAAAAAACATTTGAATATTTCTTAAGAAACCCGTATGTGCCGAAATGGGCAGGAAATTTAAAATGTCATTTTCCTCCAGTGACAAGGATACCGCATTCTCTTATATCCATGATTTTGGTTTCATCCCTAAGATAAAGGTTGCCAATGGAGAAGAAATCAGAGGCTTTAAAGTGATGCTTGGTGGTGGCCTAGGAGCTCAACCAATATTGGCCCACGAAGTTTATGATTTCTTGCATGAGGATGATTTTATTCCTTATATAGAAGCAACCTTGCGTGTATTTGACAGAAACGGAGAAAGAAATAACAGAAATAAAGCTAGGTTTAAATATTTAGTTCAAAAATTAGGCTTAGACACGGTCTTAAACCTAATTGAAGAAGAAAAAATAGCCATTAAAAACAAAAAAGTAATTGTTGATAGAGAATCAATACAGCAACCTGTTGCACCAAAAGATCTAATTCAAGAGGAAGTTCCAGAGGATTTGCTTGGATTTGAACTTTGGAAGGCTACAAATACGTTCGAACAAAAACAAAAAGGATATTTTGGAGTATATGCTAATATCCAAACTGGAGACATCTCAACTCAAAAGGCTCGTAAATTGGTTGATGGCCTAAGAAAGCATATTGCTGATGACATTCGTATAACCCAAGATCAAAATCTTCTGTTTAAGTATGCTAGAAAGGAATCATTACCTGCTATCTATAATTTATTATTAAGCTTAGGCTTTGCGAAACCAGGTTATAATAGTACAGCCGACATAACAACCTGCCCAGGAACTGACACTTGTAATCTAGGAATTTCCAATTCAACCGAAATGGCTCGCGTCCTAGAAAATTATATCCATAAATTTCACCAAGATTTTATCAAAGAAAAAGAACTGAAAATTAAAATTTCAGGATGTATGAATTCCTGTGGTCAACACGGTTTGGCTCATATCGGTTTTCATGGTAGTTCTGTGAAGGTAAATGGAAATGTAGTTCCTGCCGCTCAAGTGATGATCGGAGGAGGAACATTAGGCGATGGAAAAGGAAAAGTAGCAGAACGTGTAATCAAAGTTCCTACTAAAAGAGTACTTCAAGTAGTTGACTTTATACTTACTGATTTTAAGCAAAATAAATTAGTAGATCAGAATTTCCTAGCTTATTACGAACAACAAGGAAAGGATTATTTTTATAAACTTTTAAAACCTTTGGCAGACCTGACTAATCTGACTGCAGATGAACACATCGATTGGGGACATGAAGAAACTTTTGAAACTGCAATCGGTGTGGGTGAATGTGCTGGTGTAGTGATTGATTTAGTGGCAACCTTGTTGTTGGAAGCTGAAGAAAAAATTGATCTTGCTGAAATAGCATTAGAGAAAAATCAATATGCAGACGCTATTTATCATGCTTATAGTGCATTTGTTTGGACAGCAAAAGCATTGTTGTTAGACAAAGGAATAAATGCTTCCACACAATCTGCTGTAATACAAGAGTTTGATGTACATTATGTAAATGAAGATTATTTTCAATTTTCATCTTCTTTTACAGACCGTGTGCTTCAAATAAATAAATTTGAGCCTTCTGAAGAATTTGCAAAAACCTACATTTTACAAGCAAGAGCTTTTTGTCTTGAAGCAAAAGCGCGCAGGGAAGAATGGCGATTAGTTAACCAATAAGAGAGGAGAGAAATGAAGGAAATTAAACCATTTGTAACTTTAGTAGGTGCGGGTCCAGGGGATCCTGAACTTATTACATTAAAAGGGATAAAAGCCATTCAAAAAGCTGACGTAATATTATATGATGCACTAGTAAATGAAGAATTGCTAGAATTAGCAGATGAGAATTGTACGAAAATATATGTAGGCAAAAGAGCCGAACAATTATCTACTTCACAGGAACAGATCAATCAATTATTAGTTGATTATGCATTGACACATGGACATGTCGTAAGGCTTAAAGGCGGTGATCCATTTGTATTTGGCCGAGGTGGTGAAGAAATTGATTACGTTAGACAATTCAATATCCCTACAGCCGTTGTGCCCGGACTTTCTTCATCAATAAGCCTAACCGGACTGCAACAAATTCCATTGACTTATAGAGGGATTTCTGAATCTTTTTGGGTAATAACTGGCGCAACTAAAGCCGGATTTTTATCAGAAGATTTATACAAAGCTGTTAACACTAACGCTACAGTAGTTGTTTTGATGGGATATGCTAAGTTAAAGGAAATCATTGATTTGTATACTGATAATGGGAAAGGAGAACTGCCAATTGCATTAATACAAAACGGTTCTCTTCCAAATGAGAAAAATTGTTCTGGGCAGAGTAGAAAATATTCTGGAAAAAGCTCAAGCTTCAGCAATTGGGGTGCCGGCAATCATTGTATTGGGCGAGGTAGTTGCAAAACACCTCGAGTTTGAACAGATTAAAGAAGAAATACAAGTATTAGAATTTTAATGAATACTCTTTTTCCAATATATATTAAACTTGATCAAGTCCAAACTTTGCTTGTCGGAGCAGGACCTGTTGGATTGGAAAAAATTCAAGCTATAATATCCAATTCTCCCGATGCAAAAGTTAAAGTCGTAGCCGAAAAAGTTTCAACGGAATTTTATGAGTTCATCGCTGATAAACCGTTAATTGAATTATCTAATCGTTCATTTAGTCCGGTTGATTTATTTGAAAAACAACTAGTTATACTAGCGACAAATAATCCGAAATTGAATAATCTGGTTAGAGATTTATGTACAAAACATCATATCCTTTTGAATGTTGCTGACAAGCCATCATTATGTGATTTTTATCTCGGATCTGTTGTTCGAAAAGGTAATTTGAAAATAGGGATTTCTACCAATGGTAAATCTCCCACAATCGCTAAAAGACTTAAAGAATTCTTAAATGAATTATTGCCCGAAGAGATAGACGAGACTTTGAACCTGATGTCGGATCTGAGAAATCAAATTCAAGGGATCTAAAACAAAAAATAGAGGTGTTAAATGCGCATACGGAACAATTAGTAATCAAAAATGAATATGATCGAGCAAATTAAATCAGAATTAAAAGGAGCGGATGCTCGATCAATAATACAATATATTGATGAGCATTTTGGACAAGACGCTGTTTTTTCAACTTCATTTGGAATTGAAGATCAGGTTATCACTCATATGTTAGCTGAACAAAAATCTAAAGTATCCATCTTTACTTTGGATACTGGCAGATTATTTCCAGAAACATATTACGTGTGGAACAGAACTTTAGACTTATATAAGTTAAAAATCAAAGCTTACTATCCAAATTCTCAATCTGTAGAAAGATTATTGGAAGAAAAAGGACCTTCCAGTTTTTATAATTCTGTTGAAGACAGAAAAGAATGCTGTCAAATTAGAAAAATAGAACCTTTGAAACGGGCAATTGCAGGCTTCAAAGTTTGGATTACGGGCATACGTGCTGAACAATCGCAGAATAGGGACCAAATGGAGAACGTGGAATGGGATGAGGTTAATCAAATTATTAAAATCCATCCACTCTATAATTGGACTTTGAAAGAGGTAGAAAGTTACCTAAAGACCAATTATGTACCTTATAATCCATTACATGATAAGGGTTTTATAAGCATTGGTTGCCAACCTTGTACAAGAGCAGTGCAAGATGGTGAGGATTTTCGCGCTGGTAGATGGTGGTGGGAAGACCAATCTAAAAAGGAGTGTGGGTTACATGTGACACATAAATAATATTTTAAAAAATGGATTACTTAGATCATTTAGAAGCGGAAGCTATATATATATTGAGAGAAGTGGCCGGACAATTCGAGAATCCAGCACTTCTGTTTTCAGGTGGAAAAGATTCAATTACATTGGTGCATTTAGCAAAAAAAGCTTTTAGACCAGGAAAATTTCCTTTTCCTCTTGTACATATTGATACTGGTCATAATTTTCCAGAAACAATTCAATTCCGAGATTGGCTCATCAATGAAATTGGTGAAAAACTAATTGTTGGATATGTTCAAGACAGTATCGACTCCGGAAAAGTTGTTGAGCAAAAAGGAAAGAATGCAAGCAGAAATGCATTGCAAACAGTAACTCTTTTAGAAACGATCGAAAAAAATGGTTTCGATGCCTGTATTGGTGGAGCTCGGAGAGATGAAGAAAAGGCTCGTGCAAAAGAAAGAATTTTCTCTGTAAGAGATGACTTTGGACAATGGGACCCAAAAAGACAAAGACCTGAGCTATGGAATATTTTTAATGGCAAAATCCAAAAAGGTGAAAATGTGCGTGTTTTCCCAATTTCTAACTGGACTGAGCTAGACGTTTGGAATTATATAAAAAGAGAGAAAATTGCCCTGCCTTCTATCTATTTCTCTCATAAAAGAAATGTAGTCTTTAGAAATGGTCAGTGGATGGCAGCTGATCCAGTGTTGCAAATCGACGATGCTGATATAGTAGAACATAAATCAGTGAGATTTAGGACTGTAGGGGATATGACCTGTACTGCTGCTGTCGATTCAATAGCTGTGGAGCTGGATGATATCATCGATGAAATAAAAGCTTCAACAGTCAGTGAAAGAGGTGCAAGACTTGATGATAAAGTTTCAGAAGCTGCTATGGAGGATCGTAAAAAGCAAGGGTATTTTTAAAGACTATTAAAATTAAGAAAATGAATATATTGAAATTCTTAACTGCAGGATCGGTAGATGATGGAAAAAGTACTTTAATTGGTAGACTCTTATACGATACCAATTCAATCTTAGATGATCAATTAGAAGCTATCCAAAAAGCAAATCGGAAAAATGATGATGGAACTATTGATCTGGCGATTCTAACGGACGGTCTAAAAGCGGAAAGAGAACAAGGAATTACAATCGATGTAGCCTATAAATATTTCCAAACGGACAAAAGAAAATTTATTATAGCAGATGCCCCAGGTCATATTCAGTATACTAGAAATATGGTGACAGGTGCATCAAATTCTGACTTGATTATTATCTTAATTGATGCTAGAAAAGGTGTTATAGAACAAACTAAAAGACACTCTTTTATAGCCAAATTATTGGGCCTCAAAAAAGTATTGGTATGTGTGAATAAAATGGATATGGTCGATTATGAATTGGCCGTATTTGAAAACATTAAAACCGATTATTTAGCGCTGGCAAACCGTTTAGGATTAGAAGATGTTGATTTTATTCCAGTTTCTGCCCTAAAAGGCGATAATATTGTCAATAAATCCCAAAGAATGCCTTGGTACCATGGAGCATCACTATTGAATTATTTGGAAGAAATTGAATTTGTTAGAGGCTAAAAATCAAGGTTGGAGATTTCCTGTTCAATGGGTAATTAGACCTCAAAGTGCTGATTTACACGATTATAGAGGATATGCCGGTCGAGTGTTAGGAGAGGGGTTAACAGTAGGAGAAGAGGTGTTGGTACTGCCTAATGGCTCTAGAACAAGGATTAAATCCATTGAATTTAATGGAGAACAATTGCAAGAAGCTCAAAACGGATCTTCAGTTATTGTACATTTACAGGATGAAATAGATATTTCAAGAGGTGATTATATCATAAGCGCTAACCATCCAGCAAGAACTGAAAAATCTTTTGAAGCCAACATATCATGGTTTGAAAATAAAGAATTGGACACAAGCCAAATATATCTATTACAAACGCACTCTAAAGTCAGCAAAATTAAAATCCCAGAAATATTATTCAAATATGATATTCATAATCAAGAACAATTATATAACCAGTCAATCGGACTAAATGATATTGGCCGTGTGGTTATTAAATCTGCAGATGAAATCATCTTTGATAAACAAAATGAATTCTCAGAAAACTCTAGAGCTATTATTATTGATCCTAGGACAAACTTAACTGTAGCAGCAGCTATTTTATAATAAACAAACAAGTAAACAAAAAAAGAAAAAGCTTCACTATAATATAATGAAGCTTTTTCTGTATAAAGAGGTGAGTATTTAAAAACATCTATTTAACATAATATAAATTATTTGACAAATAGATTGTTTCGAATTCTGGCTTAGATACTATTAAATATGAGTAAAACAAATAAAATAGTTACAAACGAAAATTAAGGTGAATCTTTTTGATAATGTATAAAAGGAGCTTTTTGTATTATTCAAAACCCACAAGTTAGGTTCATTTGTAGATTGCTCTTAAATTTTTAAAATCAAAATCATTGTAATTGGAATATAATTGCTTACTTTCTATAACCAAAATATTATTTGATTTTATATATTCATTTATTATACTTTCAGCTTTAAAGTAACTACATCTAAATAATTCTTTACTTTGGGTACCTTGATAAAGTGAATTCTTGACTTCATAAGGTTTAAGAATTTTATGAATATCAAATTCAATAGAATTAGTGTTATCTACTTTGAAATATAATAAAGCCTCCCAATCATTTACGCCTCCTACTCGTCTACTATTTAACTTTTGTAACCTATTGAAAATGTTTTCAGTTGTCATGCCTACTTTAATATATTGTTTAGTTTTAGTTCCAAACACATATAAAAATCCATTCTTATATTTCCTTTTTACAAATGCTATCCGAGTAACATTACATACAATACAATGTCCACTTTTACTTTTTATTGAATGTCCATTTTTACAGAATGTAGAATTATAAGCATATAATTTACCATTAGCCTTCATCCAAAGTTTTAGGCTATTGATCGTTTTTCCTTTAGCATCGAAAATATGTTTTTTATCGATTTTGTGCTTATTAATAAATTGCTTGGTGAAATTATCCATGTTTTAACAATTTTGTTAGGTATTATAATCTAATTTTACTATTAATTTTTTAATAAAATAAGAATGAAATTTTACTTCACTGAATTTAAAAAACCGCATAGGTTAAATAATAATTTGGAATTTTGTATAATATTAATCAGATTAGATTTTAATATAAAATAAATTATAATATCTCTTATATAATAAACCAAACAATTATAAAATGTCAGAAAATTTTAAAAAGCTACATGTTATTAACCGTAGTGAAGAATATTTAAAGAATTACCAAGTGCGATATGTAGCTGAAATCTCTCATTTAGGGTTGAATACTTATAGAGTTTTAAAAGATAAAGAAAGTTGGATTCTGGATAATAAAATTGATAATCAATTTAAAAAATGGGATGAACAATGGTCAAAAATCATCCTAAAAAATAATGTTCAAACCACAAAGATAGCTAACCAAAAGTTAGCAGAAGAAAAAACTAGAGAAGCACAAGAAGCATTACTACAAATAGAAAATATTTTATTTCAGACATTAACTGTTGATGATGCTATTGATTGGAATTCATTAAAAAATAAAAAGAAATTTACAGAATCAAATCCCCAAAATTTATTAGAAAAAGAATTAAAAAAACTTGTTGTACCAAAGAAAAAAGGATATAAGAAATTGCCAAAAGAGCCTAATAAAGCGGATTTTCAACCTAAATTTAACTTTTTTGATAAAATTTTGAAAAGCGTTAAGCAACAAAAAATTTTGAAAAGCGAAAAAAAATATCATGAGGCAATGGATAATTGGAATAAGGAAATACAACAAATAGAAAATATTAATACCACTATCGATAAAGATTATACAATTTTGTTGGAAAAACATCTTAAAAGTGAAGAATTACTTTTAAAAAAATTTAATTCCTTAGAAATTGAATGGTTGAAATCCAAAGATGAATTTAACAATAAACAAAAAGTACATAATTTAAAAATTGAGAAATTAAAAGAACAATATTTTCAAAAGGAAGAAAATGCTATTATTGAATATTGCGAATTGGTATTAAATAATTCACAATATCCTGATACATTTCCTAAAGATTTTGATCTTGAATATAAATCAGAGAGTGATTTATTAATAATTGATTTTGTTTTACCATCACCATCAGATTTCCCAAAACTTTCAGAAGTCAAGTATATAGCAACAAAAAAGGAAATTAAAGAGTACTATATCTCTGAATTACAATTAGCAAAAATGTATGATACTGCAATATATAATATTTGCCTTCGTACACTACATGAAATTTTTGAAGCTGATAAAGCAATTGCAATAGATATAATAGTATTTAATGGTTGGGTTGAAACTATAAATAGAGCCAATGGAAAAAAAATCAACTCTTGTATTGTTTCTTTACAAGCAAAAAAAGAAGAGTTTAATCAAATTGACTTATCTCATGTAGATCCTAAAGCGTGCTTTAAAAGTTTAAAAGGAGTTGGAAGTAGTAAATTACATTCTATAACGTCAATAAAGCCACTTATTCAAATAAATCGAAATGATAAAAGATTTGTTGATTCCTATGATATTGCGCATATGCTAGATGAAGGTTATAATCTTGCTATAATGAGCTGGGAAGATTTTGAACACCTTATAAGGGAACTATTTCAAAAAGAATTTAGTACTAATGGCGGGGAGGTAAAAGTAACACGAGCTAGTAGAGATGGTGGTGTAGATGCTGTAGCTTTTGATCCAGATCCTATAAGAGGGGGTAAAATAGTTATCCAAGCTAAAAGGTATACAAATACAGTAGGAGTTTCGGCAGTCAGAGATTTATACGGTACAGTTTTGAATGAAGGTGCTACCAAAGGAATTTTAGTATCTACAGCTGATTATGGTCCAGATGCCTATGAATTTGCTAAAAACAAGCCATTAACTTTATTAAATGGAAATAATTTACTCTATTTATTAGAAAAACATGGACAAAAGGCATTTATAGATTTAAAGGAAGCTAAAAAATATAATTTAGAACAAAAAAATAAATAAGTATCAAAGCACTAGCTCACATGATAACATACTTTATCAAATTATAGAAAAAATTCTTAAAAGCGAATAGATGGTAAATATCTGTTCGCTTTATTTAAAACAATGTGCTTCCCTCAGGTTAATTAGTTCCTAATAAAGGTTCCGATTCACTATAGCTTCAATTTATTCCTTATTACGTCTAAACCTAATTTCAGTATTGATACTGTTAATGATTTTCCAATATGTCAATGATATAATAAGAAAAATCAAAGGAAATAATAAATAGATTTTTGAATTCATCTACTAGATATACATATAGACTAATCATCGAAAAAAAACCGAATAAAAATAAATGCAAATTTAGAAGTCTCTTATTTTTCTTTTTTGCTTTATAGAGCTTGTCAATTGATAAATCATTGAGTTTATTTCCATTCATTATTTGCTGCAGCTAATTCCGATTTATTGACTAATAATAATTTAGGGGTAAATTTATTAATTTTTATGAATATAAATCCGCAAAAATCAAAAAGCTTTCATTTTATTGAAAGCTATAGGTATGAATGAAAATTAATACTTGCTGATTACTGTTTTTTCGTAGTAAGGCGGTAAACACCAACTTCGAATTCATCTGGAGTCATCGCTACAATTTGGCTGCGATTAATTACAGAATTTAGCTCACTCGCTAAAATTGTTTTACTTTCATTTATGCGAATAGAATCCTCAGGACTACCAATTTCTAGCCAACTCGTGTTGCTCAAAAATATAATAATGCTCATCAATTTCAAAAAATGAATTTTCATTATTCAGACGAATTTGAGCCAATCTATCTTTAAAATGTTTTTTCTTTTTTATGTCCTCAAGTTTATCAATGGTTTGATCATAAGATAAATCACCTGGAGAAACATCTGTAAACCCTTTATTATTACCTGATTTCAATCCAACCAAATAATTAACGCCATTTTTGTACATGGACGGCTCCCATTTCTCCATTGAATTGATATTGTTGAATCCAGACTTACTAAACGTCACTTTTAAACCATCTCTCGAAGATGAATTAAAATTGATATCACTCTCGAAAAAAACCATCCTTGTTTGTGGAGGTTAGCACTTTATTATTGTAAGATATTTTGACATCTTTGATTGGCAAATAACTTTCAGAATCAATAACAACGCCATAGATTCTTGTAGTCTTGTTTAAATGTTCCTGACCAAAAACAATACTTGTCAAAAAACAAAATGTAATTATTGACAATAAATTTTTCATAGGGCTTGAATTATAAATTCAACTCAAGATAATATGATTTATTTCATTTTTTGAAATTTTATTATTAACAACGATATAATTGTTGATATAATACCCTATTTCAATTTATTTGCCTCTACCCTTTCTTCCATATAGTAATAGTCTTTTGAATGCATAAATAGATGGAAATTTATGGAAGTGATTTTCAATCTTTTCTTTATAGGCTGTCACAAAATTTGTCTTCTCCTCCCCTTCCAATAATTCTAGATAAGGAATAAGTGCTGATCCCGAAATAAACTCCAATAATTGGTCGGCATTCTCCGCAATTATTGGATAAACTTTTTGCATAATGGTCTATTTCTTCAATACCATTTTCAAATAGTATTTGTGCATATTCATCCATAGACAAAACAGGTGATTCACGAACAAAATTATTAAATATCTTTGCATATCGTTCTTCCTGTACCAATTCAAGAAGCAGTTGATTTAACACATTGTCTGTTTGTACAGGCATTTGAATAGCCAGTTGACCACCTGGATTCAACAGATGAATCACCTTAGGAAATAATTCCTGATGATTGTCCAACCATTGCAATGCCGCATTACTGAAAACCAAATCCCATTTTGTGTCTGAATGAACAGCATCTTCTATGCTCTGAAGCTCGAATTTTAACCTGTTGTTTTTCATATTCCTTTGATTTTTCCAACATTTCAGCAGAAGAATCAATTCCTAAAATACTAGCACTCTTAAATCGATGGGTTATGGTAGCTGTTTGTTCACCGGTACCACATCCCAAATCTATCCCCTTCATATCTGGAACCTCCTCAATTAACGTAAGAAGATCATAAAAAGGCTTAAAACGTATATCCTTATAACGATTGTATATTTCTGGATTCCAAGGCATAATTATTTTTATATAATACAATATTTGTTTAAATCTAAAATAGTCTAATTTAAAAAATAAGGTGAAATAATTATTTACTTAAATAAATACTGTTTGTTATTAATACTGAATGTGAATCAAACCGTCTACATGGATCTTTTTTCCGGATAGTCTATCTTCAAAAACAGCTTTCAAAACACATGGATTAACTAACTCATAAGGCTTGAAACGAATGGTCACTGGAAATTTGCTCTCGAGGAATTCAGATTCCTTCATGCCGTTATCGGTAAGCTCCTTCAAGAGATTGGGGTTATGCAACACCTTTTTTCCAAGACTATCAGTAATATCCAACATGAGTGCCGGATAAACCAATCCATCCTTGGCCTGTAAGCCAGAAAGACCCTCAAACATCAAAACATATTCATCTTTCGCATCCACCTTCCCTTCCCGGACCATGGTTTTTTGGCTTTCGTTGTATAGATAGATATGTTCATACCCCAAACCCTCGGCATCAATTTGGAGCCCCTTTCCTTCGATAAGATCGATTAATATATGGTATTCAAGCTTGCCTTTTCCATTGGCATCCGTAATCTCCAAAGTAGATAATCATAGGGACTATCCTTAATCGAGAAAGCCGGTACTAATCTTGCAGTTAATTGCAAGGGATTCAGATCTGTTCCATCTTTCAGATTTTGCCCAAGTAGGTCTGGCTCATGAAATACCGTATCCCTCTTACTTGAAACAACTCGCATGGACATTTTTGGATAAACTTTTCCATCCTTTTCCTGCAGCCCAGTGACCTTGTTGAATATAAAACTGATATCATCGGCAAATTCAAACTCGTTATTAGGTGTTTCATCACCGTTCCGAAGTATTTTCACATCCTCCACTCCTATCCCATCTGAATAGTCTCAGAAGAATTTCTGAAATCCTTTTCTACACTCTTTTCAAAATGGCAGGATCCGAAGAGGAGGCTTGGTATTAATGCAAAAAATAGAATAGGTTTTTTCATAGTCTTCAAACATATACAACCCTAAAACGTGCTAATTGTGTGAATATTTTAGGTAAATATTTCTCAATGGTTTTTTTATTTTTAATGTTCCCTTTTGGATTTTGTTGACAATTGTTTCCTGAAAAAAAAAATGTATCTTTAGTAAAGACAATTACTTATTGATTATGAAACTTTTAAAGTTAACAGGAATATTAAAAAGCAAAGTTTTATTCCAGTATCGAAGCAGCTGAAGCAATTAAGAGCTCAAAATGCAAAGTTCTTGTAGAAAACTACATTTGGAATTTACAACTATGATTTGTGAATAAATCCCTCAAGCAATATTTCAGCTGTTTAGCAATTTTATAAAGATATATGAAAGAAAACAGGAAATTACCTTCAATGGACCGACATACAATAGGCCCACCAGCGGATATTCAAATCCTAAAATATTACGAAGGAATATTTGATACAGTATATGTTTCCTTAAATCCATTTGCACAAATTTTAGATTCTTCAAATTACACGCTCGAAAATTTTTGGGAAGAAGACTTAAATGAAACATGGAAACAGCATTTATTGAAAAATACAAATCCTGTTACGTGGAAGAATATTGTTGAAATTTCCAGTTTAAAAAATATCAATGAGATTGACATAGCGCTAAGAACCTCTATTTTGGGATTAAATCTTGATAAACAAAATTATGAGTTAGAAAGCTTACTAGAGAGTACGCTGGAAAAGTCCCAGATTATATCTCCTATTGAAGGTAGAATTCCACATGGCAACATCAATTTTATCCTGAAGGCCATTAAATCCTTGAATTACGAGTGGATATGCATAGGATCAGAGTTTGGAGATTATATGGAATTAGTTTGGATAGATGATCTGATTAATGATGTAAAGGAATTGACCTTACAAACAAATTTATATACCTATGATCGAAAAATATTAATAACCTGTCATTGGGACAGCTTTCAGACCTATATTTGTTCTTCTCGTGAAATAGTTGAAAAAATTGTACAGAATGCAAATCTTGAAGGATTCTATGCTAAATACCAACACAGAAGTTTATTGGAGTTTGAGAAATGAGCAGTTTGGGTAATTTGAAGATATTCATTCACAATTCTATTAAAAACGCCATATTTGCAATCCAAATTGTTTTCAATGAAGCTTCAGGCGATTAATTTATTAACAAAAGAAAAAATCAACCTTAAAAATGAAATCCTTGCAGGATTGACGGTTTCTATGACCATGATTCCTGAGTCACTTTCCTTTGCTATCTTAGCTGGATTGAGCCCTTTGACAGGATTATATGCAGCATTTTTAATGGGCATTGTAACTGCGATCCTTGGAGGAAGACCTGGAATGGTCTCGGGTGGCGCTGGCGCAACGGTGGTGGTGTTGATTGCACTGGCAGCATCCCATGGAGTGGAATATCTTTTTGCAGCAGTAGCGTTAGCAGGTGTCATTCAAATACTGGTAGGTGTCTATAAGCTCGGAAAATTCGTTAGGTTAATCCCCCAACCAGTAATGTATGGATTTCTAAACGGGTTGGCAATAATTATATTCCTCGCTCAAGTCAAACAGTTCAAAATCGTCCAAAATGGTATTGAAACTTGGATGACAGGAACTTCACTTTTTACAATGGTTGGGTTAACATTATTGACCATAATTACGGTACAATTCTTTCCAAAATTGTCAAAAAGCTATACCTTCATCTCTAATTGCGATAATAATAACCTTTGCAATAGTTTACTTTTTTTAATATTGACACTAAAAAAGTGATCGATATTGCTACAGTCAGCGGCTCATTTCCAAACCTTTCATTTGCCTCAAGTACCTTTCAATCTTGAAACCCTGAAAATAATTTTCCCCTATGCAGCAGTTATGTCTGCAGTAGGCTTAATTGAATCCTTATTGACTTTGAATATGGTTGATGAAATCACAAATACGAAAGGAAGTTCAAATCAAGAGGCTATTGCACAGGCTCTGCAAATATAGTGAATGGTTTTTTTGCAGGAATGGGTGGAATGTGCTATGGTTGCGCCAAACCTTGGTAAATATCAAATGCTGGTGCTCGAACCAAGATCTCAGCAATAAGTGGGTGCTTTGGGAATCCTATTTGTAATTCTGGTTGGAGGAAGCGTTATTGAACAAATACCAATGGCTGCCTTGGTCGGGGTCATGATGATGGTAGCGATCTCAACATTTCAATGGGGTTTTTTTAAGATTGTTGAATAAAAATGCCTAAGTCAGATGTACTCGTCGGGATTTTAGTCGCAACAATAACGGTTATCTTACATAATCTAGCGTTAGCTGTTTTTGTAGGAGTAATTATATCTGCTCTCGTTTTTGCTTGGGATAATGCAAAAAGAATCCGTGCAAGAAAATCGATAGCTGAGAATGGAGACAAAATCTACGAGATTTATGGCCCTTTATTCTTTGGCTCAACTAGTAATTTTTTAGATAAATTCGATATATCCGAAGATCCAGATCGCGTAATTATTGATTTTAAAGAATCAAGAGTGGTGGATATGTCTGCTATAGAAGTGCTGAAAAAGCTGACCCAAAAATACCAAGACCAAAACAAAAAAATTATTCTTAGACATTTGAGTCCTGATTGTGTTTCGGTTATTGGATAATGCTAAAGGATTTATTGAAATAGACATTGAGGACGATCCAACCTACAAAGTAATGCCTTAATCAATAAAACAAAAATAGAGGAAGATAAATACCCACCTCTATTTTATTCTTTTTAATTACTTTTAATATCCAACCTAGATCTTATCAACTAAAGTGCTGATATCAATTTTTAGGTTTAGATAAATTCATAGCTTTGATTGCTTTCTTGCAATCATCAACCATTTCTTGTGTCATAGTATATTTATAATTACCATAGTCATCATATTCCATTTCGCCAACATGGAAAAAACCATATTGATCGAAGAAATCTGTAAGATCGGTTTTAGATACCTCACATGCAGTTTTAACAAAGTTCAATTGATGTACTGCCGGATTCCGCTCTATTTACTACTCCTTCCCTTCCCCATTTCTCTCTTATTTTCTGCCTCGATGGTCTATTGTTAGAATTTTGATTTCTCAATCTTCAAATAAATCTGGATAAAAATCCGGATTCTCTCCTATACCTTCAAAGTAAAGCTGTAACTGCCAGAACGGCACAAGTCTATTGAAAAACATCAGGATCTTGAAGGTAGGATATTTTCTTGTCAATGATATTTGTTCTTGCTAATTTAAAATTATCTTGATCTAAAATCCTCGACTCATTACCAAAGGACCTCATCACATATAATGAATAAATATTATTGCTAACCTCACCTAAACCGCCCCAACTCAGCATCGGGCTGGTTTGATGCACATGACCAACCTCATGGCTAAATCCCCAACATGGATCCCCTTTGATAACAGAACTTGGATCTGCTACCATTTTCATGGCATAACCTTTTTTATCTCCCATGTAGGCAACCCCATCTCGATCCCTGAACATATAATAGTTGTAATTCACTCTTGCTAGAATCCTGTTTTTAGGAACTTTATTATACTTCACCAATCCCATTAATCGATGTTGCCTATAAACCAAAGAGTCATAATTGCTGATCAATTCTTTGCCTCTGCCATACGCATATTTCTTTAAAGACTCTACTGGATAGGCTATCTGGATATGTTTTCCTTTAGCATCCAATATTGGGAATACAGCTTTATCAATAAACGAATTCCAATCTTGATCAGAATGCTTATCAATATCAAAATAACCGTTTACTTGGCCGGAAAGGAAAATGAATCGTAACTGGCTTTTCATTTTCAGGACTATCGGAAAAATAGTTTACATAGGCCAAACTGCCAAATTCTTTCAAGTCTATTATATTTACCCCATTACGAAGTTTGAATTCCTTCTTTTCAATTCCCCAGCCTTTTGGGTCCTTTGTAGGGTCATCCGGATTCGGAGCTTTACGCATCCAATTGGGAATTACTAAATGAATGTCTTTGTCTTCTTCAATACCATCTGCAATAACTATATGTTGTCCTATCGGAAGATATACACCAGTAATATTCTCGTATTTGCTATATCCATCTCCAATACTCAATTCTTGACCCAAGGTCTTTGGCGATAAAAGCGCACGGTAAGTAGAATATTTATAATCATTTACTTTTTCGCCACGTAATAAATCAAAGGCTAAAGCTTTGATTTCTTCATTTTTGATCAGATTAATCTGTTTTTTACCAACCCCATTCTTCAAGCTACTTGCCAATCCATCACTAAAAACTGTTAGGTCTGAATAAACAGCATGAAGGTCATCAGCACTTTGTGAAAATACTGAACTCGTTAACAAAATAGCACCGGCAATAGTCAATAGGCCTTTTTTCATAAAATAATAATTGATTCATTCATTGATTTCTTTTCTAAATTACATCTATTTTTGAGAGAAGTAAACATATCATCATTAAATAATTGGGCAGTTTTATTTCTTGAAAGTATGCAACCGATTGAGTAATGAAAAAATTACTTTATGAATAAGGAAATATAAGCTGATTTTGAAAACAATCACTACCCTATCATTTTTTATATGCTTTTTATAGTCTTGTTCCACTCTCCTTCCACTCTCCTTCCACTCTCAGTCTTCTTTCGTTCGGACCTTGTTCGGACCTTGTTCGGGTGTATTCCGAAGAAGCTCCGAACGAGGTCCGAAGGAAGTCCGATCAAGAGACGAACGAGAGTAGAACGAGAAAGGAACAAGAGTATAACGAAAGTGTAAAAGGAAAATATTTGATTCATTGATATCTTTTCTAAATTACTGTTACTTTTGGGTGAAGAAGTTATATCATCCTATAAAGAAAAAAATACCATGAAAACCTTAGAACCTCAACGAATCGAAGAATTGATTACTATTTTAAAAAAGAGATTTGAAAAAAAATATGCACCGTCACCCAAGTATTATATGGGATAATGTGGAGAAACGATTAATGTCTTCAAAAGAAAATTATGGTCCATCAATGAAATGGAAGAAACAGAAGGTGAACCTGATGTTGTTTCTCTTTTTGACAATGAGGAAATTATTTATGTAGATTGCTCAGCGGAAAGTCCAAAAGGCCGACGTAGCCTATGTTATGATCAAGCTGCCCTGGAATCCAGAAAAGAACATAAACCAAAAGATTCAGCAATGAATATGGCTCATAAGATGGGAATAGAGTTGTTGTCTGAAGAAGAATATAGTGCATTACAAGCATTAGGTAAATTTGACAATAAAACATCAAGCTGGTTAAAAACATCCCCAGAAGTTAGGAAACTCGGTGGTGCAGTATTCGGAGACTTAAGATACAATAGGGTGTTTTTTACCATAATGGAGCTGAATCCTATTATGCTGCCCGTGGATTTAGAGGTTTGATCAAACTCTGATTCTAGGCAATTTTCTTTATCTTTAGGATAAATTTAATGATATGGGAATGTATTGTACTTTGCGTAGGATTCCAATGGGAAAATTAGAATCCTACTCGAAAACAGTAACTTGTTGAAGGAAGATTTTTATTCTAATGAAGTGTCCGAAATACCTCAGTTGGATATAGATAAATCATGGGATGGTATTATTTTTCTTCTGACTGGAAAATCCCATAACAATGTTGGACAAAATGTATTAGCATCAACAATATTAGGCACCGCTTCTTTTGATGAATCTCTGAATCTTGGTTATGGTGCTCCAAGGTATCTACTCCCAGAGGAAGTGAAATCCATCAACAATAAAATCAAAATTCTAAATGTTGAAGATTTGAAATTTAGATTTAATGCTGGCCTAATGATAGAACAAGATGTCTATCCAGATATTTGGGAAGATCAAAGATCATTCGAATATCTACAGGAATATTTTGTTAAAATCCAAAGTTTCTATCAACATGCCAGCTGGGCAAATGAAGCAATAGTAATTACAATCCTATAGAAAATTATGATTTTATAATTTTATCTAATTGTTCTGAAACCTTTTTAAGAAAAGTGCGGTCCCCAGAACCAACTTCAAGGGTCATATATTCACCTTGATAATTGATGGATTTTATTGTCTGCATTACCTTAGCCCAATTCACATCTCCCTCCGTCAATTCCACAGAAAAACCCTTACCCATCCCCTGCTCATTCATCACTTTTTTACTGAAGTCTTTAACATGAAGCTTGAACACTTTATTACCCAATACTTCAAGCCAATGCTCTGGCCATCCATACCTCAAAATATTACCTAAGTCAAAATACCACCCAACTAATGGATGGTTTATTTTGTCTAGAAAATCCTTCGCTTCAATAGGACTTAGTATCAAATTATTCCAAACGTTTTCAATCCCGATTTGAATGCCGGTCTTTTCAGCATAAGGAATCAACTTTCTAATGGAATCCAGTGCATTATCATAGGCTGTTTTATAGGATACGGAATCACTAACTACACCAGGTACTACTAAAACTGTGTCTCCACCAAGCTCTTTCGTTTCTTCCAATGATTTTGCTACAGATTCTATCGTATATTTCCTAATAGCAGGATCAGGATCAGATAAAGGTTTGCCCCAATGATCCTTGTTAACAGTACTTGGTATTTCTATACCTGTTTTGTCTCGAGCATCTAAAAGTTCTTTAATGGGAATATCTAACGGAGTATTGAATTCAATTCCGTCAAAACCAAGGTCTTTTACCAGTTTGAATTTATCAAGAACGGACAGATCTTCCTTGATCATGTAATAACCCAAACCTTTCTTTATTTTCAAAGGATTAGAAGTTAATGATAATGTATTTGCTATGGCATTAGATCCAACAATTGTTGCTCCAAGGATACCCATTGATTTAATGAAATCTTTACGATGCATAGGTTGAAATTAAAAAATCTGTGGTTGAGAATGCTAAATATAGGGATTTAAAACCAATTCTGGTAGCCAAATATGCCCGGAATCCCCCCGGTATGGATGAAAAGAATCGGCTCTCCTTTCGGAAACCGACCTTTCTTGATATCTTCAACCATTCCTGTAAAAGCCTTTCCAGTATACACAGGATCCAGAAATACACCTTCGGTTTTTGCTAAATGTTTAATAGTCTGTAGTGTTTGCTCATTTGGAATTCCGTAACCCTCTCCCACATAATCATTGCTCAATCTATATTCAATTCCCTGAGATTGCATTGATAAATCAAACAAGTTTAAAATTCCTTCAGTGATATTTTTGGTTTCATCCAATATAACCTCTCTATCTGGCTGGACATTATAAGCTTGAATGAATGTTTTTTTACCTAAAATCTCATACCCAGCAATTAAACCTGCATGAGTACCTCCAGACCCACTTGCCAAAGTGATATGCTTAAAATCAACATCTAGATCCTTGGATTGATCCTCAATTTCGTAAACAGCTCTTGCATATCCTAAACCTCCAATGGTATTGGAACCCCCAACAGGGATAAAGTATACCTTGTCTCCAACTGTTTCATAATGTTTCGTTAGGTTATTGATGAAGTTGGTTGCTGATCCATCATTTTGCTATTTCGTGAATGTTTGCATCCACGATATTATCTAAAACTAAGTTTCCATTCAGTTGGTAACTCTCAGTATCGAGCGGTACCGAATTCTTTAGGACCAAATCTACATCAAATCCCATCATCTTTGCGGTAACAGCAGTTAAGCGTGCGTGATTTGATTGCCTGGCTCCTATTGTGATAATGCGATTGGCTTCGTACTGTTTGGCGTCCGCCAAAAGATATTCTAATTTCCTCAACTTATTACCGCCACAACCTAACTCTGTAAGATCATCTCTTTTTATATAAATTGGTGTTTCCAATTCGTTGCTCAATCCTTGTAAATAGAGAAGTGGACTGGGAAAACTAAGCAGTTTTAACCTGTTAATTCCACTTACCAATAGATGTGAATCAAATCTGTTAACTTCTTTCATAATTTAAAATTAACAATAAAAATCTTGTGATTAAAAAGCTAAAATATTGGCATTTTTAGCATATTTTTGTTTAATATTGCGATAAATCAAATAAATATTTATCAATAAATGTCCCTTAATTTTAAGAATTTCATTAAGCTAGTAGATCAGCGCAATCCTAACGAGCCTGAGTTTCTACAAGCGGTTACGGAGGTTGTGGAGGATTTAATCCCTTATATTATTGAAAACAGAGCTGATTTTATTGATCTGAGAATCTTGGAGCGTATGGTGGAACCTGAACGTGTAGTTTCATTTCGTGTTGCTTGGTTAGATGACAAAAATCAGATTCAAGTAAATAGAGGATATAGAGTGCAAATGAATTCTGCAATTGGTCCATATAAAGGTGGTCTACGGTTTGCTCCAGATGTCAATTTGAGTATCTTAAAATTTTTGGCATTCGAACAAGTCTTCAAAAATAGCCTGACCGGTTTGCCAATTGGTGGTGGTAAAGGAGGCTCTGACTTTGATCCTAAGGGAAAATCAGATAATGAAATTATGCGTTTCTGCCAAAGTTTTATGACAGAATTGCAAAGACATATTGGTTCTGAAACGGATGTCCCTGCAGGAGACATTGGTGTGGGAACCAGAGAAATCGGATACTTATTCGGCCAATATAAAAGACTACAGAACAATTTCTCAGGTGTATTGACTGGTAAAGGTACCCAATGGGGTGGTTCTTATATTAGACCAGAAGCTACAGGATATGGATTGTTATACTTTGTGCAATGTGTGCTGGATTATAACAACGAATCTATAGAAGGTAAAACAATAAGTATTTCGGGTGCTGGAAATGTGGCATTCTATGCTGCGGAAAAAGCAATACAATTGGGAGCTAAAGTTATAACTCTTTCAAATAGTCAAGGAACAATTTATGATAAGGATGGCTTTACATTAGAAAAATTAACATATATTGGAACATTAGGAAGAGATTTGGCTAAGTATGCGAAAAAATATAATTCGCAACTTATCATGCTAAAGAGAATCCTTGGCAATTTAAATGTGATATTGCTCTACCGTGTGCTACCCAAAATGAAATCAATGAATCTGATGCTAAAAAATTGGTGAAAAATGGTTGTACAATTGTTGCGGAAGGTGCAAATATGCCTTCTACAGCAGCTGCTATCAAAATCTTTCATCAAGCAAAATTGCATTTCGGGCCTGGGAAGGCAGCAAATGCTGGTGGTGTAGCAGTATCAGGCTTAGAAATGTCTCAAAATGCAATCGGACAACAATGGTCACATGAAAAAGTAGACCATAGATTGAAACTGATCATGGAGAATATCCATAAAACCTGTGTCAGGTTTGGAAAAGAACCTAATGGATATGTCAATTATTTAAAAGGTGCAAATATTGGTGGCTTTATTAAAGTTGCAGAAGCAATGAAAGCCCAAGGAGTAGTTTAGAATAGTAATAATTTTATATTTTTAAAGTTCTGCCCCGAAAGGGTCAGAACTTTTTTAATTAATGACAATTCATTTAGCTACATAAAAAATCATATAGTTGCTTGCCAATCTTAATCGAACAAAATTATTTGGCGGATCGCGTCGCCATTTGCTAAACGCTCAAAGCCCAAATTGATATCTTCTAGTTTCAAGGTGTGAGTTATTAATTTATCAACTGGCAAACGTCCCCATTTTATAAAGTTCAATAAATCTCGGAATGTCAATCGTCGGAACACAGCTTCCTAAATAACAACCCTTCAATGTTTTTTCCTGCCCCTACTAAGGTTAAGGGATTCAAACTTAAGCGTGCATCAGGATGCGGTAATGCACCGGTGACCGTTACTCCACCTTTCTTTGTAGCATTGAAAGCAAAATCTAAAGCTGGCATCGCCCCTGCAAACTCCACTGATTTATCCACCCCTCCTAGCGTCATTTCTTGCTTGAGGTCTTCTAATGCGCTTTCTGAGCTAGAATCTAAAGAATGAGTCGCACCATAACTCTTTTGCTACCTTTAGCTTAGCATCGCTTATGTCTGCGGCGATTATTTTGGACGCTCCACCTGCAATTGCACCTAATATAGCTGATAAACCAACCCCACCAAGCCCAACGACCAAAACAGATTCACCGGGTTGCACTCCCGCAGTATGAACCACTGCACCAACACCCGTCATCACAGCACAGCCAAAAAGAGCCGCTATTTCGAATGGAACTGATTTGTCAATCTTTACTAAGGAATAGACTGATGCAACTGCATATTCAGCAAACCTGATACGCCCAAGTGATGGTGGTAGATCTCTCCTTTATTGTTTTTGATTTTCTTATCACCATTGAGCAAAACTCCTTCGTTATTAGCTTTTTGCCCCTGGATTGCATAATGCCGCCCTCCCAGACATACAATATTCACAACGTCCACAGGATGGCAGAAACGCAAAAACAACATGGTCACCTACCTCAAAATCTTTAACATCCTCACCTAATTCAGTAATTATTCCTGACGCTTCGTGGCCAAGCACCATAGGCATTAGGCGAGGACGATTACCGTCTATCACCGAAAGATCTGAATGACAGAGACCTGCAGCCTTTATCTTTATTAGAACTTCTTCCTTCCCAGGTTTTTCAACCTCAACCTTCTCTATAGTTAATGGTCTCGATTCAGTATAAGGACGTGAATGCCCTCCTGATTGATGGAGAACCGCTGCTTTGATTTTCATAAGTATAAATTAGTTATAATATTCTTCCGGACCTTTTTTGAACTCACCCCACTTAATAGGATCATGACCTGTGACTACCAATGCATCATATTTATCTGCATATTCATGGAGTTTCTTTACTGATCTTACAGTGTCAACAGTTGAAGCTAAAAAACCAGGCAAAGCCTTTTCCTCCCAATGGTCTGTTGTGTAGGCAGCATCAACTGTTAAAAGAATGGAGCCTGAATTGGGCAGCGTGATTAAAAAGCTACAGTGACCCGGAGAATGTCCAGGTGTTGGAATGATTTTAATAACTCCGTCCCCGTAAACATCAAACTCATCATTATAATTCAACTCTAGGAATTGCCATTTTAAGTTGGGTTTGTCGAAATCCTTACGGATATATCCACCTGCAGCAAACCAATCTGGAGTAAATGCATATTCATATTCCTTTCTTTGCACAACATGTGTTGCATTCGGAAAGTTTCCAATAGCTCCCGTGTGATCTAAATGAAGATGAGATTGCAGAACGAATTTTATGGAAGATATATCTATTCCTAAATTTTTAATGACTTCAACACATCCTTCCGATTCATCCATAACAGGCCAATAAACTTGTGTTATTCCACCCCAATGTTCCAAAGGGTTTTGAGCACAATGTACAGAATTGCCTCCATCTATTATGATATTTCCTTTGGGGTGAGTAATTAAATACCATGGAACAGGAATCTCGTAAGGGTCTAAGGATGCGTTCATTTTGATGTTGTTCTCTTTACATTTCAAAATGCCAGTTTGAAACATATAAAGTCTGATGTCTTTTTTCATAGCAAGTTTTTTGTTGGTTAGATATATCCCCTAAAATAATAAATCAGAATAAATAATCACAATCATTTTATTAATTTAATTAATTATTATATAACAATTAATATCAAATTTACAGTAAAGAAATTTTGACTCTGCTAAAACCTTTAGTGCCTTTTGTTCAATCTAAACTTTGATGTATCTTGCCAAAAAAAATATTTAATCATGCGTGTATTAGCTGAGTTACCCATCCAGATTGTAAAATCACAATCTTCGGAATGAACCAGAAATTTATAATAAAATTTGAACAAGGAAGTTTAGAACAATCGTATAAGTTAGCGGAAGCTGATGTGGTTGGTGGTGTGAATGGAATATTTGAATTGCTGGATGATGACTTTATGAAAAGAGTTCTGGACCTTTTCGCACAAATGAGAAGTGCAATTATTGAAACTTATAATAAATATCAATAATTAGTACATGTAAATCATATTTACACTTGATAATTAGATGTTTATATAATAAAAAGCCTGAATGCAAAATTATATTTGCAATTCAGGTTTTTTTTATGTTGAAGTTTTTATTAAATTAAATTATTATTTTAAATAATATTTATAAATAACTGATTTTCAATTATAAATATTTTATATAAAATTTTATTTGGCTAATAATTCTGCCAAATAATCCACTCCTACACTTGCTTTTTCTGATATTTTATGGACTACTGGGGGTACATTATAATTTTCTGCATTAGGGTCTATAAGAATCAATTTGCAGTTTGGTTTTGTTTCATAAATTAAGTTTGCAGCAGGGTAAACTTGCAATGATGTTCCAATAGTCACAAACACCTCTGCTTCTGTCGCCAACTTATATGCCTGCTCCATATTCGGGACTGCTTCACCAAACCAAACAACGTGTGGACGCAATTGCGATCCTAATTCACATTGTTCTCCTCTTTTTATTTCTGCTCCTTTAATATCGTAAACAAGTGATGGATTAATTGATGATTGGGATTTAGTAATCTGACCATGTAAGTGCAGTACCTTTGAACTTCCTGCCCGCTCGTGCAGATCATCTATATTTTGTGTGATGATATGGATGTCATAATCTTTTTCGAGTTCTGCGAGTTTCAGATGAGCATGATTTGGGCGCGCTGAAAGACAATCCGCCCTTCTCTTATTATAGAACGCTTGGACCAATTCTGGATCTTTCAGCCAAGCTTCAGGAGTGGCAACATCTTCAACTCTATGCCCTTCCCAAAGACCATCTGAACCACGGAAAGTCGGAAGACCGCTCTCTACCGAAATTCCTGCTCCTGTAAATACAACTACTTTTTTCATATGTAATTTTAAAAAAAAAATCGGCTTCATTCATCAATGAAACCGATTTTAGGTTGTTACTGTGAATGTTACTTCACAAAATATCTATGTTCAATAACTGTTGCTTCAGGCTGTTTGCCTTCAATAGCTTCCTTTACTGGGCAGCTTCCAGTTACTCCTCTAAAAATTAATGCTCCACCCAATGTGATACCCGAAAATGCCGTAATGGGATTTTTGAATAGCTTTCTAGCTCCCATACCTAATATAAAACCACCAGCTATAACTGATAAAATACGCTCCGAGGTCCCAACATTTCCTAATTCACAGGACTCATCTAGCTTTGTCTTTACTTTGTCGATTGCAAAATTTAAAATACCGCTCATAATTTTCGAAATTTATTCCTTTACAATATAACGATTGAAATATTAAAATGTTTCTACTTAGGTATAAATTTTGTGTTAAGCCCCGTATAATTCGTAAATTCAAACTTTCTGTATTTAAAATAAGTCTATGCGCGTAAAAAAATATTCTGGTGAGCTCGTGCCGTTTGATGAAAACAGCTCTTCGACGCTCCCTTACTAGATCTGGTGCAACTGAAAATGAGGTTAATATGGTATATGAATCCATTAAAACTTCAGTATATGATGGGATATCTACCAAAGAACTTTATGAAATGGCATTTAATGCCCTAAGGGGTAAAAAAAACTCCTACGCAGCTAGATATAGTCTAAAGAAAGCAATCCGAGAACTTGGTCCTGAAGGGTTTTATTTTGAAAAATGGATTGCAAGATTGTTTCAAGAAGATGGATATGAAGCAATAACTGGCCAGACTGTCCAGGGACATGCAGTAAGTCATGAAATTGATGTAGTTGCGGTCAAAGGAAACGAAATGCTCGCAGTTGAATGCAAATTCAGAAATGATGCAGATGCCAAAATTTCGGTTACGACTCCAATGTATTTCAAATCTAGAAAAGAAGATATAACAGGAATATCCTATAATTTCTTTAATCAGAAACCGTGAATTTACGGATGGATGGCTCGTCACAAATGCTTACTTAACTACTGACTCTATATCATTTGGCAATTATTATAAAGTAAATCTTCTATCATGGGATTATCCTAAAGGTAGTTGCTTAAAAACTAGAGTTGACAGCAATGCAGAATACCCAGTGACCTGCTTAACTAATATTACAGAACAAGATAAGGCGATGTTACTAAAAAGCCAGATTATATTGGTCAAGGATCTAGTAAAAACTCCACAGGTTATGGATAGAATACAGATCCCTAAAGATAAACAATCACTTATATTAAAAGAGGCAAATGAATTAATTAACAGTCCTTTAGAACATGAGTAATAAATTTGTACGTGAAGAAATTAACTTCCTTAAAGGTGCCCGCGGACGCTGGAATGAACTAAAATATGCATTTGGTGTAGTCTTTCAGTTTATGAAAGGCTTTAGAACTTTGCATTTTGTTGGCCCATGCGTTACGGTATTTGGTTCTGCTCGATTCGGTGAAGACCATCCATATTATATTCAAGCCCGAGAGATCTCTGCTAAACTAGCCGAACAAGGATTTACCATCATGACCGGCGGCGGTCCTGGAATAATGGAAGCAGCAAATAGAGGTGCAAAAGATGTTAATGGAGCTTCAGTCGGATGTAATATCGTCCTCCCACATGAACAAAAGCATAATCCTTACATGGACAAATTTGTAAACATCGATTATTTCTTTGTCCGTAAAGAATTGCTGCGAAAAATATTCCTTTGCATTTGTTATTATGCCAGGCGGTTTCGGAACTTTGGATGAATTTTTCGAAACATTAACCTTGATCCAGACAAAAAAAATATCCCAATTCCCAATCGTCGTAATGGGTATGGATTTCCATCAAAACATTAAAGAACATGTCGACAGGATGATCATTGAAAAGACGATCAGCCCTGAAGACCAGGATCTATTGCTCTTTACCGATGATATCCAAGAAGCAGCTGGCACATATCCTTAAATATGCCGACACCAATAAGATCATAAAACTTCAAGACCCGAAACCAAGTTGGATATTGGGAGAGAAAAAAGCGATTTGACGAAGTATCGGGCCTTGGATGTTCGGTCCCTGAGCGTAGCCGAAGGGCCCGAACAATCACAGACTAGACAAACCGATCTGGTCCCTGGACTTCAGCCGGGGTCCCTGAGCGGAGTCGAAGGGCGACTACGCTAAACCAACGCAGCCACCGAGCCGAAGGGTCAATTATTTTTTCATACTTCTTTAGGCAAATAATACTTAAAATGTGAAAGATTTTTACATTCAGAAACTTTTATTAAATCATCGTAAAATCCACTAATAAGCAATTCTTTCTTTTTTCTACTCCATCCCTGTACTGTTTTTCTCTGTGGAAAGCATCTTCAATTCTTTGGAATAATTCAAAGTAAACTAATTCCACAGGTAAATGCTTTTTAGTATAATTCGATCCTTCTCCATGATTATGCTGTAATATTCTGATTTCTAAATTCACCGTACTTCCAGTATAATAGCTTCCATTAGAACAACGTAAAATGTACATATAGCCCATTATTAATCATATAATTTATGATTAATAAATTTAATTATACAATATTAGAATTGCTTTTGAGGGTTGTTAAATTTTGTTTAATAATTTCCTGGGCTTCGACTCTTGGGCTTCGACTCCGCTCAGCCACCGAGTCGAAGGGCGGCTCCTGGTTTTCGACTCCGCTCAACCAACGCAGCCACCGGGATGTTCGGTCCCTGAGCGTAGCCGAAGGGCCCGAACAATCACAGACTAGACATACCGGTCCCTGGGCTTCGGCCTCGGTCCCTGGGCTTCGACTCCTGGTTTTGACTGCGCTCAACCAACGCAGCCACCGAGCCGAAGGGCCGAATATCTAAAGTTCTGCAGGAAAATATACTTTCCCGTATTTATTCAGTTCTTCCAATCCTTCCAGATCGTTAAAAATCCCGAATACGGAAGATCCTGACCCGCTCATAGAAGCATAGATAGCTCCATATTCATAAAGCTTTGCTTTAATATCTCCAATAAGTGGATATTTCTCAAATAAGGAAATTTCAAAGTCATTTTTGATATGAAATTTCCATTCTTGAATCGGTAATTCTATTGCTTTTCTCCAGGTCTACTTCAGGAATCATAGGACTCACATTACTATAAGCTTCAGCAGTGGAAATATGAATATCGGGTTTGATTACGACAATTTTTATATGCACTTAAGTCTAGACTAATCTCACTCAGTTCAGTCCCAATACCTTCAGCGTACATTGCTTTATTGTCTATGAAGAACGGACAATCTGCACCTAATTGGGCAGCATATTTCTTTAACCTATCCTTCTCTATTTTGAGTACGAAATAATCGTTCAAAAGTTCGAGCGTACTGCTAGCATCCGAAGAACCGCCACCTAAGCCAGCACCAATAGGAATGTTTTTAAGGAGATGGATCTTAACAGGATTAATATCAAAGTCTTTTTCAAGTAATCTGAACGCTTTTAAACAGAGGTTATCTGTGTCCGCAGGCAGGTCTGAATTCCAAAATATGCAATTCAAGTTTAGAATGAGGCAGAATCTCAACCACATCATAAATCTTGACAGGATAAAAAATGGTCTCCAAATCATGATAGCCATCAGGTCTTTTCTTGCGAATATGCAATCCTATATTAATTTTTGCGTTTGCGAACTTGAGCATATACAAATTAAATGATTTTCTTCAATGTAGCCAATCACTATTTAATGTTCCTAACAACCTTTTATTATATTTGATGTCGGATGATCAAACAATACATATCTTTTATTATTGATATTACTATCACTGTTCGCTGGAACTATTCCTTTGGGCAGAGCATTCCACGCGTAGGAACTCCATTTGTTGAGCAATATAATAAAACTGAAATATAAAGCTGGGAACCAAAACTGGGGACTCGCCGTAAGTGATGCCGGAATTATTTATTCGGCCAATACCGAAGGGTTGTTATCTTATGATGGCCAGGAATGGCAACTGCATAGGATGAAAAACAATGCTGGCTTAAGAAGCGTAAATATAGATCCAAGTGGCAGAATCTTCGTTGGTGGAGCTGGGGAATTTGGTTATTGGACTAGGTCAGACTATGGTAAGATGACCTACACCAGTCTGACCGGCCTTGTCAAAGATAAACAAGCATTAAAAAACGATGAGATCTGGGAGAATTATACTTGATGGTCAAAAAGTATATTTTCATACATTTTCCAAGAGCTAACCTATACCACAATAACCAAATCCCAAACTGTTACAGCTGATGGCGAGCCATTTCTTTTCGGATTCAATGTAAATGGGAAAATCTTTTTCGAACAAATCCCTTCAGGACTGCACGAATTCAAACAGAATGGTCTAGTTCAAATAAAAGAAAAGCATAAAATAATGGGTGTTAATATCTTAACTATGCTTTCTTTCACCTCCCACTGAAGTTTTGATCGGAACTGATAAAAACGGAATCTTTAAAATGAGATTCGATGGTAGTATTGAACCATGGCCTAATGAAGCTCAGGATTTATTGAAAAAATACCAAATAAACAATGGGATCAAACTTTTCGGAAATCAGTACGCTTTTGGAACGATACAAAATGGAATTATTATCCTGAATCAAAACGGAGAAATAGTTCAGCATATTAACAAAAACAATGGCCTACAGAATAATACCGTCCTGAGTTTAGCTACAGATAAACAATCGAATTTATGGGTGGGTCTTGACAATGGAATTGATCGAATAGATATTAATAGTCCCTTGTATTATTATTCTGATTTAACAGGAAACATCGGAACTGTTTACAGCTCAATTATTTTTAATGAGAAAATCTATCTAGGTACCAATCAAGGATTGTTTGTCAGTGACTGGCAAGGAGTTAACAAATATAAATCATTGAGTTTCAAATTGTTCCCAACTCAGAAGGTCAAGTTTGGAAACTGGAAAATATTTCAGGACAGCTGGTGTGTGGACACAACAATGGAACTTTTATTGTTGAAGGTTCGGGATTGAGGAAAATTTCATCAGTCACTGGCGCTTGGAATTTCTCTCCCATATTAAATTCCAATTATTGGTTGCAAGCGAATTATACAGGTATAGGTCTAATGCAAGCCGGTAACGGTATAACATCCTTGAAGCAATTTTCCTTTAAAAAAGATCCAATTCGAAATATCATGCAAATTGGACCTCGGGATTTTTGGCTGAGCAACAATCAGAACATTTTTAGTTTTAAACTTAGCCAAGATTACCTAAATGCTACGGAGTTCAAAATTGAAAATAACGGGTTGCCAAAAGATACAAAGTTGCATGGTATCTATAATTTGTCAAACAATGTAGTCTTTGCAAGTGATTCAGGTTTTTATTTGTTCGATAATATCTTAAAAGTATTTAAGCCATATGAGGAGCTGAATGTGCAATTATCAACTTTTAAAAATGCAAACAAGGTAATTCCAATAAATGCAAATGCATATTGGTTTATTAAAAAATCACATATTGCTAAAATACAGTTCCTTTCTGATGGAAAACTTAAAATCGATTCCAGTTCATGGAATTCATTAAAAGGTAGGATGATGAATGATTATGAACAGGTCTTGAACGTTGATGAAAGATTATCTCTTATTGGTCTTGACAATGGTTTTGCACTCTATTTTAACCAATATCCAGTTCAACAAAATTTGCCAAAACCAATTATTACAAGTATTTGGAATACAACGGATGAACCGATTTCACTTTATGAAAACCTTGAAATACCCAACAATAAAAACAATATCCGGTTTTCTTTTGCTTCGCCATGGTATTCTTCTGCCCCATTAAAATATCAGTTCTATTTAGATGGATACTCAGAAAATTGGTCTAATTGGGAAGAATTAGCTTTTAAAGACTTCACAAACCTGCCATTCGGAAAATATGTGTTCCAAGTTAGATCAATAACACCAAATGGAACTCAATCTGAAATTACTTCTGTCAATTTCAAAATTCTGCCGCCTTGGTATTTGAGTTGGCCAGCCATAATATGCTATATCATACTCATATTTTTGATTGTTTACTTCGGCAAGAAATGGTATGAAAACAGATTAATGGCTCACCAAAGAAAATTAAAGAAAAAGCTTTTAGAAGAACAAGAAGAACGTATGGCCAGAGAAGCGGCTGCCACTGAAAAGAAACTTATATCCTTGAAAAAACATTCAATTGGAGCAAGAACTTGAAAGTAAAAATAGAGAATTGGCAAATGCTGCAATGAATATCGTCTACAAAAATGAAATGCTCAATAATTTACACCATGAGCTAACTAACCTTAATGATTCAAATGGGAATAAATTAAGTAATGATCAAATCCGAAAAGTAAGTAAGCTTATAGATGAAGCTCATAATGATGACAGAGATTGGGATCTGTTTGAAAAGAGTTTTAATGAAGCTCATGAGAACTTCTTTAAAAAACTAAAGGCTGAATATCCTGAACTTGTCCCTAATGATTTAAAACTTTGTGCTTATTTAAGGTTAAATATGTCTAGTAAAGAAATAGCCTCCTTATTAAATATCAGCACTCGTGGTGTAGAAATCAGAAGGTATAGGTTAAGAAAAAAATTGAACCTACCTACAACAAAAAATCTAACAGAATTTCTCCTCGAAGTATAGGCTTATATTTTTTAATGTGTGAAGATATGGTCAATCCTATAACTTGACCGGTTACTTACATTGCTAAAAATTTTAAGCTTTTTGTGTTGTTTTTTGCTAAAAATCCTCCTTCTTACTGATAGTAAATTCAAAAAATTCATATATTTTTTTACTTCTTACTACTACAAAACTACATCAATCCATCGAAATATAATATGTGTAAATCATACACTTAGTATTTGAAGTTGTAAGGAATATAAATTTTTTAATGATTTATTATTCAATACTTTAATATTTACTTAATATCACATTGAGCAAGTAAAATTTTCATGTAGTAGTAATGTAGATATGAAAAATTTCGATTCCAAACCAATACATCACATATTTGTTAAGTGAATAAACACTTTTTTTTACTTAACTAAACATTTTTACTCAATTAAACCATTTGTTATATGAGGAAGTTATTTACACTGACCTTTGTTTTCCTACTAAGCTTGACCTGGCTTTATGGACAAAACAAGACCGTCACTGGTACGGTAAAGGATAGTCAGAGCATGATGGCATTGCCTGGCGTTTCCGTTACGATCAGCGGTCAATCAGCAGGAACACAAACGGATGAGGCAGGCCGTTTTAGCCTAGAGGCTGCTCCTACTGATTCGCTCGTATTCTCTTTTGTAGGATATGTATCCCAATCTGTCGTCGTTGGTGAGAAAGCTCAAATCAATATTTTCTTAGACGATGAAAACTTAGCACTTGAAGAAGTAGTTGTGGTCGGGTATGGTACTGCGAAGAAAGTCGATCTTACCGGAGCAATTGGTAGTGTGAAAGCGGCTGAAATTGTGAAACAACCAGCTATGTCTGCGATGCAGTCTATCCAAGGTAAAGTAGCTGGATTAAACATTACTGCTTCTGAAGCCCCCGGCTCTACACCACAAGTAAATATTCGTGGTCTTGGAACTGCTCTAGGAGGTAGAAATCCATTGTATATCGTAGATGGTTTCCCAATGGATAACCTTAATAGTATTAATCCTTCTGATATTGAATCCATTGACGTATTAAAAGATGCTTCTTCAGCATCTATTTATGGTATCCGTGCCGCAAATGGGGTAATTATGGTTACTACCAAAAAAAGGTAAAGCCGGATCCGTAAAAATCAGTTATGAAGCATAATGCAGGAATGAAAAAAATGCTGAACAAGGTTAATATGGCTGATGCTTCTCAATATATTCAATATTACAACGAAAATATAGCGGGTATTGGAAGAGGAACTCAATTAAAAGCTCAACAAAATTATAATACCAATTGGTTTGATGAAATATTGCAAAATGGAACTGTGTACAACAATACCATTAATATTTCAGGTGGGTCCGAAGTAGTTGATTATTTCTTAAGCGCGAATAATTTTACCGAAAATGGTATCATAGATGGTTCTAAATTCGTAAGAAATACAATTAGAAATAACAATACCTATAAATTTTTGGATAACAAATTGAAGTTTACACAAACCTTAAACTTATCCTTTAATAAATCAACTCCAAAACCGTTTAGTTCTTTTAATGATGCATACCGCCAAACGCTTTGGCACCGGTAATGTTCGATAATGGAAGATATGGAACTTCAATTTACAACACTACCACTGGTATTGCAGGTTATCAAACCGGCCCAAATGAAGCTTCAGGAAACTTGAATTCTATTGGAAACCCAGTTTATGCTATTCATAGAGCAAACGAATTGCAAAATTCAACTCGAATACAGGGAGGTATGGAAGGTGAATACCAAATTTTGGATTACTTAAAAATTAATTCTAGAGTTGGTGCAACGAAGATTTTTACAAACGGTAGAACATTTTCAGATATCAAAGATGCGTGGTTGAATGGAAACCCTCTACGTACTGAACAAGAATTCCAAAAATTAAAAACCGACAACCCAGACGCTGTTTCTTATGCCAACAATAGTTTGAATTACAGCAAATCGGAAAACTTTAGATGGCAATGGGAAACATTCTTGACTTTTGACAAAAATTTTAATGGTCATCAAATCAATGCTGTGGCTGGTTTCTCCATGGAAAAATTCAATATTTCAAATAATATTTCAGGAACAGGCTATGATGTACCTGTACAAGAACAATATTGGAATCTAAACATGGCTTCGGCTGATTATAACAAAGTTTTAAATCAAACTTATAACACGCCAACCGCTCTTTCTTCTGTTTTTGGAAGAGTTCAATACAACTATAACAGTACATACTATTTAACAGCAACTGTTCGTAGAGATGGTTCAAGTGTGTTCAAAGCGACTGGCGATTATTTCGATATATTCCCGTCATTTGGTGCTGGTTGGACAATCTCTAATGAAGATTTCTTGAAAAATAACACTGTTTTGAACTTCTTGAAATTAAGAGCCAATTGGGGTATTTTAGGAAATCAAGACATCCCATTAAATGTTTCCCAATTATTGACTGCTGATGGAAGTTCAAACTACAATTATGTATTTGGACCTGGGCAAGACCTAGTATTAGGTGCAGCTTTTGGTAGCCCAGCATTACCCCTAACTTGGGAAAAAACTCACGAAACAGGTGTCGGATTAGACTTTGAGATGTTTGACAGAAAATTATCAGGTTCATTCGATTATTACAATAAATTAAATACCAATGTATTAATGAATGTACAGCCTATCCTAAACTCTGCTTTTGCCAATAACTTTTATGACCATGGCGGAAAGGTTAGAAACAATGGTTTTGAGGCTGTGTTAAGTTGGAAAAATTCAATTTCTGAGGATTTCAACTACAATATTGGTGTTAATTATGCCTATAACCACAATGAGTTGACTGATGTGAAACCAGCCTATGATGGAGCTATCGGTGGTAGTTTATCAAATGGACAAATTACAAAGCAAATAAAAGCTGGACAGCCAATCTATGGATGGTGGATGTGGGAAGCTGATGGTGTATGGCAAAATACAGCAGAAATTGAATCAGGAGTAAAATATGGCTCACCAAGACCAGGTCATTTAAAATATAAAGATCAAAATGGCGATGGTGTGATTGACAACAGAGATAAAGTATTCTTTGGATCGTATATGCCGACGTCTACATATGGTGTGAATATTGGAATCAATTATAAAGCGATTGACTTCTCTTTATCAGGTTATGGTGTTGCGGGCAATAAAATCTATAATGCGTTAAAAGGAACTAGGATTAATGGTGGTGAAAACATTACCGAGGATACCTTTAACAACCGATGGACATCAGATAATAAATCTAATACAAATCCAGGTGCAGACAGAGATTCTTATGCATCTAGTTATTATCTAGAGTCTGGTAATTATTTCAGGATCAATAATATCACATTGGGCTATACTTTCAAAAAACTGTATAACTCTACATCCAATATGAGATTATATGTTACTGCTCAAACCCATTTATGTTCACCAAATACACTGGGTTTTCTCCTGAAATAGCAAGTGATGGAAATCCAGCTGCGACTTCGGGAATCGAGCTTTCGGCTTATCCAACAACAAGAAATTTCCTATTTGGTATCAATGTGCAGTTTTAATCTTTAATTACGAAATAACATGAAATTTAAAAATATAAATATAGCACTTCTTATGGCAGCTGGTTTTATGATAACTGGTTGTTCAAAAGATTTTTTAGATGTTCCATCTAGAGAAATTATTGAAGCAGAAGATAGTGAACAGAATTTTTCACCAGAGGTTTTTGGTGAATGGGGGTATATGGAATGTTCACTGACTGGAATTATGGATTTGCTTATATGGGAATCACAGAAATCATTTCTGACAATTCGGATAAAGGTTCCTCACCTACCGATACTGGAACTGATAAGGACATTCTTGACAATTTAACCTTTACTTCTACAGCAAGTTCTTTTGCTTCCATGTGGGAACAATGGTATAAATCAATCGGTCGTGCAACGAATTCAATTCAATTCACTGAAGAATATGGTCTGACTGATGAGAATTTAAAGAACAGATATATAGCGGAAGCAAGATTTCTGAGAGCTCTCAATTATTTTTTGGTTGGTTAGAGGTTGGGGTGACATCCCTATTCAAGAACAAGATTTAATCAAAAGAGTTCCGGCAAGTGAAGTATATGATTACATTGAAGCTGACCTTAAATACGCGATTGATAATCTGCCTGAAAAATCCGAGTACGCTGCAAAAGATTTAGGTCGTGCTACAAAAGGTGCGGCACAAGGTTTATTGGCAAAAGTTCATCTTTATCAAGGTGAATGGCAACAAGCCTATGATATGGCGCAGGCAGTAATTAGTTCAGGTGAATATGCACTTGAACCAAATTATGAGAAAATATGGCGATTGGCAGGTGAAAATGGATCTGAATCAATCTTTGAGGTACAAGCAAGGGGTTCTTCTATTGCACATGGTATTCAGCAATATTCTCAAACACAAGGGCCTCGTGGAGGTGCCGCTGGTATTGGTTGGGGATTTAATACCCCTTCGGAAAATCTATTGAATGCATTTAATGCAGAAAATGATGCTATCAGAAGAGATGCAACCATTATTTTCAGAAATGAAACCATGTATGATGGCAGAGAAATTGGAAATACAGAAAATGAAATGTACAATGAGAAAGCCTATTCATCTGCAAATGGTGGAGCCAATGATACAGATAAAAACCTTAGATATCTACGTTTAGGTGAAGTTTACCTAATTAAAGCAGAGGCTGCGAATGAACTCGGAAATACAGCTGAAGCACTTACAGCGCTGAACGCAATTAGATCCAGAGTAAAATTGCCAAATTCAACTGCATCTGGGCAAGCAGCAATTAGACAAGCGATCTGGAAAGAACGCCGATTAGAATTAGCTATGGAGCATGACCGTTGGTTTGACCTGGTAAGAACAAAGCAGGCTGAAGCTGCAATGAAAGCCGCAGGAAAACCGTTTCAATCAAAACATTATCTGTTCCCAATTCCAGATAATCAGATTATTCAAACGCCTGATATGATTCAAAATACTGGCTGGTAATTTTTCATACAATTAGAGGGAAGATCTTCTGGTCTTCCCTTTTCAATAAGAAAATTTGAACACATGAAGATCTCTTTCATTTTTATTATAAGTTTACTGTTTTTGGGATGTTCCAAATCCAATGACCCTTCTCCTACTCCTAATGATGGATTTGCTGTAAATTCAGTTGCAATTGGAAATAATACACTTACAGCTAATCCCAAAGGAATAGAGTTGGCACCTGAATTTATAATAACTTTTGATGAAACGATTGCAGATCAAGATCTTGCTAACAACATTCAAATATTGAATGCTGATAAATCTACAATTCCTGCTAAAATAAAATTAATTGATGCTGGAAAGAAAATAACAATCAAGCCTAATGCTAATTTATCTCCCTTATCAAAATATGAGATATTAGTAAAAAACACCTTGAAAAGTACTTCTAATAGTACTTTAAAAATGCAATATAATTTCCCCTTTAACACCGCAATTGACCAATCTGACAAATTCAAGAGGATATCTGAAGATGAGCTTTTAACCCTGGTTCAAAAACAGACATTTGCCTATTTCTGGGATTTTGCTCATCCCACTTCCGGAATGATCCGGGAAAGAAGTACTTCTAATGAAACCGTAACTATTGGAGGAACGGGATTCGGGATAATGGCAATAATTGTTGGTGCAAATCGAAACTTTATCAGCAAAAATGAAGGCTTGGAGCGAACAAAAAAAATAGTCGCCTTTCTGAAATCCGCAGACAAGTATCATGGTGCTTTTTCACATTGGTATAATGGTGGGACTGGTAAAACACAGCCATTCAGTGAAAAGGACAATGGTGCCGACCTAGTGGAAACTTCACTTTTGTTCCAAGGATTAATTGCCGCAAGGGAATATTATCAAGACCCGAATCTAAGTACTGATATCAATAATCTTTTCAATGCCGTCGAATGGAGTTTCTTCCAAAATGGCCAAAAAGCACTTTACTGGCATTGGAGCCCTAGCCATGCGTGGGATATGAATCTTAAAATCCAAGGTTGGAATGAATCATTGATAACTTATGTTCTGGCGGCAGGTGCAGCAAATCATGCTATTGAAAAATCTGTTTATGATGAAGGCTGGGCCAAAAATGGTAGCATAAAAAATGGAAAGAGCTTCTTTAATTATGTTCTACCATTGGGACCTGATAATGGTGGCCCTTTGTTTACCGCGCAATATAGTTTCTTGGGAATAAATCCTACAGGATTAAAAGATGCTTATGCAGATTATGAATTGCAAGTAAAGAACCAGACACTTATCAATAGAGCTTATTGTATATCAAATCCAAAAGGGTACTATGGATATGGCAATAATAATTGGGGACTTACTGCAGGTGATATACCAAATGGATATGGTGCTCAATCCCCGAATAATGACATAGGCGTTATTGCGCCAACTGCTGCATTATCGTCCATGGCTTTTACTCCTAAAGAATCAAAAGAGGCACTGGAATTTTTCTATTATAAATTAGGAGACAAACTTTGGGGGAAATATGGATTCAAAGATGGCTTTTCCTTACATGAGCCATGGTTTGCAGAAAGCTATATTGCAATTGATCAAGGACCAATAATTATTGCCATTGAAAATCATAGAAGCCAATTGATTTGGAATCTGCTAATGAAAAGCCCAGAAATTAAAAATGGATTAAAAAAACTCGGCTTTACTTCACCCCATATATAATATAAAATGAAAATACGTACACTAACTATCGGTTTATTATTAAGCGTGGCAGGTCTTCAAGCCTGTCAGAACACCCAAAAAACAGAAAACAAGAAAGACAGCATCTCAGCTGACAGCATATCACTTTCCAATGACTCCCTGATGAATAAAATTCAGCAACAAACCTTCCAATATTTTTGGGAAGGCGCAGAACCAACATCGGGACTTGCTAGGGAAAGAATCCATATTGACGGAGAATACCCACAAAATGACCAAAATGTCGTGACTACAGGTGGTAGCGGATTCGGAATCATGGGATTGGTAGTCGGCATGGAGAGAGGCTATATTACTAAGAAAGAAGGTGAGGAGAGACTGAACCATATCATGGATTACTTAGCTAAAATACCTCGATTTAAAGGTGCTTGGTCACACTGGTATTTTGGAGATACTGGAAAGGTCAAAGCATTCAGCGACAAGGACAATGGCGGTGATTTAGTAGAAACAGCATTCCTTACTCAATCTTTAATTGTTGTAAGAGAATATTTTAAAAATGGTTCAGAAACCCAGAAAGAAGTTGCCAAAAAAGCAGATGAATTGTGGAAAGGAATTGATTGGAATCATTACACCAATGGAAAGAACGTATTACTTTGGCATTGGAGTCCAACCCATGATTTTGGTATGAACCACCCTATTCAAGGGTATGATGAATGTTTGATTACCTATGTTTTAGCAGCATCTTCACCTACTCACCCTATTGATACAGCAGTATACAATCAAGGATGGGCAAGAAATGGTAAGATAAAATCAGATCTAAAAAAATTCGAAATCCCAATCGGGATCAAAGCATAATGCCAAAGAAGGCCAAGTTGGTCCATTATTTTGGGCTCATTATTCCTTCTTGGGATTAAATCCAATAGGATTAAAAGATCAATATGTTGATTATGGTCAAGTAGTTGAAAATCATGCGAGGATTAATATTGCCTATGCAGAGGATAACCCAAGAAAATTTAAAGGCTATGGAGCTGATAAAGCTTGGGGGCTTACTGCTTCATATTCCATCACGGGTTATGATGCACATCACCCCGACAATGACAAATCTGTAATTAGCCCAACAGCTGCATTATCATCCATCCCTTATACACCAAAGGAAAGCCTTTCATTTGCAAGGTATCTATTTAATCATTTGGGAGACAAAGTATGGGGAAAATATGGATTTTATGATGCTTTCAGTGAAACAGAAAATTGGTATCCTCAGCGTTATTTGGCAATAGACCAAGGTCCTATTGTTGTCATGATGGAAAACTACAGGTCAGGGTTGATTTGGAACCTTTTTATGCAAGCTCCAGAAATTCAAGATGGTCTCAAAAAATTAGGATTTCAAAGCCCCAATTTGAAATAAGAGTTAAAATTGATCATAAATGAAATTATTAAAAAATATACTCTGCATAGCAGCAGTAATAAGCAGTAATTTAGGTCATGCTCAAGAAAATCAGAAGATGAATCAATTCATCAATGACTTAATGAGTAAAATGACTGTAGAAGAAAAAATTGGTCAGTTGAATCTGGTCACTGCGGGTGAAGCTACCACAGGATCAGTTGTGTCAACAGATGTTGAGTCAAAAATAAAAGCTGGAAATATCGGTGGGATATTCAGTATGACCACGCCTTCCAAAATCAGAAAAGCTCAAGAATTAGCAGTTAATAATTCAAGGTTAAAGATTCCGATTATATTTGGAATGGACGTTATCCATGGATATAAAACTATTTTTCCGATTCCATTAGGACTGGCTGCTACCTGGGATATGCCATTGATCCAGAAAACAGCAAGAGTAGCTGCAATTGAAGCATCTGCGGATGGACTGAACTGGACCTTCTCTCCTATGGTTGACATCTCCAGAGATGCAAGGTGGGGAAGAATATCTGAAGGTTCGGGAGAAGACACTTACCTCAGCGCCAGAATTGCTCGAGAAATGGTTATTGGTTATCAAGGCGATGATTTAAGCAAGAACAACACCTTAATGGCTTGCGTAAAACATTTTGCCTTATATGGTGCTGCAGAAGCAGGTAGGGATTATCATACCACGGATATGAGCCTACATAGAATGTACAATGAATATCTTCCACCTTATAAAGCAGCTTTAGATGCAGGTGCATTGTCCATAATGACTTCTTTCAATGATATTAATGGCATCCCTGCCACGGCAAATCATTGGCTTCTGACAGATCTTTTAAGGGATGATTGGAAATTTAATGGTTTAGTTGTAACAGATTATACTGCTGTCAATGAATTGATTGATCATGGCCTAGGTGACCTTCAGAAAGTATCTGAACTCTCCTTAAAAGCGGGTGTCGATATGGACATGGTTGGTGAAGGCTTTCTGACGACATTAAAAAAATCCTTGGATGAAGGAAAAGTAACTCTAGAAGAAATAGACAGAGCATGTAGGTATGTTCTTGAAGCTAAATACAGACTTGGTTTATTTGACGATCCATTTAAATATTGCAGTGACGAACGCGCCAAAAATGAGATATTAACTCCAGAACACTTAAAACTAGCAAGAGAAGCTGCTGGTAAATCATTTGTTCTCTTAAAAAATGATAATCAAACTTTACCTTTAAAAGAACAGGGAACAGTAGCTGTTATTGGTCCATTGGCAAATACTGGAGCCAATATGCCGGGAACATGGAGTGTAAGTGCTGAGTTGGCAAACACCATGTCTTTGGTGGATGGCATGAAATCAGCTTTGGGAAATAAGGTGAAAATTGTTACTCACCTTGGTTCTAACTTGACAGATGATGCTGCATTACAAGAGCGTTCAACTATGTTTGGTCGCACTATCCCTAGAGATGACCGAGACCCTCAGCAGATTATTGATGAAGCTATTAATACAGCGAAAGATGCTGATGTGATCATTGCTGCTTTAGGTGAAAGTTCGGAAATGAGTGGTGAAAGTTCTAGCCGCACCGATTTGAATATTCCAGAAAGTCAAAAACGACTTTTACAAGCACTTTTGAAAACAGGAAAACCTGTTGTATTAGTACTTTTTGCCGGAAGGCCACTTACCCTAACTTGGGAAAATGAAAACGTCCCAGCAATTCTGAATGTATGGTTTGGAGGAACCGAAACTGGTAAAGCTGTAGCTGATGTATTATTTGGGGATGTAAATCCTTCTGGAAAATTACCGGCAACATTTCCGCAAAATGTAGGTCAATTGCCAATTTATTACAGTCAGAAAAATACAGGTAGGCCATTAGGGAAAGATGCTTGGTTCCAAAAGTTCAGATCAAATTATCTCGATGTGAACAATGAACCCCTCTATCCTTTCGGGTATGGTCTAAGTTATACAAACTTTACCTATTCGAATTTGAAACTAGATAAGAATAGCATAACAAAAGCCGATAGCCTGAAAATATCCGTGAACGTAAGGAATAATGGAAATTATGATGGCGAGGAAGTTGTCCAGCTTTATCTTCAAGATCTGGTTGGTTCTCAAACCAGACCAATTAAAGAACTCAAAGGATTTCAGAAAGTGTTTATTGAAAAAGGTAAATCTAAAGATATAGTTTTTACTATAACTGAAGAAGATTTAAAATTTTATAATCAGCAATTGGAATTTATTTCTGAACCTGGAAAATTCAAAGTATTTATTGGAACAAACTCTAGAGATGTTCAGGAGGCAGAATTTGATTTAATAGATTAACAAACTTGCATAATATATAGTACCTATGAAAAAAGAAGGGCTGCATTTTTTTGCAGCCCTTTGATTATTATATAGTTTCAACAAAATAATCTACTTCAATAAATTTTTCAAACTCGCTGTCATCTTCCTGTGCCAACTGAAATTGTTTGACAACGCCTGCAATTTTCATTTTAGTTTCAGGTAATAAGCCAGCATCTTTATCATGTGCTACCAAAACCCTGTTTCCAGAGGCTTCATCTATAATTTCGTACACAATATAAGTTTCGCTGATTGGAATTAGGGTAAAAACATCTATAACAGGAATTGAAATATATCCTGAAACAACTCCTTCCCCTTCAATTTTTCTCGGAGTTCCAGTGATAATTACTCCCGTACCGGGATTTAATGCTTCGACAGCTTGAACAGATTCCACAAATTCTGGATTATATTTGGTAAAGTTTTCTGATAGTCTGTCATCAAATCTACCTTCTATTTCCTGCTGCTCACGTTCGGTCAATGCGGACATTGCCAATTTTAAAAATAGAACAGCTTTTTTGTTTTGGAAGCCTCACTCCTGCCACTTTGGAAACCTCAGACTGAGAAATCAAATCATCATCCGCTTTTGTGAAAATATTGTAATACTCCGCACCATTATCCAATGAGTCAATCGCTTGACTCGCACTTTTAAATAGAGATATCTGTTCCATTAATTTGTTTATTTTGATTATTTAAATTTAATTATTTTTAGCCGCTAACACAAGTGGCTGGCGGAGTCAGCAAACCCGACTAGACCTTCTTTGCATTAATCACATGCGCTAGGTGATGGTTACAATGCCAAGCATAAATACCTATGGCAGTTTCTATATCTAATCTTTTATTCGATTCTGGATTGATAAATTCCCTTTTAAGTTCCTCTTCCTTTAAATTAGAAAGTAAAAAAGCCCATCGCGCATGCAACCCCTCTAGAATCTTGATCGAACTTTCAATTGGCATCTCACTATCTGCCAGGTTAGACCATAGATCTTCCTTATATGGCTTAATTATAGGAGTCTCTTCGGTCAAGGCTAATTTAAATCGAATAAAACTGTTCATGTGACTATCGGCGCAATGATGGATCAATTGCCGAATCGTCCAACCTTCAGGTCTATAAGTTAACTCAAGATCTTTCACCGATAGTTTATTGACCTCATTTTTTAAATACTCCGGAAATTTAGCAATGGTATTTATCCATGACTTAATAATTTCATCTGTAATTATCTCAGGTTTTGAGAATTTCCCAATTGGATACCTCAGTTTTTCTAGTTGATCTTTCATAAAAATCTTTTCTCTTTATTTAGGTTTATGCCAATTTTCATCAAAATATTGAATATAGGCCATAAATTGTGAGTCAGGTTCTGCATTCTCGACCACAATCTTGCGCCAAGCATCAAAATTGACCTTATCCTTAGTATGAAAATAACTTTGGGCCATATTGATAGCAACCTCAGCGATATGATCCTTGTCAGCTGTCAGACTGATGGCTTTTCTATATGCTTTTTCTGCTTCAGGAAGGTTGTTGAGATGTTTTAAGGAAAATCCCAATTCCCGATAATACCAAAAATTTATAGGATCATTTTCAATCGCTTTATTCAACACGATTACCGCTTTATAAAAACTGCCAATTGCATTATAAGCATATCCTAATTCAAATTCCAGCCCAGGATAATGGGGATCTTCAATATAAGCCTGTTGCAAAATCTTCAATGCTTTTTCACTCGCCCCAGCACCATTCATTAAGGAAGCCCTGCGAATCCTGTTCTCTATAAAATCACTGTTTTCCAACTTATAGTTCTTGAGCCATTCAGGTTGTGGGTCTAGCTTAAATTCTTTGACCTTCTCGTCAGGAAGGATTGCTACTGGAAATGTATTAATGTCCAGCCTATTTTTAATCGTAGTAGTATCCAACCTTGGAAGCCTTTCGAATTTATTATTTTTAAATTCTAGTTCACCAGCATAATCAAAGGTATAACCAAACTGTGGGTCAAAATATATAAATCCCAAAGCATAGGTGTTCTGTTTATCTTTTTTGTCAAATACAACCCACTTGTCCTCAGCATCGTAAAATTTTGTATCAAAAGACAATTTTTGTGCAAAGGCAATATTGATAATGGATATAAATAGAATAAGGTATTTCTTCATGCTCGATCACTTTATGCTAAATTCGACAATAAATCAGGAATAAATAAATGGAAAAGGATTTTTAATGCTTTTTAACAAAACTAAAAGGTGGGGTAAAGAGTTGTGTAACTACTATTGACATAACTTCAATCTCTTTTCAATCTCCGCAACTAAAGGTTTGTTATTTTGATAAATAAAATTAGTTGCCACAAGTTCTTCAAGCTTTGAAGCTACTTGCTTTGCGGAATATGGATTAGGGTTTATATGCTTTTACCGCATCAACAATATCCTCCTTAATAAACTCCCAATATTTCCCTCTTAAACAGATTGGGTCGAAATCATCATTTGCAAGCTCAAAATTGATGAGGTTGTTCAGTATTAGTTCTTGATCATGTGTATATGGATAACGGTCTAGGTGCAGAGAAAGCATAGTAGAAATATTGTAATGGGAAAGCAATTCATGCAAATCCCAAAAATCTTTCTTGCGACCTATGCGTTGTACCACATCTATTTTCATAGCAATGATTTCTTCGGTAGTAGCCATTCTAATTTCATCCACAATCAAAGGAGGTTGTATAAAAGTGTCCGTATAAAACACATCTAATTTTATCACATTGTCCTTATCTCTACCCACCCTATAAGATTTACCCATTGCCGGATCTAGATTTGAAAAATGGTGGTGGTAGGGAAATGTTTTCTCTATGAATTCATCAATAGCTTTAAAATCAATAGAACCATAAGGGGCATCACTAAACAAATCTATATCTACAGACAAACGATGTCCTAATTGAAGACTTAATGCTGTACCGCCAACCAAACGAAAAGACTCAAACAAAGAAGACTCCATTAGAATAATCAATGTATTTTTTAAAAGATTATTGACTGTATTATAATACATCATGATTAGTCTTTAGTTTTATTAAATCTGTAAATAGTATATGGATTTCTGATATTGGACTCATGCAAAGCTTGGCTAACTTTTTCAGTACCATAAAAGCGAATTATTTCGTTTTTATCATTCTCATTTCCTCGCTCAAAAACACGTTGAATAACAGCCTTGTATTGTCGTTCCCAATCTATGTGTTGAATGTCTGTATCCCAGAATAAAGCTTTACTCAGGATATTTAGATCAGGAGAGCTTTTGATTTCTTTTTCTTTGATTTTTTGGATATCATAATATGCCTGTAATATTACCAAAGTACCTTCTTCCAACCCAAGTTGTCGCTCAATTTTCAATGCCAATGCAGTGCTAATTCCTCTTTTCCCTTTGGTAATGGCATTAAACGTTTGAGGATGTTCTCCTAAAGACAAAGCAAAAGGACGTTGCTTGATAGAACGTTTTTTTAACTCTCTATCAAGAACAATCCCCGGATGTATTCCTTTATATTTTTCAAACTGCTTAATCATAGTTTAAATATAAGCAATTTTGCTTATATATTTATTCAGTGATATTTTAATTTAAATGGGCAGTGGAAGCTTAAAATGGGTTTGAAGAGAAGAATGAAAGAATGAAATCAAGGGGGAAATTCAAAACGGACAGAGGCTAAATACTAAATATTTTATCCTAAATACTACATGAAATCAAAGCCGATCGCTCCGCTCTCTGTTTTGTTGTTTCTGGATGTAAAGGATAGAAATATCTAGATGAGATGGACAATGGGAATAAAAGGATGAAATCAGGGGACAAATGAAACACAGACAAAGTCTAAATACTAAACTCCCAATACCTTATACTAAATGAAGATCTACGGGATTGGTTCAGCCGCTCCATCCCCGCACTCCTACCCTGAACCATCCCTTTTTGGGGTTGGCTTCAAACAAATCAAAGCCGTTCGCTCCGCTCTCTGTTTTGTTGTTTCTGGATGTTTTGCTCAAACAAGTTTGGCAAAACCCCAGAAACAACAAAACCCGACTGACGTCGGGCTTTGATTTGTTTGGCGGAGAGTGAGGGATTCGAACCCCCGAACCTGTGACAGTTAACGGTTTTCAAGACCGCCGCATTCGACCACTCTGCCAACTCTCCGCGACAAAAGTAGAAATTTTTAAACTCCTTCCAAAACCTTATTTTTATTAGCCTGAAAATGAGTATGATTATTTTTTTATAGGGTGTTTTTTTTATTATAAATGGTTAAATAAGCAGATATATTAAAACTTTTCGTATTAAATATTCTTTAATCCTTATAAATCTAATACCTCAAATTTAGTCACATGAACATTGAAGATAAAATCCTTGAGTCAGCACTTAAACATGGAAAAGTTATAATTACTGATGAAATGGTAGAGTATTACAAAAATAACCCCAATGACCTCGACGCAATCATAAACCAATCATATTTCCAAACCAAGTTCCTGCAATATTTCTTCGTATTAGGATTGGTATTAACAATTGGTGTTCGACTTATGCGTTACTTATTCCAAGACAATGAATTGGGCGATTTTGTTGACCGGATCATATTAGATGTTTTGTCCGAAATTGGAATAGCTGTATTTGGAGGAGCATTAACAGCTTATTTCCTGGAATTCCTGAGAAAAAAACATTTTCAAGAAAGTGTTTTATTTAGAAAAGAAATGAAAAAACGAATCGAAGAATCTAAAATTAAAGACCGGAACAAGTCTTAATTAGAATATTATCAAAAAGTTAATTAGGGTAGATCAAATAGATTTACCCTAATAATTTTTACTTTTCATAATTATTAATTGTGGCTAACAACTCTGTTTTATAATTATATATATCATCCACTGTTTCTATTTGTTTTTTATCACCATTATCTTTTCCATTATTAAACAATTCAATATATCTAATGGTAGATGAATTAAAATGTAGCCTACAAATTGGTTTTCGATTATTGTTGTCTAATAAAATGCCAAAATATGATTGAGTATCTCGGAATGCAATTCTAGATGCAGGTAGGATTTCTCGCAGAATTGCTTTTACAATTTGAAATCCTTCCATTTCTTCCTCTGTTGTATTTATTTTATCTTGTTTTTCATTGACGCCAGAGTTTCCATCTATTTGTTCTAAATTATCAGAATCTTTTGATGGAATTGTATCATTTATACTTAATGCATTTTTTAGACGAGAATTAATGCTTTCATTTATATAAGTAGCAATTGCTCGCTTTGTATAATCTTTAAAGACCGCTAATCTAGATGCTATAATAGGCTTATCAAAAAATTTTGAGACTAACATTTTAACAAATTCATCAGATGGTTCTGCTAGTTCCCTTTCAAATTCAGTTTTAATTGCTTTGATATATTTTAATCCTTCTGCTGAATCCAAAATACTTTCGAGATTATATCCATTTTTAGTAAATTTCTCTAGAATCTTTAAATTTGATTCTTTTAAATTGTTGAGATCCAATGTAAAGAATGGTTTTTCGTCCATTATATTTGGCTTCTCTAAATCTGCATAGAAATTATAAATATGTCCATTCGTTAGAACTCCAAATCTAGCTTTAGACACGTGATAATATCGGTGCAACTGTGAATTGTGTGCATCTGCCTTTTCTCTCCAATGTTTACATTCTATGATTAAAATTGGTTCGTCGTCCTTTTTAATAACATAGTCAACTTTCTCTCCTTTTTTGGTTCCGATATCGCAAATGAACTCAGGAATAACTTCTGTTGGATTAAAAATATCATAGCCTAAGATTTGAATAAAAGGCATTACAAAAGCATTTTTCGTTGCTTCTTCAGTCCCAATTTGTTCTTTTAATGCATCAACTCTTTGATGAAGTTGCTCTAATTTCAATTTTAAGTCTTGTTCCATAGTTATATTGACTTGTAAGTGTGATTCTTATAATGCAAAGAAAAAACTTAAATTGATTCGGAAATTACGGGAAACCGTAGATAAGAGACTAAATATTCCAATATATAAAAGGGCAAACTCTCGTCTGCCCTATAATTCTGTTAATTCTCTAATTCTGTTCCATTCTGGTCCATTCTGGTCTATTTTTTAGTTAACTCAAACCACTTGCCAGGATCAATTTCAAACTTCAGGGTATTTCCAATTATCTCAAAATCCATTTCTATTTCACCCGATTCGTTGATTACGCCTTTATTGGTTTCTACATTGAAGTTGTAAGTACCGTCCCAGTTATTAGGTTCATAAAAACCTTTCATTTTTCCACCTTCAAGAAATTCAAACCTAACTTTAGTGTTTTCAGCACCGCCAACAATACCGCTTCCCTCCCATTTCGTGCCTACAATATTGATTTCTTCTTTATCGCCTTCAAATTCGTCTTTCCCACAAGATGTAAAGGATAACGTAAATAACACAAGTACATAAATTAAATTTTTCATAGAATATATTAATGTTTATATAATTTGATTTATTTTAATTCAATATTGATGCCAAATAGGTAGTTGGCATTAGAATGATTAACTTGCTATTAAATATCTGATTATATGTTAATGGTCAACTATCACAATAGAATTTTTAGGACAGTGAGCAATTCTGAAAATGGTGAAACAAGTTCTGAAACTGAATTTCATTACAAACAGATTGGTAATATAGTTTTTGCTGAATATTTTGGTGGTTCGATTAAATATGGTCACCTCTTAGGCTTGGTCAGTGAGTATGGTACTATTGATATGAAATATCATCAGGTTAATATAAAAGGCGAAATAATGACTGGAACCTGTGAATCTATACCTGAAATATTGGATAATGGAAAAATAAGATTGCATGAATCCTGGCAATGGACTTCCGGAGATCTATCCAAAGGAAAATCTATTGTGGATGAACAGTAGCATTAAAATAATTTACCTGAATTAAGAAAAACATATATGAGTAACCTTGGATTACCAAATAAAGAACTACGAAAAATCATTGAGGATTTTAGAAATACCCAAGATACATCGCTTTTGGATAGTTTTAAGACAGAAATAAAACCCACTCCAGATGGAAAATGGAGTTATGATGTCAATGCTTGGAATCGTGCATTGTTGATTCTAGAACTCTTCAATGAAAGCTCATTTAACGACAAACCACTGATCAAATGGCTGTTGGATGAAGAAATCAAAACACAGGAATACGAATTATCCTACTACGCATTAGATGTCAATGCGTTCTTGCTTTATAAATACATGGATTTTGAGGATGTCTATCAACTTTTTGATGCCAAATTTAGTTATGGTAATATTTATCATCTCGATGTTGAGCTGATTTTTGGTCATGATAAGGAGGAAATGAAAGATTTTTTGAAATCTGACGAGCAAAACCAACTTGCTCCAATGGTGCTAGATACGATATTGAGTTATGAAAATAATCCTGACGCTAAATTTAAATCAAGGGATGAGTACATCTCTTATTATCAGAACCGAAAGATCAAACATATTATGAATGATCTTGAGGCAAGTGAAAAATATATGAGGACTGGGAAGAATTAACGCCGTGGTCGGTGTCCCCACCGACCACCTTACTGTATAATTAAACATGAGTAAGGGTTACTGGTTGGTGGAGACACCAACCAGGGCGGGGTGCTAAAGACACCCACCAAGGCTTGATGCCGTGGTCGGTGTCCCCACCGACCACCTTATTGCATAATTAAACTTGAGCAAGGGTTACTGGTTGGTGGAGACATCAACCAGGGCGGGGTGCTAAAGATACCAACCAGGACACGGTAGCCGTGGTCGGTGTCCCCACCGACCACCTTATTGCATAATTAAACTTGAGCAAGGGTTACTGGTTGGTGGAGACATCAACCAGGGCGGGGTGCTGAAGATACCAACCAGGACACGGTAGCCGTGGTCGGTGTCCCCACCGACCACCTTATTGCATAACTAAACATGAGCAAGGGTTACTGGTTGGTGGAGACATCAACCAGGGCGGGATGCTGAAGATACCAACCAGGACACGGTAGCCGTGGTCGGTGTCCCCACCGACCACCTTATTGCATAACTAAACATGTGCAAGGGTTACTGGTTGGTGGAGACACCAACCAGGGCGGGGTGCTGAAGATACCAACCAGGACACGTTAGCCGTGGTCGGTGTCCTCACCGACCACCTTATTGTATAATTAAATATGAGCAAGGGTTACTGGTTGGTGGAGACATCAACCAGGGCGGGGTGCTGAAGATACCAACTAGGACACGATGCCGTGGTCGGTGTCCCCACCGACCACCTTATTGTATAATTAAATATGAGCAAGGGTTACTGGTTGGTGGAGACATCAACCAGGGCGGGGTGCTGAAGATACCAACCAAGACACGTTAGCCGTGGTCGGTGTCCCCACCGACCACCAAAAAAACTAAATGACTTCACGAATATCTGTAACCAAAATAAGCGAATCTTCAATTTTTCCAGTACTATAAAATTTTGCTGATGAATAAGTATAATCTTCTGGTACTTGACTTAACATCCATTTCTCCTGGCATGGATTTTTGTGTATATAATTTAACTTTTCAAAAGCTATTTTTTCAGTAAAAATTTTAACTGCCAAGGGATCTCTTTGCCAAAAATTAAATTTCCGATCTGAAGTATTGTTGTAATAATTCTCCAATTCAACCATATCAAATTGGACCATATATTTTTTAAAACTATGTGATGTATATTTCAGGAAAGAATGATGAGGCTTTTCTTTTCCATTGAGTTTGATTGCCTTCCAAATAAGATGGACATGATTTGGCATAATGACATACCCATAAACCTCAATATTTCCATTTCTTATTAAATAATTCAAAGAATCTATGATAATTTGTTTGATGGAATTATCTTTTAGTAATTGATTCCAATTATTGATCGTAACAGTTCAGAAATATATTGATCCTAATTCTATGTTGCTATTTCTAATTGTCATTGGAGTTTTTGTTTAATATGGACAAATTAAAATTTATAAGATTAGTAAAGGGTTAATAAAATGATAAATTACTGGTTGGTGAGGACACCAACCAGGGCGGAAGGGTTACTGGTTGGTGGAGACCACCAACCAGGGCGAAAGGTTTACTGGTTGGTGGAGACACTAATCAGGGCGAAAGGTTTTCTGGTTGATGAGGACACCAACCAGGGCGGATTTACTTCAATTCCTCTTGTATTTGTTCCAATGATTTTCCTTTTGTTTCTGGCATCGACATGATAAAGAAGAACGACACGACAACCATAATCGCATAGAACAAGAAGATATAAAATCCGCCACCGGCGATATTCTCTACGATTATTGGGAACACCCATGACACCAAGGCTGCCATGACCCAATGGGTAGTACTGCCCAAGGATGTACCTTGTGCTCGTACAGCATTTGGAAATATCTCTGAAATAAATACCCAGATAACGGCTCCTTGCGACAATGCAAAACATGCTATAAAACCAATGATATAATACAATAGGAAATCCGAAGCTCCTGATTTAAGGCCAAATGCTGCTAAGATCAAGAATATGAACATTCCGACCGCTCCCGCTCCAACAATAGCTTCTTACGCCCATATTTATCGATAATACTCATTCCTATTAATGTAAACAATAGATTAGTACCTCCTATAAATATGGGTTGCAGAAATGCCAGTTCACGGCTAAAACCTGCCATTTCAAATATCCTTGGTGCATAGTAAAGAATAGCATTGATCCCTGTCAACTGATTAAAAACAGCCAGTAAAACAGCATAAATAATCGGTTTTCGATATTTTGACTGGAATAATGGTTCTTCTTTTTGATCTTGTGATTCCAATGAGTTTAATTCAGTGGTTGATTGTCCTAAGCTTTCAAAAACTACTTTGGCTTCTTCTTTTTTACCGGTCAACCATAACCAACGTGGGGAAAAATGGGATTGTATTTAACAGGATTAAAAACAGCAATGAAGGGATTGCCATTATCCCCAGCATATAGCGCCAAGCATCAATCTCCAAAATTTGCGAATAGATAATTGGTCAAAAAAGCAATGAAAATTCCACTAACAATCATAATCTGGAACATGCCAGTCATTCTGCCACGGACCTTGGCTGGTGCGATTTCTGCGATATATAGTGGTCCAACTACTGAACTCACTCCTACAGAAATACCGCCCAACAGTCTGAAAAATAAAAACATATACCAATTAAAGGAAAGGCCACAACCAATAGCCGACAGTAGGTACATGACTGCTACAACTTGGAGAACACGTTTTCTGCCATATTTTTGGGCTGGTTTAGCAGCTCCGATTGCGCCAAAAATAGTTCCTATTAAGGAAATTGAAACCGTAAATCCATGCCAAAAGGAATTTAAATCCCAAAGTTCCTGGATAATTCGTTCTGCTCCAGAGATTACAGCGGTTTCAAAACCGAATAAAAAGCCACCCAAGGAGGCGATAAAAACATATTTCCAAATCTTACTCATAGTTCGTAGGTTGATTGATAATTTTAAATTATTTCTCCTCAGGGATTGGGTCGAAATCTACTAATTTAGTGGGGTCATAAATCGCAACTGCAACTTTTGAATCGGCACAGCCATAATATAAAAACCATTTCTTTTGATAATAAGTCAATCCTTGGATAAAAACCGTTCCATCCTTATATTGGCCTGATTTTTCAAATGCTTCCATGGGTCTTAAGAATGGCACATCCAATCGCTGAAGAACTTCTGTTGGGTCATTTTTGGAAAATAAAACTTGTCCAGCACTATAGGTTCCGATATTAAATCTTGGATCGGCGATTAATTTATCATCATGGTTTTTTCCCGTTGTAAAGTAATAAAATTCCTTTATCGGTGATAATTGCTGGAGGACCACACTCAGTTAAGGCAGAATCGAAATATCCTTCCCTTGGAATAATAAATTTCGCTAATTCTCCTTTTTCATTTAACACTGGTTCCCAGTTGATTAAATCAGTAGAGGTTGCTCCTGATACCCCATGTTCACCCCAATACATAAAATATTTTCCGCCAACTTTTGAAATTACAAGCTTATCATCTTTCAACTTGGTAACGATAGAGGCTGATTTATGGGGTTCATTGAAAACTTTTTGAAATTTTGCATTCCTGAAAATTGGTCCATGCTTTTCCCATGTGACCAGATCCTCTGGAAGTCCTACGCCAAGTCTGGGGATTTTTCGGTTCCACTGCGTATAGAATACGACATAGGTGCCATCTTCTGTTACTGCTAGTCTAGGATCTTCAATCCTCCGGCCATTCAAATTCCTTCTGTGAGTCATCACCAGGAAATAAAACGGTTCTTTTCTTCTTGTAAAATGGATCCCATCTTTACTCTCTGCCAATCCCAATCGCGAGGTTCTAAAGCCGATTCCAATCCCAAATTTATCTTCAGCCCGATATAAAACATATACTTTACCCGTCTTTAACCACAGCACCTGGATTGAAAGTATCATTCTCCTCCCAACGAACCAATGAATCATTCATAGGATCCATAAATGTATTTGTTGATTCCGGTTCAATAATTGGGTTTTTCCCTTTTGGCCTTTCAAATCCACCTAGGGTCCAAACAAAATCTTTGCTGGAGGCAGTATCTGGGTTTGTAGAGACGCAACTCGTGAGCAGGAAAAATATGGCTATTAAACTGTAGTTAATGGACATTCTTTTAAGTTTTAGTTGGTTAGTTTCAAAAAATGATAAATCGCTTTAGCATTTTCAATACTCTAATATAAAACTAAAATTCTTTACTACAGCAGGAAAAATAAATATTTAAATGCTACAACAGCATCATTTATAACGACATATATATTTGAATTATATTCTTTTTTGACTAAAAATAGTCCAGTGAATTTACCGAATGCTGGCATTGTAAGCACTTTATCTTTCAAATAAAAGCATGGCAATTTAAAAGATTGTCTTGCTCCGGCATCAATTAAACATCCTGGATGGATATGTCCAACAATATTGTACATATAATCAGGTAATCCGACAATAGGTTCATGCGAAAGGACGATACCTTCAGACAATACTACTTCTTCGATCAAACGGAGGTTCATATTGTAGAAATGATTTTCTGTAAGGATATCATGGTTCCCTTTGGTCAAGGTACATTTGATGGATTGATTCCCAATTGAATTGACATAAGACTTTAATTTTTCCCAATCGGAATTCCATTCCGAATGAAAAAGATCGCCTAGGAATACGATTTCTTTAACATCCAATTCCTTTATTAGCGTGCTGAGTCTGAGGAATTCTTCTTCAATATCTGGTGCAGGAACAAATAGACCTTCCTTTCGGAAATGGGTTAATTTTCCCAAATGCCAATCTGAAATAATCAGCATAAAATATTTGGGAATATAAATTACCTTTTGAGGCAACAAATAAAGCTCCAACCCATTTAATTCTATCCTTTTAGCCATCCAACAATTGCATCTTTAATTTTTCGAGGCGACTTTGCCAATCTTCATTTGAATATCTTTCGCGGAAAGATTCTGCAAAGATAGGGAATGCGAAGGGAGTTAATTTATTGGGTTTGGAAAAAAATAATCTTATGCTTGGAGATTCTTTCAAATGCGATTTGCATCCTTCCCTCTTCTAACTGGAAATCAAAGACCTCATCATATGCTTCTCGAAGAAGTAAGTTACCTGGATCATATTCTGAGAAAACCGAAAAAAACAAACCCGCATTTGCTTGTAGATGTTTGCTTTTCATTTGTTTTCCTGGGAATCCCTGAAATATTAGGCCTGCAATTCCGGCGATATCACGAAATCTTCGTCGAGCCATTTCTTGTACATTGATTCCAGAATTGATATCCTGATGCAGGTGTTGCGGACTGAATAATTTTTTCAGCAATTTTTCGTCGATTGGATATTCTGTTTCCGACAACAATTCGATGCCATATTCATTGGTTGCTATTGAAAAGGTTGTGGGTTTAATTAAGCTCAATCGATAGGCTAATACTTGAGCCATGCCCTCGTGAACCAGTTTCCCTTCAAATGGATATAGGAAAAGATGATAGCCATATTTGGTCTGTATATATCAACCAGTAATTCATCTTCCTTAGGTAATGCAGAAAGTGACTCCTGTTCTTTGAATAGGGTTTCAAAAACTTGATTTCAGGAGAAATTCCTTGAGTTTTATGGATGCTTTTGAAGCTATGTCGAATTGCAATACCCAAATCTGGAGAAATGGCAAACCTACCTCCCATCCACGACGGAACGACTCCTTTTTTCTTTTCCGAAGGTTTTACGATAGCATCGTTTGCCATGATTTGGACAAGCTCCAATTGTCTACCTGAAAACCAAAAAACATCACCAATATTCAGCTTTGAAATAAATGACTCCTCAATCGAACCTAGATACTTTCCAGACCGGAATTTAACACGCATCATTAGGTCGGAGACAATGGCTCCGATGGACAATCGATGCCGCATTGCCAATTTCCGAGAAGTAACTTTATATTTGCCATCTACCAATACTAGGCGATGAAAATCATCGTATGCTTGTAAAGTAGAACCTCCATGAATCAAGAGGGCCATGCATTGATTAAATTCTTCTTGAGTAATTGATTCAAAACAATGTGTTTGAGCTACTTCCTGTAATATGTCGTCTGCATAAAAACCATCTCCGACAGCTAGAGTCATCAGGTATTGTATTAAAACATCAAATGAACGGACATAAGGGATTCTGCTTTCTACGATCTTTTCCTTAACAGCAAATTTTAAGGAATCACCCTCAATTATCTCCAAGGAATTTGTAGGAACATAATAGATTATGGAAGTAGCATCGGGTCTATGTCCGGACCTACCTGCTCGCTGCAAAAATCTGGCAATCCCTTTGGGAGATCCTACCTGAAGCACACAATCAACAGGTCTGAAATCGACTCCTAAATCTAAGCTACTGGTACATACGACTGCTTTTAACCTTCCTTCATGTAAAGCTTCCTCCACCCAAGTCCTAACTTCATCACTTAATGAACCATGATGAATAGCCAATAACCCAGCAAATTCAGGGTAATATGTGATTATCTGTTGGTACCAGATTTCAGCTTGTGATCGTGTATTTGTAAAAATAAGGGTTGTTTTATATTGGTTGACGATGTCAACGACTTTATCTAAAAGTCTGATTCCCAAATGTCCAGCCCAGGGGAATTTTTCCAAATTGTCAGGAAAAAACTGTTTGAATATCAATTTTTTTATGAATATCAGCCTTTATCAAAGAACCCTTGGTGCCTGGTCCTAAAAGAATATCTTTCGCTTCTTCTAAGTTTCCAATGGTTGCAGATATTCCCCAAATCTTTGAGGTTTGGGTTTATTGCTTTTAGTCGGCTCAATGCCAATTCAATTAATACTCCACGTTTCGATCCTAATAACTCGTGCCATTCATCTATGATGATAAATTCAAGATATTTGAAATAATCTTGACCTTCTTTGTTGCCAAAATGAGATGGACACTCTCTGGGGTCGTAATCAATGCTTGTGGAGGATTCTTTCTTTGTCTCTGTCTGTTGGCTACGGTTGTATCACCTGTTCTTAACTCTATTTCATAATCTAGGTCCAAGTCTTGGGAAACTTGAGAAGTTGCTTTATGAATCTCTTTTGATAACGCTCTTAAAGGTGTTATCCAGAGCGTATGCAAGGTTTTCTTTTTGATTTTTTTCTCTTGCAGAGCTTCCTTGGCATAATATTGTGCTAAAACACCAAACCAAATAGCAAAGGTTTTACCATAACCTGTAGGTGCATTCAATATTCCAGATTCACCATTCGCCAAAGCTTCCCAACATTTCTGTTGGAACTCATGTGCTTGCCATCCTTGATTATAAAACCATACCTCTGCAAATTCGTTTTTCATAGTGCCACCGATAGAATATGAAATTAAACAATTATCAATATCTAAATAACTTTTTGTGAAGTAAATTGTTATCCAAAAAAAGAAAGTATAATTATGGCAAATAAAAAAGTAGGAATATTTGTAGGAAGCTTAAGGAAAGAATCTTTTAACCGTAAAATAGCCAACTACCTAGTTTCAATTGCTCCGGAAGGGTACGATTTTGAAATCATAGAGATTGGGCAACTTCCCTTTTATAATGAGGATCTAGACAAGGGGAACCCTCCTGCAGAATTTGTTGAATTTAGGGATACCGTGGCAGGGTTAGATGCCGTATTATTTGTAACCCCTGAATATAACCGAAGTGTATCCGCAGTTTTAAAGAATGCAATTGATGTTGCTTCAAGACCCTATGGTAAAAATAAATGGGACGGAAAACCAGGTGCTGTTATCAGTTCTTCGATTGGAGCAATCGGTGGATTTGGTGCCAATCATCATTTGAGGCAGTCTCTTGTTTTTATCAATGTACCTGCAATGGCTCAACCTGAAGCTTATATTGGCAATGTAGCTGCTAACTTCGATGATTCTGGAAAATTAACTAAAGAAGAAACTCAGAAGTTCCTAAAGGACTTTGTAAAAGCCTTTCAGAGCTGGGTTGAAAAATTATTGTAATTGCCCCTTATAGTAATGGGTAAATGTATGTATTTCGGCCGGATGATCCTCAAATCATCCTGCCGATATTTTTTAAAAAATTATTTCACCAAAAAATTCCGGTAAATGGAAATTCGGTTTTGAATTTTCAATGGTATTCCAAGAAAGGAAATGAGGGTTTGGAAGCCCATCTCCACATTTATAGAAATTTGCAGCCAAGGTTTTTCCTTCAATGTCTGCAATTGTCAATCCAAACAAGGCGAAAGGAATGATCAATATTTGTTTCCAATTTTTCCTGCCATTCACTGTTTTTATCTGTGAAATTGCATCAACCGTCAAAATCTCCTCAGCACTTAATCTATTACGACTAGATTTTTCAGCAGTGCCATATCCAATCAAACCAGTGCCCAATACATTGAATTCCAAGTTATAATAAGTTTTTCGACCATCAAAAGAAACAAAAAACTCAACGCAACTATCTTCCCAAATGTTTTCATTAGGACGGATAAATTCTCCTTTTACGAATTCTTCATCAATATCATAATGCAGATAAATACCATTTTGATCATAGGCAATTTGAAATTTGGCTTGCGGAGTGTATGGGAATTCCTCTTTCCAGGGAGCTTCGTCAATTGCATTCCAATCCAAATCATTTAATTCATTGGCTAAATTCGAATAGTCCAATTCAATGCCAGTAAAGTCTAATTTCTTAACAGTTAGTCTTTTCATATTAGTTAGACATCAAGTTCTCTGCTAATATATCAGTTAATTTTTCATTATTAACTTCTAATTCATGAACTAATTTTAATTGTGCTTTAGTTCTAACTAGATTGTGTTCAGGATAGGCAATTTTATAATAAGTATCGCCATTGATATAGTCTGTCAAAAATCTAACTGCTTGCATATATGGCAAAAGGTGTACAGCTGGTATCAATGATCCAACTTCAGTTTCTGTTAGGAAATCTTTAGCCTCTGATAAATAGCCGGCAGTAAACGATTGGAACAATGGAATATTCAGTACTATTTTGGAAACATCGGCTTCATCTTCAGCGGCTGAATTGATAATCGTGCGAATTGCATCACCAAAATCGTAGGCAACATATCCTGGCATTACGGTATCTAAATCAATAACGCATTGTACATTATCATCTTTGTCTAACAGAACATTGTTGAATTTAGTGTCATTATGGGTAATTCTCAGTGGTAATTTGTTTGCTCTGCCCAATTCCAATATGGTCCGCATCTTATCTTCTCTTTCAAAGATATAGTCCAACAAATCCTGAACTTCAATCACACGATTAACTGGATTTTTTGTGATGGCATCACGCAAATTATTCAATCTGAACTCAATATTATGGAAGTTAGGAAGAATCTCCACAATTTTCTTGGGTCAAGGTCACTTAATTGCTTTTGAAACTGACCGAATGCCATTCCTCCTGAAAATGCTTGTTCTTGAGTTTCCAGGATATCATAGCTCCTGGTATCTGGAATTAAATGAAATACACGCCAATAGTCACCACGATCATCTTGATAATAGTTTTTATCATCGTGCGTTTGTACAATGTCATGGTTCTTTTCTGCACTTCTTTATCTCCAAGGTGTGCCAATTTTTCCTTTAAATGGTTGCAAACCATTTCAATATTGTTCATCAATCCGTGAACATCTTGAAAAATATGGTGATTGATCCTTTGGAGTAGGTATAGATTATAATTGGTGCTGTCCGTAGTAATCTTGAAAGTATCATTGATATGCCCTGAACCAAATGGAATAGAGTCTAAAATTTGACCTTCTAGTTTAAAATTTTGCGCCGATCTGATGCTGTTTTCAGTTTCTTGGTTGACATTACTTCACTTTTCATTCAAAAATACTATGTAAGTAATGCAATATCTATAATCAAAATCAATAAATAAAATATTATTTTTAATCAAACGGTTGCATGATTTAAAACTATTCAACATGCCAACAGTTTTATTAATTCAAGATATAACATTGCTTTAAAAACAATTTAAATCAAGTTTTGACAAGAATATTTCGTAATTTGGAACATCTTTAGCGATTAACACCCTATATGGTCACGGAAATAATAATAATTCTCATACTAATTGTATTAAACGGAATCCTCTCCGCATCTGAAATTGCCATTGTATCTAGCCGAAAAGCACGTTTGCAGGCCGCAAGTGCGAAAAACAATGGTGCAAAAACAGCATTAGAACTTAAAGAAAATCCAAATAACTTCCTGTCAACTGTACAGATCGGAATTACGTTGATTGGTATTTTGACAGGTTTTTTCTCCAGGTGGTTCCATTTCGACTTTTATTGCAGAAAAACTTAATAAAGAGAAACCTTGGCTCCTTACAGCAGTCAAATATCGGTTAATATTGGTGGTTTTGATGATCACATACCTCTCATTGGTCATCGGGGAATTAGTTCCCAAAAGAATTGGAATGGCTTATTCCTGAAAAATATGCTTCATTTATCGCTCTGCCAATGAATGTGTTGAGCAAGATTGTGAAACCCTTTGTTTGGTTATTGAGCGTGTCTACAGAATTCATTGTCAAACTCTTTAATATCAAGGTCAACCAAAAATGCGGTGACAGAAGAAGAAATCAAAGCCTTGTGGATGAAGGGGTAGACAGTGGAGCTATTGAAGGCATAGAACATGATATGGTGGATCGCGTACTTAGCTTGGGAGATAAAAAAGCTATCAATCTGATGGTCCACAGAAGTAAAATCACTTATTTGGATATTCAAGATAGCTTTGAAGAAAACAAAGCTTGTATTATAAAAGATGAACATACTGAATATCCGGTTTGTAATGGAAATTTTGACCATGTGATTGGGGTTGTCCATGTGAAAACCTTGTTTAAGGAGTACTTGACAACACGAGAAATGGATTTAACCAAATTAGTTACTCCAATTCCATTTGTAAATGAAAACACCTATGCTTATAATGTTTTGCAGACTTTAAAATCTGCTAAAGTATTACAGGCAGTGGTGGTTGACGAGTATGGCAGCCCACAAGGGATTATTACCATGACAGATATCGTAGCATCCTTAGTCGGAGGATTTGATTCTCCTGAAACGGAAGAAAAGAAAACAATCCGTAAGCGTGAAGATGGAACTTTTGTTATTGATGGCAGTTTCCAATTGGATGATTTCATCGAAATGTTCAATCTTGATCTCACAGAAGACGATGAAGATGAAATCGGAAACCTAACAACCGTAGCGGGATTGGTATTCCTTCTGCTCGATCATATACCAGAAGAAGGAGAAAAAGTTGTCTACAAGAATCTTGAGTTTGAAGTATTAGACATGGATGGACATAGAATCGACAAATTGAGCCTTAAAGTAAAGGATGTTCCCTCTGATGAAACCGCAAATATTGATTGATAGGTATCATTCAAAAAATGGCGCAGAAAGATTATACTGCGCCTTTTTTGTATTCATTAATTAAGAATGCGAATTTATAATTTTGAGGAGTTCATGTTTGGGTTGTAAGCCACTCTGTCTCCAAACCTGATTTCCATCCTTATATAGAATCAAAGTTGGTACTCCCTGAACATGAAATTTGGATGCTACCGCCTGATTCTTATCAATATCAATTTTGATAATTGAGAGTTTGTCTCCAAGTTCGTCTTTTACCTCTTTTAAAATCGGCGCCAACATTTGACATGGTCCACACCAAGCTGCCGAGAAGTCAACCAAAACCAATGAATTTTTCTGAATTATTTCGTTAAAAGATGCCATAATTAATTATTTAATGTTGGTGTCCTCACCAACCTCCTATTTCAAACAAATTTTCTCCAATTCCTCAATATCCCCATTAAACAGGTTTAGGTCTACCGGACCTTTAATTCCTTTCACTGTCCCACGTTCAGAGAATTGCCAAAAATTCCAATGTTTTTTGGGACTTTCGACCCAGAAGTTATAATTAGCAATCCAAAGTGTATAATCAGCGAATTCTTTTTCAAGGAAATCAGCGAAATATTTGTCGCCTGAATATAAAACAGGGCGGACATTAAAATGTTTTTCAACCTGAATCAACCAACGTTTGAGACCAGTCTTCAGACTATCCATAGATTGATTTCGTGGCATTTCTTCGATGTCTAATACTGGTGGAAGATCTCCAGGTTCAAGTTTGACGGTTTTTATGAAGTTATTTGCCTGTTTAATAGAATTTTCATTTGGCCTAAAATAATGATAGGCTCCACGGAGCTTGTTCTTGTCTTTTACCTCTTTCCAATTGGACTTGAATTTAGAATCCTTGGCTTTTTCTCCCATTGTTGCACGGATAAAGATAAAGTCCACGGGGATTTCATCATTGATTGTCAATACTTCATCCCAAGAAATATCACCCTGATATTGGGAAACATCGATGCCAAATATTTTTTCCTGATGACGGCGCATCAATTCAATATTCCGAATATCATATTTGCTGTTATCTTCAGCAATCATTTTATCTTTTTCGAACCACTTAATCATCAGATAAGATAATCCGGCACGATGCTGCCATGTGAAAATTGCAAGCACCATCAAACAAGGAATGGCAATGCTCCAAAACAGTAATTTTCTTTTAATCTCCTGTTCGGTGACTACTTTTTTCTTGACTGTTTTGCGCTTTTTTGTCATATTGCGTGAAATTAGGCTATTTAAGTTTGATAGTCAAAAAATTTTATCAATGATTGTTTATAATCCCAAAGATTGGTCGAAAACCATTTCTCATATTTTTACCAGTAAAATTTTCAAGAGACTTCTGCCCTATCTTATTATTTCCGTTTTGGTTTCTTGGGCACTGGCATACTATGAACTTGAATATTTAAAACTATCTGACAAAAGTTGGATGCGAAATATTACTACGGTCCATAATTTATTGGGATTTGTCCTTTCCTTGTTGTTGGTTTTTAGGACAAATACTGCATATGACCGATGGTGGGAAGCCAGGAAACAATGGGGTGCTTTGACCAATACGAGCAGAATCCTGGCGATTAAGTTGAATTCATTTTTGGATCCTGAGGATAAAGTGACCAGGAGCTTTTACAAGAAATCAATTCCTCTATTTGCAGAAACTCTGTTCAATTATTTGCGTTCGGACTATACCAAGTTTATGTTAGATGAGAATGATCACCCCGAGCTTAAGGACCTGGATGACAAAAAACACGGACCAAACCAGGTTGCCTCGTTGATCTATAAAAAGACCAATCTGATCTATAAAGAAGGGAAAATCTCAGGAGATCAACTCATTGTATTGAACAAAGAACTCACAGCACTGACAGAGATAACAGGTGCTTGTGAAAGAATCAAGAATACGCCTATTCCCTTAGGATATAGTGCCTTTATCAAGACATTTATTGTATTGTATACAGCAACACTACCAATAGGATTGGTATTTTCGATGGGTTATTTTGTGGTGGCAGCCGTACCCTTTATATTTTATGTTTTAGCAACTTTGGAGATGATTGGCGAATCTATAGAAGATCCATTTGGGAAAGACTCTGATGATTTGCCGATAGACAAGATTGCGGCTAATATTAAGAAACATACCAATGAATTGTTGATGGGCTAAAAAAACCGGAATTTCTCCCGGTTTTTTCACTCTTACCCATTAACTTATGAAACTATTGACCTGATTAACAATACCTTTAAATTTATCAGGTTGATTTTTCTTGAGTTTTAATTTTCGGATTGGTTTAGAAAGCATAAGATGCCTTATGACTTTGGATTCATCCGAAAATATCTTCTCTATTTCCTGCATTATTAATATAAATTTTGCATGTTTTAAAGAGTTGATCTTACGCATAATATATTTATTATCTATACATGAATTGCAATGCATTCAGTGAATATCCATTATCTGGATTTGGTCCAAAATTATAATCATTGTAATCTGTTTGATCTTCCAATTTATCATTTGATAAATATAATATACAAGCACTACCAACTGTATTGAAAAAAACATAAACCTTATTTCCATTGACTAATAATTCTTCTTTATTTTCTTTTAAAACTTTTGCGAAATGGCTCATTGGGCCTAAAATTAAAGGAGATATTATGGTAAAGTTATCTGGAATTGAAGATGTGATATTAAAAATAGTATCTTTTGGTATTTGATCATGAATTGGTACATATGGGTCTACCCATTCATACCATGGGGTTTTGAATTCATAAATTGCTAAATGAATTGGCTCGTCATTTGGGGATAATGTTTTATTTAGATTAATAATTTTCATTAAACTTTTGCCTTCTGGAGGCATTTCTCCATCAATAGGATGTTTTTTTGAAATTATTGCTGTAGAGTCAACAGGATTATTGTAATATAAGAAATAATTATTGGGTCCAATTTTATTCTCAATTTTCATCTTCAAGGCAGGTTTTGTTGAATTATAAAAAAAATGAGATATCAACTGAATCTTTATTTTTATCTATAGGAATTAAATCACCTGTCATATATTCCTTTCCATCATATGTCATCGGATTTATAATTCCTATATCTCCTACTGCGGATATTTTTATCTCAGTAAAACCAACATCATTTTTTATATATTCAGGTTTTTCACAAGAATAAATCAACGATAAAAGGATTAGAGCTTTAAGAGCAATACATGTTTTTTTATACATAATTATTTTTTAATAAAGGTGAGCTGAGGAATTCAGCTCACCATTTTTATCCATTTAAAAGTTTTTAATAAGTTTTTGGATTAAAAACCGTCCATGTAGCCGTCCACGGGGCAGCTGTTGGATGAAATGCACCTTTATAGGTTGTATTTCCATCCCCGTAAGCAGGAGATCCTGATTTAGGTCTCAAATAAGCTGTATTAAAGTTTGCAAGATTGGCTGTAGAGTAAAACATCGTTTTTCCAGTCGGTATATTGAATTGTAAGTATGTTTCAGCTGACCCGCTTCCAGTAGCATTTCCTGTTCCTGGTACAGTACCATTAAAAGGATTAGTATAAGCATGTACAACATTATTGCTAAATACAGAACCAGTAGTTGTGATAGATTCAAAAGCTTGCACCAATATCATAACCTGCAATAATTGAATTGGTAATATTCATAGAAGATGCTCTTCTCCAGAGGTTACCATATTTCAATTTCGATTTAGCTGTTGCTGGATTTTGGATACCAATAAAAGTGAAGTTTTTCAATACGGGTCTGGTTGTAGTAGGATGTGCTGTACCAGCAGCGTTATTATCAGACTCTAATCCATTTGAATCAGATGAGCCACCTGATGTACTGTTTGTAGAATTAGGGTCTTTTAATGATAATGCATATTGAATAGTACCGGAATATCCATGATCGAAATCAAAATCATCATCATCAGTTGATAGAGCAACTAGATATTTTGCATTCACTGTACCACCGAAGAATTCAAAAGCATCATCCTTACCCCAAGAAACCTGGATATTTTCTAATGTAGTACCTGAACCAACGCCACCTAATGTTAAACCATTAATTTCATTGTTTGGAGCTAAATTAAAGCCAGCAAATTCAATGCGAACATACTTTAAAGTTCCTGAATTGTCTGCTGCAATTGAACCTCCATAAGTAATATCTACATCTTTAATTGGCACTGGAATTCCCTCAATACGAGTATCAGTAGGTTTATTAGTAATTGATTGTCCTAATATAACAAGACCTCCAAAATCCCCAGGAGCACGTTGTCCTGCAGCTTTGTCAGATGTAAATACAATAGGCTCTGTAGCAGTACCTACCGCCATAATTTTAGCTGTTTTTGGAACTACTATAACTCCTTTAATGTATTGTGTTTCTCCTGTCGTTTGATCTGGATAAGCTTTAGTAACACCTGCAACAATATAAGTACCTGCTTGGATAGTTAATGTTGAACCCGGTTTAACAAAACCTACTCCATCGGCTTGCCAAATTGTATCCTTAGATAAAAAAGTTTTTTGGATAATTCCATTTGCATCTACTGGAATAGATGCACGTGGTTTTGCCGGTAATCCTGCATTTAATCCACCGTCTTGAATTGTTGCTGCATCTTTATTACAAGATGTCAAAAGAGCTGCACCTAGTGCAGATAATAAAAGCATTTTTTTCATTACTTTTAATAATTTATTTTTACCTTTGTCGCCATTATCCTAATCTGAGCTGCTTCGCTGGCAACATCTACGTTGCAGTTCAGTCTTTTACAATCCAGTCTTTCTAAAAATCTTTTTTTTTCTGTTTTTAAGATTTCAGTGTTTACTGGACTGTATATTTTGATATTTTATTTTAAAAACTATAAGTCAGAGATAAACTATACCTTCTGCCATCCTGACGTCTGTATAAGATTTGATCTCCATCATCTTTATTGTAATTTGTATCTCCTTTACTTTTGAGATCTGAATCTCCAATTTGATCTTTTATCATATAGGTTATTATTTCTATAATATCTGGTCCAATCATTTAACAGATTAGAAAGATTAAGTTTTGCCTCCAATTTCTTTTTAAGGAATCTACCATAGACTTGAAAATCTAATTGTTTTGGGGCAAGTTCAAACTCAACACCTTGTATATATGAAGATGTTAAATTGGTTCTAAAACCTCTATAATTAAAAGAAAGCAGTCGCACCATAATAATCTCCCCAATAACTTAATCCTAGATTAATAAGCCAGGGGGACTGGCCTAGTAATGGTCTATCTTGATCTTCTCTTCGTTCTTGAGATCTTTCCAATTCCCCGTTTGGTTGAATTCTTGTGTCATAAGGGGTCAAAACTTTTACATTTGATTTTAACAGGGTTCCATTTGCATAAACAAAAAAAATCAGTTAACCATTCTTTATCAGCTATAAAACTTAAGTTTTTTCTAACTTCCATCTCTAGACCTAAATTAGTTGCTGATTCCATATTAGCATATTTATAATACCCTAAATCACGCTGAAATTCTGTTAATTCAATAGGCTTATCTAAGTACTTATAATAACCAGTCAATGAAATGATTTCACCAGCACTTGGATACCATTCAAACCTAAGATCTGTATTATCAACAATGGTTGACACAACCTGTTCTCCAGAGATGTATCCATCCATTTCATAAGAATAGAAAGCAAATAATCCGGTTTCTCTAAAATCTGGTCGTATAGCTGTTTTAGAATATGAGGCACGAATATTTATTTTATCTGTTAAATTAAAGGTTGCATTGATTGATGGTAAAAATCTAGTTTCCTTATCGCCAACGGTTTTCATATAATCATAGATGGGATCATTTAGTGTTTCAGGTCCCCATTGTTTTTACAATCTGCTGTTCTTGTTCTATTATTTAAATCAAAATATTCCATTCTAACACCATAAACTAATCGAATAAAATTCCACAGTTTTTGATCCATCATCACATATGCTGCATGCGAACTCATTTTTCCATTTGATACTCTTCCACCCGTAGCTTCAGGGTAATAATATCCTTTACCTTCTTCATTACCAAAATTGCCCTCGCTTAATATTTCCTCATATAGGCCGATCGGTTGGTCAACCCTCTGTACAGATGTACCAGTAAAATTTCTAGTCATTGGACGTACTCGAAGTACATCCAACCTCCTATTTTTAGTGGTACCTTGATATCCTATCTTTAATTGATTGGTTAAAAAATTTGAGGTACTAAAAGATTTACTAAAAGAAATTGCCCAGTTGAAAGCGTTTTCATTGGTGTGAGTCCACATTCGAGAATCTATTTTATTAACCTCATTAGCTAATGAAGAAAATTGACCTAGATTTGGAGTATTAAAAAATTTGGTATCATTTATTGTCGTTGTTAATCCATATTGTAATTTTCTTTCATCTAAAATTTCCTGATTAATTCGATTGTAGGTGAACATTCCATCGGCCTTTATTCCCCATGGGAGTAAATAGTCAGCAGTTAATTGATGTTGTTGAAGAGATAGTGCTTCTGGCAATTGATATAATTGACGATTTGGAGCCGCCCTCAGATCTCTATAGCTCAATCGATAACTTTCATTAAAATTATCAGCATAAGTCCTAGCATACATGTTTTTTAAGGATATTCGAAATTCTGTTCCTTGAAGTCCAACATTTAAAGCTGCACCAGAGCTACTATTAAATTTATAACTTTTTCCTGCACCATTTTGGATATGATCTGCACTGTCAATCCAATTATGTTCACTAAAATCGGTTCCTCTTACATTGTTGAACGTGGAAATATTCTGTTCATTTCTGAAATTTAAGCTTCCAGCAAATCCAAATTTCAAGCTGTTGTCTAATTCATAAACTCTACCTAATGTAAATTTCATATTTTGATTAGGTAGACTGTTGTATTTCATATATTTTAATGCTGATGAATTAAACTTATTAGATTGTTCAATAGCATCAAGATCAGAATACTTTAAATCTGGATTCTGATAACTTAAAGGCAAGTTCATTGATTGTTCTTCTGTATTTTGGCCCATTGGTATACCATCATAAGTTGCTTCACCTTGTCGTTGCCAAACTAAAATTCCCTCAGGTTGTTGTGCGCTTTTATCAAAAAATCCAAAATATTCTGAGTTTTTTCTTTCTCCAAGTCTATAAAAATCTTTACCAAATGCCTGTGAATTAGCACCTGAACCAATTTGTATGGACATAAAATTCTTCTCTGGAATATCCAGGGTATTAATACTTACCTGACCACCGGAGAATTCGGATGAGACATCAGGAGTTGCTGTTTTATTAACCACAACAGAACTTACCATCTCCGATGGGATAATATCAAAAGCAAAGTCTCTTCTGCTCTGTGAAGTGCTTGGCAGAGATACTCCGTCGAGTTGTGCTTGATTGTATCGATCTGACATTCCACGAACTACCACCGACCTGTTGTCAACGGTGGTCAAACCCGTTACTCTTTTTAATACTTGTCCCATATCATTATCTGGGGTTCTTGCAATCTGTTCTGCAGAGATGCCATCCGTTACGCTTGCCGCATTCTTTTGGGCAGCATATAACCCAGCAACGGATGCTTTCTTAAAGGTTGTTTTCACTGTTACGGTTTCTATTTCCGATCTGGATTCTTCCATTGCGATATCCAATCTGGTTAATTCACCGGCACGAATTACCACATCTGAAATTTGCTTTGTCTGATATGAAATGTAACTAACCTGAATAGTATACTTACCCGGAGCTAATGAGAAAGAATAGCTGCCATCTATTGCTGATTCAATATTATTAGTTGTACTTAGGATACGAATGGTTGCTTTTGGCATTGGATTTCCCCTGGAATCGATAACTTTTCCTGATAGTCTACCATTTTGTTGAATTACTGTTTTTGGAATTATTTTATGAACGGCAACTAGATTCTCTTTGGCTGTAAATTTTAATTGTTCTTTTTGCTCAATTCCTTGGAAAAGTTTCGATAACTTATAATTATCATTACTTTTTATTACATACTGAATATCCCCAACTTCTTTGGAGAAAGTAAATGATAGATTGGTTTGATTTTCAATATGGTGGAGGATATTTTGTAGACTACTGTTACCAGCTTTTAGGTTGACATAGATCTTATCAAAATTCTGAGAATTGGCTTTTTCAGCATAAAGAATTCCCAATGTGCTGAAGTTGATGATAAGGATAATAAAGGTAAGCCTTGTCATATGGCTGAATAGATTTGTCACTGTTTTTTTAATATAATTTTGCATGTATTCTATTGGTTTGGGGTTAAACTTTACCATATTATTATTGTATTTTCATTTTGTTCATATTTGAATTCAGCGGAAAGCTGTAAGGCAGACATAATATTTTTCAGAGATTGATCTTTGATTTGAAGGCTGATAATTTTATCTTGAATACGTTTATTTTTAAATACAAAATCAACATTGAATTTTCTTTCTAATACCCTAGTGATGGACTTCATCGATTGATTGTGAAAAATTAATTTTCCATCTTTCCATTTTGAAACATCGTGTGTATTAATTTCTCCTTTTGTCCATGCTCCAGTTCCATTTTCAATTTCTACAGATTCACCTGCTACTAATATTTGATTTTGAAGAGGACTTACTACAGCAACTTTTCCTGTTCTGACAGATACAGAGCTCAGGTTGTCATCCCTATAAGAACTTACATTAAAAGAAGTTCCTAAGACTTGCACATCAAAGCCATTGGCAGAGATTTCAAACGGTTTATCTGGATTTTTGGATACTTCGAAATAGGCTTCTCCTACTAACTTGACTTCCCTTTTATCTTCAGAAAATATTTTGGGGTAACTTAATTTACTCATGCCGTTCAATATCACCATTGAGCTATCTGATAATTTGATCGTTTTATGCTCACCTACACCTGTGTTCACGACTAGAAATTCGCGGTTAAAGCTTGAATCATTTTGTTGTTGTTTATTTTGCATGAAAAACCAGCAACTGAGTCCTAGAAGAAAGACTAAGCTGGCTGCAACAGCATGGAACTTTTTAAATAGATTGAAATATTTGGATTTATTAGGCGGATTAATCCTCTCACTGATTTCTTGGAATGATTTATTGGGACAAGGTGTTGAATTGTTCCAAAGTAAGATTTGACTCTTCAAGATTTAACTGATAGAGCCATTGAGAAATCATTTTTTTCTCATCTTCCGAAAGGTTTCCAGATTGGTATCTGGACAAAAGGTTTTTTTAAATAATCTTTTTCTTGTTGCATATATAAGTAATAAGCAGCAAAATGGAAAAAGACCTAGTTGATTTCAGTTAACTTTTTATTAACTATTTATGAACCAAAAAAGAATAGCGATTTCTACGGCTACAGGTGAGTAATCATTGAGTTCTGATCGGATTCTTTTTAAGGCAGCATGGAGGTGGTTTTTTACAGTTTTTGGAGAAAGGTTCATTTTTTCAGCGATTGAATTTATGCTCAGTTGTTCTTCTTTACTTAGGATAAAAACAGCCTTCATTTTCTCGGGCATATTAGTGATAACCTCATTGACTTTATTGATCATTTCTTCATATTGTAGATTGATTTCCATGACTTCATGCTGATCAACAGGGAGGTTTTTCCTGTAGCTCCAGGAATTCAGTAAACTTTTTTGATGTGATTTTTGCTTAAAGCCTTTTGACCTAAAATATGTAGCTATTTTAAACCATAGTCTATTCCGCATATAAGCATCTAAACTATTGGTAATTGAAAGGCTTTCTCTTTTTTCCCAGAGTTCGATAAAAAGATCTTGTAATAAGTCATAAGATTCCTCTACATCTCCTATTTTCATTATTGTCAATCGGAGCATGTCAGCATAAAAGCGATTGTGAAATTCTTCAAAGGCTTGAGGGTCTGATTGGCTTATACGGAAAAATAATTGTTGATCAATAATTTCTTGCATAGCATAAATGATTAATCAAAACTATTATTTATGTATTAACTAAATATTAAATTACCGTAAATGAATAATCCTTTCGAATTTGCGATGACTACAATGATTACATAATTATGTTTTTGCATATAGCAAGATTTCAAAACTTGATTGCAGCAAATGAATTTTAAATGGTGATGTAGCTATATTATAAATTTTACTGTTTCTGGAAAATCATGAATATTGAATAGAAAAGGTTCCGAAATCTCAGAACCTTTTTCTTTGATGAAAGCACCAATTAAGTTTGATTTTAAATGAAACTAAATCTTTAAGACGCTATTATAAGAACATATAGCGAGAAAAATGATCTTGATACATTATATCCCTCCATCAGGATGTCTAACTCGACTATTTGGATCCCGATAATCACCCCAAAGAAGGTGGATATGAGCTGAGTTCTAATATATAAACATTTGCATTTTCAGAAAATGTAAAAATAAGCATAAGCTCTTACATCATCTATTATCAAGTCTTTTTTATTTTCATCTAATAATTTTGTTTTAATACTAGTTCTTGGGCGGTTTTTATTAATTATCTTAAAATCTTCTGGAATTTTTGCGGTAATATTAAAAATTGTGTCAACAGGTTTTTCGGTATATTTCACCTCTTTACCTCTAATTACTTCTCCCTCGATTTCATAAATTGCCAAATGGATTGGTTTGTTTTTTGGAGAAAATTTTTACATTATGACCAAAAATTTTTAGTGCTACTTTGCCACTTGGTACTTCAATCCCTTTTAAAGGATGTGGACCTATTGTAACTATGGAATCTATCAAATCATTATAGAAGTATGTAAAATGATTTTCACCTTTATTAAATGCTATTCTTTTTTAAAGTTTTTATCAGATCTCTGAAACTCCAAAAAAAGATCAATAGAATCTTGGTTTAAATATGGAAATAGAATTGGTTGACTCATAAATTTAATATCATCAATGTAATTGAAATTGGGTGAGGTACATCTCCAACTGCTTCCCATGTAAAAGTTGAAAAGTTTATATTGTCATCCATTATTTGACCTTTTTTACAAACTTATAGTAAAAATGATTAAATATATTAAACAAGTTAAAAAAATAAATATTCTCATGTTTTTATAAATTAAGCGAGTTGCTAACCACTTCGCGATATAATTTTATTTATTAATAATTTTTTAGTAGCTGCATTAATTGAAGAGTTTATTGAGGTAATCTTTTCAAAGATGATCTATCTTGACATATAAATTAGAATATTATTATCTGTATATCCATCTAAAATTTCATACCAATTATTTCTATCTATTTGACTATTTAAGGATTGGGTTTCTATATTAAGTATTAAAACTCTCTCTTGCATTGGTCTCTCCCATCAATATGAATAAATAAACTTTTTTATTATCAATATAATTCTTCTTTATTTTCTTTAAGTACTTTAGCCTTATAGAATTGTTGTATATAATAAGTTTTTTCATATCCAAACTATTAATTGGAGAGCTGATTAAGCTCTCCAATTATTGATTGTTTAATTATTAATAATTTTTTGGATCAAATTCTGTCCAATACTCAGTCCAAAGTTCTTTTGTACTAGGATTGAATGCACCTTTAAATGTTGATTTACCATCTCCATAGGCAGGTGAATTTGAAGTAGGTACTAAATTTCCAAGATTGTAATGAAAAGCATTTTCATGTACTATAAAAAATACCTCTTTGACCAAACAATTTTAAAAAATCGGCAGCCTGCATTAATTGATGTTCCTATTGCGGTAATATTTCCTGTTCCTGGTACTTCAGAATCACCCCCAAAAGGTGCTGAATAGGCATGTATCACATTATTACTAAAAACTGATCCTGTTACTGTTATATTTTCAAATACAGCACCAATATCATAACCTGCAATAATTGAATTGGTCATATTCATTGATGATGCTCTTCTCCAACGGTTTCCAAATCTTAACTGCTTTTTAGCTCTATCCATGTTTTGAATTCCTAAAAAGGTAAAGTTTTTCAAAATTGGTCCTGGTTGTAGGATCCCTAAATACACCTTCACCATTATTGTCAGACTCAATTCCGTTAGAATCTGATTTACCTGTTCTATCCAAACTGTTAGTGGATTGAGGGTCTTTCAATGAAAGCGCGTATTGTATAGTACCAGAATATCCAAAGTCAAAATCATAATCGTCATCATCTGTAGAGATTGCTACGAGGTATTTAGCATTTACAGATCCACCGAAGAATTCAAATGCATCATCTCTACCCCAAGAAACCTGGATATTTTCCAATGTAGTACCATTTCCTACCCCACCACAAGTCAATCCATTGATTTCATTGTCTTGGGAAAGATTGTACCCTGCAAATTCGATACGTACATACTTCAAAACGCCAGAATTATCTGCGTCATTTTGACCACCATAATCTACATCTACATTCAATGGTTTTGGAATACCTTCGATCCTTGCCGTTCCTGGATTGATCATTGCATTTCCCAATAATACAACTCCACCAAAGTCACCGGTATTTCTTTCACCAGCTGCTTTATCAGAAGTAAATACAATCGGCTCAGTTGCTGTTCCTATCGCCATGATTTTAGCATTTTTTGGAACTACCAATACGCCCTTGATATGGATGAGTCAAATCGGTTTCTTCATCATAATAGGGTTTGGTTTCACCAGAGACAATAAATGTACCCTCTTGAATGGTCAGGGTTGTTCCTGGTTCAACAAAAGCAACGCCTTTGATTTTCCAAACGGTATCTTTTGATAGATACAATTTAGTGATTAGGCCATTCTCATCTACAGGAATGGTGGCATGTGGTTTGGCAGGTAAGCCTGCTGTCATATCTCCCTTTGGAGACATCAATCTGTCTTTGTTACATCCAAATAACATGAATGCAGCCAATGCGAAAATGAACAATTTTTTTGTTGTGTTCATAACGATTTTTTTATGGTTGCTGCTATATAAAATAGTGTACCAAACTGTATTCCTTAGCAGCTTTTCGGTTACAGTCCAGGTTTTTAATTATTTATATTTTGCTCTGATTAAAAAGAATAAGTCAATGACAGGTTATATCGAACCCCTTCCCTGCTCTGATACAGTATAATATCTCCGTCTTTTTTGTTATATCTGACATCACCCTTGCTTTCTACGGTATTCCCTCTCTCCTTTTTGGTCAGCTATTTCGCCGGGTGAGTAATATAAATTGTTGCGATAAAACCTGGTCCAGTCATTCAAGACATTGGCTATATTAAATTTCATTTCGAGCTTTTTCTTGAGGAAAGCGTCCGTATAGCTGAAAGTCCAATTGCCTAGGAGCTAATTCGAATTCAACTCGACTCATGTCTATATTGCCCAGGTTTGTTCTATAACCTCGATGATTATAATTAGCTGTAGCTCCAAACTTGTCGCCCCAATAACCAAATCCAAGATTTAGCAACCAAGGAGACTGGCCCATTAACGGTCGGTCCTGGCTTGGTACTCTTTGTTGCATACGGACTGCTGTTGTTTCTCCCGGGGGATTGATCCAATTATACGCCGACAAAGCATTCACATGTGATTTTAAAACAGTACCATTGGCATATATAAACAGGTTGTTGAGCCATGGTTTTTCCGATAGGAATCCAAAATTTTTCCTGATTTCCATTTCTAAGCCCATATTGGTGGCAGATTCCATATTGGCATATTTATAAAGATTTCTATACCTCTCACCCTGAACCAATTCAATTGGTTTGTCCAAATATTTATAATATCCGGTTACTGATATAATTTCTCCGGGACCTGGATACCATTCCAAACGTATATCTGTATTTTCTACTATTGTTGAAACTACCTGCTCCCCTCCGATATAACCATTGATATCAAAAGAATAGAAAAGCAAACATACCGGTCTCGCGGAAATCGGGGCGGATAGCCGTTCTGGAAAAAGAGGTTCGGAAATTGAAATTATCCGTTATCTGATAAGTTAGGTTAATGGATGGAAGGATACGAGTCTGTTTATCTCCAACAGTAAGTCTATATGCGTATTTTGGATCTTCTAATGCATCTGGTCCGTACAATGAGAGGATCTGCTGTTCTTGTCTGTTTTCCAAGTCAAAAAATTCCAATCTTGCCCCATATACTAATCGTAATTTATCCCATAACTTTTGATCCAACATGATATAGGCAGAATGATTATTCATGCCTCCAGAGGATATTCTTCCACCAGTATTCATTGCATAATAATAAGCTTGACCATTTCCATTACCAAGATTCTCGGGTTTCATCAATTCGGCATAATTTGTCATGATCCGTGGTGCACTACGATTACTATTGGAAGGGTTTTCATCATATGACCTTGTCGCAGGCAGCATTTCCAGGACATCCAATGATCGGAACTTATTGACTCCCTGATACCCTATTTTCATTGTGTTCTCAAGAAAATCAGATATCTTAAACGATTTGGAAAATGATGCAGCCCAATTCAAATCCCTTTGGTTGATATTGGTCCATATTCTGTAATCGTATTTTTCAGTAACATTGGTGGATGCTGCGAACCTAAATAAATTTGGGTTTTGGAAATAATAGGTGTCTCCAATCTTGGTGGTTACATTATAGCGCATTCTTTTTCTCATCCAAGATCTGCTGTTTGATTTTATTTATGGTAAACATGACATCAGATTTGATTCCCCATGGTAGTGAAACTTCAGTATTCAACTGATGCTGTTGCAGAGACATAGCCTCCGGTTGTTGATATTGCTCACGAATCAAATTGCTTGGATTATCTATTGGAGGTGTTAAATCACCATAATATAATCTGGTGATCTGGTTGAAATGGTCTGCATAGGTTCGGGCATACATATTTTTCAATGATGCTTTAAAATCTGGAAGTTTGATAGCCGACATTTGCGACTACACTCGAATTACTGTTGAAAACGGAAAGATTGACCAGGCCCTCTTTTTCCAAAACCTACACTGTCCATAAAGTTTTGAAGTCCAATAGTTCCCCTAACATTATTAAATTCAACGATGTTTTGTTCATTTCTGAAATTTCCACTCAATGAAAACCCAAACCTCGAATTATTGCGGAGGTCATATACCCTTCCCAACGTCATCCGAATATTCTGATTGGGGTTAGCACCATATCTATAGGACTTAAATCCATCTGGATTGAGTTTTTTGCTTTGTTCAATAGCGTCAAGATCTTTATAGGTCAAATTATTATGGCGATAATTTAACATGAGATCTCTTGCTTTTTCATGGGTTTTTTCCCCTAAAGGAATTGCATCTTCTCTAATTGCTTCGGTATGGGTGTTCCATACAAAAAATATCTTTAGGTTGTTGTGCCGATTTGCTTGGTAATCCGAAATATTCTGAAGTACTGCGTTGGCCCAGTCGTAGGAAATCCTTACCTACTAACTGACTTGTGGTTCCCGATCCATATTGGAACAATGTAAAATTCGCATCAGGAATATCTAAGGTATTGATAGTGACCTGTCCTCCGGAAAACTCAGCTGAAAGCTCGGGACTGGCCGTCTTATTTACTACTACCGAGCTTACCATTTCTACGGGTATAATATCGAAAGCAAAATCGCGCTTAAATTGCGATGTACTAGGCAAAGGTATCCCATCCAACATTGCTTGATTATAACGGTCAGACATCCCCCTTACGATGACAGACCGGTTGTTTACAGTGGTTAAACCGGTAATTCTCTTCAGTACCTGTCCCACATCATTATCCGGCGTTCTAGCAATCTGTTCAGCTGATATACCGTCGGTAACTGTTACGGCATTCTTTTGGGCGGCATAGAGTCCTGATGTGGAAGCCTTTTTGAAGGTAGTTTCTACCCTTACTTCCTCAATCTTTGAACTACGATCAATCATGGCAACATCCAATTTTGTTGATTCGCCAGCTTTGACCTCCACTGATGCTATTTCTTGAGTTTGTTTTGAGATATGGCTAACTTGAACTTTATATGTTCCGGTCGGTAAACTAAGCGCATAACTCCCGTCTACCGAAGATTCTACCTTATAATTCGTGCCCAACACATGAATATTAGCTTTGCTCAATGGCTTTCCCCAATTGTCCAATATCCTACCGATCAGACGTCCATGCTGCTGTTTCTTCCGTTCTAACAGGATATAGCCAGCAGTTTCTTTGAATGTTATGGTCGAATTCTTGAGCGTATAACTCAGGACTTCTTTAAGTGGTCTGTTAATAAAGTTTTTAGTTTTTTGAGATTGAGAAGCCGATGCGATCAATTCTCGGTCATAGACTAATGGTATAAACTGTTCTTCGAGTTCATTTATCAATCCCAATAGACTAGGGGTTGGTTTTTCTACCGTCACTTTAGTCTCCAGCAATTGTCCTTTACTGGGATTTGCAATCAGTGTACTACAGATATTTAGCAGTACTATAAATATGGATGTTCTCATGAACAATAATCTGATATGTAAATAATAATGCATAGATTTGCTTTTGTATTAAATTCTTTAATTAAATTTTTAGGATTAATAATTGTATTTTAGGTCAATGATGGCGGTCATTGACCTATTTTTTAATAAAAAATCAACAGCTCACCCTCCTTTCTATATTGGTTTTTATGTAGCTCGGCAATAGCTTTGAGTAAATCTTGAATCGGCTTATTTTTATCTATAGGAACCGTATATTTTTGGCTTAATATTTTCTTTTGATTTGGTCGTTATCTGTATACCAAAATAATTGTTGATTTGTATGGCCAGTTCTTGAAAAGTCACTTGCTTTAGGAGCAATTGACCATAATCACGTTTATTAAATTGTAAAATATCAAGATTCCCCAATTTAAATTCTTGAGAAGATCGGTTGACGATCAACTCTTCGGATTTCGAAACTTTACTCAATAGTTTATGACCTAATTTTACCTCGACTAATCCAGATCGAACGGAAACTTTCTGCTGATTAAGTTCTGGGTATGAACTAATCATGAATGAAGTTCCCAGAACATTTGTATTCAGTTCACCTGCATTTACCGTAAAGATGGAGTTGCTATCACTTTTTACTTCGAAAAATACATCACCACGGATATGATCAATGTGGCGTTTACCATTATGAAATCCTGCGATGTCAACCTTAATCTTGGAATTCGGGTTCAAGGTTAGTATTGAACCATCGGGCAAATCAATCCGGACTCTTTCACCGATTTTACTGCTGAAAGTTCTGATCTCATTTTTGATTATTTTCGGTGTGTTGGGACTATACTGGGCATGCTGGATAAAAATATAAAAACCCAAAAGAAAGATAATACATGCTGCTACCTTGAAAATAATATACTTAGGTGTACTTATTTTTGAAAACTGATACTGCTGTTGGCTTATTGTCGATATTTTTATTTAACGATTCTAATATCCTAGCTTTTGAGTCTGAATCTAAGGGGGGAACATCCTTATTTTCAAAGGAATGATACCAACTCTCGATCAATTCAGATTCGCGTTGGGTAACTTCATTTTTCAGATATTGTCTTAATAATATATGTAAGACTTTTCTTTTCATTTCTTTATTGGCTTGTTCACTTATATATCTTGTGAAATGCCAATTTGTACTTCAAGAAAATGTTAAGAATAGATAAAAAATTTGTGAACTGATTTTATAAGTTACCTATTAGCGCAAAACTGATTTGAGAAATCATTATGATATCTAAATTCTCAGAATTCTCGTCTATATTTCGTTTCAGTCTTCTTTTTGCTGTGGTGAGATTGTTCTTGACGGTCTGTTCTGAGAGTTGCAGTTTTTCTGCAATACAGGGAATACTGTACTTTTCCCATCTCAGAAGGAGGATTTCTCGCATATTCTTAGACATTTTCTCTAATTCCAACTCTACGATCCTTTCCAATGCCAAATAAGTCTTTAGGTAGTCCGGATTTTGTTCAGCATGATTTTTTAAGTGCTGCGCCAATTCGTCCAATTGCGTGGAATGTGTTTTCAATCTGTTGAAATGGTCAATGATTTTGTATTTAATAGCTGAATAGAGATATTTGTCCAAATCAATTTGGTCATTCAGGCTAGCGCGTCGATCCCAAAACTGAATAAAGAGTTCCTGCAAGATTTCCTCTGCTATTACAGTATCTTTCACTCGGACCAAAGCATGACGGTAAAGTTGGTCAGCATAGTGGTTATAAATATGGGTATAAGCATCCCGACTACCCTCCTCTCTCAATAATCTTAAAAAACTGTTCATATCTGGTTAAGTTTGGTGATCAAATATAATCATCTAAAATTAATCAATTGTTAAAATTAGTAACCAATAGAATAGTGGTGTTAGACAGTAGACATAAGACATAAGACATAAGAATTGCAGGAATGCGAAATGGGGTTAATAGTTTTGAGAGCTAAAGCTCAATGAATAGAGGCATTTTTTAGAAATTAGAAAACGACGATTTTTTTGATATGGTTGGTGGGGACACCAACCATGGCGAACCAACCCTGTAGCATGTATGTTAAACCAAGATTACAACAGTTACGGATGGTTGGTGGGTACACCAACCATGGCGATAAGGGGTGCTAACCATGGCGAACTACTGCCATCTGTGTGACATGATTCTTTAACCAAGGGTTCTAGAGCTATTGATGGTTGGTGGAGACACCAACCATGGCGATATGGAGGTTCCTACCATGGTGCTCTTTTCGGTAGCTATGTTAATCTTATATTAAATTAAACTATCAAAATTAAGATTTAGGAAAATTTCAACTAATTCTTTTTAGCTTTAATCATGAAATTTTATGTGACTATCCTGCTAGTATTGAGTCTGTTATTTTCATGTCAAAAGGAACCTGTCCATTATGACTCGGGTAGTAATGAAGCAATAAACCAATGGATATTGGGAAACATGGATGATTATTATTTCTGGAAGATTAATCAATCTGGTCATAATCTTTCTGATAATCCTATCCAATTCTTTCAGAACTTACTTCATAAGGATGATCACTATTCTACAATCATCCAAAATATGAACTTAGCTAGTTACAAAAACAATTTTGAAACCAGCTTTGGCTTTGATTTCATTCAGGTGAAAAGAGAAGGATCTATCCAAGCAATCGTTACCTTGGTGGTTCCTGGATCACAGGCAGAGGAAATGGGACTGAAACGAGGAGATGTACTCTTAAAGATCAATGATTTGAACTTAAATGCAGATATTTCGGGTTCAGTTGAAAAAATATTAAATGGCAATTCACTAAATCTGTTGAGAAAGGATGGAAAAGAATTTAAGCTTGCTTCAGCTTATATCGCACAACCTGGAATTTATAAGGCTGTAACAATTGAAGTTGATAACAAAAAATTTGGCTACCTCTACCTCAGCCATTTTAATTTTGATTCCGGATATGACCTGATCGGGGAAATCCAAAAGTTTAAAACCGAGCAGGTAAAAGATGTTATTCTGGACTTGCGCTATAATCCTGGAGGTCAAGTATCTTATGCTGCATTCTGTGCGCTACTCCTTGGAAATGTAAATCCTACCGATCGTTTTGTCCAGATGGTAGGGAATAGTAAAGTTGGAAAAAAAGAATACAGTTTTATTGATGCTCTTTCTACCCAACCGGATGGATATTCATTTAAAGCAGAGGATATTAAATCAAAAAGTTTAAATCTTTCAAAAATCTATATTTTAAGTAGTAAGCAGTCGGCATCCGCATCCGAATTAATGATCAATAACCTCAAGCCTTATATGGATGTAATTCAGATTGGTGAATCCACTATGGGCAAAGATATGGCCAGCATCAACATTACTTCTGATAATGAAACGAGCGGCAATGGATATAAGTGGATTATGTCTCCCCTTGTCTATCAACTATTCAACAGCAAAGGTGAAGGAAATTATAAAACGGGATTAAAGCCACAGATAAACATTAATGAATTTTCAGCAGAGGAGCTCTATCCTTTTGGAGATATCAGGGATCCGCTAATTCAAGCGGCGGTCCATGGAGAAGTCAAACTGAAAGCTGGAACAAGGAATGAACCAACTATTGAGGTTGTTTACAGGTCAAAAACTGCACTCCAGATGGTGGTAGATGAAATTTAACATTATTTGTAAAATATTACATCTATTATACTAAAAAAGGCAAACCATTAGGTCTGCCTTTTTATATTTTTAAAATATTAATTGGTCTTAAATAACAATATTAATAATTTTTCCTTTTACAAAAATCACCTTTTTCACTGGCTTTCCATCTAACAGTCTCTGTACATCGGCATTATCATTCAATATTGCTTCTACAGCCTGTTGATCAAGGTCAAGAGCCAAAGGTAAGTTCATTTTCATCTTGCCGTTTATAGACACAGGATATGCGAATTCACTTTCTACTAAATATTCAGGTTTGAATTCTGGATAAGTAGCATAAGAAATAGATCCTGCAGGATTGCCCAATAATGACCAAAGTTCTTCAGTAATATGTGGTGCATAAGGTTCAAGAACGATCAATAGGTCTTCCAAGATCTTGCGCTTATTTGTTTTAAGGTCAGTAAGCTCGTTTACACAGATCATAAATGCTGAAACGGAAGTGTTGAATGAAAATCTTTCGATATCATCTTCCACTTTTTTAATAATCTTGTGTAAAGCTTTATATTCTGCTTTCGATGGTTCTTCATCAGAAACACGGAAGTTGCCTTCGGCGTCATGAAATAATCTCCATACCTTACGTAAGAATTTATATACCCCTTCAATACCATTTGTGTTCCAAGGTTTTGCCTGTTCCAACGGGCCCAAGAACATTTCATAGAGACGAAGGGTATCTGCCCCATATTGTTCGATGATATCGTCAGGATTTACAACATTGAATTTAGATTTTGACATCTTTTCAACTTCAGTACCACAGATGTATTTACCATTTTCAAGAATAAACTCGGCATCCTTATAATCGGGGCGCGACTGTTTGAATTTCTCTAGGTCCAAAACATCGTTATGGACGATATTAACATCCACATGTAGTGGATAAACCTGATATTGATCCTTCAATCCATAAGACACAAATTGATTTGTTCCTTTCCCTTCGTTGTCGAGCACACGATACACAAAATTAGATCGACCTTGAATCATTCCTTGGTTGATTAATTTCTTGAACGTTCTTCTTCATTATGGAAACCCAGGTCCTTCAAGAACTTGTTCCAGAAGCGAGAGTACAGCAAGTGGCCTGTAGCGTGCTCAGAACCACCGATATATAGATCCACTGCTTTCCAATAATCTACAGCATCTTGGGATGCGAAATTACTTTGGTTTTTAGGGTCCATATAGCGGAACCAATACCATGAAGAACCTGCCCATCCTGGCATTGTGCTCAATTCATACTCGTATTGATCTTGATATTTCCAACCTTCAGCACGACCCAATGGTGGCTCGCCAGTTTTCTGTTGGTAAGTATTTATCTACCTCAGGCAATAGCAAAGGAAGTTCTTCTTCTTTAATTAAATGAGGCAATCCATCTTTAAAGTATACCGGTACTGGTTCGCCCCAATACCTTTGTCTTCCAAAAATGGCATCACGCATCCTAAAATTGATTTTTGCTTTTCCTAATTTCAGGTTTTCCAGTCGCTCGATTAATGCAGGAACTGCTTCCTGGTAGGTCATACCATTGATGAAATCGGAATTGATATATTTTCCATCCTTATTCGGATCCGCTTCTTCTGAGATATCTTGAGAATCGGAAATAGGAATAATAGGAAGATTAAAGTGTTTTGCAAATACGTAATCACGTTGGTCACCTGAAGGTACTGCCATGACGGCTCCGGTGCCATATCCAGCTAATACATAATCAGCAATCCAGATTTGCACATCTTCTCCTGTCAATGGATGTTTAGCATAAGATCCTGTGAATGCGCCAGAGACAGTTTTAGTATCTGCCAATCTATCCAATTCGGATTTTTTAGAAGTTTTATCTATATAAGATTCAATTTCAGTTTTTTGACTATCTGTAGTTAAAGCAGATACTAGCTCATGTTCGGGTGCCAATACAACGAAACTAACACCATAGATTGTATCTACTCGTGTGGTGAATACTTCGATATTTTCGTTCAATTGTGCGACTGGAAATTTAACACTAGCTCCTACCGATTTTCCGATCCAGTTTCTTTGCATTTCTACAAGAGGTTCTGGCCAATCGATGGTATATAGGCCACGCAACAGTCGGTCAGCATAAGCTGTGATTCGCATAGACCATTGCATCATTTTCTTTTGTTCCACCGGATATCCTCCGCGTTCAGATACACCATTGATGACCTCATCATTTGCAAGTACTGTACCTAGAGCTGCACACCAGTTGACCGTACTTTCTCTAAGAAAAGCCAGTCTATATTTTAAGAGCTCGGTTTGTTTTTCGTTGTCCGAGAAATTTCTCCATTCTTCAGCGGAAAATGATAGAACATCATCATCAGATTCAGCATTGATACCTTCAGAGCCTGAAGTTTCAAATTTAGAGATCAAATTGGAGATAGGTTCAGCTTTGTCAGACTCTTTATTATACCATGCATCAAAAAGTTGCATAAAGATCCATTGAGTCCACTTATAATACTCAGGATCGGAAGTACGCACTTCGCGGGACCAGTCATAAGAGAATCCAATATTATCAAGTTGTTCTCTATATCTATTGATATTTGCTTCCGTAGTAATTGCGGGGTGTTGTCCTGTTTGGATTGCATATTGTTCAGCAGGCAAACCAAAAGAGTCATACCCCATTGGGTGCAATACGTTAAAGCCTTTTAATCTTTTGTATCGTGAGAAAATATCGGAAGCAATATAGCCGAGCGGGTGACCAACATGCAGACCTGCCCCTGAAGGATACGGAAACATGTCCAAAACATAGTATTTTGGTTTTTCTGTTGATTCAGAAGTTTTGAAGGTCTGGTTTGTCAGCCCAAAACTTTTGCCATTTTTGCTCGATAGATTGATGATTATAATCCATTATATATTGTAAATGTATTGTACAAAGAACTGCGAAATTAGCGAATTTAGGGTAAATTCAGTATAAAAGTTTTTTATTCTATACAATAAATTCAGATATTCGTTGTTAGAAAATTAGTATTGGAAAAAAATAAATCCTTACTTTCGCAAGAATAAACGCAGATTCAAATATATGTCAGTGATCGAACAGGGTTCGCCAAGGAAAAAAAACGAAATCAGTATACGTATCTACAGTAATCAGTATCGCACTGGTTCTATTGATGACAGGTCTTTTGGGATTGATTCTAGTCCACGCAAAAAACTTATCCCGCTATGTCAAAGAGAATATTGTCCTTAATGTTATCGTGAATGATAATGTCAATGAAGGCGATGTGCTTTCTTTGCAGAAGGATTTGGAAAAAGACCCTTATGTATTACGTTCTGAATATGTCAGCAAGGAACTTGCAGCCAAGAATCTAAGAGAAGATTTGGGTGAAGATTTCGTTGAATATTTTAGGTAGAAACCCTCTCCTTCCTTCTATTGACATCTATATGAAGGAACAATATGCCAACAGTGATTCTATTCAGACCTTCATCAATAAAATCAGCAAGAACAGCCGTATCAAAGAAGTTGTTTATCAGGAGTCATTGATTGATATGGTCAACAAGAATATCCGTGTGATTTCGATTGTTATTTTGGCATTTACGGTTGTGCTTTTAATCATTGCTGTTGCTTTGATCAACAATACCATTCGATTGGCGATCTATTCTCAACGTTTCTTGATCAAGAGTATGCAGTTGATTGGTGCTACCAAAGGTTTTATTCGTCGGGCCTTATATCTTATATGGTATTGCCCATGGATTGATAGGTGCTTTGATAGCCATCCTTTTATTGATCTTAACTTTACAGTTTGCTCAGAAACAGGTACCTGAATTGGTATTCCTTCGCGATTGGTTTGAATTCGCGATGATATTTGCCATCGTACTTGGATTGGGGATCTTGATTTCTGCAGCGAGTACATATTTTGCCGTTACCAAATATTTACGTGCTAAGTCAGCAAGTTTATATAGATAAATCAATTGTTAATCAGTTTTAAAAAATGAAGTCAGACAAAAAAAGTAAAAACAACTCCAGTGACTACAAACAGAGCGGAGTTCGTATTTAAAAAAGATAAATTATCAATTATTCATTGCGAGCATTGTTATGTTGCAATAGGTTTCATTTTGATGATGGGTACTGAGAATATTTATAGCTTTACCAAGATTACATTGGCACCATTAGTGGTTGTTGCAGGTTTTGCTCTAGGATTCGTAGCCATTTTATATAAACCTAAGAACAAGACAAATCAGGAGTAATGAGTATTTTTGAAGCAATAATCCTAGCCATCGTTGAAGGCTTAACCGAATATCTTCCAATTTCCTCAACTGCACACATGGGCTTTACTGCCGCATTGATGGGTATGGAAGAAAGTGAATACCTTAAAATGTTCCAAGTATCTATTCAATTTGGAGCAATATTATCAATCGTTGTCCTTTATTGGAAGAAATTCTTCGATTTCAAGAACCTTAAGTTTTATTATAAATTGGCTATTGCTGTTATTCCAGCATTAGTTCTAGGAAAACTGTTGGATGATAAAATTGAAGCTGTATTGGGAAATCAGATCGCCATTTCTACTGTTTTGGTATTAGGTGGTGTGGTTCTTTTGTTCGTTGACAAATGGTTCAAGAATCCAAAGATTACCGACGAAAAAGAAATTCCGGTTAAAAAAGCATTTATCATTGGTTTTTGGCAGTGTTTAGCGATGATGCCAGGGACCTCTCGTTCTGCAGCCTCCATTATTGGTGGTCTTACCCAAGGGTTGGACCGTAAGGCAGCCGCAGAATTCTCATTCTTCTTGGCCGTACCTACCATGCTTGCCGTAACAGTATATTCCATCTTTGTAAAAACATGGGGTGAAGGAACTGCTCATGCCCAAAAAGGCTATGAAATGATTATGTCCAGCAATGAAAACATTATGGTTTTCATCATTGGAAACATTGTAGCATTTGTGGTAGCTATGATCGCTGTAAAATCCTTTATCACTGTATTGACAAAATATGGCTTCAAATTCTGGGGTTGGTACCGAATTGTTATCGGAATAGCGCTGTTGGTGTTTTTTTATACGCAGAGGTAGATATGAGATTTGAGATGTGAGATATGCGACAGTGAGGGTGCTAGATTAGATGTGAGATTTGCGACAGTGAGGGTGCTAGGTGGGATGTGTGTATAAAGAGAAAAAATATTTTTTATTAAGGGCTTGGAAAAGCCCTTTTTTTATTTTCTAACCGTGGTTGGTGGAGACACCAACCACGGCAACGGAACATTGACTCCTTGCTTTTCCGTTTTCTATCTCATATCTCACATCTCATATCTCACATCTCATTAATTATTCCTATTTTTGCACAAAATTTAGCCAGGGATATGTTTCAACATCGAATTGATGTTAGGGACATTTTAATGAAACTTTTAGATTAAATGAGCAATAATACAGAAGGACAAGCTAAGCCAAAATTTGCTTTTGCGGAGGGTGAAGTACTATTAATCGACAAGCCATTAACTTGGACAAGTTTTGATGTGGTAGGAAAATTAAGGAATAGCATCAAGCCTTTGAAGGTCAAGGTGGGTCATGCTGGGACTTTGGATCCTTTAGCGACTGGTTTATTGATTGTCTGTACCGGGAAGATGACCAAACAGATCGATGGTTTTCAAGCTGAAGACAAAGAATATACTGGGACAATTACTTTGGGAGCTACCACGCCATCTTATGACCTAGAAACCGAAATTGATCAAACATTCGATATTTCAAATATCCAGGATGAAGATATCCTAAATGCTGCTGCTGGATTTGTCGGCGTTCAGGACCAATATCCACCTGTGCATTCTGCCATTAAGATTGGTGGTGAAAGAGTCTATGAAAAGGCACGCCGAGGTGAGGAAGTAGAATTAAAAGCTCGAAGAGTTGAAATCATGGAATTTGAAGTTGTGAAGATTGAAATGCCTGTGGTTCACTTCCGGATAAAGTGTAGCAAAGCACCTATATCCGTTCTATTGCTCATGACTTCGGAAAAGTATTGAACAACGGTGGTCATCTATCATCATTGAGAAGAACAAAATCTGGCGAATTTGATGTCAAAGACGCCTGGGAACTAACTGAATTAATTAACCAAGTAAAAGAATTGAAGCACCAAACGGTCTAAATTCAAAGACTTAGAAAAATATATAATGAAAATATACAGGAATCTGGATGAATTCAAACCCACTGGATTATGCCATCGTTACAATAGGTACATTTGATGGAGTTCATGTCGGTCATCAGAAATCTTGAACAAGCTAACTGAGTTAGCCAAGGATAATACCGGAGAAACTGTATTGCTTACCTTCTTCCCCCACCCTAGACTGATTATCAATCCGGACGATGACACCCTTCGTCTGATCAATGATATTGAAGAAAAGGCTGAAAGATTGGCATTGGCAGGTATCGACCACTTGATCATCACTCCTTTTACGAGAGATTTCTCAATCCAAACTCCTGAAGAATATATTTCCAATGTTCTGGTGAATAAGATTGGGTGCAAGAAAATCGTTATCGGTTATGACCACCATTTTGGAAAAGACAGAAAAGGAACTATCAAGGATCTAATTCATTTCTCTGAAATATTCGATTATTCCGTTGACCAAATCCCGGAGCAAGATATTGAGGATGTGGCAGTTTCTTCGACCCGTGTTCGTGAGTCGTTGATCAAAGGTGATATCACAACAGCAAATAAATATTTAGGATATCCATTCGAGCTGACAGGTACCGTTATAAAAGGAGATCAAATTGGCAGAGAAATCGGTTTTCCGACGGCAAACCTTCATGTGCACGAAGCTCACAAATTGATCCCAGCATATGGTATCTATGCGGTGGAAGTTGAGATTTATCCTAGAACTACTGAGATTGTAACTGGCGATTATTATGAACCAGAACCAGAACGCGTAGCAAAAGGAATGTGCTATATCGGTACAAGACCAACCGTTGACGGTATGAACAGAAAAATTGAAGTTAACTTATTGGATTTCAACGATGACCTTTACAGCAAAACCATCCGCGTAAAATTTTTGGAATTTATCCGTCATGATCAATGGTTTGAAAGCCTTGAACTTATGCAGGAACAGATCAAAAAGGATGAAGTAGCAATTAGGAGTTATTTTGAGGGGAAAGGGTTGTAGACATTAGACAGTAGACATAAGCCAATAGACATTAGACATTAGACATAAGACATAAGACATAAGACAATAGACATTAGACATTAGACATTAGACATAAGACATAAGAATTTTATGGCGTTGCAATGGGTTGAACCTAGGACTTTTTAGTCAAATTTTCGCTCCTAATAACACTAAAACCATTTTTGTATTATATATTATTCACTATCAAATTATCAATTTCACATAAAAAAGGTCTGAAGCTTCAATCTTCAGACCTTTTTATTATTTTAATAAACTATCTCAGTTCTTATGTCTTATGTCTATTGTCTAATGTCTATTTTAATACAACTCAAACAAATCCCTTACTCCCAAGATTTTTCTAGAGGTAAATCCTTCGGCGTATTTTACTTGGATGGATCTGCCGAATTCGTGTGCTCTAGCTTTGGTGGAGTCCATAAAGTCGGGGTTTGAGATATAGGTTTGTGGTTCATCGTCGTCATTGCCGACATTGAACTGTGATGTATAGGCAAGGATAGACCTTTCTTTGATGTCCCAGTATTCAGTGATATCGATCAGGATATCGGGGTTATATATTTGTCTTGGATCAGTTGCAGCTGCAGTCGTGGACGGTATGGCTCTTGCGAAATGCCATCCAGTTCAGTTTCGATTCGTCTGAGTCCAGCAAGGAAGAGCGCATCGTTTACGAGTTTACTGGCACGTCCATGGTCAGGGTGTCGGTCTTCCCATGCATTGGTGATAACAATTTCAGGTTGGTATTTACGTATTGCTTTAATAATAGCGATTTGGTGTTCTTCATTGTTCTGGAAGAAACCATCACGGAGTTTCAGATTTTCACGTACGGCCACTCCGAGGATTTCTGCAGCGTCTTGAGCTTCTTGTGCTCGGATTTCAGGAGTACCCCGAGTTCCAAGTTCGCCAAGAGTCAAGTCTACAATTCCTACGGTCTTACCTTCAGCTACGTATTTGGCAATAACACCCCCTGCTCCTAATTCAGCGTCATCAGGATGAACGGTCATTACTAATAAATCTAATTTCATGTGATCGTGTATTTTGTACAATACACAATTATACGAAAAATCACTGCTATTACTTGTCGCTAAGCAGTTCTTCTATGCGATTGTGGACTTTCTTTGACATTGGGCTGGTCAAGGAATAGAAATGGTCGACAACCTCTCCTTTTTTATTGACAAGATACTTATGGAAGTTCCACATTGGGGAGGTTCCGATTTTGCCATTAGCATTGATATCTGTCAAATATCCATACAAAGGGTCTTTATATTCTCCGATGACATGGATACGTTTGAAGACAGGAAATGTTACTTGTTGATTCACGCGGCAGAAAGTTTCCAATGTTCTTCCAGTAAGGGGTTCTTGATTTCTGAAGTCATTCGAAGGGAATGCCAATATTTCAAAACCCATGTCTCTATATTTTTTGTATAAGTTTTCAAGGGTTTTGAATTGTTTGGTAAAAAAGCAATTGCTGGCTGTATTCACGATCAGTAATACTTTACCTTCAAAATCGCGAAGTGATTTCTTCTGTCCGCTGAACTCTAGTGCATTATAATCATAAACGGTCTTACTCATAAAAAAAGGTTTTTAGGGTTGGCCATAGGACGCGAACGTTCATATTCGCGAATTATGTTTTCAATTTCATAATCTTCTGCTGGATCGTAGGTACTTTTTAGGTTATGACCAAATATTTTGGCAACTCCTTGGTAGACGAATGCGGATATTCCGCCTTTCATGTCTTTTACGAGTTCATAACTTGTATTACCTGTTTGTCTTTCTATTAGTTTAATCAGGATCTTACCTTGTGAAATGCTCAAGTTTTTCACTTCTGAAGTGATTTTATCTTTGATTTCTTGTTCACATTCTTTGATCAATCTTTTTTCTTCTCTTCTCGAATTTGTCATTGCCAAGTCGCGGTCGAGTTGCTCATAGCGTTTCTGCGCATAGATTGCATACGGTAACACACGAATAACGTTTCTTCTGAGTCTGAGGTATTTCTGGCGGTCGTCTTCTGTTTTAAATGTCCTTCTGGCATAGACCACTACTTCCTCGATTGGGAACCATGGCACGACCTCCCCATTGTCTAGGGTTGTGGTGGCATAATGCTCAACCACTTCTGGTTTACCAGGTCCATATTGGGGCTTTATGAGCGTCTGAGCTTGTATTGATAGAGGCAAAACAAACATGACAAAAACCATAAAAACCCACTTTAAATTACTTCCACACATCATCATTATAATAAGCCCTATGCAAATAAATTTAATTTTTTTCCGTATATTTATACTTTACAATTTAGTATAAATTCTTGAATTATTAGTTCAATAAATATAACAAAATTATTTATTTTTTTATTGTTAGCAATGCATTTTTATGGAAGAATATGTGATTGATATTGAGGCTGAAAATAAGGAAATCCGTAAAAGATATCGCGCGCTGCTTAGAGCTTGTAAACCTACACTTCAAAAAGGTGACAAGCAACAGATCAGAAAGGCCTTTGATTTAGCATTGGAGAGCCATAAAGACATGCGTCGTAAATCTGGCGAGCCTTATATTTACCATCCTATTGCTGTGGCCCAGATTGCTGCAGAAGAAATCGGGTTGGGAACCACTTCTATTGTCTGCGCATTGCTACATGATGTTGTTGAAGATACCAGTGTAACACTTCAGGACATCGAGGAACAGTTCGGAAAGAAAGTTGTACGAATCATTGATGGTCTAACCAAGATCTCAGGCATATTCGACCCGAACAGCTCCATGCAAGCTGAGAACTTTAGAAAGATGTTGTTGACCCTGGCAGATGATGTTAGGGTAATCCTGATCAAATTGGCAGATAGGCTCCATAACATGAGAACCATGGAGTTTATGGCACGCCACAAGCAGTTGAAGATTGCTTCGGAAACCAGCTATTTATATGCTCCATTGGCACATCGTTTGGGCCTTTATGCTATCAAGTCTGAATTAGAAGACTTGTCCATGAAGTATACCGATCCGGATACTTATAAATTCATTGCCAAGAAACTGAATGAGAAAAAAGCGGAACGTGAAAAATTCATTGTAGATTTTATCACTCCTATCCAAGAGATATTGGCAGAAGAAGGAATCAACGCTTCTGTTTTTGGGCGACCAAAATCGATCCACTCCATTTGGAACAAGATGCGGAAGAAATCTATCCCATTTGAAGAGGTATATGATTTGTTTGCCATCCGTATTATCATCGATACGGATGACGAAAAGGAAAAAACAGAATGTTGGAAGGTGTATTCTATCGTAACAGACTTATACCGTCCGAATCCTGACCGTTTGAGGGATTGGGTTTCTTCCCCTAAGGCTAATGGGTACGAATCCTTGCATACCACTGTGATGGGTCCTCGAGGACAATGGGTTGAAGTACAGATTCGTACGAGGAGAATGAATGAAATCGCAGAAAAAGGGTTTGCAGCTCATTGGAAATACAAGGAATCCAATTCTGACAATGGCTTGGATCAATGGATTCAGAAGGTTCGTGATATATTGAATAATCCTGAACCCAATGCTTTGGATTTTGTGGATGATTTCAAGATGAACCTGTTTTCTGACGAGATTTTTATTTTTACTCCAAAAGGAACTTTGGTTCAATTGCCGAATGGTGCTACTGCCTTAGATTTTGCTTTTGAAATTCATACGGATATTGGTGCAACCTGTATAGGTGCCAAAGTAAACCATAAATTGGTACCGCTGAGCCATGAGCTGCTGAATGGTGATCAGGTAGAAATCATCACTTCCAGCAAACAAACTCCTAAAGAAGATTGGTTGAATTTTGTGGTTACGGCCAAAGCAAAATCCAAAATCAAATCTTCCTTGAAAGAAGAGAAACGCCGTGTAGCTGAAGATGGTAAGGAGATATTGGAACGTAAATTAAAGTCCCTTAAGATTACCTACAATACCGAAAACATCAATAAGATCGCTAATTTCTTTAAATATCCAAGCTCGCAAGAACTATTTTATAATGTTGCCAAGGGTACAATAGATATCAAGAACTTAAGGAATTTTGTGGCGAACGAACGTTCTGAGGACGCCAATCAAAATCAATTCCAGTCTCATATCAATGGTCTCGTTGAAAAGATCAATAAGAAGGATGATACTATTTTAATTGGCGATGATTATCAGAAAGTAGATTATACTTTAGCACCATGTTGTAATCCGATTCCGGGAGATGATATTTTCGGATTTTTGACGGTTAATGATGGGATCAAGATTCATAGGACCAGTTGTCCGAATGCTTCCAAATTAATGGCGAACTATGGTTACCGTATCTTAAAAGCAAAATGGGCATCTTTGCACAATAGTGTTGCATTCTTGACTGGGTTAAAGATTGTAGGTATCGATGATGTTGGTTTGGTGAACAAGATTACGACTGTAATTTCACAAGACTTCAAGGTAAAACATTCGTTCACTGTCGATTTCGAGTAATGAGGGTATTTTTGAGGGCGACATTATGGTTTTTGTGAACGACACTGATCAATTGGACAGTTTAATCAAGCACTTGAAGCAGATTCCGGGCATCACTGGAGTGACGAGATACGAGTCGGAGAACTAAAGACTTACAGGGTATTGACAATTCTAATCGTGAATACCGCTGTATTTTGGTAAATTTGAATTTTTACAAAGGACACACCTTATGAAACAAGGGGAAAATTACGAAACCGTTAAGAAGATTTTTGAGGCATACCTTGAAAACAAGAACCTACGAAAAACACCTGAGCGTTATGCTATTTTAGAGGAGATATATTCTAGGTCGGATCATTTCGACGTGGAGTCATTATATATCCACATGAAAAACAAGAAATACCGTGTTAGTCGTGCCACGGTTTATAACACATTGGAGTTGTTAGTTTCTTGTGATTTGGTGACCAAGCATCAATTTGGTCGTAATATGGCTCAATTCGAGAAATCCTACGGTTACAAACAGCATGACCATGTAATCTGCATTGAATGCAACAAGGTTGTAGAATTCTGTGACCCAAGAGTTTATCAGATTCAATCTATGATTGGGGACCTGTTGAATTTTGACATCAAGCACCATTCGCTAAACCTTTATGGAATCTGTGCTGACTGCCGCAAAAGCAAGCTTACTCAAGATGCTCCCGCAAAAGAAGCAGTAATTTCAAATTAATTTAACATTCGAGGAATTAATATATACCTTTGTTCGGAAAAAGGCTGGTAACGCCCTTTTTCCGAATTTTTATTTTGATTCGTGAACAAAACAAATTAAATTTTAACTAATAAATTTCAAGTAATACTATGCAAGTTGATGTGCTATTGGGTTTGCAGTGGGGAGACGAGGGAAAAGGGAAAATCGTTGATGTTTTTTGTCCAAAATATGATTTGATCGCTCGTTTTCAAGGCGGACCAAATGCGGGACACACTTTAGAGTTTGACAACAAGAAATTTGTATTGAACACTATTCCTTCAGGAATCTTCAATGAAGGAACCCTCAACCTAATCGGAAACGGGGTGGTAATTGACCCTATCATTCTTAAAAGAGAATTAGACAACCTAAAAGCTGCTGGATTTGATCCTGTGGGCAAAGGTAATTTGGTTATTGCTCGCAAGGCCCATTTAATCCTTCCTACCCATCAACTATTGGATGCTGCATCTGAATCAAATATGGGTGCTGGTAAAATCGGATCTACTTTAAAAGGTATCGGACCAACCTATATGGACAAAACTGGTAGAAACGGTTTGCGTGTAGGTGACACTACCCTTCCTGATTTTATGGAGCGCTATGAGAAACTAAAACAGAAACACCTTTCTATTTTATCTCATTACGGTGAGATCCCTGATTTTTCAGAAAAGGAAAAAGCATTTATGGATGCTATCGAATTCTTGAAAACCATTCCATTTGTTGATTCTGAACACTTGGTAAATCAATATTTAAAGGATGGCAAGAGAGTTTTGGCTGAAGGTGCTCAAGGTACATTGTTGGATGTTGACTTCGGTTCATATCCTTTTGTAACTTCATCTAATACCACTACTGCTGGTGCATGTACTGGATTGGGTATTGCTCCAAACAGAATCGGCGAGGTTTATGGTATCTTTAAAGCATACGCAACTCGCGTTGGTGGAGGACCATTCCCTACAGAACTTGAAGATGAAACAGGCGAAAAATTACGCCAGTTAGGACATGAGTTCGGTGCAACAACAGGTAGAGCACGTCGTACTGGATGGATTGACCTGCCAGCATTGAAGTATGCTATTATGATCAATGGGGTAACTGAATTGATTATGATGAAAGCGGATGTGCTTGATACTTTCGATAAAATTTACGTATGTACTCATTATAAATATCAAGGAGAAACGATCGACTACATGCCATATGAAATCATTACCCACAAACCTGAACCAATTCTTAAGGAAGTTGAAGGTTGGAATACTGATTTAACAGGTATCCGTAGTAAGGATGAAATCCCTGCAGCATTGCAGAACTACATTTCTTTCTTGGAACAAGAATTAAATGTTCCGATTAAGTATTTGTCGGTAGGTCCTGATCGTACTCAAACTATTGTTTTATAGTAAATAGATATGGCAAGAGCCATTTTTGAAACGACTACTACTGATTTCTTACTTAAGGCCATAAATTGGTCCAAAAGGTTTGAAACCGTATGTCTTTTTCAATCAAATGGTTTCCAGAATCAATATTCAAAAGTAGGGAGTCTTTTGGCCGTTGGTGCAAAAGAGGAATTCTCTGCAAATGTAGGATCAGCATTTGCTGATCTCGAAAAATTTAAATCCCGGTTTCCTAATCAATGGATACCGGGATTTCTTAGTTATGACCTCAAGAATGAAATTGAGGACTTAAGCACAGAACATCCAAATCCTCTGGAGTTTCCTGATGCTTATTTTTTTGTTCCTGAAATTCTAATAGAATTATTAGAAAATCAAGTTATTATTCATTCTGAAAATCCTGAAACTGTTTTCGATGCGATTCAGTTGGCTGAAAATTTGGACACTAATTATTTATTTTCGGGAAAGATAAAACCGAGAATGGATAAGTCCAGATATTTTGAAGCTTTTGAAAGCATAAAGGACCATATCAAAAAGGGAGATATATATGAAGCTAATTTATGTCAGGAATTTTATGGAGAGAACGCTGAAGTATCTAGCCCTGAAGCTCTTTATTTAAATCTAAACAAGCTTTCCCCTACTCCATTTTCATCATTTATTAAAGTTAGTGATAAGTATATTATCAGTGCTTCTCCGGAGCGATTTTTGGCAAAGAGAGGGAATAAACTTATTTCACAACCTATAAAAGGAACTGCCGCCCGCGGCAAGAACAAAGAAGAGGATCAGCAATTAAAAGATAACCTTGCCACGAATCCGAAAGAGATTGCCGAGAATGTGATGATTGTGGACTTGGTCAGGAATGACTTAACCCGCAGTGCTATACCTGGCACAGTGGAAGTCACGGAGAAGCTGGGGATTTATACATTTGAACATGTACACCAAATGATTTCTACGGTTTCCTGTCAAATGGACCCGAGTCTTAAAGACACGGAAGTGATCAAGAACACATTTCCTGCCGGTTCCATGACGGGTGCTCCTAAAATATCGGCGATGAAATTATGCGATCGTTATGAGAATTCCAGGCGCGGGATTTACTCAGGTGCCATTGGATATTTTTCTTCTGATGGCGATTTCGACTTCAATGTTGTGATCCGGACAATTTTATACAACCATTCCAAACAATACCTATCCTTTCATACTGGAAGCGCCATTACCATTGATGCCCATGCAGCGCATGAATTTGCAGAATGCTACACCAAAGCGAGTGCGATTTTGAAAGCTCTAGAACAAAAGCTTTAAATTATTTCATCAGATACCCAATATATTGTAGTTATTTTTGCAATAAAATCTGCAAATCATTAACATTTTCTTATTTTTGTTTCGATTATGAAAATTAGTAGGCAACGGTCATACTAAACTATGTTAATATTGTAAAATTTTTAATGGGACGTCATATTTTAAAAAGAGAGCAAGCGATAACGTTTGTGAAGGAGACATTTGCATCTCGATTGAAGGAGGCTTTGAATTTAACCCCTGTTTCCTCTCCTATTGTGGTTTTGGATGGCACAGGTATCAATGATGATTTGAATGGTATCGAAAGGCCAGTTTCATTTCCGATCAAATCCTTGTCTGATCAAAAAGCAGTGGTAGTACATTCACTAGCAAAGTGGAAAAGAATTAGATTGAAAGAGCTGGAGATGGAACCTGGGGAAGGGATTTTGACAGATATGCGTGCATTAAGACCTGATGAAGATTATTCTCCTATTCATTCTATATATGTAGACCAATGGGATTGGGAGAAAAGTATCCGTTATGATGATAGATCATTGGATTTCTTGAAGGAAACTGTTGAGAAAATTTATGCTGTAATCTATGAAACTGAACAGTCTGTTTCAGAAAAATACCCACACGTTGAGGCTATACTACCAAAGGAAATCAAATTCATATCTTCTGAAGAGTTGTTATTGGCCTATCCTCATTTAACGGCCAAAGAACGTGAGAACGCCATTTCAAAAGAATATGGTGCTGTATTCGTATATGGTATCGGTGGTGTTCTTTCAAACGGACAAGCGCATGATGGCAGAGCTGCGGATTACGATGATTGGAGTACGGACAACACTTTGGGATTCCGTGGTCTAAATGGTGATATCTTAGTTTGGAATCCGATATTGGGAAGCGCATTCGAACTTTCATCCATGGGAATACGTGTAGATAAAAAAGCATTGATGACCCAATTGGAAATCAGAAACAGTTTGGATAGACAGAAGTTAACATTCCATCAAATGCTATTAAATGACCTATTGCCGGAATCCATTGGTGGTGGAATTGGTCAATCTCGAATCTGTATGTTTATGTTGAAGCTGAAACATATTGGCGAGGTTCAAGTAAGTATTTGGGATCCAAAGAAAAAAGAAGAATTACTCGATCAAGGAGTAGAATTACTATAGTTGAAAAAAAAGAATTAAAATAATACTAATAATTTTAGTAATTAAAATTATTAGTATTATTTTTGTTTAATGAAGTCCCCTACTTTTGCAATTGTCGATATAGAAACCACGGGTGGATTTGCCTCAGCGAGTCAAATCACCGAAATTGCAATTTTCATCTTTGATGGTAAAAAGATCATTGATGAATACAGTACCCTGATCAATCCTGAGCAACCCATTCCTTTCCATATTCAAGCCTTGACAGGTATAACGGACGAGATGGTCAAAGATGCCCCTGTATTTGATGATGTAGCTGAAGATATTTATCATTTACTGAACAACCGGGTATTTGTTGCTCATAATGTTCATTTTGATTATTCTTTTGTACAGGCTTCCTTAAAGAATTCAGGTTACGAATGGAAAGCTTTGCGCTTGTGTACCGTCAGATTATCCCGCAAGATATTCCCTGGCTTCACATCCTATAGTTTGGGGAAATTATGTCAATCTGTTGGTATTGAAATCCAAGATAGGCACCGAGCCAGAGGTGATGCTCAAGCAACTGTTACCTTATTCCAAAAAATATTTTTGTCGGATACTGAAAATATTATTCAGAAAACCATTCAGGTCAAAGCTAAAGAGCAACGAATTCCTACGCATATACCATCCGAGTTAATCAATAATCTACCGACGACTGCCGGTGTTTATCTCTTCAAGAATTCTGCGGCTAAAATAATTTATGTTGGTAAGGCTAACAATATTAAAAAAAGGGTAATTTCCCATTTTACAGGAAATAATACTGGGCAAAGGAGACAGCGTTTTATCAATGAAATATGCGATATAGACTTTGAGGAAACCGGCACTGAATTAATGGCATTTTTGAAGGAATGTCATCTCATCAAAAAAATCTGGCCGATTTACAACAGAGCTTTAAAGAAGTACGAACCAAAATATGGCTTGCTGGATTATGAAGATCAAAATGGATATATTCGCTTATCCATTTGTCAAGTCAGGAAGAATGTTCGACCAATATATTTTTTTGGATCCGTTCATGATTCTACGCAATTTCTCTTGAAATTAATTAAAGATTTCGAGTTGGATTTACGCTTATGTTCTTTTTTCGCCAATCCTACAGCCCTAAAGGAGATTCGGGATTTCACGGCAAGGGAAGATTTACCCCATGTTGAGGAGTATAATAATAAGGTTACCCAAGCGATTGAGTCCCTAACTGAGCAAAAACGAAGTTTTGTCATAATTGACAAAGGTCGAGAAAGCACAGAAAAAAGTTATGTTTATTTTAAGGATAATAAAGTTCATGCCTTAGGTTTTATTGATAACGAACTTGAATTTGATGACATCGAAGACCTTATTACGCAGGATAATTTGGTAGTTCATAATTTTTACATGAACCATTTGGTTGAGAGCTTTGCTAGACTTTATCCAAACAAGGTTATGCATCTGAAGGGTTGCCGTTGGAAGTGGACTCTCCAGTAGATGATGTTATTTATTAATATTGGGGAAGGATTATTTTAGAACAAGGTTAGTTGGAACCCTTCTTCGTAGGTTGGTTCCATATCTGCAAAATTTGAAATAGTTACTCCGAGTAATCTGATTCTTTTTTCTTGCAAGTCCAATTTATCCAAGAGTTCTAGGGCTTGTTTTTGTATTTCCTGCAATTGGTCCAATGATGTAAAGAAAGTCTTGCTTCTCGTGATTTGAGTAAAATCTGAGAATTTGATTTTCAAGGTAATAGTTTTGCCAAACTTATCTGCTTTTTCCAATCTTTTAAATAGTTTTTCTGCTATTCTATTTATTTCTTCGATCATATCTTCATACTCATGGAGATCGGTTTCAAAAGTATCCTCCACTCCTATCGACTTACTGATTCTGTTAGGTTTGACTGGTCTATTGTCTTCTCCGCGGACAATCTGAAAGAAGAACTTCCCAGATTTACCAAAATGCTGTATCATTTCCATCTCAGAGAACCGTTTCAAATCCATACCCGTAAAGATTCCCATTTGATTCATCTTTTTGGCTGTGACCTTGCCGACGCCAAAGAACTTATCGATAGGTAGTTTCTCAAGGAAACCAATTATTTTTGAGGGTCCTATAAATGTGAGTCCATTAGGTTTCTGAAAATCGGAGGCTATTTTTGCGACGAATTTATTGACTGATACTCCCGCTGAGGCGGTGAGGTTCAACTCATTTGAAATAGCTTCTTTGATTTCCTTTGCAATTTCTATTGCCGATCCGATTCCCATTTTATCATTTGTAACGTCGAGATAGGCTTCATCCAAGGATAGCGGTTCGATCAGATCAGTATATCTGGCAAAAATAGACCTGATATGATTTGAAACCTCTTTGTACACATCAAATCTTGGATAGGTAAACAAAAGATGTGGACATAGCTTCATGGCCATCCTGGAAGACATGGCTGACTTGACGCCATATTTCCGGGCTTCATAGCTTGCTGTTGCGACTACACCTCTTCCATCCGGGGAACCTCCGACCGCAAGGGGCTTACCACGGAACTCAGGGAAATCGCGCTGTTCCACAGAAGCATAGAACGCATCCATGTCAATATGAATGATCTTTCGCATGCTACAAATGTAGGGGAAATTTTTTGTCACCGGACAGCAAAAATAACGGCAACCTTCCCATAAGCCATGAAATAATAGTATCTTTGCGCCGAATCATAATTATAATTTAAGAGATGAGTAAAGTAAAAGTTGGTTTGGTTCAGATGTCATGCGTTAAGGATAAGCAGACAAATTTGAATAAGGCAATAGAGAAGGTTCGTGAGGCTGCATCCAAAGGCGCACAAATTGTTTGTTTACAGGAGCTATTTACCTCTTTGTATTTCTGTGATGTAGAGGATTACGACAATTTTGAATTGGCGGAAGCCATTCCGGGTCCTTCTACGGATGCATTATCTGCAGTTGCCAAGGAATTGGGCGTTGTGATTATTGCATCATTGTTTGAAAAAAGAGCACAAGGATTATATCATAATACAACAGCTGTTTTGGATGCTGATGGTTCATACCTAGGGAAATACCGTAAAATGCATATTCCTGATGATCCTGCATTCTACGAGAAATTCTATTTCACTCCAGGTGATTTGGGATATAAAGTATTCAAGACCAAATTTGGCAAGATTGGTGTATTGATCTGTTGGGATCAATGGTACCCTGAAGCTTCCAGAATCACAGCTTTGATGGGTGCAGAGATTATGTTTTACCCTACCGCTATTGGCTGGGCAACTGATCAAGATGAAGAAACCAACAAGGACCAATATAATGCATGGCAAACGATTCAACGTTCACATGCTGTTGCTAACGGTGTTCCTGTAGTTTCGGTGAACCGTGTAGGATTTGAACAGGATGGCGCCATGAAATTCTGGGGCGGCAGTTTTGCGACCAATGCTCAAGGGAAGTTGTTGTATTTGGCTTCGCATGATCAAGAAGAAGTTGAGGTGGTTGAAATTGATCTTAATGAATCTGATTTCTTCCGCAAACATTGGCCATTCTTGCGCGATAGACGCATTGAAACTTATGCGCCTATTACCAAGAGATTTATTGACGAAGATTAATCTTAATATAAAAAATTGACCATTAGAAATATGCTTTCTCAGGGAAGCATTTTCTTTTATGTTATCACGTGATGAGCACAACAAATTCCGACTTTTACAATTACAACGATACTCCCAAGGCCCAGGGTTTTGTATTTCCTGCAGAATGGGAAAAGCAAGATGCGCTTTGGTTAAGCTGGCCTCATAAAGAGGAATCTTGGCCGGGAAAGATTGACACTATTTATGCTCCCTATGCGGAGTTCATCAAATTAGTGGCAGCCGATCAACTAGTACGCATCAATGTTGCTGATGAAGCGATGAAGGCCTTTGCTATTTCTCACATTGAGAAAAGCGGTGCCAAGATGGAGAACATCAGTTTTTATTTTAATCCTACGAATGATGCCTGGTGCCGCGACCACGGTCCTGCATTTTTGATCAATAAGGAAACAGGGGAAAAAGCAATTGTGGATTGGGGTTACAATGCATGGGGTGGTAAATACCCTCCTTTTGATTTGGACGATGTCGTGCCCACTAGAATTGCCAATGAATTCGGTTTGAAATTGTTTACCCCTCCCATCGTTATGGAAGGAGGATCAGTAGAATTCAACGGAAAAGGCACTGTGTTGACCACAACGGCTTGTCTGTTGAACGAAAACCGCAATCCACATCTAACCAAGGAACAGATTGAAGGTTATTTAAAGGATTATTATGGTCAAGAACAGGTATTGTGGCTAGGTGATGGGATTGTTGGGGATGATACAGATGGCCATATCGATGATATTACGCGTTTTGTATCTGAGGATACTGTTTTAACTGTCGTTGAGGAAGATCCTAATGATGAAAATTATGGCTTGCTTCAGGAGAATTTGGAAAACTTGAAAAGCATGAGATTATTAGATGGTAGACCATTGAAAATCATCGAATTACCCATGCCAAGACCAGTTGAATACGATGACCAACGATTGCCAGCATCCTATGCAAATTTTTATATTGCAAACAAAGTTGTCGTTGTACCTGTTTTCAATGATAAGAATGACACTAAGGCTCTCGAAATCATCCAGAGTTGTTTTCCTGATAGAAAAGTAATTGGAATTGATTCCGTAGATATTATCTGGGGATTAGGAAGTTTTCATTGCTTAAGCCAACAAGAACCATCTATTTAACATGAAAAAATTAAAACACCTTTACCTTATTTTAACTCTTGTAATTATTGGAGTTACATCAGCCTACGCCCAAGAACGTGATGACCGAGCTACAATCCTTAATTTCAAAGGAATTCAGTATAAATCCAGTGATTCATTGTTTTATGTGAACTTCAGGTTCCGTATGCAAAACCGGTTAGGTTACAAGGAAGAATTAAATGGCATAGATGATGGTAAGTTTGATGCTCGTATCAGGAGGCTAAGAATGCGTATGGATGGTTACATTTATACACCTAAGATTTCCTATTCCGTTCAGTTGGCATTTACCCGCAGTGACCAAGATTATGACGACTCCAAGATTCCAAATATTGTAAGGGACGCTGTGATGTTCTATAATTTTACGGATGATTTTTACATTTCCTTTGGTCAGAACAAGTTACCTGGTAACCGCCAGCGTGTAAATTCTTCGGGTCAGTTGCAGTTTGCGGATCGTTCATTAGTAAATGAGAACTTCACGTTGGACCGTGACTTTGGTGTTTCTTTGAACTTGAGCAAGAAGATTGGAAATGTACCTATCAATGCTAAGGCAGCGATATCTACTGGTGAAGGTCGTGCAGCATCTTCAACAGATGCCGGATTAGCCTATACCGGTCGTGTTGAATTCCTTCCATTGGGCGACTTCACCAATGACAATGATTACCAAGAAGGTGATTTAGAGCGCGAAGAAACTCCTAAGTTGTCAATCGGTGGTGGTTATAGCTATAATGATAGAACAAAACGCGAAGCAGGTCAATTGGGTAGATTTGTACAAAACCCATTTACTTTTAAAATTGCGTTTGCTGATGCCATATTCAAGTATGCAGGATTTGCTTATCAAGCTGAATACATGCGCCGTGATGTAGACAACCCATTTAATATGACCGATGAGGACGATCCTCAAGAAACAGTTGCCTATAAAGGTTGGGGTGTCAATCAACAAGTATCTTATTTGTTGAACCACGGTTATGAAATTGCTGGTCGATATACCTACGTTGAGCCTCATAAAGATATTCAGGCATTTGAAAGACAGACCGAAGTTATGGAGGTAGGTCTTACTAAGTACATGAAAGCTCACCGTTTGAAATTTCAATTAAATGGAAGTTATACATTCAAAGATGGATATTTCAACAACAACAATGATAAAAGTGCATGGGGCGCTATGTTCCAGGTTGAGTTGGGGATTTAAACATAGACAGTAGACATAAGACATAAGACATAAGACAATGACATGTTAAGGTTTTATGTTTGCAAACTTTTGACTGTTGTATGTGTCTATTGTCTCTTGTCTAATGTCTATTGTCTATTATTGGTAGACTTGAAATGAAGATATTTGAATAGAGGATGGCTTGGAATTAATTCCGGGCCATTTTTTTTTGATTTTGGATGGGTTCAATATTAATTTCTGTTGATATTAATATTGTCATTTTTATTTTTCTAAGTATAGTCTTGTTCCACTCTCCTTCCACTCTCGTTCCACTCTCAGTCTTCTTTCGTTCGGACCTGATTCGGACCTTGTTCGGGTGTTTTCCGAAGCAGCTCCGAACGAGGTCCGAACGAGGTCCGAACAAGAGACGAATGAGAGTATAACAAAGCACCTATTCGTTAGTAATTAGAAAGATTTGGGACAGGTCAAATTGGAAAGGATTGAATAGTTTAAAGTGGGCTACTAAGTTTAGGTTTATGCATTTTATTGAATTTTTGCATCATGGTTGTAAGAATTCTTATCTTTAAAGATTAATCGGAATAATGAGATATTATATAATAGCTGGAGAGACCTCGGGTGATTTACATGGTGCAAATCTGATCAAGTCCTTGAAGAAGGAAGATCCGGAAGCGGAATTTCAAATTGTAGGTGGCGACCAGATGCAAGCTGCAGCTGGAGTTCCCGTGTTGATTCATACTTCGGAGATGGCCTTTATGGGTTTTATTGAGGTTCTGAAAAACCTGAGAAGTATTTCCAAAAACCTCAAAAAAGTAAAGGCAGATATACAAAGATATCAACCTGACACTGTTATCTTGATAGATTTCCCTGGTTTCAACATGAAGATTGCTGAGTTTGCCAAGAGGCTGGGCATTCGGGTTTGTTATTATATTTCCCCAAAACTTTGGGCATGGAATCAAAAGAGAGTCTATAAGATCAAGAAGGTTGTTGATCATATGTTCTGTATTCTACCATTTGAGGTTAAATTCTACAAGGAATTTAGATATGATGTCGACTATGTAGGGAATCCATTATTGGATGCTATTTCGGCGTATAAATTCCAGTCAGATTTCAGGGAGCGAAATGGATTGGATCAAAGTCCTATCATTGCTTTACTTCCCGGCAGTCGCAAAATGGAAATTGAGCATTTATTACCTGAAATGGTTGGCTTATATGATCGTTTTCCGGCACATCAAATCGTTATTGCAGGTGCTCCTAATTTTGACCTTAGCCTTTATCAAAGATATATTGGTGACTATCCTATCAAGGTTGTTTTTGACCAGACTTATGATTTACTGAAAAATGCTGAAGCAGCAGCCGTTACTAGCGGAACTGCAACTTTAGAGACCGCTCTTTTAAGAGTGCCGCAAGTGGTCGTTTATAAAGCGAATCCAATCACCGTGATGATTGCCAGACAAGTTATTAAAGTACAATTTATATCATTGGTCAACTTGATCAACAATTACTTGTCAGTTATTGAATTAATCCAGCAGGATTGTACAACAAGCAATATTGGTGATGAACTTGGGAGGTTAATTGCTGATCCAGAGCATCGCGCGAGTGTTTTGGAGAATTATGATGTTCTCATTGAAAAAATGGGCAGCCCAGGGGCTTCAAAAAAGACAGCAAAACTAATCGTTGAATATATGAAAGGGGAATAGTTAAACTATTTCCCTTAATTTTTGTCCTACTAGAAAGGAGAATTGTACAATGAAATATATATTAAGTTTCGCTTTATTGTTGGGCACCATGTTATCTTATGGTCAACAAGTAGAGCATATTTCTAAGTTAGAACTTGGAAAGAAGGATAAAAAAGTGTTCAACCGTGGAGACTCATCCATGGTTTTGAAGATTGATACGCTGATTATGAAGGATAGGTCCAAGATTGAATTTTATGCGAAAAAGGACGTAAAGATGGAGATTGGTTATGCTGAGATTGGTAAAAATGTAGTTATTACGGGTCAGGACAGCAAAAACAATGCGACAGACATTAATATGGATGTAAAGTTCAATAAATTGGGATCCTTATTTGTTATTGCTCGAGGGATAGATGCATTTAATGGCACCAAGACTCATCCCAACGGTGATGGTGGCGATGTTGTAATCATGTATGATCCTACTGGCATCAAACCTCAGTCCAGCGATAAAAAAGCGAACAATTATCTTTTTGTAGATGTACAAGAAGGTGGGTTACGAGTTAATCCAACCAGTGAGATTGGTCAGATCTATAGCCGTATTTCCATGGCTCAGCCCGGTCTTCGAGGTATGCCTCAAGGACAGATTTATTCTGGTTCGCCAGGTAAGAAAGGAAGTGTGGTTATTGAGGGGAAGTAGGGGTTAGACATTAGACATAAGACATTAGACATTAGAACTGGCCATTCGCCTACTCAGGGACCGCCTTCTACTCGCTGGGTAGCGGAGTCGATGCTCAGGGACCGGTATGTCTAGTCTGTGATTGTTCGGGCCCTTCGGCTACGCTCAGGGACCGAACATCCCGATTGCTGTCCTTCGGCTCGGTGGTTTAGCAGAGGCGAAGCTCAGGGACCGGTATGTCTAGTCTGTGATTGTTCGGGCCCTTCGGCTACGCTCAGGGACCGAACATCCCGCTGGCTGTCCTTCTACTCGGTGGTTTAGCGGAGTCGAAGCCCAGGGACCGATGGGTGTAAATAAAAAAAGCATTGAATCGAGTGATTCAATGCTTGACAGGTTTGTTAAAAGACAAAGTTAAACTGTTGCTTGGACCTGTTTATTTTTCTTGACCTTATTGATTTTAATCTGGAGTAGGATAATTGAAGCTATTAGTGTTACAGCTGCTATTATTGCAAGTCCAATAACGGGCCCTTGAAGATATTCTATACTTCCCTTTTCTATCATTAAAGTTCTGAAGATTTGCAAGTAATGTGTTAATGGGATCATTTTGGCTATCGCGACTACCCATTCAGGCATTTGACTCAATGGCCATGTAAATCCGCTCAGGATAAAGCTTGGCGTAGCAATAACCATTAAGATTTCCGTAGCTTTCAGCTGACTTGGAATAGCTATACTAACCAAAATCCCTATAAAGCTTACCGCTAACAAAAACAGTATGGTTGTTGCAAAGAATGCTCCGCCGTCCAAGTTCAATGGCATTCTATACCAAAGTGAATAGCCATAGTATAAGATATATATCAGGCCAGACATCAGGATATAAGGCAAGATTTTAACCAATATAAGGACAAATACATTGTTGCTTTTTTGTACCAGTTCCGGAAATGTCCCTTTTTCAAATTCTGAGGCAAAACTCAATGCCAGTCCTAACATCATTACTTGTTGCAATACAGTCAACAAAACTCCAGGGAGCATAAAATAAAGATAGTTACCGCTTCTTATATTTTGTTTGATCATGGTTATTTTGAAGGGTTCAAATTGTTTTGAAGCGACGTATTCAGGTACACCTTTCTTTTGTTGCGCCTTGATCTGTATCCCAGCTTTTAAAGTAGATGCAGCTACGTTTACTGCCATCATTGCTGAATTTGAGGTCAATGTGTTGGATGCATTTACAAATAATGTCAATTCAGTACTTCTATTATAGTTTACATCTGCAGAAAAGTTTCTTGGGATTTGCACCACGACAGTAGATTCTGTTTTCAGGGCTTCATCTTTAGCTCTGAATGGATCATTGAGCACCTTGGCGACATAGATAACATCATTTTCATTGAACATATCGATCAATTGTCTGCTCAATGGGCTTTTATCTTCATCGACTACGATTATAGGTAAGTCAGTAACCTTTCCTTTTTTATAGACCCCTCCTACCAAAACTCCATATAAAATCGGAGCTCCCAAGAATAGAACAAGCAAGACCTTGTTTTGGAAGAAGAGTCTGAATTCTCTTTTTAATAAACTCAAAAAATTCTTCATGTCTTAATTTTGTTTTACTATAAATGTAGCTTTTGTTAGCAAGTCTTTAGATTCCTGAATATTTACAGGTTTTAAATGTACCTCGAACAAAGTTTCTTGTTCTTCAAAATCAGGATAAGCTGTTGAGATATTAGCATAAGAGCTCAAAGGCTTAATTGTTTCGACTTTAGCTTGTATCTCTTTATTTTCCAAGTATGGAATAATAAGGGTTTTGTTTTGACCTTTTACAAAATCCTTGATTTTGCTTTCTGGGATTGTTACCCTGAAGAATGTACCATCATTGATATATCCAGATACTAAGCTATATCCTGCCATTGCCAACTCTCCTACCTGCAAGTTTATATTCTCAATGCTCATATCCTGAGGTGCCAAAATATAACGTTCTTTAGCCGCTACATTCACTTCATCTACTGCCCCTAATGCCCGTTCTTTTTGCCCGAGTGCCATTCTTTGTTGTTCGATCCTTGCACCATGCTGTACATCAGCTAATTCGGCTTGAGCGGCAAGGTATTGATTTTTTGCACCTTGGTATTTCGCATATACTTCATCATACTTTTGTTGCGAGATCAGGGAGTCGCGCAAAAGGTTGTTCATTCTGTCCAATGATTTTTGCGCGAAGTCGTACTGTTCTTTTAAGCCGTCTACTTTGGCGTGCAACTGTTTCATTTGTCCATCTGTTGCACCTTTCACTGCCATTTCATATTGCGCTTGTGCAGCGGAAAAGGCTCCTTCGGCCTGTATTGCTTTAGCGTCTACCTCTGGAAGTTCCAAAATCACCAAGGTATCCCCTTTATGGACATTCTGACCTGCTTCGACAAATATTTTCTGAATTTTACCGGGGATCTTTGTTGTGACCGCGATTTGATCACGTTCGATCTTTCCTTCTAATTTTATTTGCTTTTTTTGGTTGTCACCAGAACAACTTTGTAAAAGAATAATTCCTGCTATAGTGTATAAAATATTTTTCATGATTATTTAGTGATGGTTTGGTAAAGATTTCCGTTTGCTTTCAAAAGTTCAGATGCTGCCATTCTTTGGTTGAGCACTTGATTATAATAGCCTAGAGACTGTTTATAGAATTCGTTTTCAGCTTCCAATCTTTCTGTCACATCAGAAAGACCTTCTTCGAATTGACGTGATGCTAGGTGCAGATTGTTTTTTGCTATTTCAACCTGTTGATTGCTCACTTGGATTTTTTTGTGGGCAAGGTTATAATCTACCTCAGTTTTTCGCTGCAGCAAAGACAGCTTTTCCTTGGTGTCGGCAAGCTTGTTTTCATTGATTTGGATATCTAATTTAGCTTTGTCGATTGCTGTTTTGTGAGCTTTACCTTCAAAAATAGTCCATTTCATTCCAACACCTAATGCAAAATTCGGCGCCATCCTCAAGTGATTGGATTCTAATTTCAAATCACCCACACGAGGAAGATCCTTGACCGTTAAATCGGTACCAAACGCGTTCAAATAAGACACGTTTCCAAAAGCAAATACCTGCGGTAATTTTGCTCCTTTTTCCTTTTTTAGGACAAACTCATAAGCTTTTTGCGAAGCTTCCAATGCTTGCAGCTCTTTTCTGTTCATCTGATTTGCTGAATCCATTTCCAGATTGAGTTCGTCCAGTTTATAATTAACTTCCTTCAATTCCTCCATTGACATCCCTGTCAATTCCTCTAATTTAAAGAAAAGCAATTCTCTGTTACTTTGGACTTCTGCTTTTTTAGATTCAAGCTCCAGCATTGCCAATTTGATTTTATCGCGGTCATAAGGAATTGCGAATCCGTTTTCAATTCCTTTAATAACTTTTTCATGCTCTTTATTGAGGCGTTTTTCAGAATCAAGGATCAAAAGATCCACTTCTTTGAGCAACATCAATTGGTCAAAACTTGTCATCACCTCTTGGGCAAGTTGGTCATAACCTGCTTCGGTCATTAATTGCTGTGCTTTAAATTTTTGTTCCAGCGCTTTTTGTCCATTCGTGATCTGCAATCCTGAGAAAATCACCTGGGTAGCAGTTACGCCTGCCAATCCAATTTGGGTTGACATATTCATTTTTTGGGTACCATCAAAAATTGTGGATCCCAATAGAGGCAATGTCTTAGCGGGGAGGTCTATATCCAAAGTACTGTTTAAATAGCCATACATGGCATTTGCGGATACAGTTGGTAATAATTTCCCTTTAACATTTTCTCTGTCCAATGCTACTTTTTGATTTTCAAGGTTAGCATTGATGAGACTTTTGTTGTGAGTTACTGCCTGTTGTACAGGGACCTTAAAATTGTTTAACCCATCTTGTGCGAATGCAGACATTGCAGCCAGTAAGGTAAGGGTTAAGCTAGAAAAGGTTTTTTTAAATCTAAAATCCATTTTGAATCAGTTTGACTTATATCTTTTAACAAGACAAAGATGGGACAGTTTTAGGTTAATAATTTTCAGATATCTTAAAAAAAGCATTTTGCGAGTTTAAACAATAGAGTAGTATTTTTTGTGAGACGATTTGGTTTTGGAATTGTCCTCTATAATAGTTACGCCCCTAGCGGGGTTAGTGGACGTTGAATAATCAATTCTATAATAGTGCCACCCCTACAGGCAATGTCATTAAGTTAGGAAAAAAATATGGCCATACATCCCCAAAAGCCCCATCGGGGTAAAATGCCGTAGGCATGAAATATCTCTTAAATGCCGTAGGCATGTAATATCTATAGAAATGAATATCACCCCAAACACCAACGCCGTAGGTGTGACATGTTTGCTAAATTCCCTTAACTTAATGACATTGCCCTACAGGGTGGTATGAGAGGATATAGAGCGTCATGGATAGTGTCCCTGGTCGCCATGGTTGGTGTCCTCACCAACCATCTTCAGCAACGCTAGCGCACGCTTCGGCTACGCTATCGACCATCTTTAGCATTGCTAGCGCAAGTCTTGCGCGGTGGCTATGCGCGCTGGCCTGACTTGGGCTAACAACCCAAATTCTTTACCATTTCATGGCAAGATGCAGTTACTTTTGAGGCGCAAAAGTAACCAAAACGCTTGCTCATTTAAGGTGGCTTGTCGCGCAAGCCCAACCCACATGAACAAAATGCCTTATTGCCGAGGATGCCGTTCTAATCAATTATCTCTTTGGAGGAGATAATTGCTGGAAAGCATCCAAGGGCAAGGCCAACGCACAATGGCCGCGGCATTTTATCCATCCTGCCGCCACTGAAAATGAGCGGGGCTTCGGCTTCGAAAATTCTTTCAGGCTGTAAAACGCCTTAACAGTCAGGACGCCATGGTTGGTGTCCCCACCAACCATCAATTGATTCAATGCCAGCAGCATTATACGCCGTAGGCGTTATATGTTTCTTAAATCCCAGCGGCATAATATATCTATAGAAAATGCATAGCAACCAAAAATTAACGCCATAGGCGTGACATGTTTGATAATACGCCAAAACCATGAAGTTTTTAAATTTTGAGATGAGGTTGCTGGCATGATTTGGGATTATTAACCCTAATTAATAATGCCATTTCATGGCATGGGATGTTACTTTTGAGGCGCAAAAGTAACAAAAACGCTTGCTCATTTAAGGTGGCTTTTCGCGCAAGCCCAACCCGCATGAACAAAATGCCTTATTGCCGAGGATGCCGTTCTAATCAATTATCTCTTTGGAGGAGATAATTGCTGGAAAGCATCCAAGGGCAAGGCCAACGCACAATGGCCGCGGCATTTTATCCATCCTGCCGCCACTGAAAATGAGCGGGCTGAAGAATGTCAGCTGTGTTGAAGGAATAAGGGTGGTTTTTGGGGAATAGTTACACCCCTAGCGGGGTTAGTGGGCGTTGAATAATCAATTCTATAATAGTGCCACCCTTTCAGGGTGGTATGTGGGGATATTGAGCACCTCATGTTTGTTCTCTCTGGACGTAATGGATGGTGACTCTGGTCGCCATGGTTGGTGTCCTCACCAACCATCAATCGACGTTATGGATGGTGTCTGTGGTCGCCATGGTTGGTGTCCTCACCAACCATCAATCGACGTTATGAATGGTGTCTCTGGTCGCCATAGTTGGTGTCTCTGGTCGCTATGACTAATGTTTTTTTATTTCATTCCTCTGATTACGGAGAGGGTTTGTTGGGATATGCCGAGGTAAGAAGCGATGTTTCCGAGTGAGGCATTTTGGAATAGTTCTGGATTTTCTTCTATTAGGGCGTTATATCGCTCATGTGCGGTTTCGAATTGGGTATTATAGAAACGGTTTGAGAAGTTTATCAAGGAATCCAAAAGTACAGACTGAATGATTTTGTTCATGGTGATGTCTGTTTTGGCTAGTTCTTCCATTTTGGAGAATGGGAAGAAAGCTATTTTTGATGGAGCCAAAGCTTGGAATCCGAAAATTGATGGTTTTTTATGGAAAACACTTTCAATTCCAGTACTGAAGGTATTGGGGCCGAAGAAATAGTGGGTAATATCTCTCCTGTTTTTATAATAATAGATTCTTGTGAACCCAGATTCGATAAAATAGATGTATTTTAAGTAAGCACCCGGTTCAAAGATAATATCACCTTTAGCATATTCCTTAACTTCAATTATTGAATCGAAAAATTGTTCAAATTCGTCGGGAGATATGGTATTGCTCCTTGAAATAACTTAAAATGGTCATTTATTCTTATTAATAATTAATCGCTTCAAAATATATAATTTAAGTGGAATTGCAAAATAAGGAGGATTAGAAAGCATAGAATGAAAAAAATGAAAAACGGGTATTAATAATGGTGAGTTATAATAAAATTTATTTATAAATTTAGTCAAGCAAGAGGATGATACTTTTGTACTAACCAAATTTATTTAAAAGATGAAAAAAATATTAACCTTAGCCTTAGTTGCATTTGTTTCTTTGGCACATGCTCAACACAAAGAAACCCGTAAAATCAGTAAGGTTTCAGGGATTTCAGTTTCTTCTGGAATCAAGGCAAAATTCATTAAATCTTCCAGGAACGAGGTGGTTGTAGATGTCTCTAGGGCAGACCTACTTCCAAAGATCGAAACAAATGTGAAGGGAGGCACCCTAGTTGTCAGGGTAAAACCAAACAGCCACATTCAGAATTCAGGTACCTTGAACGTGACGGTTTACAGTAATTCGGCTATTAATTCTATTTCTTTGAGTTCAGCTGGATCATTAGAGATATTGGAACCTATTGATGCAATTAATTTCACTGCAAATCTTTCCTCTGCAGGAAAACTTACCGCAGGACGAATTGCTGCGACATCAGCTACTATAGATTTAAGTTCTGCAGGAAAGATGACTGGAGAGCTGAAAGCCGAGAAAGTATCTATCAACAGTTCTAGTTCTGGAGAAGTTACTTTAGTTGGCAAATCGAAAACCTTGAATGTCGATATGTCATCTAGCGGCAGGGTGAACTTGGAGAACTTCAGTACAGGTTCTTTAACTGTTAATGGCAGTTCAGGTGGGAAATTGTCGGTTGCTGTAAGCAATGCGATTACAGCGAACGTTTCATCGGGTGCCAGGGTGGTATATTCAGGCAATCCAAGCAATAAAAATGTGAATCATTCTTCGGGTGGTTCTGTGAGTTCTCGATAATATTTATAAAGATTTTAGGAAGGAGCTGGATTTAGATTCGGCTCCTTTTTTTGTCTAACCTACCCGTAATTTATTTTCTGATTTATTTCGGATTTCGTCATTTAATTTTCCTAATACGTTATTTTCTTGTTTGGAATAATTCTAAACAAGGGTTATGTTTGCAACACTATTTAAAATGATTCTAAATAATGTTGCGAATAAAACATCTTTTTCTGTTATTACTTTTACCGGTCACTGCCATTTCACAGGAGGATAGTTCCGAACGAGTGCTACCCATTGAAGAGGTTGTAGTCACGGGACAATTTGAGCCAACATCTTTAAAGAATTCAGTTTATAAAGTAAGAACAATCAACCGAGAATATATTCAGCGACGTGCAACCACAGATATGTCAACTTTGTTGAATATGGAGTTAGGTGTGAGGTTTTCAAACGATTTGGTTTTAGGAGAATCAGACATGCAACTGATGGGGATGAGCGGGCAGAATGTTAAGGTATTGGTTAATGGAGTTCCGATGATCGACCGAGGTGCTACCAAACAGAGTTTGTCCCAAATCGATATCAATACCATTGAAAGAATTGAAATAGTTGAGGGTCCAGTATCCGTGATGTATGGTACCGATGCTTTGGCAGGGGTAATCAATATTATTACCAGCAATCCAAATCATAAAACTAGCAAGTTAGGGATAACAGCAAGGATACTGGAAGAAACTGTTGGTTCAGAATACAAACCCGTTAATGACGAAGGTCGGCACAACGCTCATTTAGGCTTCAAGTATTCTACGGGTATTTGGAGATTTGAATTGAATGGATCAAGGAATAATTTTGGAGGCTTTCAGGGTACTTCTGAAGGAAGGAAATTGCAGTGGCAACCTAAAGAGCAATGGTTAGGGGGCGGAAAAATTGGGTTTGAGAAGGAAAATTTCAATACTAGTTATAGCATTGATTATCTCAATGAGGATCTCTACACTCCAGGGGCGGTTATGCCTAATTCCAAGTACGTAGATAAAAATTATTTTACAGACAGGATAACACAGATCCTTCAATCACAATATACCGTTAATGACCATTTTGTTTTTAATGGTTCCTTTTCTTATCAGAACTATAAGCGATCTACAGTTACTGAGCTTTTTGATCTCAATACGCAAACTTCAAGTTTGACTTCAGGTGCTGGGGAACAAGATATCACCAGGTTCAATCAAGCTTTTGCTCGTGTAAACGGATTATATAAAATCAGTTCTAATTTTGACCTCTTGGCAGGATTAGAGCTAGATTTTGACAAGGGTTCTGGGGCAAGGATTCAAGATAATTCTGAGATTTATGATTTTGCTGGATTCTTAACTGCAGATTATAAGCCTTTGTCATGGTTGATGATTCGACCCGGAGTTAGGTTTATTCATAACTCAATTTACAACGCTCCTCCCGCTATCCCATCATTGAACATGCGAATCAATTTTAATCCATTATTGGATTTGAGATTGGGTTATGCTATGGGTTTTCGAGCGCCTAGTTTAAGGGAGCTGTATTTTACATTTCATGACAGCAATCATGCCATCAATGGAAACACAGATTTGAAGGCAGAACATAACCAAAACTTTAATGTGAGTCTGAGTTACCATAAAACCTTAGCTGAAAAAAGCATTATCAACTCTTCATTGAGTGGATTTTACAATCACTTCAATAATCTGATAACGATTGGTCAAGACAAAGAAAACATCTCGATGAATACCTATTTAAAATATAGGAAAGTTTGAGACTATGGGTGGTACCTGGGAGAACAATTTATTGATCAAAAACAGCAAGATCAGTGTTGGTCTAAGTTATATAGGTCGATTAAACAGTTTGTTTGAAGAAAACAAAGATTTGGGTCAGTATTTCTGGACTCCAGAGGTCAATGGGAGCATTTCTCATGAATTTCCAAAATGGAAAGCTAATGTGAATGTCTTTTATAAATTATATGGTCAACGTCCTGGTTTCCAAACCACTGGCTCTGGCGATCAGCTAAAAATCCACCAAGCGAAGCAAGATGCTTATCATCAGCTGGATATTTCTTTGAACAAGCGGCTTTACAACAGTATTACTGTGCAGGCCGGAATCCGGAACTTGACCAATATTACCAATGTATTAAATACGGCAACAGAAGGTACGGGTGCCCACTCTAGTAGTAGCACATCCATCCCCATTAGTTATGGGCGCTCTGTATTCTTCGGTTTACTATATCAAATTAACAAATAATTACAATGAGAAAATTTACCAAACTAGCAAGTATTGCATTCATCAGTATCCTGGGCTTCACATCCTGTGAGCGTGACAACAAGACGGACGTTCTTCCGGTTGTACCGCCATCTGACGGGAGTAAAATGACCTTAGAAGGAGGAGAAGGAGGCACAGATGCTGCAAATGCTGTTTATGTTGACTTAAGTACAGATAAACAAACTTCAGTTGCTAGAAAATCATGGAGTTTAGGATTTTATTCAGGTTCAGCATTTAGGGTTATCTTAAATAATCACATGGCGTATTCTGCTATGGTTACCAATCAAACAGATATCAAGGCTGTAAGCTCAACGAATGTTGATTTAACTAAGTTAAATTATAATTTCCAGGCAAAGGATCAGCTTCAGAACTATGATGATACTGCAGGAAGGATAGAAAAATCATTGATTGCTGAAATAAAAGCTACTGAATCGGAAAATAAAGTTTATGTAATCAATCCAGTACATCCGAATGCTGATAAAGCTAATGTTTGGAAGGTTAAAATAAATAGAGGAACAGCTCAGGATTATGTTTTACAATATGCCAAGCTTGATGATACCAATTTTAAATCCTTAACCATCAAAAAGGACAATAAATTAAACTTCAATTTTATCTCATTTTCAGAAGGACCTGTGAATGTAGAGCCAGCAAAGGATGAATGGGATCTTGTTTGGACCAAAAGCATCTATTTTACGGCTATGGGTGGGGCGCCTATCCCCTATTTTTTCAGTGATTTAGTTTTCATCAATCATCTTAATGGCGTTAGTGTTTCGGAGGTTGTGTTTTTAGGAAAGGACAATAAAAGCAATGGTCAACCTAATTATGAAGAGTTTGATTCCAGCAAATTGAGCGGTATCAAATTTAAGAACAATAGGAATGCAATGGCTACATCATGGAGAAATACCTTGAGTGTTGGCGTATTGAGGGACAGGTTTTATGTCATAAAGGATAAAGCAGGTAATATTTATAAACTTAGATTTTTAGCCATGGGCGTAAAAGATGATGGCGGTAAGAGAGGTTATCCTGAGATCGAGTACAAATTAGTAAAAAGCAATTAACAGCGAACAATGAATAAGATAAATAGATTAATATTGAGTTTTGGGGCAGCATGTCTCCTATTCTCATGTCAAAATACAAAAGAAAACTTCCGAATCAGCAGACACTTCTTTTTCGGACACGCTTAGGATTGTTTCTTTGAACGGTACAGTTTCAGAAATCATCAGTGAATTGGGGTTGGAGGACCAGATTGTAGGAACAGATGTTGCTTCTACTTATCCTGCCTCCATGAATTCCAAGCCTAAAGTTGGCCATAACAAAAAAGTTCCTGTTGAAGGAGTCATGGCATTAAATCCGAATTTGATCATTGGTACGAAGCAGGAAGTGAATCCTGAAACTATTGAACAGTTTAAGCAAGCAGGTATCAGAACGGTTTTGTTTGATCAGGAATATTCGGTTGAAGGAACTCGGAAATTAATCAAAGGTGTTTCGGATTCATTGAAACTTACGCAACGAGGAGATTCCTTGATTGGGTCCTTTGACAAAGCAATGGAAACCGTTAGTTCTTATGGATCTGAGTCTAAAAAACCCAAAGTTCTTTTCATTTATGCACGTGGCGCTGGCACCATGATGGTTGGTGGTACAGGTACACAAGTTGACAAAGTGATTGAATTAGCTGGAGGGATCAATGTTGCGAAGGATTTTGCGGATTACAAGCCATTAACTCCAGAGGCATTAGTTGCTTACAATCCAGATGTCATTTTATTATTTAGCAGTGGATTAAGCAGTTTAGGAAATGAGACTGGCATGATGAATATTCAAGGAGTTAAGGAAACCAATGCTGGCAGGAACAAAAAAATTATAGCAATGGACGGTCAATTACTATCGGGTTTTAGTTCGAGATTACCGATAGCGATTGAGGAGTTACATTCTAAGATACATTAATGACATTACAAAGAAAAAAAAGAATCTCCATTATCTCTTTACTACTATTTCTATTGTGCTCCTGCATAACTTCCATCTGTGTGGGAGCCATAGAAATACCTATTGAAAAACTTACTTAAAATCTTAGGTAACACGGTTTTTCAACTGGATTTCACGGGATTCCTATTCAAGAAGAGTCAGTTTTTTTAGCGATAAGAGCACCAAGGGTGCTTTTAGGCGCTTTAATAGGTGCTACCTTAAGCATTACAGGCTGTTCGGTTCAGGGGATGTTTCGGAATCCCTTAGCTGAGCCTGGATTGATAGGTGTTTCATCTGGAGCATCATTATTCGCTGTTATGTTTATTGTTGTTGGTCACCATGTTTTTAGTGGTCTTACCTTAATGTTCGGGTACTATGCATTATCGATAGCTTCATTTTTAGGAGCATTAATGACTACATGGTTCTTATATAAATTTTCTGTTACTAATGGTAAAACCGACATATCATCTCTGCTATTGTTAGGTATAGCAATCAATGCACTAGCAATTGCCTTCACGGGTTTCTTTACGTATATCGCTACGGATGATCAATTGCGTACTATTACCTTTTGGTCACTGGGAAGTCTGGGTGGTGCGAACTGGAAGACCATTTTGGTGATCCTTCCCTTTTCCCTAATAAGCATTTTTGGACTTCTTCCTTTGGGGAAAGCGCTAAATGCGATGGCTTTGGGGGAATCGCAAGCAGAGCATCTCGGAATGGATATACGGAAAATAAATCGGTATATAATTGTATTGGCGGCAATTGGTGTTGGTGCTTCAGTTGCTATGGCTGGGATAATAGGTTTTATTGCTTTATTAGTTCCCCATTTACTTCGTATTTCCATATCAGCAGATCATAAATTCTTATTGCCTGCCTCTGCATTATTAGGAAGTGGCTTGTTAGTATTTGCGGATTTGATTGCAAGGACGATTGTTGTACCTGCAGAACTTCCTATCGGCATCTTAACTGCATTTATGGGGGTACCTATGTTTGTCATCATTATTCTAAGGAACAAACGAGAAAGGAGGAATTTATGATTGAAGTAAGTGGCTTGACTTATACAGTTGGAAACCGTTCCTTGCTTGACAATATCAACTTCGAAGCAAAGAGTTCTGAAATACTGGCTGTAATAGGTCCAAATGGAGCTGGCAAATCGACTTTACTAAAATTAATCAGCAAGCAATTGAAGCCAAAAATTGGCAGTATCCATATTAACGGCACAGACCTGAAAACAATCGATTTGAAGACGCTATCAAAGTATCGGGCAGTGCTTCCACAGTCGCATTTTCTGAACATCAATCTTACGGTTTTTGATATTGCGGTGATGGGAAGATATCCACATTTCAAATCATATCCCGAACCTATTGATATTGAAATCACACATCAAGCATTAGCAGAAATGGGCATGTTGAAGTTCAAAGATAGATTAATTCATAATCTGTCTGGAGGAGAACAACAACGGGTGCAATTAGCTAGGGTTCTGGCACAGATTTATGATAATCCGGATGCGATATTATTTGATGGATGAGCCGATTACAGGATTGGATCTGCAGTATCAGCAGATTATTTTGGAGAAGGCAAAGAGTCTTTCCAGCACAGGTGTAACTGTTTTTTGCATTTTACATGACATCAACCTAGCTGCCCAATATGCAGATAATGTTTTGATTTTGAAACAAGGTCAAACCATGGGTTTTGGCAGCCCTCAAGAAATATTATCAGAAGAATTAATTTTTAACACCTACCATACACGTGTGAGACGTCTCCAAGATCAAAACCTTGGGTATCCAGTCATCATGCCTGTATCATAAAAATCATAAAAATGGAGAATCAAACAGCATTGAAAGAGAGATTTGAAAGTTATAAGTTACAGAACCCAAGCAGTAGAATTCGTGAAGCTGCAAAACAATTGGGTGTTTCAGAGGCAGAATTAGTAAGCATTGGTTCTGACAATATATTATTGTTACCTGAGTTTAGCAGCATCTTAAATGATATACCGGAGTTGGGGGAAGTTATGGCCTTGACCAGAAACAATTATGCTGTTCATGAAAGGAAAGGAATTTATACAAAGGCCAGTTTTCATGGGCATATTGGTTTGGTCACTAACCCAGATATTGACTTGAGGTTATTTATGACTGCTTGGACGTATGTCTTTGCAGTGAATGAGAACAACAGGAAAAGCATTCAATTCTTTGATCGATTCGGTGAAGCGATTCATAAGATTTACCTAACGGAAAACAGTAATGCGGAAGCATTTGAAAGATTATTAGCTAAATATACTTTGAATGACCCACCTACTGTACAAATAGAAGTTAAGCCATTTCAGGCCAACATTGAAAAGCTTGATGAGGATATTGATGTGAATGGTTTCCAAAATGAATGGAAAAGTTTGCAGGACACGCACGATTTCTTTGGCATTTTGAAAAAATACGAGGTTAGCAGACTACAGTCTATGCGACTGGCTCCGAAAGGATTTACCTACAATATTCCTGTTGGACAGGCTGAAAGTTTATTGAATTTGGTATCTTCAAGTGGAATTGAATTTATGGTTTTTGTGGGCAACAAAAGTTGTTTACAGATCCATACAGGAAAAGCAGAAAAGATTGTAAGAACCGGGCCATGGATTAACATTCTGGATGACAAGTTCAATCTTCATTTAAATGATACCGAAATAGATAGTTTGTGGATTGTTAAGAAACCAACAAATTTGGGCTTGGTACATAGTATTGAAGCTTTTGATAGAGAAGATAATCTTATCATACAGTTTTTTGGAAAAAGAAAGCCGAGCATTCCTGAGAGCGAAGATTGGCGTAAAATAGTTAAAACAATAGAAAATCAAATATGAAATATTTCTTCATCAATTTAATGGTCTTCCTATGTTTTGGTTTAGTAAATGCACAAGACCAGTATCAAGTTTTTGATCGAGAAGGCACTGAAGTAAGCCTAGCCCAAATAATAACAGAAGCAGATGAAAAGCCATTAATATTTTTTGGAGAAATCCATGATCAATCTTTTGCCCATCAAGCTGAGTTGGAACTATTCAAGGGACTTCATGAAAAATATAAAGGTCGAGTGGTGATTGGTATGGAAATGTTTGAAGCTGATGTACAGCCCATTATTGATGAATATTTTTTCAGGTAAAATAAATCAAAAGAGTTTTGAAACAGAAATCCAGGATTTGGTCAAACTATAAGTCAGATTATAAACCGATTTTAGAATATGCCAAGGAAAACCAAATAAAGTTGATTGGTACCAATGTTCCAAGGCGTTATGCGAATGCTGTTTATCACCAAGGTCTAAGTATATTGGATAGTCTTTCAGATTATGCAAAGCAATTTTTCCCGAAACTACCGATTCAGATTGACACTACTATTCAGATCTATCAAGAAATGTTAATGATGATGCCAGACCATAGCAATGCCAACATGATTTATTCACAAGGTCTCAAGGATGCAACGATGTCTCATTTTATTTTAAAGAACAAGAATGCTGATGAAATATTTCTTCATTTGAACGGCTCGTATCATTCCAAAAACAAACAGGGAATTTTATCATTTTTAAAGGATTATCCTTTAGAAAAAACTATTACTATCCAAACGGTTTTGAGGGATAAGGATCATGATATTGATTTTTCTTCGTCCGATTATACCATCATTAAAATTTAGTGAGATATTCCCAATAAGCATAACTTTTAATTTTATTAAATAAATTCTATCTTCATAAGGTTAATTTTGCCTTATGAAGATTCTTTTTTTTGTTGCATTTTGGGTTTGTCAGATAAGTTCCAGTATTATTTTCAAGTATGGAGGTATCCAGCCTAAATATCAATGGGCAGCCTTAATTGCTGGGAATATAATTTTATTATCTGCTTCTTGGTTTTTGGTTCAATTATTTAGAACTGTCCCACAGCCAATTGTTATTGCATTATGTTCAGGTGGTACGTTTTTAACTGTTCAATTAGCTATGGCATTAAGGTTCAAACAACCCTTAAGTTGGATGCAGATTTTAGGTTCTTTGATAATTATCATTGGGATGGTGATGGTTACTTTTGGTGATAAATCGGTTACTCAAGGCTAATATATATGGGCGAGCAAAATAAAGATCAATTAGAAGTATGGATGCGGGGTCCAATTTCGGGTATCAGCCCATTATTACAGCCTGTGGCGCACGCATTGCTTCAAATCGACGAGGACATCCAAAAGCAATTATCAGACGAAATTGAGCCTTATATTTGGATCCGACCTTTTGAGATGGCCAATATTGCTTTTCATGTACAGCATATCGCTGGCGTTATTAAAAGAATGGTCATCTATTCTAAAGGAGAAACACTTACAGATGAAGAATTACAAGAAATTAAGTTAGAAGGCCTTCAAAATCCAGAGTTTAACAATGAGGTTTTAAAGAATCGGTTGCATGAAATCATTGAGAACACGATAACATATTTAAGCAGCATTGATTCTAATACTTTGACAGATGTACGGTATTTGGGCAGGAAAAAAATTCCGACGACTCAGATTGGATTATTATTTCATGCTGCGGAGCATGGTCAGCGTCATTATGGTCAGCTATTAGTTACCATAAAAACCGTTAAAGGGTTATTTCTTCAAGGCTCTATTCATTAGACTATTAGAATTAATCCTAAAGCCCTTTCGGACTTTAGGATTATAAATGCAATTAAGCAATTTTTTCATCGAAGAAAACGATAAATTGGGGTTGGATTGAACCCCGTTCTATCTTTAATGCTTTTTGCGAATTTTCCATAGGAAGAGAAACCAGATAAGGCAGCCAAATAGGTAAGTTTAAAGTTCCTCGCTTCCTCTACTGTGCGCAAGTAATTGTTCAAAAAATTGAGCCTTAGATTGTTTACATAGTTAGGGAAATCAATTTTTTTGTTTTTGTTTACGACAAAAGAAAGGTATTTGGAATTACAACCAATTTCTTTTGATGCAGACGTTATGGAACATGCCGGGTTCAAATAAGCTTCTTTAGCTTCCCATTGAGCCAATGCAGCGAGAATTTTGTTTTCTGTGTCTGCATTCATGTACTCCTTTTTAATTGTTGTAAGATTGTTAAACATAATAGATTAGATAGTGTTAATTTAATTTTTTATTTATTACGGTTCTTTTAAAATTTAGATGATTTGGTAATTATATTGGGCTATACTATTTATCGAACTAGAGTCCGTATTAGGATTTATTTTTATTGTTTTCATTACTTATATCATCTCTCATAATTTTCATTGCTAAGATTAAGCTGTCCTTGAAGTTTTGATCTTGCGAATCGAAAAAGAGATCATTCAAGAATTTTAATCCATACTTAGATTTGAATAGGATTACTGCATTTATGATCACGTTTCTCAATTTGATATCTGCGCTTTTATAACACGCTATGATTTGAGCTTCACTCTGTTTGTAGTTGAGTTTAGTGAGTGAATTAATCAAGGCAATTTTAATTTCACAATCGGTTTCGGAGGCTAATAGACTAGCCAATATTGAAGCACATCCTTTTTGATTAAAAAATGCGATTTCATTGATCATGAACTTTCGGAACTCGTTGTTTTGTCCTTTTCTAACCCAACGGCTTAACATAGGCAAATGGCCGGTTTGAGCTTTAGCCAATAAAAATTGGTGAACTAAGATGCCGTCAAGTACAGTAAACTCATTATTGAAGGTTTCATCCAAGAATTTGAAAGGTTCATGGTTGTTTAAATTTTCAGCAATTATTTTATTATCAGGTTTAGAAGTCGGGATTGAATTTTGAATATATAGATGCTGAAACTGTTTCTTATAAGAAAATTTAAGATCATCTAAATTTTTCTCCGAATTGTAATTGCTTTTTGGGAGTACATTCTGAATGGAATATTCCAATTTCATTCTTAATGTATCAATAGCAGCTTTTTTTGTTGACAAATTTTTTGTTCTCGAAGTAGTTTTTAATGTAGTTAATTAAAAACAATACGATTAAAGATGTGAAGATTACTAAGGATAGTCTAATCACCCAGGGAAAGTCCCAGAATTTTGCCTGTAATAGGAACAGGTAAAATATAAGATAATAACTTAGATACATAATTTTAAATATTTTAATATTAATAGTTAGTTGGTTTCTTTCACCTAGATTTCGTGAAGGTTTAAATTCCAGTTAATCCTTTGAAATCGTTTACTCAAAATTACGTCTCGTACTCAAAAAAGTATGTCTCATTTCGTGATACCGCTATTTAAAATCAATTTTAAGACATGTCTTAAAAAGATATAACTAACTGATATACAATTGACTATTCACGACTAATGAAGTAGCTTCTTTTAATTTATGATTTTCGAGAATTTGAAATTTGTGAGTATATTTCCAGTGGTATTTGGGAGTTTTTGGGTGGTGGACATTGGTAAAATTTAACAGAACCCCTAAAAACTTATCAAAATAGTAACGATTTAGCTATAAATTTTCAAAAAAATCTGGAGGTCAAACATTGAGTATCCCGCAATTTTTTTTGTTTTTTACCATTTCCCAAGATAAGTACTCCCTAAAATAGAGAGATAAGGGAGTATATACCGCAAATCAATAGCTAGGTAGTTATTAATATGAAGGAATGTCCACCCCCTAAAAAAGACTATTTAGAAAAAATTAACCTAAAGATTAATGTAATTATCCTATAATTTTTGGGTTGGAATTATTCTTTGTAAGCCTTAAGCTGTTCAATAAACTGTGAGGGAGTAATATTCATAACATTCTTAAAGGCAATAGTGAATTTACTATGAGAAGTAAATCCTGACATATCTGCTAAATAGGACAATTTATAGTCCAGCATAATTTTGTTCGATTCTAATTGGTTTACGATATACTGAATTCTCAAATTCAATATATAATCATTGAAGTGTTGATTTTTATACTTCCGAATAATATAGGATACATATTTTTGATTCGAATTAATTTTGTTTGTAAGAATACCCAAGGTTATAGATTTATCGAGGAAGAATTTTTCATCTTCAAGATCATTCAGTTTTTTTACCAACCGGAGTTTCTGTTTCCAAAGATATCTGAGAATCCAAATTTACGATCGTAGCATCTTTTTCTAGGCTTTTGTAATTCGAACTGGGAGATTCAGATTCAATGACTTGAGGATATTGAGCTATACTTTCAGATATTTCATTTTTTGGATAAATTCTAATGAAATAATAAAGTATGAATAAACTTATACCAATTATGAGTGCCCATATCAGTATAAGGTTATTTCTTCTTAGAAGTACAATTTCATCGTAATTGCTTTTCAACAGACTGTTACCTATTATTTGAGCAGTATTGTGGTTCTGTTCTATTAGTTTGGAATATTGGTCAAAATAGGTAAGTGACAATTTATGGTCACCGATTTTTCCATAATATTTAGCACTTTGAAAATAGAATCTACTTTTCAACTCCATATTGTTTGAACTTTCAATGTATGGCATTCCAAGGTCAAAGAATATTTTTGCGGAGTCTAATTGGCCGAGGATGAAATATGCTTCAGTTAACATTTGATAAGCATAAGGTCTTAAAAGTGTTTCCATTCCTAAGACATCATCAAGGACCCTTTTTAAATAAGGTATACTTTCAGAAGGATTACCTAATTGATTATAACAGTCAGCAAGGATAAGATGATTTTTTGATCTCAACAATATGGAAGCTTTATGATTTACATCAATATATCCTTTTTTGAGTATGGCGGCATTTATTAGATCAATAGCATCAGAATATCTTTTGGAGGAGATTAAAAGTTTTGCTTCTTCCTGAATGATTTGTATTTCCAACAAATAATAGGCGCTACTGTCATTTATTCCTTTAATATTTGATTTTGCTCTATTGATATAATTTGATGATTCTTCATAAACTCCTATTTCCCTATAGATTGATGCTAATAAAATTGCACAACTTGTTTCATAATCTAGTAATCCCAGGAGGTTGGACAATTTATCTGCTCTTTGGGCATAATTTACGGCTAAGGAATACGTTCCTACGCTTTGATGAACAAAAGATATGACGAGGTTTGCTTTTATTTTGTCAAGATCAGTTTTAGCAGTTTGCATTAATGAATCTGCCACGCGGAAAGCTTCGACAGAATTAGATGCAACTAAGTCCAGCATTACATCATTAAAGCGCTTATCAGCGTTATTATTCTGAGCAAATCCTTGATATCCAACGGACAGCAATAAACAAAAGCATAAGATATATCTTAACATTTTAAATTAATTTTGGAGACACATCTCTCGATATTCAATTGGTGTACAGTTTTTTTCAATACTGAAGTTTCTGTAAAATGAAGCTCTTGAACTAAATCCACATCGGTAAGCTAATTCGTCAATATTCATGTCAAAATCTGGTTTGTTCAATTCTTGACATACCTCTTCTATGCGCAAGGCATTAATAGTTTTTAGAACATTTTGGTTGAAATTTTCCTTAAAAAATTGAGATATCACGGATCTTGAAAGTTTTAAATCTTTTGCCATTGTATTCAGATTGAACTCTGGATCTAAATATTTTTTATCCTCGAGGTATAATAATATTTTACCTTTTAGAGATGCATGTTTTAGATCTGGGGATAATTTGACTGAATAAATTGTAGTTGGTGCCGCATTAATAGGTTTGGCAATTGGAATTGAATTGTGGTTTTTTGTTTGACTTATCAATAGTTTCAATAAGAAATTGTAGACCATACTGATCCCAAGCATCATAATAATATATACTGTCAAACCCGAAAGTGGTTTACTGACATCAAATTTATTTATCACTGTTGACATAATTGTAGGTATAATAAATGCTGCCAGTACCAACAGTAAAACCATAAAGTAATAATATAGCCTTTTAACATCAAGTTGTTTAAAATCAGATATTTTACCTTTTATCAGAATAGAGGCTGGATATAACATCCATGACAATCCGAATAAACTATATAAAATGATGTAATATAATTTTCCATATTGAAATCTTAATTTTTCATTGCTGAGGAAAATAATATATACGATTGTAAGGATTAAAAAAGGTATTGCGTGTATAATAATAGTTTTGTTTGAAATATCCTTTCTTTTAAAAGCTAAATACCCGATGTATAAAAATGGCCCATACAGCAAACCAAATGGAGCTCCGATATCTACATATCTATATCCTGGTATAATATCTCTAAACATTGCAGCAAATATGATATGAAAAAGGATGACAAGAATTAGGTAAGACAACACCTTTTCAAATGCACCTTTTATCGCCAAATTGAGATATAGTTGATAACTCAAAAGGCAAAGGACAATAATTGCTGAATAAATAAAATAAACCAACATAGATTTACTTTGTTAATTTGTTTCTATAGTTAGATGGCGATTCTCCTACATAATGCTTAAAATATTTGTTGAAAGCAGTTCTAGAGTCAAAACCACTCAAATTTGCCAAATATTCTAGTTTTAAATTTCCATCATTTTTATGGATTAAATCAACTGCGTGATTTACTCTAAATGTTGCTAACCAATCTTCAAATTCGACATTAAGTTGATCTTTTATATAGTAAGATATTTTGACTTTTGAATGTCCTGAAATCTTCGCTAGTTTTTCTAATGAAAAATGTGCGTCTAGGTATAGTTTTTCAGTTTCCATAATCTGATTAATATTGCTTTTGATCAATTGTATTTCTTCTTCGGAAATATAAGCTGTTTCAACAGGTTTTTTAGAGTTGTTTTCATTAAATACACTAGGAGAAAATCTATTTGAGATAAGGAACCAAGTTAGTATACCAACATTAATTACCATCAATGAAATGATTACTAACTGCTCATAAACATTTGTAAAATTATTTGAGATATGGTTAATATAAATTATATTCAAAAAGAAGAAAATTGCCAAGCCAAGTATGGCTAGAATTTCTAGTAAAATCAGATTTTTTTCATTTATAAAAGAAGAATCTCTTTTTTTGGAAAATATAACCAAAGCTGGATAAATGAATAAAGAACTGAGGGTGGTTATAAAATATATATGCCTAAAGAGGATAACCTGATTTTCACCTAACGTGTAAAATAAAATTGAAACGATTATAAAAGGTATGAAATGGAGGAAATAATAAATAATTGGTATTTTTTTGTTGAGTTGGTCGAGAAAGGCAAAAAAGAGAATCGGTCCAAATATTAATGCGATTGGGAAATCATACCTTTTCATCATCAATAAAATTTGAATTAATAGACCAATACCGAAAATGGTCAATAAAATCTCAAATATGTTCTTTTTCATTTCTTATAACTGAGATCTCTATTAAGATTAACTCAGAATGATTAATAATAATGGGTCCTTTTAAAAGCAAGGGACTGTTAATAATTGCAATACAGGATAACGCATTGAGGAGATTCTATAGGTTAGCTTGCATTTGTTGGAACAAATATATTTAAATATTCAGTTCAGCATCTATAGCCCTAAAATCACGAATTTTAAACAATTACTTTAAAAAATACCTTAGTACAATAGTTAATGTTTTGGCTCGACACTTATGTTATGCTCCACTTGTTATTCAGTAAAATAATAACATTTTACGAGGATATTTTTACCAATTAGAAATTGAAAAAAATATGATTTTTTCTAATTAAAAGCAATATTATTTATATCACATCCTAATATCCTATTAAATTTAAGGATAATCTAATAATTAATAAAATACTGATTATAAAAAAGTTGACATTTCATAACAATTTAATTTTAGATATTACAATTCATTAATTTTAATTCTTGTGGTTGATTTACTTGATATGGTTAGTGGTTGTACATAATAAAATTACAATTGGGTTACTATGAAATATTGATGTTGTAACACATTTATAAAACAATTTTGAGATTCGATTGTATTTAAGGAACATATGCTACAAAATCTAGACATACCCGCAACAGGTACTCTAATCATTTCGAATCGCCTACCCGTCAAAATTGAGAGAAAAAAGTCAAAGCTTAAATTTACTGCCAGTGAAGGGGGCTTGGCGACAGGATTAGGATCCTTTTATAAGGAAAATGGATCTTGGTGGATTGGATGGCCAGGGATTATCCCCAAGAACGAATCTGAAGAGAAGTTAATCAGAGAAGAATTAAAAAAGCTGAATCTAATTCCAGTTTTTCTTACTGAAGCAGAAATCAAAGGTTATTATGAGGGTTTTTCAAATGCTATTTTATGGCCTTTGTGTCATTATCGACCAAGTTATGTTGAATTAAAACAAGACTATTGGATTAGTTACACGGAAGCGAACCGAAAATTTGCAGAGGCTGCCATTCCTTTTATTGAAGAAAACACTCATGTTTGGGTTCATGATTATCAATTGATGCTTGTTCCCAATTATATCAGGGAACAAAAAGAATCATGCAGCATAGGTTATTTTCATCATATCCCCTTCCCTCCGATTGAACTTTTCAAAATGCTTCCATGGCGCGAAGAATTGTTGATGGGTTTAATGGGTTCTGATCTCATCGGTTTTCATACTTATGAAAATGTCGATAATTTTTTAGATTCAAGTTCTGGGATTTTGAATTTACCCACGAATATCAATCAATTAAAGATCAATGGTCGTAAAGTTTTGGTGGATGTATTTCCAATGGGAATTGATTACGAAAAATACAAGAATCAAGCAGTTACTCCGGAGACTCGAAATTATGCTACTCATCTAAAAAGCTTATATAAGGACCAAAAGATTATATTGTCTGTTGACCGTTTAGATTACAGTAAAGGTATTTTACAGCGATTGACTTCATTTGAAATCATGTTGAACAATCATTCAGAACTCATTGGGAAGATTGTTTTATATATGCTGATTGTCCCATCTCGGGATCAGGTTGGTCAATATAAGAAATTGAGGAACGAGATTGACCGTAAAGTAGGTAACATCAATGCTGTTCATGGGAAACCTGGTTGGCAGCCTATTGCTTATTTTTACGATTCACTTCCATTTGATGTTTTGTCGGCTTTGTATTCTGCTGCAGATGTATGTTGGATAACCTCATTATACGATGGTATGAATCTGGTTTCCAAGGAATTTATAGCGAGTAAGCAAGATTCAACTGGTGTTTTGGTTATCAGTGAGTTTGCGGGAGCTTCTAAGGAACTTTCGGATGCTTTGATCATCAATCCATATGCGGTTCAAAGGACGAGTAGAACACTTTATGAGGCGATTACGATGCCTGTTGAAGAACAAGATGAAAGGTTGAAATCCAGTCAGGAGATCGTTTCCAAATTTACGGTTCATCATTGGGTTAATTTATTTATGCAAAGGCTTTCTGAGGTCAAAAATACTCAGAGGGATGAATTGGCGCGTAAGGTTCGTGAAAAAGTCGAAGCCGAGATCAAATCATCCTATGCAAAAAGCAGCAATAGGTTGATTCTTTTGGACTATGACGGTACTTTGGTTGGTTTCAACAAGAATGCGGACAAGGCCACTCCTACGCAACAGGTTTACGATGTATTGGATCAATTGAGCAGGGATCCAAAAAACCATATTTCCATTATTTCGGGTAGAAAATACAGCAATTTGGACAAATGGTTTTCAGAAAGACCTTATTACCTAATTGCCGAACATGGAATTTGGAGTAATTTTCCGAATAAGGAATGGCATTTGGTTCCTGGCTTAAGTAATACTTGGAAGGCAGATATTCATGAAATCCTTCAAAGATTTACAGATAGAACTCCTGGATCCTCTATTGAAGAGAAGTCTTATTCCTTAGCATGGCACTATCGAAAGGTTGAAAAGGCTTTTGGTATTAGGCAGGCTCAAGAATTACTTCAGGAATTAAGGCATTTAAATCAGGTTTTGGATTTGCAGATTATCAATGGCGACCGTGTGATTGAAATAAAGAGTAAACTAATCAATAAAGGCAAAGCAGCCATCAACATCGTTGATCAGATAAAGCCAGATTTCATATTGTGCATCGGTGATGATGCTACCGATGAAGATATGTTTATCTCCTTACCTGATACAAGTATCACCATAAAAGTTGGTGATAAACAATCTCATGCGAAGTATTACGTTGAAAATCATGAGGAAGTCCTACGATTATTGGACTCTTTAAGCAAGTAAAAAAGTATAAAGAAAATTTATGGATAAAAGACATATATATAATAGTGGAATAATTGGGAATTGTAATTTTATCGCTCATGTCCATAAGAGCACGAATATAAACTGGCTTTGTTGGCCGACCTTTGAGGACAGTTTTGTTTTTGGGTGTTTATTGGACGTTAACAAAGGAGGTGAATTCAACATCAAGTTGAATGATACACAAATCACTTCTAATCAATATTATTTAGAGAATACCAATATATTAGTCACCGAAGTAAAGGGTGAGCATTCAGGTTTTAGGGTTACGGACTTTGCTCCACGCTTTGTTCAATATGATCGTTATTTTAAGCCTTTGATGCTAGTTAGGATTGTGGAACCTATGTATGGGAATCCTTCTATTCGTGTGAATTGTCATCCTCGGGCCAATTACGGTCGAGATGAATTCAATAAATTTAGAGGTAGTAATCATATCAAATTTGAGCATGATAAAGAGAGCATGCGTTTGACTACCAATATTCCGATCAGTCATTTTTTTGATGAAGAACAAGGCAACTTTCTATTGACGGAAAAGAAGTATATGATTCTTTCATATGGCAATACTTTTGAAGCTTCCTTACAGCAAACGGCTGAAGAGTTTTTGATCAAAACCAAAATCTACTGGAGGCGTTGGACGAAAAAGGCGAATATTCCTAATTATTATCAGGATCATATTATTCGATCAGCGTTAGTCCTTAAATTGCATCAATACGAAGATACCGGGGCTATTATCGCTTCTAGTACTACGAGTTTACCTGAATCACCGGGCTCTGGTCGGAATTGGGATTATCGATATTGTTGGGTTCGTGACAGTTATTACGTACTTACGGCGCTGAGCCATATTGGTAAATTCGATGAATTGGAGGAATTTGCTAATTACATTACCTCCATAACACAATCAGATTCTGGAAGATTGCAACCTTTGTATGGTATTTTAGGGCGGAAGGCGTTGACAGAGATAGAGTTGGATTATTTGGAAGGTTATCGCGGGAATAAACCTGTTCGAATCGGGAACCAAGCCTATGAGCATATTCAAAACGATGTGTATGGTCAGGCTATGATTGCCCTTCTCCCCTTGTATACAGACTATCGTTTTCCACAAGATGAAAGAAAGGATGCCAAATCATGGTTAAAATATATCTTGGAAAAAATTCAGATGACCATTGATGAAAAAGATGCTGGAATTTGGGAGTTTCGAAATATAGCTAATCATCATGCTTATTCAAACCTATTTCAATGGGCTGGCGCATCTGCAGCTTTGAAGATTGCGCAACAAAATAACTATAAGGATATTGAGGAACAAGCCAAAACCTTAATGGATAAGGCAGCAGCTTATATTGAAAAATGTTATGACCCTGAAAACGAAGTTTACAGAAATTCGGATGAGGGAACAAATTTGGATGCAAGTACCTTACAATTGATTCTTATGAACTATTTAGATCCTAGTTCTGAAAGGGCAAAGAAGCATCTGGCGGCAGTTGAGAAAGAATTGAAGGGTAAGAATGGTCTATTTTATCGCTATCTACATAGGGATGATTTTGGAAAGCCGAAGACTACGTTTTTAGTTTGTGCATTCTGGTATGTTGAAGCGTTGGCCTGTGTTGGTCGTCTGGATGAAGCTAAAGAAACCTTTGAACAATTGCTTGAATATGGCAATGATCTTCAACTATTTTCGGAAGATGTACATGAAGATGATGGTAGCCAATGGGGTAATTTTCCGCAAGCATATAGCCATGTAGGATTGATGAATGCGGCTTATCGTATTGCTATGAAGTTAGATAGGCCTATTTTCCTGACGTAGTAAATGTTAAAAAAACAATAATTGTTTGAACTGGTACATTAATTGTTTAATGATTTTTCTAATAACGGAAATTACTATGAAAGCATTACTAGGATTATCATTAGCAGCAGCTGCTTTAAGCTTGGCAAGCTGTAGCACAGACAACACAAACACCACCAATGGTACTACTCCTGTGAGGATTGAAATTACAGATGCACCAGCATATTATGATCAAATCATTTTAGATATCGATCATATTGAGGTTATCACAGAAGGCGGAAAACAAGTAATTGATGTGGACCATGATCCATTTGATATGCTTGATTATCGTGAAGGTAAATTTTTCCTTTTAGCAGAACATGACGTTCCTTCTGGAAGATTGCAAGAAGTAAGATTGGTATTGGATGATGATAACAAAATCGTGGTAAATGGAACCCCTCATGACTTAACAACTCCATCAGGACAATCATCTGGTGTAAAAATCAAAGTTCAGGATGATTTAATCCCTAACATTGCCTATACCTTGGCGTTGGATTTTGATGCATCTAAATCAATTGTTCATAATGAAAAAAATGGCAAATATATATTAAAACCAGTTATTCGTGCGATTCCTGTAGCTGTTTCTGGAGCTTTAACAGGATTTGTTTCTCCAATAACGTCAAATGCTCATGTATTTGCTATTAAAGGAACAGATACATTGGGTACTTTAGCTGGCCCAACTGGTAAATTTTATTTCCCAGGTATTGAACAAGGTACTTACAAGGTTGATATTGTTCCGACCGCCGGTAATTTTCTAAAGGATTCGATTGAAAATGTAACTGTTACTACGGGTGAAATTAAAGATTTAGGTCAAATAGAATTAAGTCCAGCAAACTAGTTTGTATATAAAAAATTAAAGGCACCCTTAATGGGTGCCTTTTTTTGTTTTTAAAACTCCGATGACTTAATTTTCTTTTTGATTAAACTTATCGCATTTTCTTCAGTCCATACCTGAAAATACGCTTTTATTATTAACTGAAAATTTATCGGATCAATATGCCAACTTATTTAAAATTTCTAGTTCTGCTCCTAACCTTTTCTATTGGTTCTATAACGGACGGATATTCGCAACTTGACAGTCTATCTGTTACAGACTCGACTGTCCAAAGTAAAACCGATTTAATATTTGAAAGAATTGTTGACCAGCGGCTCATGGGTTTTCCAATTAAAGACATGTTCAGTGATGAATTCCAAATTATTGCGTATATGATGTTATTGTCCGATGACGGATATTTCGGTTATTCGAAAAGCAATTATTTATCCATTGTTAATGGTTGGCCAAATTTTATGGTTTTCAAGGATATTCATGGATTGACTTCTGAACTAGAAATCAATGGGAAAGGGAATTTCACGTTTTATTACCCAGATGGGAGAACTATAACTTCATTTAGAAAAGGGGTCTACGAATTTGCAATAAAAGATGAGCATGATGTTATTTATGATTTGACATTTGATATGTGGCACTTGTTAAGTATTAAAAATAGTGAAGGATATAATTTAGATATCAACCGTATCAAGCGAGGTTTCAGCGTGATTGACAATGCCAACAATTCAGTAGAGTTAAAGAATTCTGGTATTGCAAAAATGATCGCCACCTATTCTAGTGGTTATACGAAGCGGTCAGAAAAACGAATTTTGGGTATACTAATTCCATATTAGTAGATAACCAACCTATTTTCAGTATGAAATATGATTATATATCCAATAATTATCTTTTTAAAGATTCAGAAGGCATAGAACTCAATATGAGCAATCAGTATAAACCCTATATTCATAACCATGATCATAATCACACGACGTTCAATGTGGGTGGAATAAATTCGGAAACTCCTTAATTGGATCTTTTATTAAGAAGTTTATTAAAATCTGTTTTCTGAATTCTTACAGCATTTAAAATGGCCAACAATGCGACTCCTACATCTGCAAAAACGGCTTCCCACATGGTTGCCAATCCACCTGCTCCGAGGATCAATACAATCGCTTTAACGCCAAATGCAAGACCGATATTCTGCCAAACAATCTTTTTAGTCTTCTTCCCGATCATTATGGACATAGGTATTTTCAAAGGTTTATCGTCTTGAATTACGACATCTGCAGTTTCTATAGTAGCATCTGAGCCCAAACCTCCCATAGCGATACCTACATCGCTTATTGCTACAACAGGTGCGTCATTAACTCCATCTCCAACGAATGCGACTATACGATCATTGGCTTTAACTGCTTTCAATCTTTCAACTTTGTCTTCAGGCAAAAGGTCACCATATGCTGAATCTATCTTTAGTTCTTTAGCCACTTCGTTGACAACTGTAGACTTGTCACCACTTAACATCGTCACATTAACACCTTCTTTATGCAATACTTCTATAGTTTCTTTTGCTCCCGCTTTGATTTTGTCAGCAATACTAATATAACCTATATATTTCTCGTCAAATGCTACCGCTATCGTAGTAAATACAATTTCTCTATGTTCTTTAGGATATGATATATTGTATTTGTCCATTAGCTTATAGTTTCCAACCAACAATTCTTTTTGGTCTACTGTACCTCTTAATCCATGACCTGTAATTTCTTCTACGTTTTGAATGGTTATATTTTCTTGTATTTCACCTACATATTCATGTATGGCAGTCGCTACAGGATGGGTACTGTTATTTTCTATTTCATTGACATACTTTAGTATTTGTTGTTGATCGACTTGTTGATCAAAATTTACTTCGGCAACTTTAAATACGCCTTCTGTCATTGTTCCAGTTTTATCCATGACGACGTGTTTTACAGCGGCCAAGCTATCCAAGAAGTTTCCTCCTTTTACCAGTATTCCATGTTTGCTTGCTGCACCTATCCCACCAAAATATCCCAATGGGATTGAAATTACCAATGCACAAGGACAGGATACCACTAAAAATATCAAGGCTCTGTATAGCCAATCTTGAAAGACATAATCATTAACAAATAAGGCAGGTATAAAAGCGATACCAATTGCGAGGAAGACTACAATTGGGGTATAGATTTTCGCAAATTTTGAAATAAATAATTCTGTTGGAGCTTTTTGTGTACTTGCATTCTGAACCATTTCCAGAATTTTACTCAATTTACTGTCCTCATAAGCAGAAGTTATCTCCACTTGTGTTACAGTATTTAGATTAATCATTCCTGCGAGGACTGTTTCGCCTTTATTTTTAGTGTCAGGTTTACTTTCGCCAGTCAATGCTGCGGTGTTAAAAGAACCCGAGTCAGAGATTAACTTTCCGTCTAATGCCAACTTTTCACCGGGTTTGAGCTGAACTATATCTCCAATTTTGGCATCTAATGCTTTAATAACTTTAGTTTTTCCATCCACTAAAATATTAGCTTCGTCCGGTCGTTGGTCAAGGAGGGCTTTAATATTAGATTTTGCTCTAGACACAGCAAGTGTCTGAAAGGCTTCACCTACTGCATAGAAAAGCATAACTGCTACACCTTCTGGATATTCGCCAATTGCAAAAGCACCTAGGGTAGCTAATCCCATCAAGAAAAATTCTGAAAAGAAATTTCCTTTTTTTATACTGATCATTGCATCTTTAAGTACCGGTAGACCTACTGGTAAATATGCAGCTATATACCAAATGATTCTAAGCCAACCTGTAAACCAAGAGAATTTAAAAAGATGATCAAAAGCTAATGCTGAAAGCAATAATACTAAACTGATAATTGCAGGTCTAAACAGGATAAATAGATTTCCATCGACATCATGAGAATGATCGTGATCATGTCCATCATCGTGTGAGTGCTCGTGGTCATGTCCATCATCATCTGTATGCTGATGACCATGTTCTTTGGTAAGATCAGCACTTTGTTTTACTTTTTTGTTGGATTTTAAAAGGTCATCAGCATTTGCATTTTTATAAACTTTAGCCGTTTGACTGCAAATTTCGCAAACGCCATTGCTATTATATATATGTTTGTGATCCATGAAATATCTATCTTATCTTTCTAATTTACCCAAATTATGTCATAAGGTAAAAACCGAGAAGCAATATTAAAGGCAATTAATTATATGATATGTAAACGAATTGTATATACTGAATAAATTATAGGATAAAACTGTTTTATTAATTTGTATCTCAATTGATTTCATTCATTTAAATATCAATTATTATGTTTTTAAGGAAGATCTATCTTTTTATTTTCTTTGGTTTTATATGTTTAAGTACATCAATTTCCAAAGCTCAGCCATATATAATCAGTAGTAAAGAGGGTTATACTCATGTTAGGACAGGTGCTGGTGCGAAATCTAAGATTATCACCAAACTAAAGGAAAATACAATCATATTATTGGACGAAATTGATGAAGGGTCTGAGAATGAAGATTGGAAGAAGATATTATTTTATAATGAGCGTCCATTTTCTATTTTGGAAGAAACAGATCATATAGAAATGGAGACTGGATTTATTCATAAATCTCAGATGAAAGAATTAAATGCATTGAAAAAGCCTAATTCTGGAGTATTCTCGATGGATTTTGAAATCAAAGCTTTTCGAAAGCAAGATTACAGATTAACTTACCATGAAGAATCTAGTTATGCTCCTAAGACCATAAATGGTTTTCATTATTACCTAGCAGATTGTGGTTTGCCAAAGACTGCTGTAATAAAAGCGACTGCAACCTTGAATGGTCAAAAACTCCATATCCCCCAGAAGTATATTTTAGGGGTAATATCCGCACAGAATAGTTTTGAATACTATCGCAATGGAAATCATTATTTTGCATACCAGGGAGTTGGTGACGGCAGTTGTTTCAATTATGTCGTGTGGGTATTTTCAGATGGAAAATTAAGTCAAAGATTTGTAGGCTGGGAATATTAATCCGATTTATTTTATAAAGAAATCATTAATAAATATTGGTTTCCCCTTTAGAAAATCTGTTTTTGCTTTTCCATCCTCCCAAAACATAGCTTGTACTCCACCATTGCTTAAAAACAGGTTTCCAACGGTATATACTTTTCCTTTGTGAAACTTAATTCCAGTAATTGTTGCTTCATTGTTGCCTCCTAATTTATACAGGAATTGCTTGTTTTTATATATAGCTGTACGTTTTTTATAATTATCATCATTATAGTTTACCGCATAATAATAGTCTTTGCCTTCCATAAAGCCTTTTACATTAATTATATTAAAACCAATTTGATTTTTAAAGACTTCTACATCGTCTTTCCACACGGATACAGCATTGGTAGATTGTGATGAGTTTTCCCAGCCCAATACATACGCTTCTTTATTGACTACTTTTATATATTCAGCACCTGAGCCCTGAGGGGCCAAAGCGATAGCCGATCCATCTTTCCACATAGTTGCTAAATTGGCAAATTTTCCAGCAGCAACTACTTTTCCATCGTAAGTGTCGATTGCATATATTCCAGTCATCGCCAAGCAACATGCTTTCCTTTCCCTTTTTCCATTTGTCCACATATATGTGGTTGGTTCCACCTGGACATCTCTGACTTTTCCTGCGATGTATACGTTTTTTCCATCGGTATGTATTGCTGTTGCAAGGTTACCTGCCTTGCCTTCACTTAGCCGGTTTAATTTACCATTTTTCCAATAGGATACAAATGTTTCATTGGCGGCATTTTTCTGTTTTCCAGCCACATACACATCATTTTGTACACTCACAATACCTATAGCATCTGAGGTCCTATTTGGTGAGAGTTGAATAATAGAATCTTTAATTACGGCAACTGCTCTCCAATGGTTGTTGTTATATTTCCCTGTATATTGTAGACCAGCGAACAGAAATTCTGGAGCAGCTGGAGTAGTTATTGTAGAATCGTTATCACCGTCTACTGTAGGATCAATATTAGACTTTGAACAATTTGAAAATGTTGTCACCAATAATATTCCTACAAAAAATGCATTCAAATAATTTTTCATTCCGATTCTGATTGATTTACATAATCGAAGATGGGGATGAATTTTTGATATTAAAAAGGAAAGTCTGACAAAATTATATAAATGAAGGAATAAAAAAAGCCTGATTATATAAAGTATAATCAGGCTTTAAGGTTCTTAAAATTCAATTATGGTTTCAGACTGATACCGTAGCTACTTGAGCCATCGCTTAGCGTGATAACCGCATTTGAATAATCTCTACTTAAGTAGATGTAAAAGTTTTTGTAGTTGGATTTCATTGCTAATGTAAAAACTTCAGGTAATTCTTCTGAGTTTCTATTAGCGTTATTTATTTCGAATCCATATCTTGATTTACTGTTACTTGCACTAGTTAATTCTATAACATTCCCAACAATTTCCATTTTAGTAAAATAGGCATTTTTTGGGTCTACCTCTGTGTTTGTTCCCCCTTGTTTGTAAACTTGTGCTTCATAAGCGGTAAATACTTTTCCTTTGAGATCTTGAGTTACTTCTTTCTTCAAGTCTTCTGGAATCACGCCATTATCCTTTTCACAAGAGATAAATAATACGGCGAACAATAATAATATACCTAGCTTTTTCATTGATTTAATTCTGATATTGATTCAAAATTATAACAAATTTTAATAGCAATTTAATATTATGATAATAGTAACGTGACATTAAAAATTTTTGTAGCTATATGTTTGCAAATTGCTTATATCAAAGAATTCTATCTTAATATTTCCTAAAAATGCAATATTTTATTTGCTAAAATAAAAATTAGCTAGCAAATAGTAACCTTAAAGAATTTCGAATAAAAATTTCCTTTAGGATATGTATTTATGAGTTAATAAACCCACTTTATTGGATAATAATTGCTAGCTAACGCGATTTAGCAATTTAAATGTATAAGAAAGTCTGAAAATATCCGTTTTTAGAACTAGCGAGCAATTGCTAACTAATTTGTAAACTAAATCTTAATATTCATGCTGAAAAAGAAAACCTTAAAGTGGTTGATTCCCCTTAGTATTTTCTGTGGGACCCTTTACACGAGTTGTAGTCCGCACACAAGTGTTGATCTTCCAGATCCAGAATTAGAAACAATTGTGGTTAAGGATGTTACTGATGATGCTCAGTTACGTGTGAGCATAGAAAATCCAGATGGTGCAACTGGCCAGGAAGGTTCCAACAAATTGGTTGATGGCGACACGACCACAAAATACTTGGCCAAGGATTTTAAATCATTGAGCATTGATTTCCAATTTGATACGGCCAAACTTATTGCCTCTTATGAATTTACTACTGGTAATGATTTTGATGGAAGAGATCCAATGGATTGGAAGTTTTATGGTTCTGATGATGGCCAAAACTGGACTGAGCTCGATAGTCATATGGGGATGCAATTCAGGAAACGGAGAACTACCTATAAGTTTTATTTTAAGAATGAGCAGCAATTCACCTATTATAGATGGTCGATATCAAAGCTGTATAATGACAATATGTTTCAAGTCTCTGAGTTTAGGCTAATTCAGATGCCACCATCCAGTCAGAAGGATGCTCCGAGAGAAAAAATTGATAGCTTAAGTAAGAATGGTGTCTCTTTAGTTTTTATAAATCATTCTGATAAATCTGAATTAGCATATCAAGAAAGGTTAATGAATACTTATTTCAGTGTATATCCGAAGTTGATTGCTGACTTCAATCCAGATTCTAAAAAGAAGCTCTATTTTATTATCGACCCTACTTATGAAGGTGCAGCCTATGCATTTGGTGACGTAGTAGTATTTAGTTACGATTATATGGAGGGCAATCCTACTGATGGCGATGTTGTGGTGCATGAAACTATGCATCATGTCCAACAAGGATATCAAGGAAATGTTCCAGGCTGGTTGGTTGAAGGTATAGCAGACAATGTAAGGTATCATTATGGAATTGATGACCCTGATCCATGGACTCTTCAAGACTACAAGCCGGAACACAATTTTGATGGGAGCTATGGAATTACTGCAAGGTTTCTATTATGGATTGAAACTCATAAAAATGAAAACTTCGTTAAGGAATTGGATAGAGCATTGAGAGATGGAATCAATTATAACGACTTCTTCCGTCAATCCTTAGGAAAATCGATTGAAGATACATGGAGTGAATATGCACAAAATCCAGCGTTGTAAATAATATTGAATCTATTTAAACAATAAATTTAGGGGTGATCCTATTATTTTTGAATTCAAAAAATAGTATCACCCCTTTTAATTGGTAGCTTTTTATCCTTTTATAAGGAGTAGTATTCTTTAAGAAATTGTTCTGATTTCCTGAATTAATGCATCAATATCATTATTCAATTTGCTAGAATCAGTATTCTTCAAATGATTGGCTTTATATCCTTTCAGCTGTTCAAAAAATTGGAAGAGATTTTTTTTGAATTCTTCATAAGTTAGATCACTTGGGATATACTTTACAGAAGGTTCTAATCTTTCAACTCGAGGGTTTTCAATCGCAGGATACTCTATCCAGTTACCATTTATGTCCAATTTAGGTATATATTCCTCTTGCATCCACAGCACGACATCATTTTGAGGTTTTGATAACCTTAAGAAATAATGCCTGGAATCAGATATTTTCAATCCGAATAAATTAACTGAATAATCATATTCTGTTAAAAAATTTGATAATGTATCATTTTCCATCAAAGAAATTACCAACTTCAAAATTTTCTCATTTTCATTCATCATATCAACCAATATTTGTTTCTCATAGTTTCATATCACTTTAAAAATAAGGAAACATTCATAGAATCAATAAGTTATTCTGTATTTAATCTTGGGTTAATTTTACATAGCTATATTAATACAGAAAGCAAAATTATCCTCTATTATGAAACTAAAAAATTCATTTATAGTCCTTATGATTTTATTTACAATTTATTCCTGCGTCAAGTTAGATGACCATTCTGAAGAATTGATTTTGAATCCAAAAACAGCTGAATTACATATTGGACAGAAAGTAAGATTTGGGACAAACAAAGATAATGTTGAATGGGAAAGTAAAAACAAATTTATTGGAACGATTAGTTCGAATGGAACATTCAATGCGAAACATATTGGGAAAACAAAAGTCATTGCCCAATATGGGGAAGAGAAAAAAGAAGCAGCGGTTATTGTAATTCCCCAAGTAACAGGATTTCCTGAACCCCTTATAATATTCGGAGTTAGCAAAAACGAAATTATAGAATTAGAAAAAAGAAAACTTCTAGCAAATAATCCCGTGACTTTAATTTATGATTCAGAATCAGCGGATGTTGAAACAATGTATTATCTATTTGAAGGAAATCGTTGTAGCTACGCCATAATTAGGTACAAGGAAATGGATAAATCCAAATTAGATGATCTATTGACATTTTATAATGAAAGATATGAATATTATGGCCAGGATAAATCGGATCAATATTTTGTAGATCAGCGAAAGAAAGTCATTGTTGCTGTTTCCACTGAAGAGGTAATAAATGCTAGGTATACAACTTATAAAGCTAAATGAGAAAAGTACGTGTTAGTAATTTGATACCATATTGCACTAAAAATTAGGACACCTATTCTTAAATAAGCTAAATGATTTAAATATTTTAAATCATTTAGTGCAAATGCATCTTTTAGGTTAATAATAGCTTAATTTATAACATGCTGTGTTAACCTAAAATTATTTATAAAAGTTTTAATCAAAAATCTAGATAATTGGCACAATATTTTCACTTACGTACACGTAGTTGTTTAACAATAGATAATTGTTTGAATTATGACGAATGTTTAGAACACATTTGGGCTAAAATCACAGCACTATCTATATAAAATGGATTTTTTTAATATGGTAAAGAATCAAAACTTTAATAGTGATGAAATTATTAAAGAATTAAAGAAATTGGATCAGAAACATCATGATTATCTTCAAACCGATGGTAAGTGGTTAATTGGAGGTTTTGAATCTATAGTGAGTTATGATGGTAAAATTTCAACAATTCATGGAGAACAAGTAACATTGAAGAAAGAGATTTACATGATGTTACCTGCTGAAATTAGGGAAGAAATTGCCCAATTTATGGATGTAGAATAAGCAAACCAGGATTTATTCAATCCTTTACTTGCTGAAAAATCATAAAAACTTGTGAAAACAAAAAACAGTCTATTTATTTAATAGGCTGTTTTTTTGTGCTCAATCTTCAACTTTTTAATAAAAATGTATATTTAAGGTAGATATTGAATATATATTATGGAAGAAAACAGATCATTGCCGAATTTAAGTGCTGAAGAAATAAGAGTATTAGGATGTTTACTTGAGAAATCAAAGACTACTCCTGAATATTATCCAATGACCCTGAACGGTTTACAAACTGCCTGTAATCAAAAGACTTCAAGAAAGCCAGTGGTACAATATGATGAAAGTCTTATAGTTCAGGTATTAGACAGTCTTCGAAAAAAGGGTTTGGTTTCTACTGTTGTTGGTGGAGGAAGTCGAGTTACAAAATATAAACATAATATCGCAATTCAATTTCCACTTTTACCTCAAGAATTGGCAATTCTTTGTTTGCTTTTTCTGCGCGGTCCATTAACTGCTGGTGAAATAAACAGTAATTCAGGTAGGCTATATGAATTTGAGAATTTGGATGAAGTGCAGGAACTATTAAATAAACTAAGTAGTGAAGAACCAGCTTATTTGAAGCAATTGTCAAAGAAACCTGGGCAAAAGGAGGTTCGGTTTGTCCATTTATTCAGCGAATTTGACGAGGATGCTTATGAGGAGGAATCTATCTCCCCTGCCTCAACATCAAATAATTCAACTATTACACAGTTAGAAGAAAAGGTGGCACAACTCGAAGAAAAACTGAATACATTGAGAGAAGAATTTGATCAATTAATGAAGCAGCTCACGTAGGTAAAATACATTCTGATTATGAAACAAATAATTTTATCATTTATCCTCTTTACATTTTCATGTACTGTTAATTCACAAACTTTCGAAACCTTAACGTCTGGGAACAAATCTAGTTTCAGAGGGTTATCAACCTATAAAAACAAAGTCGTTTGGGTTAGTGGAAGTAATGGAGTTGTAGGTAAATCCATTGATATGGGTAAAACATGGGAATGGGTTTCACCAAGAGGCTACGAGAAATATGATTTTAGAGACATAGAATCTTTTAGTGCAAAGGAAGCAGTAATAGTAAGTGCAGGTTCACCGGCTGTAATATTACATACTAAGAATGGTGGTAAAGATTGGAAAGAAGTTTACAAGAATGAGGATCCCGCTACTTTTTTAGATGGCATGGATTTTCAAGGCAAGACCGGGTATATTTTAGGCGATCCCATTGATGGACAATTTCAGTTATTGAAAAGTAAGAACAAAGGGCGTACATGGGAAGATGTGACCGAAGGAATCCATTTGTTTGCGGAGCCCGGCGAGGCTGCGTTTGCTGCAAGTGGCACATCCTTGCAAGTTATCAATGATTGGGTTTATATAGGTACTGGCGGCTCCTACTCTAGTTTAATCAAAAGAAGTGAAAAAGAAAGTAGATTAGACGTACAGGATGTCCCTATCTGGTCAGGTTCTGCAAGTACAGGGATTTTTTCCATAGATTTTTTAAATGAACGTGAAGGAGTCGTGGTTGGTGGAAATTATTCTTCAGATAAGGATAATAGCAACAATGTTCTTTTGACAAAAAATGCTGGTCTTTCTTGGGAAAAACCTGGGGTGCCGGTTTTCGGTTACAGATCTTGTGTTAAATACCTAACTCCTGAAATATTGATAGCTACAGGAACTTCAGGAACTGATATTTCCAAGGATGCTGGACAAACTTGGGAAAACATATCCACTGCTAGTTTCAATGTGATAGCTATTTCTACAGATAAAAAGAGTATTTATTTGACTGGAAGCGAAGGAAATGTAGTATCGTTGGAATTGTAGTAACGACATAATCATAAACAAAATGCCCGGTAAAAATCCTTTACCGGGCATTTTTTATTTTGGATATATATTAACCCACTGGCTCAAGGTACTGAGCATAGCAGTATCCTTCTTCACCATCTTTTGTTCTTACTAACCACCATTGGTCATTAGCGCGACTTATAAGGGTAATTATTTCATCTTTTGCAGCTTTACCAACGATTGGTTGGTCAGTTCCTGGACCTTTACGAATGTTGAGGTTGCTACTTTCAGTAATTACTTTAGCTTGTGTTCCAGCAACTGCTGTAGACACATCTACATTCATCACCACATCACCGGTTAAGAAGTTCGGGTCAATTTGGTTGTAGATATCCCAAAGTTTGTTTTTTACATCAGCATTTGGTGCAGTACCTTGGATATGCAATACGCCTTCTTGTTCAGCAATAGCTAGATCTGTTATGCCAGAAGCTTTTGCAGTGTCAATTAAAACTTGATATTTTGATTGTAAACTCATATTTGTTCTATTTAACAGTTAAACCACTCATGTCCACTTTTTTAGGATTCAAAGCATCTAAACCCATTTTAAGTGCTTGAATACGTGCTTGCTCCAATTCGCCAGTTACTGTAATAACACCATTAGCGATGCTAGTTTTTTACAGTTGGGAAATCTTTTGTGAATTCAGTAACCTTAGCAGTAAGGTCAGCATCATCCGTATTGATTTCAACTGGAGGCATCGTATTCACTACGATATTGTTTTGCACTGATTTTACGCCTTTACTATCAGCAGCTTTTGCAGCATTTTCGATTTGAAGTTTTTCATCTTCAGAATTTGCTGTACCATTCAAAGTAACAACACCGTCTTTTACTTCAACAGTAACACCAGGGTTTGCTTGAACAGCGGTTTCTACTTTAGCTTTAAGATCTGCATCCGAGATGTTGGATTTGCAGGCAATTGTTCCGGATAACAATGTTCCCGATACTAATGCAATAGATAAGATTTTTTTTAAATTCATAAAACCTCTTGTTTTTATTGGTAAATAATACATAAATCTAAACAAAAATTAGAGGTAAAATGTTTTGATCAATAAATTTTTAATTTATCGAGATTCAATTCATTTCAAAGTATATTTTAAATCATAATAGAGCGATCTAAAGAAGTCTATTTGTCGACTTACAATGAATATTTGTGTAACAAACACTTTTGTTTAAAGGATATTACTTTTGTTTAAAGGATATTTTTGATCATTAAATCCTTTCCATTGAATGTTACCTTCCCTCCTGTTTTATTGCCTATTAATAAACTTCCTATGGGCGATTCTTTTGATATCACCATAAGTGATTTATCGTTTATTTTCACTGGACCTACAGAGATAGCGATAAAATAGTCGAATTGGTTTGTGATGACAATACTTCCAACGGAAACGATGCTGGTAGGTTTTACATTCAGTGTTTTGAGTTTGTCGAGATCAGCTTGGGCTTGTTGCAATTGAGTTTGTAAACGATTTAATTCCTGCTGGGCCATTTCACGTGAAGTTTCATACTTATCCCCCATACTGCTTTTGGTATCATTGAGAATGGCATCCTGAGCAGTTTCCTTTGCTGCATTAATATCGTTTATTCGATTTTGAGATTTCTCTATTAAAATTTCTATTATTTCTTGTTTATTATAACTCATTCTATCTTTACGTGAACTGGCAATATACATTAAAGAATGTTCATAAAAAAAGCGCCAACACAATTGGCGCTTTCAATTAAAAACTTAATAACCATTTTTTATAATGGAATTATTTAGTTCTCTAAAGCTTCTTTAACGTTTTCAGCTTTTCTTTTAGCATCTTCAGTTACTTGTTCAGTTTTTTCACCTACTTTTTCAGCTGTGTTTTCGATTGCTTGACCAGCTTCTCTACCAGCTTCTTTAGTAGCATCTACTGCATTTTTCGCAGCTTCTTTAGTTTTTTCCCAAGCAGCATTAGCTTCATCTAATGCTTTTTGAGCAGCTTCTTGAGCTTTTTTATCACCGCTTTTTATTGCTGCATCAAGATCAGCTTGAGCTTGTTTCGCATTTTCTTCAGCTTTTGCAAGTTCAGCATTTGCATCAGCTTGCATTGCATCTACATTTTCTTCAGTAGTTTCAATTGAGTGATCTAAGTGCTCACCAATTGTAGTATCACCATCATTATTTTTATCTGCTGATGAATTATTGTTACATGCAGACATGGTTAATGCACATGCAACTGCTGCTAATAGCGCGATTTTTTTCATTGTTTTGTTTTTATTAGTGTTATAATAATTAAGTTTTTCAATAATCTGTAGGTTCGATACAATATTTATACCAAATATTATTGTGGTAAATATCCAAAATAATTTAATTATTGTTGATATCTATTTTTAATTTCTTTTTCCAATTTATCAATATGGTCTGACATCTGTTTAAGTAACTTTAAATGGGTCACTTGTGACTCAAATAATTGTTTTATTTCTTCCTGTAAAAGCATATCTATCTTCTTGAGCAAACTCCTGATTTCCAATTCTGTTTTAATACAGGAAAGAACCAAATTCATCAGAATAAAAGGATATGGGTTATCCAATTTTTCCATATCATAATTCATTAAGTTTTTGATATGAAAAACCTTAGGAATACTAAATGGTTTTCTATTTTATAGGATTGCCTTCTAAAATCTTTATAAATAAAAAAAGCCTTGACCAAGTCAAGGCTTTAAAATAAACATATTTCAATTCAATAATTTGCTATGCTTTAGGATAAATTGTTCCTTTTGCCGCTTCTAGTGTATTCTTTAAAAGACCAATAATAGTCATTAAACCAACACCGCCGGGTACAGGAGTTATCCAAGATGATTTTGGAGCGACGTTTTCAAAATCAACATCTCCGTATAATTTGAAACCTGATTTTGTTTCTGTTGAGGATTCTCTGTTAATTCCTACATCGATTACAATCGCACCTTCTTTGACCATATCAGCTGTGACAAAGTTCTTTTTACCTATCGCAGCTACCACTATATCTCCTTGTAGAACTTCATCTTTCAAATCTTTAGTCCTACTATGTGTTAATGTTACGGTACAGTTACCAGGATTAGAATTTCTAGCCAACAGAATGCTCATTGGTGATCCTACAATATTACTTCTACCTACAATAACTGCTTTTTTACCTGCTGTATCAATTCCATAATGTTCCAACATCAGCATAATTCCATAAGGAGTAGCTGGAATAAAACAAGGAAGATTTCTTTGCATTCGACCTAAATTTATGGGGTGAAATCCATCAACATCTTTGCGGTAGTCAATAGCTTCAGTTACTTTATCTGGGTCAATGTGCTTAGGCAATGGCAATTGAACAATAAGACCATCAATACTATCATCAGCGTTGATTTCTTTGATTTTGTTCAATAATTCTTCTTCAGTGATGTCGACATCATAACGAAGGTTTGTGGAATCAAATCCTACTTGTTCGCAATTTCTCATTTTGCTGGCAACATAGGTTTCACTTCCGCCATCATTTCCGACAAGAATCGCCACTAGATGAGGTTTGCGACCTAACTTTTCAGTTAACTCTGCAGTCTCTCTTTTGATGTCTTCTTTAATCTTTGTTGATACTTCTTTACCGTCAAGTAAATTCATGTTATTATGTATAGGTTGATTTTTGTTAATCTAATTTCAAAACAGCCATAAATGCAGACTGAGGAATTTCCACATTACCTACTTGGCGCATTCTTTTCTTACCTTTTTTCTGTTTCTCCAATAACTTACGCTTACGGGAGATATCACCACCATAACATTTAGCTGTTACATCCTTACGTAAAGCAGAGATAGTTTCTCTCGCAATAATCTTAGCACCGATTGATGCTTGGATACGGATTTCAAATTGTTGTCTTGGCAATAGTTCTTTTAACTTTTCACAGATCTTCTTACCAAAATCGTATGCATTGCTACGGTGAATCAATGATGATAAAGCATCCACTGGTTCATCATTCAACCTGATGTCCAATTTCACTAAATCCGATTGTCTGTATCCAATCTGGTGATAATCAAAAGAAGCATAACCTTTAGAGATGGTCTTTAGTTTATCATAGAAATCGAATACGATCTCACCCATCGGCATTTCGAACACCAACTCTACCCTATCTGAAGTTAGATAAGACTGGTTGATAATTGTTCCCCTCTTTTGAATACAAAGAGACATTACAGGACCTACAAATTCAGCCTTTGTAATAATGTTTGCTTTGATATAAGGTTCTTCAATGCTGTCCAATTTACTAGGATCAGGCAAATCAGAAGGGTTATGTACTACTACTTCTTCGTGGTTTTTCGATAAGAATGCGCGGTAAGACACGTTAGGTACAGTCGTAATAACGGTCATATCAAACTCCCTTTCTAGGCGTTCCTGGATAATTTCCATGTGCAACATACCCAAGAATCCACAACGGAATCCAAATCCTAAAGCTGCGGAAGATTCTGGTTCAAATACCAAGGATGCATCATTCAATTGTAAACGGTGCATCGACTCTCTCAGTTCTTCATAATCTTCAGTATCGACAGGATAAATACCTGCGAAAACCATCGGCTTCACTTCTTCAAAACCTTGAATCGCTTCAGCACATGGCCTATCTTTTTTGGTGATGGTATCACCAACCTTAACTTCTCTTGCTTCTTTAATACCTGATACAATATAACCTACATCCCCAGTTTTAATAACATCTTTTGGAACTTGAGTTAATTTTAGGGTTCCTACTTCATCTGCAAAGTACTCTTTTCCTGTTGCCACGAATTTTACCTTGTCCGCCTTTACGGATTTCTCCGTTTTCAACTTTGAAGTAAGCCATAATTCCACGGAAAGAATTGAATACGGAGTCAAAGATCAATGCTTGCAATGGAGCATCAGGGTCACCAACTGGTGCCGGAATACGCTCAACGATTGCTTCAAGAATATCAGGAATACCCATACCCGTTTTACCAGATGCAGGGATAATATCTTCACGTTTTCCACCAATAAGATCAACGATTTGGTCTTTTACTTCTTCAGGCATTGCACCTGGAAGATCCATTTTATTAAGGATTGGGATGATTTCAAGATCATGTTCCAATGCTAAATATAAGTTGGAAATGGTCTGAGCTTGGATACCTTGGGAAGCATCTACGATCAACAATGCGCCTTCACAAGCAGCAATGGATCTTGATACCTCGTAGGAGAAATCCACGGTGGCCTGGGGTATCAATTAGATTCAACACATACTTTTGTCCATCTTTGGTATACTCCATTTGGATTGCATGGCTCTTAATCGTAATCCCTCTTTCACGTTCCAAATCCATATTATCCAACAGCTGAGCTTGCGCTTCACGTTGTGTAATTGTATTGGTATACTCTAATAATCTATCAGCCAAGGTACTTTTACCATGGTCGATATGTGCGATAATACAAAAATTGCGTATATGCTTCATATAGGTTATTATGCCTTCAATTTAATTCGCAAATATAAATTTTTTAAGCGAGGTTTTTAGCTATAAAAGTATCTATTTACGATTCATAGAAGCGAATGAATCTTAACAATAGGAAAAAGGAACTTTCTAATAAGAAATTTTACTTAGTATTTGGAAACAACAAGTGGATAGTGGTGCCTTTTCCAAGTTCGCTCTCTATCTTTATTTGCATACCCAATCTATCCACAATGCGTTTTACGATAGAAAGGCCTAACCCAGTTCCTTCAAAATTCCCTGCATTAGACAATCTTTTGAATGAATCAAATATCATGCTGAGCTCTTCCTTAGCTATACCAATTCCATTGTCGGCAATAGTATATTCTACAAACTCATGCTTAATTTTAGAATCCAAAATGAATTTTTGGATAATTTCCTTTTGCGCTGTATTTGACAGCATTTCCAGTTAAGTTTTGAAACAATTGGTAGACAATGGATTTTTCACCATAAACCGGTAATATAGTTCCATATGTTACTTCAGCATGTTCAGCTTGATAGCGGATTTGGACTAAACTCCACAATTTGACTCAAGAATTCATCAACATACACAGGCTCCATCTTATATTCATAACTCTTCACTTTAGAAAATTCATGAACACTTCGGAGCAACTCCTCCAATCACTTCAACAGCGTCTTTCGTATTTTTGAGCATTCTATTCCGCAATTCTTCCTTCATGTCGGGGCGTTGTAACAACATTTGGGTAGAAAGATTAATTGCGGATAAAGGATTTTTAAGGTCATGACTGACTGTATTGGCATAGTTATCCAAAGCACGATTTAAGTCGCCCACTTCCTTATTTAATTTATCAATCTCCTGGGAGAAATTATTTGCACTTTGGAGAATTAATTCTCTTAATCTTTTGATGAAATAGATTTCATCTTCGCCCCAAGGCTCAGAAGTTCCGACTGTTTTTTGGTTCCATATATCCAGGTAAGGATGCTCCTCATGGGTGAATATTTCATTTGGAAGATTCATTCCAATTCTTCTGACAGGTTTTTCAACCCATTTTCTATGAAACTCTTTTTCTTTCCTGAACCACAGGATGGTACAACTTTCATCCATTTCAACATGCAGACCAGCTAAACCAACAAAACGCTCAGAGTTAATTTCTAGCTGTTCTCCATACTTCATGATAAATTCATGATCCGCATAATATTGTTCCTTACATTCAGACTTCAACAATGCTATGATTTCAAGGATTTTCTGCTCGCCTATAACAATATTATAGGCATACATACGCCCATTGATAAAAATGACCATCGAATCAGCTTTGGCATAATAACAAAGTTCTTTTTCGAGAACACGCAATGATTCAGCTAGATTATTTTTGAGAACAAGTTTTTCTTTGAGTTGGAGTTCAAAATTCCGGATATCGTCATGGAATTCCTTTTCATAATTTTTTTGTTCTTCAGCATACCTATTTACCGCCATTTGGATAAAATAAACCAAGGCCTCTCTTTTCAAGAGGTTGATTTTTTTAGCTTCTTGACTTTGACAGAATATGAAACCCCATAGTTTACCATCAATCTGCAAGGCAACACTTAAGTTTGAATTTACGCCATCCTTCAGCATATATGCAGCATGGATTGGCGAAACCATTCTTATGTTAGTCTGCGATAAATTTGGTTCATATTTAGGGTTTGAAATAATACGAATTGTAGGACCATCAATTTGGGCTGCATAACGATGCACATTGACCTGATGGATGTTTTTTGCTAATTTGAAGATATCCATATCTGGATAATAGCATCCTAAGATTCCCTCCAGTTCATTGTTGTCAATTGACTCAGCTATAATGAGTCCGTTTCCGCCTTCAACAAATTGAAATACACGGATCCGGTCAAAACCACTAATCTTGGTAATATAAGAACATGCAGCTTGCCAAATATTCCCTTTATTCTTCGACAATAGCTTGTCTACGATTTCAAATTTTGGAAAAAAAACATTCGAGTCCTCAAATTTCTTTTCAAACTCAAGATAAATCAGATCGTTTAATAAATAGATGTTTAAATAATATGAATCCTCATTAATGAATACCTCCATCAAAACACGTTCATTGATATCATCAAGAACTTGATGGACAGCCTTATTAATGCTAGCAACATAATTCGGAAAATAATCTGTTAGGATATTCCACAAATTAAGACCCAAGCAATCGGAGAAGTCTTCACAAAGCCACTCGTCACAGTTTTCACTGCCAGCAATCAGGTTAAATTCAGTATCCGTAATTAATAGATATCCGAATTCTTGAATGCCTTCGCTCAAGAACATGTGTTCGTCTTTAATAAGAACCTGATTATTCATTTATGTTAATTCATAGTTAGTGGTTTGTTTCAATCTAGATAAAGATTTATTTTATCATGGATTAATGGGGTAAATTTAAAAAAAGAAACAAAATTTTTCTACTTATTTATGTAATAAAAATATGCTATACTATAAATAAACCCATTTTTTGTGATTTTTTGACCGCCATCTATTGAATATTAAGTGATTAAACACATATTTTATTTCATATCAAATAGATTGTTTAAAACGAATATTGATTTATTAAATTATAATAAATTTCGTCTTCCAAAAAACAAACGAATGCAAAGCAAAAAAATGCGTCAAGAATATTAAATTCTTGACGCATTTCTTAAAATTTAAGATATATTATTCAGCTAAACTAGGTACTTGAACTAGTTCACTTGTATCTTTATTATAATCTATCGCATCAAAGTTGAATCCGAACAACTGGAAAAAGTCATCACGGTATCCTTGGATATCAGAAATTTCTTCTAAATTCTCAGTGTTTGCTTGTTCCCAAAGTTTTGCAACTTCTGCTTGAACATCCTCTCTCATTTCTAAGTCGTCAACACGGATTCTTCCTTTTTCATCCAATGGGATTTCACCGTCAATATAAAGACGCTCTGCAAATAAGCGCTGCATTTGCTCAATTGTTCCTTCATGAATTCCTTTTTCTTTCATTACTTTATATAATAATGAAATATACAATGGAACGACAGGGATAGCAGAACTAGATTGAGTTACTAAAGCTTTGTTTACAGAAACATAAGAAACTCCATTAAGGTCTTTCAATAAATCATTGATTGCTGGTACAGTTCCTTCCAAATCGTCTTTTGCACGGCCAATTGTACCGTTACGGTAAATAGGGTAAGTCAATTCAGGACCAATATATGAATATGCTACTGTCTTCACTCCCTCTGCCAACACACCTGCTTCTTTAAGGTCTTCGATCCAGAACTTCCAATCTTCACCACCCATTACAGCAACTGTATTTTTAATATCATCTTCCGAGTCTACGGGTTGGATACTGATATCAGATACAACACCTGAGTGGAAATCAACAGTTTTATCGGTGAAAGGCTTATCAATTGGCTTCAATACTGAAGCATGTTGAACACCTGTTTTAGGATGTGTACGACGAGGAGAAGCTAAAGAATAGATCACTAAATCAACTTGACCAAGGTCTTTCTTTATCAAATCAATAGTTTGTTTTTTGATTTCATCAGAAAAAGCATCGCCATTGATACTCTTTGCATATAATCCTGCAGCATGTGCTTCTTTTTCGAATGCGGCACTATTATACCATCCTGCTGTTCCTAATTTCCCTTCTGAGGCTGGTTTTTTCAAAAAAATACTCCGATAGTAGCAGCTCCCGAACCGAAAGCAGCGCTAATACGTGAAGCAATCCCAAATCCGGTAGATGCACCGATTACTAAAACTTTCTTAGGACCGTTTTTGATCTCTCCTTTGGATTTTACGTATTCGATTTGGTTCTTGATATTCTCTGCTGCTCCTTCCGGATGAGCTGTTAAACAGATAAAACCTCTAGTTCTTGGTTGAATAATCATATTGCTTAATTGTCAATTTGAATAATTTTTACAAAAGTAGTTAATTTAAATCAGTATTTAGATGTTATCCCTTAGGATATAGACCTCAAACAAACCTCCAATCTGCTCATTGAGACACTAAATTCTAATTATCAATTACTTTCAAAATTAATTGTGAATCCTTTATTTATTTTTTTATAAAATCAGTATACAGTAAGTTAATAACTTCTTTGGACATCATAATATCCTCATTCCTATCCAATGTTGGAATACATCCATTCGTGATGACGATAAACCCAAATTTATTCTTGGGTTCAAAAAACATATTGCTATAAAGTCCATATGCTGAACCCGTATGGCCAATCATATGTTCTCCTGGAATCAATCGGTCATTCTCCAGAAGAGCCAAACCGTAATTCTCTTTTGGAGAAAGACCTGTTTGCATCTTTTTGGAACTAGCCTTTGAAATAATTTTGGTTTTTCCTGATTTACCATAATTCATATGCATCATCATATATTTAGATAAATCATGGGCAGAGATTTTCATGCCCCCTGTTGGGGAAAAAACAGGCGTACTAACACCCATGGTATAGTTTCTTATCTCTTCTGATCTAGGATTATATGCAGCTTTCTGTTCAACATACTTCCCATCTTCTTTTTCATATAATTTTGCAATCCTCCCCTGATCCAATGAATCAACACAATAACCAGCATCCAATCCTAATGGATTTCAGTATTTGCTGTTTGATGTAGTTATCGAAGCGTACATTGGTTCAATCGCTCCAAAAACAGCTCCTATCATATTAAAGTTTAAATTACAATATTCATAATCCGTCCCAGGTTCATAGGAATTGAATGATTTTTGCCAATCTTTTAGTTTTCGTGGTGTCCAATACATCCAACGTAAAATAGCCATTGGCTGTCATTTGAGACTTAGAACGATGCGAAAGCATCATTTCTAGAGTAATCTTTGTGTTTGGAAACTTAGGATTTCTAACTTTAAAACCTATTAGGTCGCTGATATCATCATCTAATGATACTTTACCAGCTTCCACCAATTGCATAATCGCAGTCGAACTGAAAGATTTTGAAATGGAAGCAATCCGAAACAAATTGTCCGTTGTCAATGGTTCTTTGGTTTCCAAATCTTTATAACCAAAAGCTTTTTTCATATACAGGTTTTCCCGTTCTTTACCACAACAACTTGCTAAGCCAACGGCATCATACTTATCTGTGATCTTCTTGAGTTCAGATTCAAAAGTAGCTGATTGAGCATAGATTCCGGTTGAATATATTTGCAGCGAAAATTAATAGAATTAAGGCTTTAAAACCTTTTTTAGTTTTATTCATGGTATGATTAAATTATGTTTAGTGCATGTTTAAGTGCTATGGCCACCAACATTCCCAACCCAAAACTCAATAAAGTCCCTATTTAGCACATACTCTGTAAATTTAGTGTCCTTGGCATTCGTTAGGTCGCCAAATCTAAAAATTGACTTAGCTGCTAACAAAAACCCAACTCCTTCCATAAAATCCATTAATATAAAATCCCAAGATCATGGCTCTTTTCAATAATCCCAATGATCGTTCCGGCATCAAATAAGGTTTCTTTCCTTTTAACATTGAATTCTGATTCTTTATTCCATTTGCTGAAAAAAATTCTGATTCCAATTGGGAATAACAAAAACTATCAATAAAATAGCAATCAAGTACAACATAACATGATTGGCTGAAATATCTGCCGCCATGGTTTTGAATACTTCAGGATGGGTAAGAAATATACACCGAATATACTTGCCAAATGCAAGGCCTGATCGATCAAGAATATTCGCGCTGGGTTAGATGGCCATCTTTGCTCCCATCCAATTTTTTAGGCTATCTATGGCTAAGTGTGCTGCTACTAAGAATAAAATGTTCTGCCAATTTCCTGCTAAGTCATTGATAAAAACAAAAATTCAACAGTCCAGCATGGACAGCAACATGATATAACAGATATTGGATCTTGGTTTTCCGCTTGTCTACCCATGATTTCGGTTGAAGGACAAAGTCCCCTAAAATATTGGGCAGTCAACATTTTAAGTAAATCAGTTAACATATCGCTTTAATTCTTTAGTACAATAATCGATGACCTGATTGATTTTTGTATAATTCGCTTTCCCCAGTTCAGTACTGGACTTGGCTCTGGTGCTTTTTACCCGTAATTCTTGTCAATTTCCGTTTGATTTGCTTTAGGATTGTCCATGGCTGCCTGAACCGTTTCGGCCATATTTGCAGTCCATTGGTCAGTTAATCTAGTGGATAAAGTTAAAATTAAATTTATACTTTCATCCAATTCTTTCCATTGAGACCGAAATTCCAAACTTTCCTTTGTCAAACTATCCAAGGATTCACCCGATAGAATAAAAGCTTCACCAGTCGACTTTTTGATGTCCTTATCTATAAAATCAACTTGCCCAACTCCTACTCCTATCCGCACATCCATCCCCTCGAACTGACGCATCTCCGCCTTTAGATAAAACAAAGCCTTAAAACAATCTTCCAAAGAAAACTTCAGCCTGGAAACTATCTCCCCTAAAAATATCATAAGACTTTGCATATCGCTTGATTCCCCGTTCAAATTTTGGCAACCATTCACTCGCCTCGTATGACCGTGAGTGGATTACATCGCCCGTTAATATTACGTGATACTTCATTTTTTCTGTGATTAAGATCCTCTATTTACTTTATAATCATCGAATCTAATGATATTTTAAATTATCACTCATATCAATGATAAATAAAATTATCACTCATTTTAGTGATAATCTAAATTATCACACATTTCAATGATAATCTAAATTATCATTAAATTTAATGATAATCAAATGAAATAGAAACAAAATTTTAGTAAATTGTGTTACCTAAAATAAAATCTATGGCAAACTATTCTAAGAAATTAGCTGCTAAAAGCAATTTTAAATTAAAAGAACACCCTACTAACATAAAGGATGAAATCAGTAAAGACGATGCAAAAATTGAACTCAAGGAATTGAGGAAAAAGATTGCAGCATTGCAGGATAAAATGTACGCAGATGATAGATACAGCGTATTAATATGTTTGCAAGGGATGGATACTTCCGGCAAAGATTCGTTGATTCGAGAAGTATTCAAGGAAATGAATGTCAGAGGAGTGGTCGTTGAAAGTTTCAAGACGCCTACAGAATTAGAATTGCAGCATGATTACCTGTGGAGACATGAAATAAGGTTGCCCGAGAAAGGGAAATTCACTGTTTTCAATAGAACGCATTATGAAAACGTACTAGTGACTAGAGTGCATCCTGAATATTTATTGAACGAACGGATTCCAAATATTACAGATCCACACCATCTTCCGAGTGATTTTTTGGGAAATGAGATTCGACCAAATAAACAATTTTGAGAAACGACTAACTCAAAATGGTATGATTATCCTTAAATTCTTCTTGAATGTCAGCAAGGAAGAACAAAAAGAAAGACTATTGAGCAGACTGGAAGAAGAAGAGAAAAACTGGAAATTCTCACCCGGGGATTTAAAAGAAAGGGGTCTATGGGATAAATATATGGAATGTTATGAGGATGCAATCAGGAATACAACTAAGAAAGACGCTCCTTGGTATATAATTCCATCAGATTCCAAACCAATCAGCAGATTCTTGGTAGCAAGCATCATCTATGAAACTCTATCAGAATATAAAGACATCCACTACCCTGAGATGCCAGAAGAGGTAGAAGAACACAAAAGAAAGTATAAAGAACAATTGGAAGCTGAATAGCTTCCAATTGAATTTCTTAAAATATAAAGTCAGAAAGTCCCCCATCTAATGGAATGGAAGCTCCCGTCAAAAAGGAAGCATAAGGTGAAGCCAAGAAGGCCACCAAATAACCATATTCTTCAGGCTTGCCCAATCTTTTGACAGGCATACTATCAATTCTTCTTTTTTCAATAACCTCCACGTCAACACCCTCACTCTTAGCTTGATTATTCATCAAATCATGTAAACGATCTGTGCCAAAGTATCCTGTTAAAACAGAATTGACTGTAATTCCATCTGCGGCAACCGCTTTTGAAAGAGATTTACTCCAGCTAACCAACGCAACTCGCATAGTATTGGAAAGAACCAATGAGTCTTGAGGCTCTTTGACAGTCAAGGACGAAACGTTAATGATCCTTCCAAAACCAGCATCACGCATTGAATTCAAAGCCAAACTCGATGCATAGACAGCATTCTTGAACAATAAATCAAATGCTTCCTGATAATCAGAAATGGATTTGTTCATTACCGTTCCTGCAGAAGGGCCATTCGTGTTGTTTACTAAAATATCAATAACATGCTCATCAAAGAACTTCTTTAAATTTGATTTATGAACTTCAAAATTCATAAAATCTGTAGCGATGTATCCATGAACTTGCCCTGCTGTTGTGTCCAATTCAGTTAAAACTTGCTTCAGCTTATCCTCATTTCTTGCCATCAAATAAACTTCTGCTCCACAAGCAGCCAATTCTTTGGCGATAGCTTTGCCAATTCCTGCGGTTCCACCGCCAACAAGAGCAGTTTTGCCCGTTAAATCAATATGCATATCAATAATTTTGAAAGACTAAATATAGTGATTCAAGTCAAAATTAAAATAGTAGCCAAGTACAGGCTACTCGTCGTTTTTAGGATAACCTTCCTCGTCTAAATCATCGCGGTAATCTTCGGCATCTCTAGACAATTCCTCATCTTCTTTAGAAACCCTCACAATACTTTCACCTTCAATATGCATATTATTGTCATCCAAATTTTCTTCTCTCAACTCTTCCAAAGGTGCGTATTCATCGCCAACATAAGGGTTGGCAGAGTCATAGGTGGAATCATCATCAGCTGCACCCTCACTTATGGTGTCATAATCCGAAGGGTGTTCCCAATCTGGATCTCTGTCATTGACATCAAGCTCATAAGAATCTTCTTCTGAGTCATAAGCAAGATTATTAGGATCTCTAGGTCCTTGATCATCATCATTCAACTTGTTCTTCTTTTTATTCTCATCTGAATTTATCATAACAATTGTTTTTTAAAATGTACTATTAGAACCTTCCAAACAACCTATTTGTTTGCATACACATTGAGAGTTAATCTTAATTTAACCGTTGTATGGAAAAGGATAATTGATTATATTTACGATAACACTTATAAACTTTTGTTATGCAAACTAAAACTGAGTACCTTATTTGGGACAAAATTGTCTCAAGTGCGAAAAGTCGTTTTGATTCTGAACTATATGCTAATAAGTTCAAGAATATGAACCCGGAACTGTTTGACAAATTGATCTTACATATTATTGTTGGATTTGCTTCAGGTGAAGATCACGAGAGCATTTCTACCAACCTTCACAATGAAATAGAGCATTTGGGAATTGACATCAGGGAAGGTGTAATTGACACCATTGTCTCAGACAAACATGTCGTTTTCAGTTGTGAGATATATGCAGCATACCTAACCTTTTCTATGCTAGAAGATGGAGCCCAAGAAGCAGAAGTTTTAGGTTATGTAACGGACTTATTGGAGAACCCTCAACTCTACTAAACCTAGTTTAAAACACCTTTTAGCACGATTATCTTACGACAGCTTAACATAGATTTAACCTGTCTGAATTTTCCTGTTTTTTATGTAACTTCGCAACTAATATGGAAACCGTTGTTAGTGGTATTAGAAGTACCGGAAAATTACACCTTGGAAATTACTATGGAGCATTGAAGAATTTCGTCAAAATGCAAGACGAGTACAATTGCTTCTTTTTTATCGCAGATTTACACTCTTTAACTACTCACCCAACGCCACATGGATTAAAAGAAACTGTGCGCAATGTCGTAGTAGAATATCTTGCCGCTGGACTTGATCCAGAAAAGTCAACTATATACGTACAATCAGATGTACCTGAGGTGGCTGAACTTTACCTATATATGAATATGAATGCATATTTGGGGGAACTTGAGCGCTCAACAGCATTCAAGGATAAAGTACGAGCAAATCCTAACAATGTCAATGCAGGACTATTGACTTACCCGGTATTGATGGCATGTGATATCCTAATTCACCATGGAACGAAAGTACCCGTTGGAAAAGATCAAGAACAACACTTGGAAATGACAAGGACTTTTGGAAATAGATTCAACCGTCTGTATGAAGTTGATTATTTCAAAGAATCCTTTGCATTTACATATTCTGATAAGTTAATTAAAATCCCTGGGCTTTCAGGTCAAGGAAAGATGGGCAAATCAAATGGTGATGCCGACTGTATTTACCTTTCTGACACTGAGGAGGCTGTTCGTAAAAAAATAATGCGTGCTGTAACTGACGCTGGTCCTACTCAAGAAAACCAAGAAAAACCAGAAGCTGTTCAGAACCTTTTTGATTTGATGAATGTGGTATCTACACCTGATACAGTTCAACATTTTGACAATCTATATAATAAAGCTGAGATCCGTTACGGTGATTTCAAAAAACAATTGGCTGAAGATATGATCATTGCTACTAGTGATGTTAGAGCTAGAATCAATGAAATCAACCAAGACGACGCATATATTGCTAAAGTATTGAAACTTGGAGCTGAAAAAGCGCAGGCAAGTGCTCAAAAAACAATGAAAGAAGTGCGTGAAATCATCGGTTTAAAAAAATTGTACTAGAATTATGCATATAGCTATCGTTGGAAATATTGGTGCCGGTAAAACTACATTAACAGAATTATTAGCTAAGCACCTCAACTTTGAACCTCAGTTTGAAGCCGTAGAAAACAATCCTTACTTAGAAGATTTCTACAGCGACATGAAACGCTGGGCATTCAACCTTCAAATCTTCTTCTTGAATTCTAGATTCCGCCATATTGTGGATCTGCAAAACAGAGACATCAATATGATCCAGGACAGAACAATCTATGAAGATGCTTATATCTTTGCAGAAAACCTCTACGATATGGGGTTGATGAGTGCACGTGACTTTGAAAATTATTCCGATATCTTTCAGAGCATCGTAAATTATATCAAACCTCCAGATCTCCTTATCTATCTAAAAGCCTCTGTTCCTACCCTAGTGAACAATATTCAAAAAAGAGGACGTGATTATGAATCTGGAATTCGCTTGGACTACTTATCGAAACTAAACGATAAATATGAAAAATGGATCAATAATTATACAGAAGGTAAACTATTGGTATTAGATAAAGACAACTTAGACTTTGCAAATAACCAAGAAGATCTCGGTAAGATTATCCAAAAAATAGAAGCCGAACTTTTCGGTCTGTTCTAATCAAAATATTTTAAAAGCCGATTTTCATCGGCTTTTTTTTATTTTTATCCTATGAAAGTTATCGGAATAATTCCTGCTAGGTATGAATCCACAAGGTTTCCTGGCAAGCCATTGGTAGACATTGGCGGATTATCAATGATCCAAAGAGTTTATAATCAGGTTAAGCATGCAAGTTCGTTAAGTGAAGTCGTAGTGGCGACCGATGATCAAAGAATCTTTGACCATGTAAAGAGTTTTGCAGAAAACGTTGTCATGACCAGTAAGGATCATCAGTCTGGCACTGACCGATGTGCTGAGGTCATCAACAGTATATCCGGATTTGATGTGGCAATCAATATACAAGGTGACGAGCCTTTTATCGATCCCCAACAGATTGACCTGCTAGTCTCATGTTTTGAAAAACCAGAAACTTCCATCGCCACTTTAGTAAGACCTATTACTGAATTAGCAGACCTCGAAAATGTCAATAAGCCAAAAGTTGTTCTGAACCATAATAATGAAGCACTATACTTCTCCAGACAACCAATTCCTTACTTTAGAGGATTAAATATATCAGAATGGCTCTCTAATGCGCCTTACTATAATCATATCGGTATATATGGATACAAAATCGATGTTCTAAAAGAGATAGCTAAACTTCCAATTTCCAAGCTTGAAACTACAGAGTCCTTAGAACAATTAAGATGGTTGGATAACGGATATAAAATCCAAACTGCTATTTCAAATCATATCAATGATGCAATCGATACTCCGGAAGATCTGGAACCGATCTTAAAGAAATATTTTAGATCTTAAAACAAAAATGACCAAGTTTTCGCTTGGTCATTTTTGTTATAGATTAATCTGTATACTTTTTGAAAATACTGGAGGCTATATGTCCTCCAAAACCGAAAGTATTGTTCAGCGTATAGTTGACAGGCCTCTTAATACTTGTCCCTAATGGGAAGTTGAAAGAGTTTGCAAATGCGGGTTCAATCTCCGTAGTATTGATTGTAGCAGGTATTATGTCCTCGCTTACAGCTTTGATACAAACAATAGCTTCAATGGCTCCAGCTGCTCCTAATAAATGACCTAGCATTGATTTTGTAGAACTAACGCTTATATCCTTGTTTTCTCCAAAAACTCTAGTCATAGCCTTCAATTCACTTATGTCGCCTGCTGGTGTCGACGTAGCATGAGCATTGATGTAATCAATCTCATTAGGTTCAATATTCGCCTCTTCTAAAGCTGCCAACATTCCTAAGTAAGCACCCTCTCCTTCTGGATGTGTACCAGTCAAATGATAAGCATCTGCAGCCATACCACCTCCGACTATTTCAGCAATAATATTTGCTCCACGCTTCTTGGCATGTTCTAATTCCTCAAGGATGATTGCTCCTGCGCCTTCTCCCATCACAAATCCATCTCTCTTAATATCGAATGGTCTTGAAGCTTGTTCAGGATTATCATTATTGGTCGATAATGCTCTTGCAGCATTAAATCCACCAACTGAACTTTCTGTAATTGCTGCTTCAGATCCTCCAGTAATAATCATATCTGCCTTATTCCATTTTATATAATTAAAAGCATCAATAATTGAAGTATTAGAAGTTGCACATGCTGAAACTGTAGCAAAATTCACTCCCCTCAATCCATACTTCATTGAAATAACCCCTGAAGCAATATCAACGATCATTTTAGGAATAAAATATGGGTTAAATCGAGGCACACCATTTCCTAAAGCAAACTCTGAAACCTGCTCCTGAAAGGTCTCGATCCCTCCATTTCCTGACCCCCAGATAACTCCTATTTTGTTTCTATTTAATTGCTCGAAATCTATGCCGGCATGTTTGACTGCCTCATCAACGGCAACCAAAGCATACTGAGTATACAAATCATATTTGCGTAAATCAGCTTTTTCTATAACCTCTAATGGATTGAAATCCTTTACCTCGCAAGCAAATTTTGTCTTGAAATTACTCGTGTCAAATTTTGTGATATTTTTAGCAGCAGATTTACCTCCAACGATAGCTTTCCAAAAATCTTTAATCGTATTGCCCAATGGACTAATCGCTCCAATTCCAGTAACAACAACTCTTCTCATTTAAATATTTGTTAAATTATTAATAATGGCATTCTTTATATCCCGAAAATCATGTTTATAGGTGATTCTTGTCAATTGTTCCGCACCTAAAATATTTGTGATCAATAATAAGGCTTTGGTCCTATTATCTTCTTTGAAAATAAATACCTCCAAACTCTTTCCTTCCTTCAATGTTTCTGATAACCAATGCAAAGTATTGTCCATCAAAATCTTTAATTCCGTTTGAATTTCTGAAGTAAAGGTGTTATAATCATTACTTAAAGAACCTAGAATACTTCTTTTGCCTTCTTTCCTCCCAAAACTGTAGACATTTAAAAACATGGTAATTTTCTGCAATGGATCAGAATTACTGACATTCTTTTTAAATCGTTCCAATTGAATCACGTGTTTTTGAATAATGGCTATAACTAAAGATGTTTTAGTTGGAAAATGATAATGAATAGAAGCATTCTTTATATTCAACTGCTTAGAAATATCACTGAAGCTAAAGGCATTGTAGCCTCTTTCCCGAATCAGCGTATCTCCTAGTTGAATGATTTTATCTCTTGTATCCATATATTGTTTTACATTTACCTACTAGTAGGTAGGCAAATATAGGAATATTATTTTTAAAAGAATTCTAACAAGAAATAAAAAAGGTTACCCGCATTGGATAACCTCTTTTAAATCTTAAAATGATAAATATAAATTCTTGATTTTATTTCCTATGGTCCTGATACTTAATTTCTTTTGGCAGTACATTAAATAAAGGACTGTAAGAATCAATATTTAATGTGCTCATTTCTTGGAATACATTATCCAATGCATTTACCTGTGTTTTGGTTCTTATGCCCAGCACACAACAAGCAACTGGCTCATGTAATAAAGGATATTTTAAAGCTAATGCAAGACTTGATACATTCAGATCATTAGCGATGGAATTTATTCTCTTTTGAATATCAAGGACATCATGGACAGAATAACTAAGATATTTTTGTGCTGCTTTCTTGATTAAAAGCCCTTGAGCAACTGTTCCCCTTGCTAGTACCGAAATATTTCTTTTTGCCAATTCTGGAAAATATTCTTCTGGTCTACGATCCAAGATACTGTACTGCATCATATCTGAAACTATATTACTATGCTCAGCATAATTAAGAAATACATTTGGTCGAATAGATGAAATCCCGTAATAACGGATTTTCCCCTGCTTTACCAGTATTTCAAATGCTTCAACAATCTCGTCAAAAGGATCATCAATAGTTCCGCCATGCAGCTGATAAAGATCAAGATAGTCAGTTTTTAAACGTCTGAGTGAATCTTCTACAGCTTTAAGAATATAATCTTTACTCGGTTTCCAATCCCATCCACTTCCATCTTCGCGCCACTTATTACCTACCTTGGATGCTAAAATCCATTTATCACGCTCACCAGAAAGAAGTCTCCCTATTAATTCTTCATTTTTACCTTTATCATATAGATCTGAAGTATCGAGATAATTGATTCCCAATCCCCTAGCATGATTTATGATGTAAGAATTGGTATCATCCTGACCTTGAACCAAGGACATCGCTCCCAGCCCTACCTCAGAAATTTTCAAATCTGAATGACCTACTTTATTATATTGCATTTTCATTAGGTGATTTGATGTCCAACAATTCTACTTCAAATATCAGGGTGCTATAAGCTGGAATCGGTCCGCTTGCTCGTTCACCATATCCAAGGGAATGAGGAATAAAGAATCTATATTTAGAACCTTTGTTCATCAAAGGAATTCCAATTTTCCATCCCTCGATCATTGACTTTAAATTAAGTTCTAAAGGTTCACCACGATCATATGAGCTATCGAATTGTTCACCAGTATAAATTTTGCCCACATAATGAACGGTTAAAGTATCCTCTAATGTCGCTTTCAATCCTTCCCCCTCTTTGATAACCTCATATTGAACCCCCTCAGGAGTAACTTTTACGCCAGGTTTCTTTTTGTTTTGATCCAAAAAATCTTGTGATGCTTTTTTCAGACCTGCATTTTTTTCTTCTTGAATTTTCATTAATCCAGCGCGGATTACACCTTCGCGTTCCTCATCTTTCAATAATGTTTCTTTCCCATCTAGAACATCGCTGACAGCTTGCATTAAAAGAGTCTTGTTCAGTGGGAGCTCCATTTTTTTGAGATAAGATGCCAAGTCTTGACCCAATGCATACGACAATGAATCAGTGCTATTCGATAATTTCTGAGCTTGAACACTTTTCGAACTCAAGGCTAAACAAAAAAAGATTCCTAAAATATACTTCATTACGGTTTATGTTTTTTCACGATGTTATCTACTATCTCAGCAGTACAATCTTGGTAGTCTACATTTACTTTAGATTTGGCATTGAGCCACGACTCAATATCCAATTCTGATTTCTTTTTCAAGCTTTTTATCACCGGAACTCCGATTTCTTCTAATGAAGCAGCATTTAAATGCTGTTCATATTGATTTTTCATCGGAATGACCAACAACTTCTTGCCTAAGTACAAAGCCTCAGCAGGTGTTTCAAAACCAGCTCCGCAAAGCACCCCTGATGATTCTGCCATACTCTGAACAAAAGCATCGCTATTAATCGGATTAATAGAGACATTCTTCATCCTAAAAGGTTTCTTGTTATGTTTAGAGAAAACCTCCCACTTCACATCTGGAAACCTCGAAAGATGCTTTAAGAGATGTGAATCATCGTACGATGGTAAATATACGGTATAATGTCCTAAATCTTTAGGATCTAATTGCCTAACTGATTGACGGATGACAGGAGTGAAAATATGGGAAGCATAGGATTTAAAATGAAATCCATAAGAAATATTTGCAGGAGCATAATTTTTCATGATGAATTTACCCAACATATCCGATTCTTCGGGTTTAGGACTTGAAGGGTCAAAAGCTCCTATTTGATGGCTTAAACCAATACAGCTTTTTTCTTTGAAGTAACAACCCCATGCTGAGATCGGCTCAAAATCATTGATCACCAAATCATATTCTTCAACGGGTACCGAATTCACTTCTTTGACGAATTTACGGACAGTGGAACTCATAAAGGTCTTCCAGAGATCGACACCACCAGATTTCCCAAAAATAAAACTCAAACCATGATAACGGTATTTCACCTCAAATGGCAATACGATATCGGCTTGGATACCACTGATTAAAACGTCTACTTGTCCATATTCCTGAAGGCAGGGAATAATATCAATTGCCCTACATAAATGCCCATTTCCAGTCCCTTGAACAGCATATAATATTTTCATCGATTCCGAATTTGACTGTAACAAAGTAACAAATTTCAGTTAATATGTTTAGAAAAAACTCTAGATATCTTAACTAAAAATTATTAATTTTCAATAAATATCTCGTAACCAACATGAAACGCTGTGTGACTACAATAGCATTTTTTATGTTAACGTTCTTTGTATCGTCTTGGGGATTTCAACCTCATAAATTGATCAACCTTAACGCTATCTTCACCCTCCCACCAAATCTCGCCATATTCTATAAAAAACATAGTTTCCAAATCCGTGAATTTTGCCGTAAATGCAGATAAAAGAGTATATATCGACCCCAAGGAATCGCCAAGACATTTCATCGATCTTGATAAAATTGAAAATACCGATTCATTGCTGATTCCTTGGTATAAAGTCAGAGAAAAATTCAATGAAAAAATAATATTAAGCAAAGGTATTGTCCCTTGGCAGATCGACAATTCGTATAGGCAACTGGTTAAGGCATTTTACAACAAGGATATTGCAAGGATAATCAAGCTTTCTGCAGATTTAGGTCATTATGCTGCCGATGCGCACGTGCCACTACATACGACCAGCAATTATAATGGTCAATTTACCAATCAGGTTGGAATTCATGCTCTTTGGGAAACTCGAATACCTGAAATGTTTCACCATAAATACAAACTTATGGTAGGCCCAGCAAAATATATAAACAATGTCCTGGATTTCGCTTGGTCAACAGTTCTCCAAAGCCATCATTTACTCGATTCCGTATAGACAATAGAAAAACAACTCTCCAAAAATTTACCCAAAGTCTTGCAAAGGGCATATATCCAAAGAGGGCAGCAAATTCAACCTAATTATTCCGATTTCTATGTCATATCTTATCATTTGGCATTGAATGGAATGGTACAAAGAAGGATGAAAAAATCCATACACGCAATTGGGTCATTGTGGTATAGTGCATGGGTTGATGCAGGACAACCTGATCTATCAAAATTGGAAAAGATATCTATTGAAAATGACAGTATGGATTTGACTATAAATAAAATACCAAAAGGAAGGCAAGAATGGCATTAAAAACTTCGTTTGCTGTAAACATTTTAACTAATTTTGGCAAAATTTTAATTAGAATGTCAACTAAGAATTTATTATTTCTTCTGTGCTCATTACCTACTGTTGTTTTTGCACAAAACATAAACTCCGATACTACCAATATAGATGAAGTATTAATTCAAGAAAATAGATTTCAAATTCCTTTTAACCAACATAGTCGAAACATTCAGGTCCTCACCCAAAAAGACCTCAAAAATCTGCCAAGTACCAGTATCAATGAGGTTTTAAGATATGTGTCCGGATTGGATATTAGACAAAGAGGTCCATTTGGAACCCAAGCTGACATAGGTATTGACGGCGGCAGTTTTGATCAAACTTTACTTTTGATCAATGGTGTTAAATTGTCTGATCCTCAAACAGGACATCATATGCTCAATATTCCAATTCCATTGGAAGCCATCGAAAGAATTGAAATCCTGAGAGGCCCAGCATCTAGGATGTACGGAATCAATGCTCTAACCGGAGCTGTAAATATTGTTACCAAAAAAGTTGACCACAATTCTGTTTATGCACATTTATATGCGGGAAGCTCCTTCAAAAAGGTGGAAGAAGAAGATAAAAGTGGCATTTATTATGGTAGTGGTATACAGGTCGGTGAAACATTGAACGCACAAAAACACCAACACCAGCTTTATGCCACCAAAGAACATAGTAACGGTCAACGCTACAATACGGGCAGTAATAATGAAAGGTTGCATTACCAAAATAATATCGTCTTGAATCAGGACAATAGGATACAGATGATGGCGGGATATATCAATAATAAATTCGGAGCAAATGGTTTTTATGCAGCACCTGGTGATAAAAATTCCGAAGAGAATGTCGAAACATTTCTGTCGAGCATTACCTCTCAACATCAGATCAATGAAAAGTGGTACTTGAGTCCAAGGATAAATTATAGGTATAACGAAGATGATTATAGATATTTCAAAGATGATTTAAGCAAAGGTAGAAGTCAACATTATACACATTCTTTCTCAGGTGAATTGCACGCTTATAGACAGTCTAAATATGGTGATCTGGGCCTAGGGGTTGAATCAAGACATGAATCAATTAGCAGCTCTAATATTGGTGACCACAACCGTAATAATTTAGGGATGTTTACAGAATTTAGGTCAACCTATTTCAGGAATTTTATTTTCAACTTAGGAGCTTATATTAACTATAATACCGATTATGATTGGCAAGTTTTCCCGGGGTTGGATATCAGTTATTTAATCAATGATCATTGGAAAGTCTCTGCCAGCAGCGGAACAAGCCAAAGAATCCAACTTTTACGGATCTTTACCTAAACCAAAGACCTGGAAACATTGGAAATCCAGACCTGAAAAGTGAAAATGCATGGCAGAATGAAATCAGCACATCATTCCAAAAAAACAGTCTTACCCTAAAAGGAGGATACTTTTACAGAGATATCGACAACTTCATCGACTGGGTCAGAGCATCCACCGATGAACCATTCCAAGCCCCAAAATTTAGGGAACAATAAAACACATGGCTTTTTCAGCAATATTTTATACAACCATAGAATAACAGAAAATAAAAACATAAACTTCAACTTTTCGTATACATATTTAAATCCTTCTATTATAAATGATTATAAAAACACTATAATCAAATACGGAATCGAAAGTTTAAAGCATCAAGCGATTGGCACGATCAGTTTTTCAAACAGGAAATTGGACTTTCAGTACTGCAAATAGAATGCTTGAGAGAAGTTCTAAAAATTCCTATTTTGTTTCAGATGCAAGAATCTCCTTCCAGAAATCTAGCTATATGATCTATACCGATATGCAGAATATATTCGATGCACAATATATAGAAGTTGGAGCGGTACCAATGCCAAGCAGATGGGCAACATTGGGTTTTAGATATAGGTTAGCGGTAAAAAAGTAACTTTTAGAAATACCATTAAGGAAAATCCAGTTGGTCTTCATCATCTAACACAACACTTATTTTAAGCTTTGCATTAAGGGCTACAAAAACTTTAGAAATAATTTTTAGAGAAATATTATCATAGCCAGATTCTATTTTACTTATTTGGGATTTTTTTACTCCGATTTTTAATCCAAGCTCTTCCTGAGAGAGATTTCTTTTTTTTCTAATTTCTCTAATTAACTCCTGAATGGTTTCAACATTTAACTCTTGTTCATACCTTTCTCTCTCAAAACTTCCTTCAACACCTATCAATTCATCTTTCAAAGTATCTAGGGAAGTAAGCTGATTATAGTTCAATCCATTTATTTTTATAGAATCCTTCATATTCCTCTTGTTAAATTAAATAACTTAATATTTTATCATGAATGACCACTTTTAAATATTTTTTCATATATTTTTTCTGCTTTTTTTATTTCATTTTGGGGAATTTTATTACTTTTTTTCTTAAATCCTGAAAGAACAATAATTGTGGTTTCATCATTAATTTTATAATGTTTAGTAATAAATCTAAACCAATGGTCTTTTGTTTTCACTTTACACTCATAAAAATCTTTTGTACCAGACATCTTAGCATAATAATCTCTAAATAGTCCTAATTTTACTTTATCAAAAGTCTTTAATATTTTTTCTACCGATTTAGAATCTAAACAATATATAAAACCCTTAACTTCTTCAGTAAAAATTATTCTATAATTCAACACAAACAACCGTCAAATTATAAATATAACTATTATTTAAAAATATTACTGAGGTATTGAAATAATTTCTAAATATAGAAACTAATAATCTAAAAAACGTAGTAATGGTTAATAAAATCGGTTCTTATTAGATATAAAATATTAACAGTCTATGTCAAGTCTTATGTCTTATGTCTTGTGTCTATTGTCTAAAAATTATCCCACATCTCATATCTCAAATCTCATATCCAGAAAACAAAGAAGCCGCTTTTTGAGCGGCTTCTTTGTTTTCTTATAATTGTTTCTCTAATTTCTCAGTTAGAACTGATTTTGGAACGGCACCGATTTGTTTGTCAACAATTTCACCGTTTTTAAAGAACAACAACGCTGGGATATTTCTGATTCCATAACGTACAGAGATGTCTGGGTTGTTGTCAACATTAACTTTACCCACTACTGCCTTACCTTCGTATTCAGTTGCAATTTCGTCTACCAATGGACCAACCATGCGACATGGCCACACCATTCTGCCCAAAAATCGATTAGTACTGGTTTATCTGATTTCAATACAACTTCATCAAAGTTGCCATCTGTAATTTCTAATGCCATTTTGATTATGTTTTATGTTTTACAATTTTATAAACACAAATATAAGCAATCACTTATACATGTTATTTTATTACGCCTATTATTTTTTTTATAACCTATCAATTTAATTTATAACGAACGTTTTCAAGAGCCTCAAGGCCATCCAAAAATTCATTGGTTATAAATATCTTCTTCTTCTTAACTGGCATTTCTATAGAAAGCTCATCCTGAAGATCCATGATCATAAATTTCAATTGACAATTCGCCTCCTGCCCTTCTAATTGTGTGCAGCTAACCAATTCTTGTAAGGTATGCATAAATTCTTGATTTAAGGCATGCAAAGGAAATTGAATCGTAAAGCTTTTGGCCATCTTCTCGCGGAGGTCTGATAGCAACTGAATCCCTTTTAACTCAAAACCCCAATTTCCAACCTGTTTGAAACGCTCTTGAACCAATCCGCGGATTTGAACAAAATATCCTTCCTGCAAGTAACCTTTGAATTTAACATAATCTTCTCCGAAAACCATAATTTCAAATGAATCCGAATAGTCTTCAATAATAAAAGAACCAAAAGGCTTGCCAGATTTAGCTACACGATGGTTTGCCATTTGCACAATACCACCTACGACAACCTCTTTATTCTTAATTCTATTAAATTCAAGCAGCAATTCTTGTTCTACCTCTGCCGCTTTGACTTTATTGATCATCTGCAAGTCCGTCACATTATTTGGACAGAAATGCCTCATTTCAAATTTATAGTTATCCAAAGGATGGCTGGTTAAATAAATACCAATAACATCCTTTTCGTATTTCAATTTCTCAATCAATCCCCATGGTGGACATGGGTTCAAAGTCGGTTCAGGTAGTTCCACAGCGCCACCGGCACCAAACAGACTTACTTGGAGCAGAATTTTCATTCTCACGGAATTTGTGAGCAAACTTAATGGCCTTTTTCGATTCCAGAACTGCTGTCTGAGTCCGAAAAGAAGTATTGGGCACGATGAGTATCTGTAAATGAATCAAACCCTCCACCATAAGCTAAACTCTCAAATGCTTTTTTATTGATCATGCGTAGATCTACGCGCTTCGCCAAATCAAAAATTGACTTGTAAGGTCCGTTGCTTCTACTATTTACGATTGTATCTACAGCTCCAGCACCTACACCTTTTACAGCTCCCATACCAAAACGTATAGCACCCTCGTCATTTACCGTAAATTTATAATGCGATTCATTAAACATTCCGGACCTAAAACTGTTAAGCCCATTCGTCTGCACTCTTCCATAAAGAACGTTACTTGTTTGATATCGTTTCATATTATTGGAAAGTACAGCGGCCATATATTCAGCCAGGGTAATGTGCTTTTAAATATGCAGTTTGATACGCTATCCAAGCATAACAGGTCGAGTGCGATTTGTTGAAGGCATAAGATGCAAAAGCTTCCCAGTCAGTCCATATCTTCTCAAGAATTTTCGCACTGTGACCATTTGCTTCAGCTTGCGAAACAAATTTAGGCTTCATCTTGTCCAATACAGCCTTCTGTTTCTTACCCATTGCCTTACGCAATACGTCGGCATCACCCTTAGAGAAACCTGCCAATTTCTGAGAAAGAAGCATTACCTGCTCCTGATAAACCGTAATACCATACGTTTCACTCAAATATTCCTCGCAGGCATCTAAGTCATACGTAATAGGTTCAATACCATGTTTACGCTTGACGAATAGTGGAATATACTCCATTGGTCCTGGTCGATACAATGCGTTCATCGCAATTAAATCGGCAAATACAGTAGGCTTCAATTCCTTCATGTATTTCTGCATCCCAGGCGACTCATATTGGAAAACCCCAACAGTCTCCCCTCTTTGGAATAACTCGTAGGTTTTTACATCGTCGATAGGGAAATTATCAGGATCTAATTCTATATCATGACTTAACTTCACATTGGCCACTGTATCTTTAATCAGTGTTAATGTTTTAAGCCCCAAGAAGTCCATCTTCAAAAGGCCAGCACTCTCAACAACGGAGTTGTCAAATTGAGTGACATATAGATCAGAGTCCTTCGCTAAGGATACCGGAACAAAATTCGTAATATCATCTGGAGTAATGATGACCCCACAGGCATGAATTCCCGTATTACGCATCGAACCCTCCAAAACACGTGCTTGCTTGATGGTCTCAGCTTCAATACCGGCACCATCAGCCAGGGATTTCAATTTATTTACAGCCTCCAATTCCTCACTCCGCAATACCTCTTTCAATGCCTTGTCCTCCAAGTTGAAGATTTTGCTCAGTTTTAGGTTTGGAATTAGTTTGGCAATTTCATTTGCATCTGATAATGGCAAATCCAGTACCCGCGCCGTATCTTTTGATCGAAGATTTGGCTGCCATAGTACCATAGGTAATGATCTGAGCAACTTGAGATGCTCCATATTTGTCAATTACATATTGCATAACCCTACCACGGCCTTCATCGTCAAAGTCAATATCAATATCGGGCATGGAAACACGGTCAGGATTCAAGAAACGCTCAAATAGTAGGTCATATTGAATGGGATCGATATTGGTAATTCCTAGGCAGTATGCTACTGCAGAACCAGCAGCGGATCCACGACCAGGACCTACAGATACGCCCATTTCTCGAGCGGCAGCAATAAAGTCCTGAACAATCAGAAAGTAACCGGGGGTATCCAGTCTTTTCAATTGTGGCAAGCTCAAAATCCAAACGTTCCCGGATAGAATCCGTAATTTCTTCATAGCGCTTTTCTGCTCCAATATAGGTTAAATGCTTCAAAAAGGCATTTTCACCTCGTTTGCCGCCATCAACCAAATCTTCAGCAGATTGAAACTGCTCAGGAATCTCAAACTTTGGCAATAGGACATCGCGGTTCAACGAATAAACCTCGATCTTGTCCAATAGATCCTGAATATTGATAATAGCCTCAGGAATATCAGAGAACACTTTCTTCATCTCTTCAGCAGACTTGAAATAGTACTCCTGATTTGGCAAACCAAACCTAAATCCACGTCCACGACCCTTAGGAGTCGAAAGTTTCTCGCCATCCTTTACACATAACAAGATATCATGAGCATGGGCATCAGATTTATTTACATAATAGGTGTTGTTGGTTCCTATTAACTTAACCTGATGTTTTTTAGCCAATTGGATCAATGAGTCATTTACTCGATTCTCATCCTCTTGACCATGTCGCATCAATTCAATATAAAAATCTTCCCCAAACTGCTCCTTCCACCATATCAATGCTTCTTCGGCCTGAACCTCTCCAATATTTAAAACTTTGCTCGGAACCTCGCCATTTAAATTTCCGGAAAGTACTATTAAATCTTGTTTATACTTTTCTACAGTCTCACGGTCAATACGTGGCACATAATAGAATCCTTCTGTATAAGCTACAGAAGCCATTTTGGCCATATTATGATAGCCGTTTTTATTCTTTGCTAAGAATACGATTTGATAACCATTGTCTTTCCGACTTTTATCCTTTCGATTATCACAAACATAAAACTCACAGCCGACTATTGGTTTAATCGGTCTTCCATCATACTCCTCACCTTTCTCAATTGCTTCAGCCATCTTAGCCTCAACATCTTTGTTATGACCCAATGTTTTGCTCACAAAGTGGAAAGCACCCATCATATTGCCATGATCGGTCATAGCTACTGCTGCCATTTTGTGCTTTGCAGCAGCTTGGATCAAACTATCAATAGAAATAGTGGATTGTAAAACTGAAAATTGAGTATGATTATGTAAATGTGCAAATTCTGCTGCTTTAAATTTTGCTAGAGTCTCAGGGTCAATAACAACCTTTTTCTGACCCATGCTCTCTGCTTCGCGAATAGCATCTGAAGCCACCTTGAGATTAATATGTTTTAACCCGACTGATTCAATAACCTCGGGGTTCTCCTCTTTAAACTCAACAAAGTATCCTGTATCCGTTTGAAGTTCTTGAGGAGTAAAAACCTCCTTCCTGATTAACTCAAAGAAACATCTAGTCGTAGCCTCCACATCGGCAGTTGCATTGTGCGCCTCTGCAAATGGAACTCCAAATAAATAGCTATGCAATTCAGTAAGGTTTGGCAATTTATAACGACCGCCCCTACCTCCAGGTAATTTTAATAGATCAGCAGTAACTTCTGTACAAGTATCCAAAATAGGCATTGAAGCCATGGGGCTTTCAACCTGATACCTGTAGAATTCACAGCCCATAATATTGATATCAAAACCAATGTTCTGACCTACTACAAATTTGGCCTTTGATAAAGCCTCATTAAACTTAACTTAAAACATCAGTTAAGGGTATACCCTCGGTTTCAGCAAGCTCTGTGGAAATACCATGAATTTTCTCCGAATCATAGGGAATATTGAAACCATCAGGTTTGATTAAATAATCTTGATGCTCAACTAATCGCCCCATTTCATCATGCAATTGCCATGCAATCTGGATACATCTCGGCCAATTATCAGTATCTGTAATTGGTGCATCCCAACGCTTTGGCAAACCCGTCGTTTCCGTATCAAAAATTATATACATAGATTTCTTCCTAACTCAATATATCGTTGTTCACTTCCTCTAATAACTAACAAAATTAATTATTATTATCCTAATAATCCCCGAAAATCATCCAACCAAGACACTCATAATTTTAAGTAAATCTAAACTAGCCCATTAAAACATCAACATCGTTTTTTTACTGAGTTTTAAATTCGTTCTTCCGTTCCTTATTACAAAATACAGAAAATTATTAACAAAAAAACCGAGGTCTAATTTTCAGTATCCACCAAAAACCAAACCTCGGTTTTGAAATCAATTTTTTATTTTAAGGGTATCTTATTTTAAGATTACCACTTCTACACGTCTGTTTTTTTGTCTTCCTTCAGGAGTCTTGTTATCTGCGATTGGTTTTGATTGTCCTAATCCTTTTGTCGATATTCTAGACGCTGAAATTCCAGAATCAACCAAGAATTTCTCAACAGAGGCAGCACGTTTCTCTGATAACCAAACATTGTATTCAGCAGTACCTGTAGCGTCTGTATGCCCATCAACGCGAATATCATTCTTGCCGTTAGCTCCTTTTAAAACCTTAACCAATTTGCTCAACTCTGTTTTAGCAGCATCTGTCAAATATGAAGAATTGGTAGGAAACAACAAATCCGAAGAAATAGAAACTAAAATACCTTCATTTGTTTGTTTAGCATCTTCAAAATTCTCTCTTTACATTTTTCAAACCATCATTGGTACCATCTTGAGAAACTACAGCACCTGGATTAACGACTAACGCTTGTTGTTTACAAGAAAATAGGATTAAACCCGCTAAAAAGATTAGAGAAAAATAATTGATTCGCTTCATGTGTTTTTTCATTGTTTAATTGCCGTAAATATAACGATATTGATTTAAAATATTACTTCTTAAAGATTCTTTGTTCTGCAGATTTTATTTCGGGAATCGCTTGATATAATTTCCAAATCAAACCCGTTCTTGAATTTTCCAACTGAATAGCTAAACTCGCCTGATTAGTGGCGATGTATTCATCCGAGACATCATCCGTCCGAATGTCCAACCATGCCCTAAAACCATATTCCGTAAATAAATATTCTCCAAATTGATTGTATAATGCATGCAGAGAACGCTTCCCGCGAACCTCATCCAAAAATATCGATGAAACTGAAATGGCCGGATTAATTCTATAAGTACCGATACTATCTCTTACTTGGTAAAATCCCCAAATATCGGAATTGGAGGTGCCCACCCCTATTTCATTGTCCCTGCGTTTTGCAACTTGCGTATAGCGTTGCAAAACATCTTTCAAATCATAATTTGCAACTTTCGAAATGGAAGGATTAATCGTATTAAACGGTCTATACATATCCAATAGACTTGTCGTATAATTACCAAATGGCAATTGAATTCCGTACATCAAGGTATCATGAGTGGCTAAGACCTTATAGATAGAATCTTTACCCGAAACAGTTGAAAACTGTGCTTCTTGATCCATCATTGATTGAACGGAATCCGCAATATTATCAACTGCTGTTACTTGCATATTGCGAATAGTGCTTCTTCTCTTTGGCCTTTCAAACTTATATTGAATTGCATTGGCAAATGCTTCTGGGAGCAAGACTGGATTTTGTTGATGCAATAGCTAACATATAGGCATTCATGCCTCCATTTATTCCAACTAAAGGATCGTAAGTGAAGTATTGATCGACCATATCAATTGCAGATCTTAAAACCAAAGGATCCGGACGGCAAGGTAACTCCACGCCAATCCAAACGTTCCCACAATTTTGGTGATATCGCTCTTAAATTATTTTCATCTTCTGAATCTGTAGTCAAGTACTGCCTAATAATCAACAAAGCTTCCATTAAACTGGTAGTAGCCTGAATATCATAGCGTGGTTGATCATCTAAGTAAATCGGCAATCCTTTCCTACCATCAAAATAAGCCGGATAAAAACCTTTATTATTCTGTGCTTTTCCTAAGAAATCTACAATTCTTTTCACTCTGCTCAAGAACAATGGTTTACTCACAAATCCTTTCTCTACACCAATCAACATGCTGAGCATTGCACCTCCAGTTTCACGAACGGAAACTGGTGCTTTATCCTTCATCCTGAATGGCATGTACATACCGGAATTTATATCATAATTGTCGACGAAATAATTGACATTGGCTAACTGTATCAAATCCAGCAGATGGTCTTCACTTAATTTTTTCGGTTCCACCTCCAATACTTCTGAAAATGGAGATTCCCGATAATTGTAGTCTACCCAAGCAATCTTATAGTAATACTTTTTGTCAAGTATGGGCACAAAGTCCAAACACCTCAACATATAAGTCGGTCGGATTCCAACAGCCTTAAAATCTTTATTATCTTCGGAACGATAAATCTTCACGTAACGGATGCTTGGCGTTAAAGGTACCTGCCACAGCAAGTCAACATGGTTTCCATAAGCTTGCGCTTTCGTCAGCACCGCATTTGATGTCAAAGGTGTTTCCGGGTATTGCGAAGGAAGGAATTCAATCTGGTCTAGAAACAGTTGGTTGGTAACTGCACTTGAATGGTGCTGACGCAAAACTATTCCTGAAATTATGTTATCGCTATCTAAACCAGCGAATTCTTTAACAGGGATTTTTACGCTCATCCAACTACTATTATTGAAATCTTCGATGTAATCACCTAAAGGAACGGAGATTGATTGGTTTTGACCTTGTTGAATAGAGATAGATGGAAGGTGTTCAGGTTTGGTACCTTCCGAACCAACAAATATTTTTAGGCTCAAGATATCATTATTGGATACCCGGTAATGAAACTTCTGGCGGCTATATTTAATCATGACATCCCAGTCACCGTTTTCTGAGGATATATATTTTAGAGAAAGTGCATTTCCTGGAGTAAAGAACAACGTATCGGAGACTAACAGGTTACGCTGTACATTCTCCACCCAGCTATCACCTGAATAATTGACAATACTTCGGGCATACGAACCTTTCACCAAACTATTATCAAATACCACTTCGGGGTATGATTCTGATTTGGCAAATTTGACGAAGCAACACCACAATATAAAAGCAAAGAGTCTAAGTTGCATAAATCTAAATTAATTCACGAAAGTAGTCAAAAATAGCACCAAAAGCTATTATTATGGCCTTTTTATCCCTTTCGTGATAAAATTATTACGCACATTACAAGCACATTGCATCATTTCAACAATTATTATTTTTCAACTTTGCTAAATCTATCTATATTTGCAGCACGTCAAGCGAAAGTAGCTCAGTTGGTAGAGCACAACCTTGCCAAGGTTGGGGTCGCGAGTTCGAATCTCGTCTTTCGCTCAGTTGCCTAGGTGGTGGAACTGGTAGACACGCAGGACTTAAAATCCTGTTCCTGTTAAAGGAGTGCGGGTTCGATTCCCGCCCTAGGTACAAAACAAAAAAAGCCTGTCTTGCGACAGGCTTTTTGTATTTAGTATTTAGTACTTAGTAGTTAGTATTTAGATAACTGTAGGACCGCATATTTTAAGAATCTCGATCAGCGAAATTTTGGTCATCGCAATTTGGTTCACAAATTGTAATTTAAAATACAGACAAGTCTTCATTCGGAGCTTGGACTGTCGTGGCTGGTGTCCCCACCTGCCACTGAAAAAATGACCTTGGCATTTTCCTCACAAGATGGTACTAAAATAGAAATCATTGTATTTGATATAATCATCCATAAATCCTTGAATAACTTCTTCTTATCTAAAGTCATACAATTTTCTACCCAATTTCATCGTTTACTATTTATCACACAACCACTTAACTAATTAGATTATGAATTTCAAGCCTATCTTTATCTCATTGATTACTTTGATTTCAATATCTTCATTTGCACAAGATCCAAGTAATGCTACATTGAAAATTTCTGATGCCGCACCTCCACTATTTATCAAAGAATGGGTGAAAGGCGAACCAATAAAAGAATATGAAAAAGGAAAGGTTTACATTGTAGAATTCTGGGCTACATGGTGTAAACCCTGTATTGCTGCTATGCCTCATCTTTCTGAACTAAAAAGAAAAAATAAAGATCAATTGGAAATCATAGGCGTCAGCGTTTTTGAAGATAAAAATACAACAAGCGAAGATATCCAAGAATTTGTCCTCAATATGGGAGACAAGATGGATTACCATGTAGCGATTGATGACAATAATAAAATGATAGATAATTGGTTTAATACAACAAACGACGATAAAGGGATACCAAAATCATTCGTCATAGATCAAAATTCAAAGCTTGCATGGTTTGGACATCCAAAAGATTTAGAACCAGTTATCAATAAAATTCTTGCTGGAGAATGGGAGCTACAATCTGCTAGCAAAGAAAAAAATGAGGAAAAAAATTTCAGAGAATTGGAAGTGCATTTCTTGGATTCTATGAATAACTATATCTATGATCTCAATGCTAAAAAACTTAATGAATCAGAAATTAATCAAAAGACCTTAGATAAAATAAATGAGTTTATGGTTGCGAATCCTGAATTGGAAAACACTCCCATTCCAACGTTTTATATTATGCAGTCATTGCTTTCCTTAGACCCAAAAAAAGCTTATGAATATGGAAATTCAATACTAACTTCTAAAGAAATTGTTTTTAAACCTGCTTGGTCCATTGTAGAAGTAATCCGTTACCACGAAAATGAAAATAAATCAACCCTACCTCCTGAAATATACCATTTGGGAGCTAAAGCTTTTCAAGAATATATAGACCAAAGTGAATATCAAGAAGTATTGGATCTACCCAAACTTTATAAAAATATTTCCGAGTGGTACTTAAAAGCGAATGAAGAACAATTAGCAAAAGAAGCCCTTCAAAAAGCAAATCTTCCAAGACAAAATACTAATTAATAAGTCTATTCCTGAAAATGGTTTACACATGGATTAAATACTATCAAACCCCTCCTTCCTTATACCCTCCTTCGTCTCTCGTTCGGACATTGTTCGGACCTCGTTCGGAGCTTGTTCGGAAAACACCCGAACAAGGTCCGAACGAGGTCCGAATGAAAGAGGACTGAGAGTGGAACAAGAGTCAGACTTGACTCGAAGAAAATCATAACAGCAAAAAACAAAAAAGATCAAAAATGGAAATTGGATAAACATGGTTTCTATTTTAAACCATCTCCTATCAATTAAGTAAAAACAGCCGTTTTCTTACAATTTAAAATTCGGATAATTTAAAATATTACAAGGCTGTAGGGCTACAATATCTCTTTTAACTGATATCGATAGCAAACTGTAGATAGGAAACGACAATTCAAAATTAACCACCGAAATAACCCTTTTCTATCATTAGGAAAACAATTAACTATATACATTTACATTGTCCTCAAAAGGAAGACATTAGAATTTACCGACAATCACTAACTATTAACCGGAATTCTAAATTTTATTAATTTTTTAAACTAGGAGCAATGTATTATGGAAAAAAAATACGTTAGCCCCTTGATCGAGGTAAATAACATTCACCTCGAAGAAGGGATTGCTGCAGGATCAGCATTTGTACGTCCTCAAAACGGTAATGATGAGGTCATAGAACAATGGTATGAAGATGACCAAGAGTCAAAAAGCATCGATTGGTTCTAAATTAACACACACACACTAAACGTTTTAAAACACCTTAAAAAATGAAATTCACACAAATCAACAAAGTGGCTAGATTCTCTACGTTGTTCTTTTTTGCCATGCTGTTTATTGTTTTTCAATCTTGTAAAAAATCGGGAACTGACATTGGTTCTGGCGGAGAAACTATGCTAAAAGTGAAGCTTTCGGTAGGATCACCAAAAGAGGAAAACATATTATTTGGGAACAGCAAAACCACTAAAAAGAAGCGCTGAATCTAATGTGCAGTTATCATCTGTAAAAATAAGCGATGGAATAAGTATGGACGTAATGGTTATCAAGGATGGCAATAATGCTACGCTATCAGCAGCATCACCTGCCTTGGGCGATGCAAAAGCAGCAACCCAACCCGTTGTCAAAGTCCTCGATCCAGGTGTTAAATATCGGGTAGTCGTTTATGATGAAGATGGAGCACACAAAGGAAATTATGACTATGCGTATGGAAATGAAGCAATAACACCCGGTATTCCACTAAATAATGGTGCTACCTATACATTTATTGTTTACTCGGTAAACAGTACTTCAACTTTACCCAATATTACTGACCAAGGAAGTTTGTCGACAGCAAGTTTAAATAATATTTCATCGGAGCTCATGTATTTCAAGAAAACAATGACTTTGACTTTTGGTGAAACAAACTTGTTGGAAGCAGAATTAATTCATCAATTCAGCCAGATCACAACGACAATCGAAATGGACAATAGTATGACTGGAAACATTCACGCTTTATCAGGAAACCAAATAACGCCTACAAAAGCAAGTGGTTCCATCAAGTTCAGCAATAATCTCGTTAGTTTTCCGGCAACCAGTAATTCAACAAACGTTGCTTTCCCGGCGATTACACCAGGTATCAGATCGATCACAAGTTCACCTACTTTTTTGATCAGTCCTGCAACAACGACTGCAGCCTTTAACATTGGTTCTATTACTTTAGATGGCGAAACTAAAACCAATATTTCAGTACCTGATATAAAAATCACTCCAGGCCATCGTTACAACCTTGTATTGAAATTTAGAGTATGTACCCAGAATGTAACCTCTGATGGTCTAAATTGGAGATATCCTGAAGAGTCGTGGGAAGTACGAGAAAATCGTAAATGGGTAACCTATAAGGGTATTATAAAGGATGGAATTAAATATCCTAATAATTCGATTATCACGAATCAGTTTCTTGCTCCACAAGCAAATTACGGATTCCAGTTTGATATCACAGAATTGGATAATGCCTTCAATATGAAAGTAAATGATAATTATATTTTCGGAACAAGTGCCAGTCAACAAATTCAATTCCAAACAAACAATTCTTTGGGAACAGTTAGAAATATTGAATTCATCGATGGGACAGAATATAGCGAAGATGGTATTGACGAGGTCTACGATTTAGTTGGTACAGCGCAGAACCCTTTGATTCGGATTCTTATCAGTAGAAATGGCGAAGTCACTATTTTAGGAAGTAAAACCAATGGAGGTCCATTAATGCAAATGAGACTCAAAAACGGTCAATCTTTCAATCCGGTCGTGTGGAAAGCCGATGATGTCAATCAAGTTGTAGTAAGTCAAAAGGTCGATGGAAGAACTATCGTCATTGGAACAGGATATGGTAGGAAAAGAATAGCATGTCCAAAAGATTAAGGAACCCATTTAAAACAGGAATATAGTTTGAAAATAACGGCCGAACAATTGTTTGGCCGTTTTATTTTCTATTGGTATACTTTTACCCAATCGATTTCCATCTCAACAGGCAATTGACTCTGATCAACTTGACCTACCCAGTTGCCACCGAGCTGTTGGTCTATCAATATAAAAAACGGTTGGTCATATGGCCATTGTGATTTATCCACTCCATCTACCCTTGGGTATGTAAAGGTATCTTTTCCATTCAATTGAAACACAATTTTGTCAGGGTACCAGCTGAGGCCATAAACATTATATTCATTGGCATTTACAGGTGCAGTGCCTCCATGGGGAGGGTTGTCTTTTTGACCTAAATTCAAAGTATAATGTGAATGTGTAGTCTGGTAAATAATCGTATCATAGTTCAAATGTTCCATAATATCGATTTCCCCATTCAATGGATATTTACCATATTTATCAAGCTCAGCAAGCATCCACATAGCAGGCCAAGCACCTTGAGCGCTTCCCAATTTAGCACGGATCTCAATTCTGCCATATTGAAAAGCAAATTTGTTCTTACTCCATATTCCGCCGGTTATAAAAGGTCTTGAATCTTTGGTTGTGTCTGGATTATTGATTCCTCTAAGATAGAGACTACCATTCTCTAATCTAAAGACGTCATCTACGGTACTCATATGCCTATTCCAATCCGATTCTCCTTTAGGGATCCTGCTCCATTTTGTAGAGTCTATTTCATTCCCATCAAAATCATCTTCCCAGACTAATTTCCATTTTTTGGCCTCCCGCCCTTCCTTTTGAACAATTACGTAAGGCTTCTCACTTAATTTCTGTGATACTGAACAAGAGCTTAGCAATAGTGAAGCTGCGAAGCCACTGATCAGTATGCTTTTTATTTTCATAGGTTTAGATTTTTAAAATAAACTGGTTTGACCAGACCATTTATCTTGGATTCCTGGTTTGTTTGTATCTTCTCCCCTGGCTCCGGTTACTCGATAGACCTGGTGACTACCCAAATCACCAGGATAAGGTTTCATAAGGTCTTGGATTTCCTGTTTTCCTTCAGCAAATAACCATGCATCACGATCTTGTGCTGAAATGATTAATGGCATCCGTTTCTTTTCATTATGTATTTCTTCTAACAAAGGATTCGCGGCAGTTGTAATGATCGAGAAAGTAGGATATGTTTCTCCCGTTTCTTGGTCCGTAAAGTTATTGTAAACTACTCCCAAAGTTAATATCTCATTCTGTGGAGCATAGATAAAATAGTTCTCAGATTCTTTTTTTCCAGCAACTTTATGTGGTTCATAAAAACCACTTACATATAGTAACCCTCTATTTTTGAGAATATAATCCTTGTAACTAGCTTTTTCGAAAATACTTTCAGACTCTGCATTTAGGGTGTTGGCATACTTTCCAGCGTCTGTTTCATTCTTTACCCAACCTGGTATCAATTTCCATCGAGCTTCAATTACTGAATCAACATCTGAATTTAGAGTAACCGGTAAATAAGGACGAGTAAATCCTGAGATATGAAAGATTTCATTCTCATTCGGGTAATAGATTTTTTTCTTTGGTAATTTATTCTTTAGCTCCGATTTACTCGGAGATCCAACATGGTAGCACATATTTTAGACGGTAAATTGAAAGTAGACATAAGACACTAGACATAAGACATTAGACAAAGATATAGTTTACTAAAATAACTTATGTATGGTTTTATAAAATGAGCTTAAGTTCGATTTGAACTATTTTATTATGCCAAATATTGAGTGTTTGATAATTAAGTTTAATAAGCCTTGAAAGTTCTAATGTCTTATGTCTAATGTCTTATGTCTAACTAAGTCATCCAGTCCAAAAACAATTATACCCCTAGCGACAGGGGTATAATCGACTGTACATTGACAAGTAAATGTTGTATAACTAAATTCTGAAAAGAGTCAATCTACAGTTTTATGGTTGTATTGCGATATGCGTTGTAACAATCATATTGTAAATAAATTTGAAACAATCAAGGCGAGAATTAGTTTGAATTAATTGAATATTTTTAGAATATATCCAACGATTATATGATTCGTAGGTTCTATAGGTAGCAAATTATTAATTAATTGAACAAATGGAGCATAAGATAAAACTAGAGCTAGGTGATATAACAAAATGTGAAACAGATGTTATTGTTAATGCTGCCAATACTTCCTTAATGGATGGTGGTGGTGTTGATGGAGCAATTCATCGTGCAGGTGGGAAAGCAATTTTGGAAGAATGCGTTCATATCCGAAATAAACAAGGTGGTTGCAAAACTGGAGAAGCTGTGATTACCAATGCGGGAGACCTACCTGCTGATTATGTTATTCATGCTGTAGGACCTGTATGGCAGGATGGATCTAAAAATGAAGATAAGTTATTGTATTCAGCTTACCATAACAGTTTAAAGTTGGCTTCCAAAAATAACCTCAAATCTATAGCATTCCCTAATATCAGCACTGGTATTTACGGATTTCCGAAGGAAAGGGCTGCAGAAATTGCAATTCATGCTGTTCAAGACTATTTAGTTGAGGATGAATTTATCCAAAATGTAACATTTGTGTGTTTTGACGAGGAAAACTACCGTATTTACTCCAAATTGTTACCGTAAACTATAATTTTAACGTCATAACTCTGATTTTTTTATCTGAATTGCGATAATTTAGATAAATTTAGCCACCTAGGACTTAATATTATGATTCAAATTAAAGTAGCATCTGTCGATGATGTACTCATTATTCAAAAAATAGGACGAGAAACATTTCTGGAAACTTTTCAAGAACGTAATACTGCTGAGGATATGCAGGAATATTTAGCGGAAAGGTTTTCAGATCTTCAAGTTCATAATGAGCTGAAGAACGTAGAGTCCATTTTTTATATTGCCTGGGATCAGGAAGATCCTATAGGTTATCTGAAACTCAATGTTGGGCAAGCCCAGACTGAATTTAAGCTTGAAGATCATATTGAGATAGAGCGGATTTACGTCTATGCAAGTCATTATGGCAAGCAGGTAGGTCAAATGTTATTTTTCAAAGCCTTGGAAACTGCAAAGAATTTGCGCGTACCTACGATTTGGTTAGGCGTATGGGAAGAGAATGCTCGTGCGATCAGCTTTTATAAGAAAAATGGGTTTGAGGAATTTGACAAACATACATTCAAACTCGGATCCGATGAACAGATAGATATTTTGATGAAGCGAGCTGTTGTTTAATATTTGTTTAATAAATGAAATAGGCGATGATAATTCATCGCCTATTTTTTTATCAATTCTATATTAGGATGTGAAGATATAATTTCTTCAATTATCTCAAAATACGTTTGCCCTTCTCCCCTTTCTAAGTCATCTAATTGACGGCGGACTAATTTTGAATCAAAATTTTCCGGTTGTTCAAGTTTTTCTTTATAGAAATTTCTTGTAAAATCTAATCCGAAAGCTTCTTTATTGCTATCAAAATTCAACCAAACAATTTTTATTTCTTCTTTTTCCTTGATTGCTCCAAACCCGCCATACAAGAGATCATCGAAAGCATCTAAGCTTTCAGCTAATTGCCAACTTTCCTCTTGCATAAATTGCCTATTGATCTCTTCATATAAGCTGCTTTTATCTTTTATTCTATTTCCATCTATTACGAACTCTTTTTTCATCGATAGCAAAAATAAAAAAAATTAAACAGAGCTTAAATGAGATTTAACAAGCAGGATTTATTCATAGAATTTTTTTTCACAACTATTGTACACCAATTTTCTATCCTTCACATTTTCAAAATCCCTATTGAATTCCACTAATTCAAGTTCGCAGGTATAACCAGATTGAGGAGTTTCTCTAAGGCAATTTTCGCAGTCAGTATATGTAAAATATACAATTTTTCCATTGTAGTTGCCTTTAAAAAGATGTGTTGAATGTGTACTAATTTCAGTATTTGTATTACAATATAATTCTTCTTTAAAATGTTCCTTCATTTTAAGTGAACATTCTGACGCATCGCCAATGTCTTCAAATTCTTTATCCGAATCACACGAAATAAAAAAGGCAGTCATAAAAAATAATAACAATAAGTTTTTCATAAAATAAATATTATTGGTAGTTAAGAATTATTTACTCGCTGAACTTTTTGTTGCAGCTATCATAGACTTTTGTTTGCTCTTTCATGTTTTCATTGAAATCTTCAAACTCGACTTTTTCCATACTGCAAGTATATCCAAATTTAGGTGGCATCGTATTACAATTGGCACATACAGTTAAAGGATAATAAACAGTTTTTCCTTTGTACACACCTTTAAAGAGATGAACACTCTCACCTTGTCCATTTGAGGAACATTTCAATTCATCCTTAAACTGTTCTTTCATTTTGATGTGACAATCTTGGGAATCTACCATTTCACCGTCCTTCTCGCAAGACGAAAACAATAATAAGCTTAAAGCTAAAAACAGGAATCTTTTCATAATTATTAATAGTTTATGTAAACTATACGAAATTGTTAGGCATTATGCTACAAAAATTTAAGTAAAATAAAAAGAGCCTGAATGACTTCAGGCTCTCTATTCTATTATGTTTATAAAAATTAATCTTGTTTTAAGTTGTTGGACAAGCGATTTTTCTTTGTCCGTATCCTTTACCAATAACAACAGTTTTATTAGATACCCTCTGAGTTATTTTAACAACATTAGGAGAAGTTGAATTCCAAGGCACTGTATTGAACTTCATATTATTCTTCAATATCAATTGAACTAAATCTCCACCACTAGTTTTACTACCTAACATAGCAACTTCTCCAGTTTTACTGATACTTATTCTGATCATTGGTTTTGTAGCAGTTCCTTTAATCAACCAAATTTCAGGTACATCATGAATTTTATCTCCATTTCTATCCAATCCATATTCATCACCACCTACAAACATGATATTTCTTGTTATAATACCTTCACCATTAGCTGTGTTATCATAAGTTTGAAATTGAATTTGCGAATTTTCTTTAATTGCCAATGCAGGGTCTGTGAATATTCTAGTACCGTTTACTTCAACATTTATTGCATTATCTAATTCTGTCATATCAAAGGTAAACCCATAATTTGAAGCTGGTGCATTAAAAGTGTGACTTAATAGTGTACCATTTTTAACTTCTCCGCTTGGAGTTATACAACCTGTGTAAGAACCATTAACTGGATAAGACCAATTCATTGCATCATTCGCTAAATTAACAGGTTCAGTACATGTTCTGAAATTCAGGTTTAAATTATATTTACATCCTGGATTTACTCTGATATTATTGATAGTAAAGTTAGTTTTGGTTTCATCATCAATCATAATAGAACCAAAAACTAAGGTTTTATTTGATGCCATAGGAGCAATTAACAATGTTGGAGTACTAATTACTTCACGTAAACCTACTGCAAGGTTTGGCCATGCTACAGATGGTCGGGAAGTTAATGTTCCACCATATGTAAGAGTTTCATCAGTAAAGTTAAACGTTGCATTTGCATGCGTAGGTCCAATAGTTGTATTTACTAGTGACTTAATTGAACCAGTCATTTTTGCAACCATGGTCAATTTCGTAGTAATCATACTGAACCTGTGTTTTAACACGATTGCAAGCTTTGTATCTCCGTGACTAATCGCTCTATTCTTCGCAACAAATACCATAAGGTCTTTATCAACAGTTGGTAAAATGGCATTTGCGAAGGTTTTAACAGTTGTTTTATAGCTTACATCTGGCAGAGAGGTAGTGCCATTAAAAGAATATGCAACGAAAGTATAGTTTTTACCAGCATCTAAACTCATTGGCCCGGTTGTCGCTTCACTGCCAACAGTATATTCTTTTATTTGATTCAAAGTACCATCAGAATTAAATGCAACTAATTTATATTTAATTCCAGGAGCTAATTTTGTAGTAACAGTAGTAGAGGCAGCCATATTGCTGTTACCAGCTCTATAAACTGTATTATTATTTACGGTTCTGCTAGATCTGTCAGTTTCGTTTGTCATTTGAACATCCACTACAAAATCATCATATACAATAGACGTGTCTTTAACGATGCCCGAAGCTGAAGAATTTGCAGCACTTGATTTAGCGCCGTAATCATAATTGTCTTGTTCAAAAGAAACACCATCCATTTGAACCATTACTTTGGCATCCCCAGTGCCAGTGCCAGCATCTGTATCTTTTTGACAAGATGAGAATGTCAGCATTAAAATCGCCATAAAGCCCATGCTCCACTTTAGGCAAATATTTTTATTTATTCTATTCATTTTATTTTTAAATCCAATTTTATAATTACCAATCAATATTTCTACTGTCATCAGGTTCTTGCTCCCAAGATTCATACATTTCACCTTTTTCGTTGTAAGGGTATACTTTTGCCGAACCAAGAGCAATATCAGCTTCCATCTGAACCTTGACCATATTGATATGGGGTGATTTATATTGCTTTTTCATATTCGATTATTTGCAATTACAACTTTAGTTCCCTGAATTCAGACTAATCTTTCTATCCAGTTAATTAATTGCTGTAATTTTTTAATACTTCTTTTAATTTTTCTAATAGTTTGTGTGCCATTTAATAATGGTCTACAAAAATACACAGGAATTTTGTTCCTTAAAATCAATAGTGCCCAAAACGGCCTGTTAATTTGTATTTGTAGCATATGCCCTACATACTTAATTGAAATTTTTAATTTTGCTAATATGTTTTAGTAGCTCAAAAAAGATGGTTAAACATCTGTTTTATTAAATTTTTTAATTATTGTAATTCAATAAATACAGCATGAAAAACCCGTAAAAATCACTCTCAGACAAGATTTTTAGATGGAATAAAAAAAAGATTTTTGTACCGAAAATAGTTAAGAATTTCATCGAAACCCGACAAATCTTTTTATGGCTACAATAAACCTCATAGAATCTGAATTAACATAAAGTATTAAAATATATTCAGAAGGAAAATTAAGTGTTTAAACAAGTGAAATATTAGTGAATTATATCCCAAAAAAGCCGTTAAAGAATATTTTACACGACTTTATTTATATTATTCGAAAGAATTGCTACCCTTGGTAATTATGATATTCAGTAATGCTGATATAATATCCGTCCAAATCCTTAATTGAAAATTCTAACCTATTAGAATTGGTATTTAGATGGGTATCTTGAATAATTTGAACTTCCATTTCTTCAGCTTTTCCTCTTATAGATTCAAAATCTGTGGTTTTGAAATATAATATTAAGCCATTGCCAGGAAGGATGGTTGGATCCGTCATAGAAGGATGATTATGGCTCCCCCATTCATGCAAACAGATGACAGTTTCTCCAGATTCATCTTGTAACACTGCGAAATTACTTCCGCCATGTTTACTCTTTAAGCCAAAGAGTTCCTCATACCACCTTGAACTGGATAATACATCTTTTACAGCTATTATGGGATCTAATTTTACCATCTTTTTATTGTAAAGAACAATCGAAATGACAATTTGATTTAGGATTTTTATTGTGGAATCTGATAATTAGTATATTCTTGATATTGTTGATTCAACAATTGATTGATATAACTAGGATTATGTCCCAAGAAAGTTTTAAAATCTTTAATCAGATGCATTTGGTCAAAGTAACCACATGAATATGCGATTTGGGTCCATGTTTGATTTGGATTGAGCTCCTTTATCTTATAAGCGGTCGCAAATCTTCTTAGTTTCCTGAAAAAGTTGGGGCTCACTCCTATTCTATCTTTAAATAATCTTTCTAGTTGCCTTATACTTTTCCCAGCCGCCAAAGCCATTGCAGCAATAGGAATGTTTTGAGGCAATTCATTCAATAGCATGTCAGATCGATTTGTTTTGAGTTTATTACTATTAAGAATTTTTAAGAAAAACTGATCAAGCTCCTTTTTTATTATTTCCAAGTCATTGATTTCAATAAGTTTATCAATGAGTTCTTTTACAGGATTTCCAAATACCGCATCACCTTCTAGATGACTATCAATTAAGGTATGAATAGGACAGCCTCCCAATAAATAATACTGACCGATATTTTGTAGTTCTATCGCAATCATTCTATGATTACTTTCAAAACATAAGCTTACAGGTGTAGTTTGAGGTCCTATAATCAACATATCTTTTTTCTTTTCCTTTTTCTTGTTTTCAAAGGTTACTTCAACCGAACTTCCTAAATAGAGCATGATAAATTTTTTATGAGTCGGCGTGAAAAAATATGTGTTGTTTAGGTTTTCCAAACTAAAATCTATGACGTTATGAATATATCCTCTTATAAAAGGACGTAATTCTAAATGGGGTAATAATACGTCAATCATAATAGATTTATTTTATTCTAATTTACACATTTTCATTTAGTTGAATACATGTCGCATCTGTACTATTTTTTATCTTTTAATAAAGTTAACTTCAAGCAAAACTCTATTTAGGGTATTGGGAATGAAGCACCGTTTGAATTACTAAAAGCCTTGTTCAAAATGGAAACATATTCTAAGAATTTACTAGTATTCTTTTGCTTAGTGATTGTCTTTACTTTAGCAGGCTTTTACAATTCCTATATCAGATTTTTTCCCGATTTTAATAGATTTCCAATCATAATTCACCTCCACTTCTTTGCATTTTTATGTTGGTTTGCATTACTTATTATTCAACCGGTACTTATTAAAAGGAATAAGATTGAAATGCATAGGCGCATTGGTAAGTTAAGCTATTTCCTTGTTCCGGTTCTGATTATGACTATTGCACTATTAATTGCTGAACAAGTCCAGAGGCAGCTTGAAACATCCAAACAAGATGCTGCATTTACAGCCATGGTGGGTTTACTGGATATTTTATCGTTTTCAATTTTTTATTCAATTGCCATGGTCAATAAAAAGAATATCCGATGGCATGTTGGATTTCTTCTGGCAGCAACATTGGTTATACTTAATCCGGGACTTTCAAGGTTATTAAATCAGTTACAGCCGGGATTGGGTTTGATCGTTGCTGTACTATTACCTTTTGTGAAATCTATATCAATCATAATATTGGAAAAATTAAAATACAAAAGGGCTATTTTGCATAGCCCTTATTTTCTTTTTCTCTGTATCTGGTCCTTGGAAATTTTATTATTGATGAATATCTCCACTAAAGTATTTTGGATCAATATGGTTGCCGACTTATTTTCCAGCAAATGACCTATTTTATTTCAAAAGTAATTTTCTGGAATGCTGATGGCGTATGAAAGTCTGGTTTGTTCGTACTGGGTTTTATCCATGATATCCAATTAACAGTAGGATCTTTAGGATTGAGGTTGTTGAATTCTGCTCGAAATACTCCGAATCTTAAATTTGACAGAGTATTACCATCAGATTTATCAATGCTATTAATAAAAGACATCGGCATTTTACCTTCCAAAATATAACCATTGGATGTTTTTGAACTTTTAATTTCAAGCTCTTCTAAATTCCAATTATAATCGAACTTACGATAATAATGAGCTACATAATCGAGCACCTTCCCTGTTGGAGATATTTCAAAACAATAATATTCTTTCAAACTTGAATCCGCTGTTATAAAGATCTCGCCTCTATCTCCTAACGCCACATCTGATTCTTTTTTGAAATCTGCTTCCACTATTTTCTTATCTTCAATTTCAAAGCTGAAATAAAACCAATCTGCATCATAGAATGCCATAAACTCAGTTTTCCCAAAATCTGGACTTGACCAAGGTGATACGAATTGATCAATCTTAAAGAGTTTATTTGGTGCTTTCCAATCATCCAGCTTGCCATCGATTACAATTTTTGAATTTGATAGAAACGGAATTGTGGTTGTACTATTATTTGCTACAGTAGATTGGGTCAAGCCATAGAATGGCAACAAAACTGAAAAACCTAAATAAAGGAATTTTGAAAATAAACTTTTTAAAATCATAGTTGACAAGTTTTTATTCTGTGTCAGTTTCCATATAAAATCATTTCTAAATTAGCCAAACCTTTTATCCAATTCCCATTCTTGGTAATATTTATTTAATTCTTTCATAGATTTAATATGGATTAGCATGGCATTGCTTTCACTAATTAGTTTTGCATATTTCGACCTATTTTTAGGGGCCACATATAAAATCTGACGCAGCATATCCCAAGTTATTTGTTCTTTAGCACCCTCTAGATTTCCTGCTCGATCCTTTGAATTTTGCAAGCCTCTCATTATAAAACGTATTAAGGACCCGATTCTTTTAAAATCCAACCAAATAATACAGGTTGCAGAAGTAAACCTATCTTTCATTAGAAAACTATAATTTCCTTCGATTATCCATTTATTATTCTTGCTAATAAACTCTTTATGGTCGGCTCGCATGAGTTCTTTTTCGCGAGGTTGCCAGTTTGTATTTGGTAAATGAGCAATTTGATCGAGATAAAGGACTTTAAAGTCCAATTTATTCCCTAACGCTTTTGCTAATGAAGATTTCCCACTAGAACTTGGTCCAATAATACAAATTTTCTCACCTAAGGATCCTAGCGGTACAATATGCATAGCACCAAATTACTAAATCCTATTTTAATTCAGCATATTTAAAGTTCATAAAAGGAGCTTTATCATCTGAGCTTGGAAATGTGGGGGCTCCGAAATAAATACTGATCATATTCATTTTAAATACTTGACCATTAGATTTTTTTGATAAATATGGTCTTACCTGGAATAGGTTCAACAATGTGAGTAATAATATCGTATTTAAACCAGCCCGTGGTGCTGCTACCAGCATTTCCCGATTCTGAAAGATTAAATTTTAAAGATGGTTTCGATTTGATACCTTCATAATCTACATTAGCAACATCCATCCAAGTACCATTCTTACTGTTTGCAACTATCAGGGTATTTGCTAATCCTGAGAAAACAATATCCCAATCCTTTTCCTTATCCACCTTACTCTTTTTATCAAAACTAAAATAGATTGGTTCTGAGTTACCAATGGGTTTACCATTGAGGATCTTTTCATTGTTCAGATCACGGATATAAATATCTGTAGGTGTTGGGTTTACTTCATGGCTATCTGTTTTTGTACATGCAGATAAAACGAGAACGCCAAGGAAGATTATTATGAAGCGATTTTTAAATAATAACATCATATAGAAATAAAGGGATCAGGTTTATTGCACCTGATCCCGAAGGATTAAAAATTTAATTTAAGGAACATTCCATATGTTCTCACAGGAAGTAATGCTGCATATTCAAATGACCCAGCATTCCTATTGTTATAAGATCCATCTGGGTTAAGATTAAATGGAAGGCTTTTGTAGAGGTAACCAAGGTTCCTTCCTACCACACCAATCTGTACCAAATCAGCATGGAACCATTTCTGAGCGAGATTGGTAGGCATGGTATAACCCAGAGTAATTTCTCGCAGTGCGATATAACTATTTTCGAAAACAGACCTATCGCGTACGCCAGCCTTATCATGAAATCCTGCATAATAATCACTTGCGGAAACTGGCTGCAGAACATGCTCCCCTAGCTCATCTTTCCCAATTAATTCCTGGGCTTGGGAAAAAGATAGACCGCTTACATTTTTACCAAATAAATACACATCCTGATCAAAAACTCCTTCTGGAATTATTCCATCGAAAGTTGACTTGTATACAGTCTCCTGGATTCCGGTTTCTGGATCGATTTGTCTAACTGCCGTTTTACGTTCGATGCCACCCAATTCTTTGGATCTTCCGAATCTAGTATCTGCTAATACCCCTCTTTGATATAGTAATCCGTGTGTACCTGAATAGATATCACCTCCAACTTTAAAGTCCAATAATCCGGAAATTTGGAAGTTCTTGAATGAAATTTTATTTTCAAAGCCTGCAATCCATTTAGCTGTAGTATTCCCAATTTGCTTAGCTTCGCCGGATGGCAAATATTCCATAGCAGAATTCAATAGTGGCTGACCCTTATCATTGGTTTTTTGAGCGAATCCTGACAACAGTGTACCAAAGTTCCCGTTCACACTACCAACCAAACTGACATCATTTTGAGTACCCAATTGATTTAGACTTGAAGGCGAGGAAGAATTGATCGCTAAGAATTTGTTTTGATTAGCTGAGAAATTAATGGTACTGGACCATGAAAAATTTGATATCTGAACAGGAATAGCGTTCAATTGGATTTCCCAGCCTCTGTTTCTAACCTTTGCATGAACATCTCGGAGCGGAGTTGTCATTTGTTCTAATGGGCTCACAATATCATAAAGATAATTATCAATCACTCTATTGTACCAAGTGACATGCAAATTTAATCGGTTAGCATACAAACTCAAGTCTGTGCCCAATTCATACTCTTTTGCATACTCATATGAAAAACCTGTCTGATAGTTTCTGAGACCCCATGATCCTGAGTTCGTATAATAGGGTTTGTAGACCGTTTTTAAACTTGGATAGGGCAATTCTAGATCATCAGTAACAGCAGATTGATAATGGAATAATCCTGTAACATTTCCAATGTGTGCATAATTCGCACGTATTTTAGCGAAATTCAGTGTCTTTTCTGTAAATCCCAACCATTTATTTATTAATGGTGCATATAAATAAGAAACACCAACAGAAGGATAGAATTTATTTAAACTGCCAAGTTTTTCAAGGTTGCTTAATGTATTGACATGATCGTATCGTGCAGCAATATTTACAAAAATATTTGGGCCATATTGATAGTTTGCTGATGCGATTGCACCATGAATACTTTTATTGTTGGCATGTTGTATATTGAATGCATTCGCGAGGCTGAATTTTGAAGGATCTAAATAAGTATCTATAGCCACTTTTTCGCCACCCTTTTTAATTCTTTGAGGATATTTATCTAAAGGCAAATATGATTGTCCTTCTATTCCACCTTCTGTCTGCCAATAATCGTAACCTACTGATAAATGGATCTGATGTTTTTGAATGGATTTATTGTAGTTTAGTTCAGCCTTTGTCATCCAATCTCTTGTATATTCATTGGCCTGGTTATTATATGCTCGCTGCTGATGATATAAGCTTTCGCTACCCAATAATCTTTCAAAATACCCATTTGCACCTTCCTTTGTTTCAATATTATAATCAGAATAATTTGCTGATATATTAAAATTTAATTGTTCATTTATTTTCCAAGAATTGTTTAAGAACAACCGTACAGTCTGTGCAGTCTTTTTTGCTTGTTGGCCATAAAGATACCAAGCTGTTTCACTTTCTAGGGGATCATTGTTAGTAACCGTTGCAAAATCCACGGGGTATTCAATAAAACTTCGACCTAGAGATGCAAATTTTTGGGCACCGATACTAGGTGCATTGCGTGAGATACTGTGATTATAAATCGCTCCTAGGATGGTTTGTACTTCTGGAGACCAATCTCGAATCCCTTTAAACATTAAATTGTTTTTATCCAGGGTATTTCTGATGAAAGAACCTTTGTTATAATCAGCTCCATAAGACAACCTGAATTTGTTCTTGGCTTTACTGTAATTAACAGCAATTTGAGCTACCTGAGAATTTGATTTTTCAAATGATTGGTAATAATTATCACTTGCAGTAGACAACCAGGCTAGTCTGCTGTCATTGATCTGATTTATATCTTCCTGACTCAGCAGTAAAGGCATACCATACACATTGCCCTTGCTTCCTCCTAAATTGACATCAAAGGATAGACCTGGATTGATGTTTTGTCCTTTAGTAAGGATTTCTATTACACCGTTCATTCCTCTGGAACCATATTTCTGAGATGCAGCAGCACTTTTTAAAACTTGGATATGATCAATATCGTAAATATTGAGTTCCTTGAGACTGTTTCCCCAGTCTTGCCCCCCATATTGGTTTGCACCGGAGGTTTCATTTTCAATTGGCATTCCATCGATGACAAATAGAGGTTGGTTACCTCCTACTATTGATTTCATTCCGCGGATTACCATTCCAGTTCCTGATGTTACACCTCCAGCAGTAGCATTCATTTGCAAGCCAGGCACACGAGCCCTCAAACTGTTTATAGGATTGGATTCAAAAGAATTGATTAACTGTGCACCTTCTAAAAGTGTCGTTTCATATGATTTATCATAGTTCTGTTGTGCAAGTACATAAACCTCATGGATTTTTTCTGAAGATTTAGACAATGTAATGGTCAACTCTTTTGCATCGGTCACCTCTAATTCGCGAGTTTCAAAACCTTGTTTTTGAAAAATTAGAGTGATAGGATAATTAGAGATATAAACTCTGAAACACCTTTGTTATTTGTTGCTCCTAACAATACATGATTTGCATCGAGGACTTGAACATGGTCTATGGTATGCCCTTGTTCATTGATAACTTTTCCTTGAATGATCTGTTGTGCAGATGAATTTGTAACGCATACAAATATGAAAAAGGATAAGATTAAAATTATTTTCGTATTCATGACTGTTGATTATTATTCTGAGTATTTGAAATGTCTTTCCTCAGTTTTAGAACCATAAATGGTTTTTGAAGTAGGTACATCATACTTAATATGATCATATCGATAAGTCATATCTTCAACCAATGGTTTCTCGATATTACTACTGATGTTAATTGCGTTTTGATAAATTCTGGTTATGTTTCTTTTAGATACTAAGCTTGCGATATCTCCAAAAATTTCTTCAACTGGATACACTAACAATAAAGGCAATAGATTATCTTGAATATTGACATAAGGGTTTGAGAATTGGTCATATCGGATCTCAAATCCTAGCTTCTTTGGAACAACGTAGCTCTGACGACTAATCCCTGATCATTAAGAAATAAATTAAGCGTATCAACTTGTACCGCCTTTGGGCCAGGAACAATAGGTCTCGTCGTTTGAATAATTTGGATACCCTTTGGTCCATAAGTTAATTTTGAATTGCTCAATTCTGGTCCCTGAACCTCTATCAAACGGCTTTCTTGATCATACGTACATTTATAATCATTGAATGCTATAAGTTTATTAGATTGGTAGCTAAGGTTAAAACAGTCTGAACCATTCAATACCACTGAAGATAGTTGGTTCTGATTGTTAAAATTGAATTGCTCAATAAGTTCTCCGTTTTTGGAATTGACACGTGTAAGATGAAAATCCAAAGGAATCTGAGATCTATCAATTTGATCAAATGTGACCTGCTTATTGCATCCGGATATTCCGACTGCTATCAATACCATAGCAATGATTTGGTAAAATATTTTATATTTCATAATTATTCCTCCCTATAATTGATTTTTAACTTTTCGAAGTTGGCATTGATTGCATCGAAGAACGCCAAGTCTATTGGATAACCGCTGTTGTTGTAAAGGATACGGAAGTCATCGAATTTCCTGTCCGTGCCATCTGTTTTATATGGCACCGGCACTTGAAGACTATCCTTAAGGCTTTGTCTTTTTAACATATTTAGGTTATGCATAATTTCAACTTGGCTACCTGAACCTAGATGCCCAGCACCTGACCATGCTACCTTTTTACTCGAAATAGCTAAAGCAAATTCTCCTCCTGGAACTGCCAATAGTTTGTTCTCTCTTTCTGGCCATTTATAAGATTGATTTTTTGGAAATTGAAACCACTTTATTATAATCATCGGGTTTTAATACGCCCACCTTAAATCCTTTAGTGTTATAAGTGGAGATTGAATCCGGTAGATTATTGTTATTATTCGCATTATAATGCGATTCCAAAATTAGTTGCAACTGATTATGATTGGCAAATCGTTCACCACGATATACTTTGGTTACTTGATATTTTTCATTGTATTGAAAATTATATTTGATGAGATACAACCCTTCAAGATTCAGGATGTAATCGACAACTGTCTTTTTAGTTTTTATTTCGCCGAAATCACTAACACTATCTTTTTGGCAGGATGAGGCGGCTAATATTAAAAGGACCATGAATAACTTCAAGAAAGCTCTGAAGTATTTAATGAACCTTGAAGTTGGCTGGTTTAATTTATTTTGAGGTATCATAAGCTTTTTTGAAATTAGGAATACCATATCCCAGCTTTGTGTCGGGATTATCACCCTGACTAGCTGAGGACTGTAGTAGAGATTTTAATTCTTTAGCGGTTTTATTTGGGAGTGCCTCCCATAGGCAAGCCAGCAAACCAGCAAGAATTGGTGGAGTATCAGCAGTATTATAAGAATCACTCCAACCATAGATTACGGGGATTTCTTGCGCTAACACAGCTAATTCAGGCTTGATACGCCCGTCGGCAGTCACGGCGTCCAATACAGACCAAAGTGGCTTGTTTCTTTTGTTGATATTTCCTACAGTGATAATATTTTTGGCGTCTGCAGGTGGTAATACAAATGTGATCAAACTTGATTTCTGAGGAAACATTTGAACAGTTAAAATTCCCTTTTCAATGCAATATCTGCGACCTTACTGCTAATGGACATTCCATTTGCTTGTTCTGGTTTTATATCAAATTGAGGTTGATTGAATTTAACTCCATAAACACAGGACGAACTCACTATGTCAACTCCTAAGCTATCAGCACGTTCCATAGCAGCTATCCAGCTGGTTTCAAAGAAAGGTTCTTGGCTTCCATTTTGGTCTGTACGGAATAAAAGGAAATCAGCCTTGGGCGCCAATCCAATAAATTGAGTTTCATTGAGGGCAGCTAACATCCCAAATGGTTATTACCGGCCGTGGTAGTATTGCTTAAATCTGTTTTATTGAACAGGAAATCATAAGTATGCAAGATTTTGTTCTCAAGCAACAAGTGAGCTATTTCAGGCTTTTCATCTATATAACCATACCCTTCACCCAACAGAGCGATAGTTTTACCTTTGCCAAAGAACCTCTGTTCGTGTAGGAATTTGGCCTGATATTGCTGTAGAAATTGAAAGGTTTTACCATAATTATCTTCAGTAACTTCTAGCTGATCTAAAATTTTGGTTGTTGCCTTCGAAATAGTTTCGCCTTCGTTCTTTAATGGTGGAATTACCGGTTCTTGATAAGGAATGTGGGTTCCCAATTTTTTGATAGATGCAACAAAAGGAAGGTTTTCAATTTTTTTCAAAATCGCCGAACCCTTCCGGAAGATGGATAACAGTGTAGTTCAGCCATTTTGAAACATTCAAGCTATTGCCTTTGGTTTGTTTTACAACCTCTTGAATATATGCATTGCTGACAGGAAGATCCGTCGAATCAATGGCAATTTTCTGTGTTATTCTTCTTTGAATAGCTTTTTCAGTCAAGAATTCTTTAGGATTTGAAATTGAATATTTTCCTGAATTTTTATCCTTGAAATAAACAATGATTGCCTCATTGAAAGCAGTTTCGGGCTCTGGCTGATTTTTGTACTCACCATAAGGTGAAACATCTTTCCTACAAGAAAATAGGAATACCAGTAGACTTAGCCATAGGATGGCTATCCATTTATTAATATTAAACATAAACGTATTGGTTGAGTGAATGAATTAATGAAACCTCTGTCCTTTTTCGATATACTGGTATCTAAAGGTATAATAGCCAGTTCTGGTACTCATGGTTTCGTACGTTTCGCCCTTTAGGTTAGGCATGTCCCTATAAAAACTCAAAATTTGTAATTTGACAAATCCTTTTTGATCTGCCGTTTGGATAATCATAGTCTTTTCAGAATATGGGGTGTAAAACATGTTGTCATCCATGTAATACCAAGTCTTTCCTCCACTTCGGTAGCCTAATGCAAAGTCATTTCTACCTACATCTTGTTTAAGGCCACTCAAACTTGGGATATCCTTAATGGTGTGATAAGGAACATTGGCGATCATTGCTTTAGCATTTCCGCTACGGACTGGATTGGCCATGGTACCACCATTGATTTTCAATTGGGCATGTTCAAAACAGATGTCCCAATTATCTGCTCCAATTTTTTTAACGACTTCTCCGGTACTGAATTTAAAGAATGGCTTGGTAGCGTAGTCAGCTTTTAAATTTCTGACAATTTTTTCTTCCTGAATGGGTTTATCAGGAATGGATGGTTTTTCTTCTTTGCTGCAAGCTCCCAACAACATGAAAAGGACTAATGAACCATTACATAACCTTTTAAAATACTTAACTCTCATGCGCTTTATTTATAACGATTCTAAATTACCGCAAAAGTAAGGTATGTTAAGGGTAGTCAATCTATGAAAAACGGTCAACAGAATATGAAAAATGGCAAAAAGGGAAGGTTATTTCTATAAAAATATTATTATTTGATTTGTTTGTCTCCAAATTTTGCCTTTTCTATTTCCAATAATTTTAAAACTTCTTCTACAAACTCTTCCGTAGACAAATTTTCATTCTTAATATTCCCTGAAATCATCTCATCTAAAACATTTGCATTAAGTATATTGAATTCTTTTTCAACTTTTGAACTTAAAATTTTATTTTGACTATCATTTAAATTATATATAGAATTAGAATTCTTAATCATTACTCTTCTAAAAGATTCAGGATTTAAATCTAGTTTTAAAATTTCATCATAAGGAGCATTTCTTATATATTCAAAGTGTTGATAAATTTTATTTTTAATATTTTGAAGTTTTTCATCAACAATTTCTAATAATGCAGAAACTCGAGATAAATCTCTTTTTAAAATATCTGGAATATTTTCTTCCCTTTTATAGAAAAGATTATGTGAAGTTTCTGCCCATATATGTTCAGAAATTGTCCTAACTTGAACTTCAAATATTTTTTTTGTGTGAGTTTCCCATGTTGGATGATCACGCCATTTATCTTTGATTTTAAGTATTAAATGAATAGAATTATATCCAAATTCTTTAAAAAGTGATATTTGAATTATACTTTTTTATAATAATAAAGTTTGATTCTAATAAATTTATTACTTTATCTTTATATTCAGGAAATAATACAACAATCCTTAATCCTATTAAATCATTTAATTCTTTTAAGGATCTACCCTTTCGAAATTTATTGGAATAAATTTTCTCTTGAATTGACTCAAAAGTTTTAACTCTTTTATTAATCTCAAAAGCTATTGGTATATTTTTAGAATTTAAAAGTCTTTCAATTAATCTACTGATTTCATTTAAAAACTCCTCATAATCATTAATTAATTCATTATATTCTCTTTTAATATCCATAGGTAATAATTAGGAATTCTATGCTATTAAATTATTATTTTTTTTTAAAAATTATGATAGTTCTTTAATAAATTATTTTATTTATTAATCTTATTAAAACAAGCAATCCCAAATTGATTATGAATATTTTACAATTGCCTTATTTGAACCAGTTTAATTAAGAAATTAAAAAAATCTATATTATTTCTATCAATTCATCTTTTCCTAGATCATATTCATACATCCGGTGAGATTCATTATCTAGGTACAACCATTGAAGAATGCTGGAATTCTCAGGAGAAGCCTTTATTCCAATGCCAATTAAAGTGTATCTCTTTCCATTTTTTTCAGCATCTTCTATGGAATAAATGATTGTATTTGATTTATCAATAATAAAATCATCTACCGGGAGAGTCTTGCTTATGGTTAGATAATATTCGACCCAGTTATATAGATAATCTTTAAAGGTTTCTGTATAATTACTGTCCATAGGATATTGAAAGACTAGATCCTTTCCATATTTACTTCGGAAATCCAGGATTTTACTATCCTTAATTTTAAGAATTTTGGTTACTACCTTTTCTCTTACTGTTTCGGTATCTCCGGCAAGCTTCAAAACCCTATCTTCCCAGTTAATCAGAATACTGTCTCCTCTTAATAAATTCAATTCCACAAATGAATCTGGTTGATATACAAAAGTTAATCGCTGTTCTCCACTTTTCACAAATAAAGGCTCTAGGTCCCCTCCTTCTTGTAATTCTAAAAAATCACTTTTTCCTGCTTTTCTTGAGCAAACAGTGGCTGAGTGAATAGAAATAAAAAATAGAATATTATCGTTGGTTTTATCATTGAGACAATATGAGTTTATTAGAGGCTGTCAAAACTGATTCTTTCGTATTCTTCAATTGTTCGACCGGAATTACTAGCACCAAAGAATAGTATCCACAATGTATTGTCGTTATAGTTCATAATCCCCAATCTATTGTTATCTAAGGGAGCTAAAAAGGAGATATCTTCCTTTATTTGAAAATAGACAACAGGGATTGGAACCATTGATCGGTTTTTCTTTAAATATAGGTAGTTACCTTCTTTCCTAGTTGAGATTGAAAATGAAGATAACTTATCATTTCCCTTGAAAGCTGTAACTTCTAGATAACTGTCTGGCTGAACAGTAAATCGTATAATGGCATCATCTGGTATTTTCTCAGTGGAATCTATATCTGATCTATAAAAGGATAAGAAATCCCATAATGTATATTCTTTAACCGTAAATCTCTGTTTGATCTCTGCAGGTTTATTGGAATAATATTCCCCTTCAAATGCTGTATTGATGGTTGAAACCTTACCTGAGAAATCTTTTGAAAGTTTTCGCGCTGAGGAACAACCAATAATTGGTATACATAGAAACAATAACAATATGATCCTCATAAACTTACATTTTATAATTTATTAGATTATTTATTCCATCTCACTGTCCACTTCTATTTAAGTTTTGTAATTGAATTTATTGTCTTTAAATACATAACCTTTCCTGGCGAAAGGTAGAGTACTCATGATTTCTCTCTGAAAAGGATTTGCAGGCTTTTCTAATTCAAAACTATCTGACATATAAACAGAAAACGGCAAATAGAATCGATAGTCCTTATTTAACATGCTCTGTATATGCTTATTAAAACTATAGATTTCTAATTCACCATCAGGATGGAAATTCTTTTTCTTAAATACTAATCTTCCTTCCTGCATCTGAAAACGAAGGGCGTCCTTTTCCATGGCGGTATTTGCCTTTCCTTCTATCTCAATCACTTTTCCTTTACCCTCAATTTGCCATTCATCTTTTGACTTAAAAAATGTCTTATTGATATTAAATTCTTCAGAATCCTCCATCTCAACAATTAATGTAAAATCATCAATCTGTTTATTCGCCCATCTATTCGCAGCTGTAAGAACATAATTAAAGTGATAATTGTAGTCTATACTGCTGGATACATCGAATTTATAAGTGTGTTTAACGATATTCTTACCTTTTTTGAAGTTAGCTTTAAAGTGGTAGACATACATAAAATCAATATAGTTACCACTGGTGCTACCATCAAATGTTTTTTAAGTCAATGCTTTTTATTTTTCCATTCTGATAATAAAGGGAATCAGCGACATATGCTACATTGTATTTAAGATTTTCCCCGTTCATTTCTACTGTAAAATCTCGCATATATGGATGTAAACCTTTTTTGGGTGCCCCATCCACATCACCAGATGGCGATATTGCTTCAAAACCAACTAAGATTTCCTTCGCTTCAGCAGGATTGAAGAACTCGTAGTAGACGGTTACTTCGATAAACTGATTGTTAACCTTCTTTACTTTTAATATTTCTTTTTGTACTGAAATATCAGTTTCATGGATAGGGATTAATTGATTGCCAGAAGCAAAATATGCCCCATCATTTGCATGTAGATATACATTTGTGAGCAACAATAGTAGTAATAGGAATTGGCGTATGATCATAGGATATAAAATTGAGAGTCTATTTGCTTTAATATATATTATGGTTAAATGTATTGGCCATATTGAAAGATGTTTTTTCGGTATTGTAATTAAATATAGTAAAAAGAAATTGAAGTTGATTTTATGGAGTGGGAATATTAGAACATTGAACGAACGTTTATATTAAAAGGTTTTGAATAGGAAGTATTTTGGGATAGGATGAGAAATGGAAAACAAGATTGAATATTTAATCTATATAAGGATAGAATATAAGGTCAGATGAATTTGGAAAACTAAGGTGAATATCAATGGATAAAATTGCCATCGGGATTGGCTCAGCCGCTCACTCCCCGCGCTCATTACCCTGAACCATCCCTTTTTGGGGTTGGCTTCAAAGAAATAAAGCCGCATCGCTACGCGAGCGGTTTTGTTGTTTCTAAGGCTTTTGCTCAAACAAGTTTGGCAACAGCCTTAGAAACAACAAAACCCGACTAACGTCGGGCTTTATTTCTTTGGCGGAGAGAGAGGGATTCGAACCCTCGATACAGTCATCCCGTATACAGACTTTCCAGGTCTGCTCATTCGACCACAGTATTTTAAATCCGCATTTAAATAGTCATTACAGTAGATTTTGCCATACAGAAAACAGTTTTAGTGTGCGCATTAATGTATGGTTTAATTTAATCACAAACGTAATGACAAGAAAAACAGTGACTGGTTTTACGCCTACCTACACAGTTCCAAGGGTAAATGTTGGAGCAAAACAACGTAGCAAACAAGAACAAGCTAAATGCAAATGGTTCGTAGAATTTACCTACAATGGGAAACGTACTCGATTATCCAATCAATTAAACAGGTTAAAGGATTACAATGAGAAGCTTGATGCATTCAATGCTTTAAAGGATGTAGTACATCAACAATTGAAAGATGGTGTATATGGTATGCCTGTTGAAAAACCTGTAGTTATACCAAGTGTTAAGGATGCTGTAAAAGCATTCATAAAGTGGCATAAAGATAAAGGCAGTAGGCTAAAGACTATTCAGTCCTACCAATCCAAGTTAAATTATTTTACTGATGAACTAGGTGATACACCTGTCAACTATATCTATCATAAAGATGTAGATGACTTGCTTATTACCCTATCCAAGGATTTAAAATGGTCACCCAAGACTTTTAATAATGCTAAAGGTGTTTATACAGGTTTATTTCAATTCTGTATTGATAGTAGATATATCGATGTTAATCCTTGTAGTAGGGTTAAGACTAAATACGTAGGTAAATCATCTAAGAACAAAGCATTTTCAAAGGATGACTTCAATGCTATTATGGTTGAGGTTGAAAAGGATGTGATGTTATCAATGTTTGTAAAGAGCATATATTACACGTGCATTAGACCCAAGGAATTAACCCAATTACAAGTACGTCATATTGACTTTGATAAGAGAATTATATCTATTCCTTCAGATATTTCCAAGAACAAAAAAGATGGTGTAGTTCACATTGATGATAACTACTATGACCTATTGAAAGAATATTATTTCAATGCTCCTAGTAATGCATACCTGTTTTGTAATGATACAATCCTTTGGGGTAATACACCATACCAAGCCAATCGACCCTACAAGCGATTTGTAAAGATATTATCCAACCTCGGACTTGATAACAAAGGCTATACCCTGTATTCGGTAAAGCACTATTCCAACGTACAGAAATACTTAGCAGGCTTTACTGTAGCTGAAATCATGATATGCAACAGACATCATTCACTTGCTGAAACTGAAAACTATTTAAGGCATTTAGTTGAATTCGTGGATGTATCTAAAAAACTTATCCCATCAATCTAGACATAAATGTCAAGCATAGCTTAATTATTTCAATCAACAGACTATTTATAAGTAATGAATTATAAACTATTATTAACACATAACACAATGAAAACAATTAACATTAAAACAATCGCAATGGCTGTAGCTTCAGCTTTATTATTATCAACTACTGGATGTAGCAAGAATGACTTTGAATATGACTTTAAACCTGCTACTGAAAGAGAATTAACAGGGGTATATAAACTAATTGAAATGTGTAGCAATACACCTGATTTGAATGGATGTCAATCAGGTAAAGAGATTGAGAAGATTAACTTTACATTCAGCAATAAACAGTTGACCATCACCAATACAGGCGTAAAGGAAACATACAGTTATTATATCATGCAAAATGAATTGAAGGTTCAAGGTAGTGAAGGTAATAAGTATGACAGCTATGTTTACCGCACTTCAGGTGACACTTTATTTATGGTCGGTAACAAACAGGATTACAGACATAAACTTACCCTATTGAAAAAGATTACCAAGTACTAAATCAATCTTAAATACTATCTACAATCAAATTTAATTATCACATAAAGCCCCCAACATGGGGGCTTTTTCATTGCTTCACACTTAATAATAAAAAACATACTATGAGTAAATACCGTGCTGAAATTGCTGAACTATATAACTTTGCTGTCTATACCGACACTATAAACGAAGAATTATATAACCTTCTTGAATCTATCTATAATGAAGAATGTGAACTTCATGATTACGAATTATTGAAACAAATTTACATCCTACTATCTGATGAAGTAGATGATGAAGAATTTTATGACTTGGGAGTTGATGAAGATAATGATGACTTAATAGAAATTTTATATCAATACTGTAGTACATTCTTGGTTGATAAAACCAAACTATCAATTCAATTAGGTAAATACGTAACTCAACCTGAAGAACGTCATTTTGAATCATATGATGATTTTCATCAAGCCTTAGCCAATGCACTGAAACAATCTGTAACCCTACCTGAAAATGACAATGCATCATTCTTAGCTTGGCTATTGAACGATATTATTGAGAATGATATCAGGTTGAAAAATGAAATGATTGAACGTAAAGAACCACAAGAAAAGCCTGCTGAAAATTATTTTAAATTTTTCTAACTTATAATCAATTAGTTAAGGTCTTAGGGATTATAGAACCTGTACTTTACTTATGTCTTGCACTATTTATAGAATATATAAGATAAATAAATTATGAAAGTACAAAACATAAAAAACCTTGCTGTTGAGTTACAGCAATTATTGCATGAGAATGTAAGCTTTGAGCTTAAATATAAACTGAACAAATTAAATAAAGATGTACAGATACTGGTTGAGCAAATTGAGGAAACTAGGATTGGATTATTGGAACAGTATGCAGTACTAAATGAATCCGAAAACAGATATCAGTTTGAATCTGATGAGAATGCAGAAAAGTTTTCAAAAGAATATGCTGAAAAGCTTGAAGAAGAAATTGGACCTTGGTTATGAATTCAACATCAATGAATTCAATAATATTACCAATGCTAGTCAATACCAATATATTTTTGAATTGATAGATGACTAGTAAAGGATTAGAAATGTTGGATGCGGTACTGGATAAAGTAGGTACTATCCTGACAAAAGAACAAATGAGTGTTTTATATTTCACCGCTGAATTAAAGGATATCATGCAAAATAAAGAATTAGATTCTTTGCATGATGCAATAGAAGTTTATGAAAAAGATGATGCTTTCAATATGAACATTGCTTATCTATACCTCGATGAATTAATAACTGTAATGAGCAAAAAAGAACAATATGAATTGTGTGATGAATTACAGCAGACAAAAGAAACAATACAACTTGAAGTAATTCAAGAACAACAAAAGAAATAAATTTTTCCATAATTTTTTATTCGTAGCCCCTGTCAGAAATGATGGGGGTTTTTCTTTTTATCATGCATGCCTGCATGCACACTTACCTATTAATAATCTAATACCCCAATATGGAAACAAACGAAAGAGATATATTAATTAGCGTTAAGGTAGATAACCAAGAAGCAATTCAATCTACTGATGCATTAAAGAAAAAAATTCAATGAACTAAAACAAGCTGTAGATAAGTATACAGATATTGACCTCAACAATATCAATGTTAATGATTTACAAATTGCCCTTACACAGGCAAAAAACTTATTCAAGGAATTGTCATCTAGTGGTCTCGCATCTATTGATGACTTAAAGAAAGTCAGTACAGAAATAAATGCTTTAAACCAACAGATAGCCAAAGTTGAAAACATTGATATCAAAGTCAATGACAATATTGATGATTTAAAAGGCAGGTTACAAGACCTACAGAATATTGATTTACCCAATGTTAGTTTAGATTCTTTAAACTTTGAAATTGAGAAATCCCAACGCTTATTTCATGATATATTTAACCTCAAAGATGGTAGTATAGATACCGAAGGAAATGCTGACAGAAGTAATGGCAGTGATGGATAATATCAACGGTCAGATTCAAGGTGTAAACGTTCCTGTTGATATAGATACATCTTCAGCTGAAAGTGAAACTGAAGCCTTAAAAAGAAAGTTTAGAGACTTATCCAATGTAGCTTTATCCTTTGATGAAATTGATTTTGACAACAGTAGTATAGGTGAACTTCAGCAACATCTTAAACCAAGCTGAAAATGTATTAAAGCAATTAAAACAGTCAGGTTTGGCATCTGAACAACAGCTGTCCTCAATGGCTCAAACTGTATCTAAACTAAAAGGTACTATTACTGGTGCTAAGTTCGAAAACGCTTTTAAAGGGTTCGAAGGAGCTATACTTGGTTCAGTCGGAGCGACACAATTGCTACAAGGAGCTGTAGGTGTATTGGGTATTGAATCCGAGGAAACTGAAAAGTCTATCCAAAAGATGCTTCAGCTCATGACATTGAAAGATGCGGTGGAGAATATAGGTCGTTCAATACAAAGCATGAAGGCTTTAACCCTTGCTACCAATGGTACCACAATCTGCAACTAAACTGTTGAAATTAGGTCTGTCAGGGCTAGGAATTGGCTTAGTTATAACCGCTGTTATGTATTTGGTTGAGAACTGGAATTCACTTTCTGCTACAGTGAAGGAATTCATACCATCCCTAGGTGGAGTGAGTGACCAATTCAAAAATATGGGTGCTATTATGGAAGGTGTGGGTAAAGCTGTAATTGGCTTTGTGGTTCGTCCTATTCAAAGTGCTATTAAAGCTTTTAACTTATTAAAAGATGGTGACTGGAAAAGTGCAGGCAAGGAAATATTCAATGCTTTAAACCCTATTGAGAGATTTACCAATATTGTTAAAGATTTCAATAGTGGATTCAACCAAGGTTTAATAAAAGCTGAAGCAACGGAGAATATTAAAAACTTCAATGCTGAAACTGAAAAAAACAATCAAATTATTAGAAGCCCAAAGCGGTAAAGAAAAGGAAATATTTGCTTTAAAGAAAAAGATGTGGAGTAACGAGATTACCCAATTAAAAAAGAAAAATAAAGTCTTATCCGATGCTGACCAAAAACGAGTTGATGAACTCGAAGAAATGATGCAGGTCGAAGGGGTTAAACACAATAAATTCATTGCTGATGCAGGCAAAGCATCTGAAGATGCATTCAAGGCAGGTGTTGAGGAATTCAAAAATGCAATGGTTGAGGTAAATAAATTCTTAGCTGACCAAGGCAAAAGTGAAAGACAAAAAGAACTGGATGAAATAGATAAACATTATGCTGAACTTCTTAAAAAAGCGAGAAAATATCAACAGGATGCAAGCGATATTAATTCAGCCCTGAAGCAAGCCAATACCGTTAATAAAATAAAAACGGCTAGGGAAATAAAAAAGGATGAAGTAAATGAAAAATACGACAAAGAGGACAATGAAAAAGCTTTGTCTGAAACTGAACTAAAAGGTAGTACTGATTTACTTAAAGTTAAAACTGGTAACGAAGAAAAGACTGTTGCTGATGTTACTCGCATAGCTGATGTCGAGTTAAAAAATGCTAAAGATTCCTATGAGAAAAAGAAAATTCTTGCAAAAGATAATGCTAAGGAATTAGAGAACATTGAAGCTGAATATGCCAATAATGTCTACAACATAAATAAAAGGATTAGCTGATAAAGTAAAAGCTATAAAGGACAAAGAGAAACAAGATGCGAAGGATAAAGTTGAAATAATCCAAGAGACAAATGTTCTCAATGTTGAAAACCAAATAAGTGAATCTGAAAATGGTTTACCTTCTAATCCTGACAAACCCCTTACCGATGACCAAGTAAAATTAGTACTTGACAACGTCCAAAAACTTCATGATGCTAAGATTATTCAGTTAGAAGCTAACTATCAAAAAGAACGTGAACTATATGCTGACAATGCTGAACAACTGGCACTAATAGATGCTAAGTATAAAAATGATTTGCTTAATGCTGAAAAAGAAAATTCAGAAAAGAAGATTGAAATCCAACAGAATGAAAATGCTAAAAAAGCTGATTCAAATAGGATATACTTTGATTCTGCTAATGCACTTTTAGAAGCTAGTAAAGTTATTGGTGAAGAAAATACCCTATGGCAAAAAGGACTTGCAATTGCACAAGCAACAATTAACAGTTTCCTTGCAGGTAGTGAAATCCTTAAAGACCCATTTTTCGTTGGGAGACCTTGGGAGCGTGTGATAGCAATGAGTTCAGTTATTGCAACTGGTCTAGCCAATGTCGCATCCATTGTAAAAACCAAAGTAAACAATAAGTCAAATAGTAATGGTCAGAGCATCCAAGCTCCAACTATTAATGTACACCAATTAACACCGAGAAGTACACAAGATGTTCGAGTTGTTGGTAATACCCAACAGAACCAAGACCCAATCAGAGCATATATAGTTTCCAAGGATATAAGCCAATGGCAGGAAAATGAAAACCAAGCCAAACAGAATTCGGAGTATTAATTACATATAGATTATCACATAGAAGCCCCCAACATGGGGGCTTTTTTATTGCCTTCACACTTACACGGTAAATAAAATTAATATGCCAATTAAAGAATTACCTGTTTATGAATGTGTGATAAATCCTGCTGAAGGAATGATAGTTGATTTTGTCTCTATTGTTGAAACCCCTGCTGTTGCAACAAATAACAAAAAAGTGTTTGGTGATGGAAATTTCTTAGCCTTCAAAAAAGATGAACCTGTAAAGGAAAAGATGTTTTTCTCTACTGATGAAAAGCAAATCATTTTCGGAATTGCAATGATGGCAGGTGACCATATTTATAGACGTGATGAAGAAACTGGAAAAGAGTTCTATGTCACTTTCACCAAAGAAATGATTTATGAAATAGTTACCACTTTTTTCCAAAAATCCCTTAACCATAATATGAATGTAGACCACACCTCAAAGTCTGCAAAGAGTTACATTTTCCAATCAATCTTAGTTGATGAAGCTATGGGAATTAAAGCCCCTGAAGTGTTTGGTGAAGTTAGCGATGGAAGTTGGTTAATATGTGCCAAAGTCAATGACCCTGAATTGTGGCAGGAAATAAAACAAGGTAAAAAACGAGGTTTTTCTGTTGAAGGAATGTTTCAGATGATTGATAGAGATGTATGGGTTGAGGTTGAGACCGATGAAAAATTCAATAAAGTTGATATTGATATTACAGGATGGGCTTTGCATGATACCCAAATAAAAGCATCCATCAACCAATTAGAGTATTATATCAATAAACTCAAAGAAGACTAATAATTAAAAAATTTTCGCTTAGCCCACTTACAGGGTAAAATAATAACAAAATGAACGAGAAAAGAAATGCGTTAGACTTATTAAACAATGCTATCAACATCTTAAAAGGGAATTTTTCCAAGAAGGATGAAGTAGTAATGATAACGTCAAAGGTAAAATTCAAATTCGAGATAGTTGAGACAGCTGAAGGAGCTACAATTTCATACCCTTCATTAGAAGTAGGTGCACCTGTTACCCAAGCGAGTAACGAAGGTGAAAGCCCTGCAAACGATGGATGGTACGCTGTTGAAGGTGATATCAAAATCAAAGTTGAAGGTGGATTAATCGCAGAGATTGAACAACCTGAAGCTGAAACCAACGAAGAATTTGAAGAAGGTGCTGAAGCACCTGTAGCTGACAACACAGCTGTTGTGGAAGCGATTGAACAAGCTGTAGAAGCAGTTCAAGCTATCCAAGAAGAAATTGAAGTATTGAAATCTGAATTTTCTCAATTCAATAAAGTAAATGCGGATATCCTTGCATTGACAGATGCAGTACAAAAGTTCTCAAAAGAACCAATTAGCACTTCAGTGACCAAGACTGAAGAAAAAGAAGAACAAGTAGCCAACTCTAAAGAAGACAGAATTAAACGTCTTGCAGGTTACAAAAATAAAAATCAATTAAAAACTTAAAATAATATGGCTTTAGATTTATCAAAATTGGCTGATTATACCTCAGAAGCTTCAGGTGAGCACTTGTCAGCTACAATTATGGAAGCAGACACAGCAAAGTTCATTGCCTCAAATGGTACTTTGATGGTGGGTGTAAAAAATTCAGAATTTATCCCATTTTTAGATGGCGACGTTACTATCCAAGCAGATGGTGAAGGAAATTGCGGTAGGAATCCTATCGGTAATACTAGCTTTGACTTAGGAAAAATTAACGTTGTTCAATTAAAAAGTGAAGAAAACCTTTGTCCGAAAAAATTAAACAAAAAATGGTTGAATTCATTGTTACGTGCAGGTTCACAGCCATACACAGAGATGATATTCGCAAATCAGATTATGGCACTTAAAGCAAACAAGATTTCCGTTTTGAACGAAATGGCAATATGGGGCGGTGATGTCGATTCTACAAATGCAAACCTTAACAAATTTGATGGTTTCATCAAAAAATTTGGTGAACAAAACATTCAAGTTTTACCTGCTGGTGAGACATTAACAGCTAGGTTGCAGAATGCACTCTTAACCATTCCGCAACATATAAAATCCGCTGACGATTTCTATATCGTTTTAAGCCACCAAGATGCTGAATTGTTGAAATTAGAACAAGCTCGTGCTAACTACTTTAAGGAAGGTGAAGCTGAAAAATTATTCGGTACAAACGCTAGAATTATTGCAGTTAAAGGTCTAGAAAATAAAGATTTATTTTGGTACGGTCGTGGTCGTTCTTATGTTTTAGGAACCGATTTGATGGGTGAATTGGAAGGTGAAGGTGCTTCAATGGAGTATTCTTTTGAGACTCAAAACATCTATTTGGACTATCACTGGGCTTTAGGAGTTGAATTAATCTTCAAAAACGAATTGTACGTTTTCAAAAAAGAAGCTTCAGCACCTGAAGGTGGTGAATAATTAAACCCTTCAAAAAATTAGAGAAACATATATGAGCAGTCACCATGGTGACTGCCATATTAAATAAAAAATAAAAACATTAATAATATGCCTTCATGCAAAAGTTTAACAGCTTTAGCCAAAAGTTGTGGTAAGACCCAAGGCGGTGCAACCAATGAGTTGTACTTAATTGCCTACGATGACTTAACTAAAACTAATGGCAAAGTCTATACAGAGGACACAACAAAAAATATGATTTCAGCATTTAATATAGGTGCTGAACCTAATGTAAAGAAATTCGTAAAGGTTGGTGTCATCAACAATTCATTATCTTTTACTGGTGAATTTGCAGGTAGTGTTGAAAACAATTCATTTGGTTTTGATTCTACTGTGAACTTCAACATTTCAGGAATTACTGCTGAATCTCGTGCATTCGTTCAGAATTTAGCAGAAGTAGACAGCGTTGTTGCTGTGATTAAATTAAAATCAGGTCATTACCTTTCAACAGGTTTTGATGGATATATGTCTTTAGCTACTGCTTCAATGCAGTCAGGTTTGGTATCTGCTGACCTTAACGGTTTTACTATTTCATTAAGTGAAACTGGTGGTGTACTACCTAAATTAGTTGACCCAACTGTTATAGACACAATAATCTAATAGTATTCCCAATACTATAATAAGTACTTAAAAAGCCCATTGCATCCCCTGGAGGGCACTGAAAAAGTCTCAACTTTTTAATGAGATTTAAAGAAATGACTGAGTACAGGATTTATCTTACTCGGTCATTTTTGTTCTAGGGATTTCTGAAAATTTGTTTTTTAATGGTTTTATTGAAGGTTTAATCGACCATGAGTGGCTATTTAGGCTTTCAGAATCTCAAATCCATTGATTTTGAGGTAATATTCCTCCTTTTTAGATCAATTTCAGGATTCTTTTCAAGTTTACCGTGAAGATGGCCATTGCACCCTGCATTTCCATATTTTGGATGCCATAGGAATCTGCTCTTCCATAACCATGGACATTCTTGAGCTCACTGTTCTTTGCCTCGATCTTATACCTTTCCTTAGACTTGCTCCGGTAATGATAGGTTTGCTGGAAAGCCATCTGCTCTTTATGGAGTTCGGATTTAATGGTTATCGAATAGGTCTTTGTTTTTGACCCATCCTTATAACATCCTTCCCTGAGAGGGCAAACCTTACATCTATCCACATCGAAGTAATACGTGTCTGCTTGATTTTTACCTATGTTCTTTTTGCCCTGACGGGCCTTCCGGATTGCTAGATGGCCAGCCGGACAGACAAACATCCCCGCATCTTTATTGTAGTGAAAGTGATCGCTTTCTTTCCTGGATCCCTGGCTGACTGCCGGTTTCAATTTAGCGATGATATCAATGTTCTGTTCTTTTGCCAGCCGTAGATTGTCCTTTCCAGAATATGCGGCATCGCCTATAATCGTGTCCACTTCCATTCCATTCTGCTGGCTGATCTCCAATAATCGGGGCAGTTCCGGACCATCACCTTTCTCGCCTGTAGTAACGACCGCTGCTGTGATGATGCGTTCCTCGGTCATTGCCAGATGTGTTTTATAGCCAAAGAAACTACTGTCCATTGATTTATGTCCAAGTCTGGCTTCACCATCTTTTGAGAGCAGATAGTATTCCTTTGTGTCCTCGATGGTTTCTTTCAACAGGTTCAACTTCTCTTTTACAGCCGGTATTTCACTGATAGATTGATCCTGATCCAGCACTCTCTGTAATTCCCTGCAATAGGCAAGCTCTTGGTCCAGGTCGTTGGACTCGTTCTTTTGTGGTAGGCGCCCTTTGTAGTCCTCATCGATCTGATATATTGCTTTCCTCAACAGCTTGGATCGTTCCTTTAGCACTCCCTGTGCTGTGTATGGGTTCGATCTGGAATGGGTATGTGTGGCATCTACGATGATGGACCTTGATTTTATAATACCCTTTTCAAGAGCGATCGTTACGGTCTTATTGATCAACAGGTTCAACAGGTCCATGTCCTTTAACCGTAGCTTACGGAATTTGGTGAGCGAACTTGGATTGATCACATCCTCCTCAGGGGCCATTTCCAGAAAGTATTTAAAGGACATGTCATATCTGGAACGATCAACGACATCAACATCCGAAACGGTGTAGATCGTCTTTAACAGAAGGTACTTGAACATCTTGATGGGGCTCTCTGCTGTACGCCCATTGGTCTGGCAATACTTCTCCAAAAGTTCCTCATGTATGAAACTGAAATCGATAAGATCGTTGATTTTGCGAAGTAGATTGTCTTTTGGAACAATGATATCGTACAATCCCGAATAGGAACTGAACTGAATTTTTTGTTGGGTAGAAAGCATCCTGATGTCCGTTAAAGCCTACTTTAAGATACGAAAAAAGGAGCAGAAAACTGTTGTTTTCCACTCCTTTTTTAAGCCCATTCTAAAAGGGGACTTTTTCAGTGCCCACCATCCCCTGTAGTGGGCTTTTTTAATGCCTGTACACTTACCTAATAAACATAACAACAATGACTTTACTAATTGATAGACAAGCTTTGATTCTCAACCTTTATTTCACTTTTGACAGACCAATTGTTGGTGCTGTAACGATGGAAGTTGCAGGTGATTATCATGCTAAAAAAAATACTGTCAATCTAGATTCACCAACTGTAGAGAATACTCGATATACCCTATTCACTGTAGATAATCCATTTTCAGAATTACTGGATGGACTTTATTCCTATTCAATATCTGATTCTGAAGGGATATTAAAAGAAGGTAGTCTAAAGATTCAATCAGATGATTTTGGTGCAAACCAATTTAAAGAATTTGAAGAAGATGGTGACGATATAATTGTTGTTGAGGACTAATTACAATCATGAGAAATAAAAATAATCAAAAACCTCAAAAATTAAACGTAAAAGCATTTAATTTCAGCACTCAACCTACACAATTACCTATAGAAACACCTAAAGGTGGTCGAAAATCTGCTGATGTCATGATGTATTGGGGTAATTCAAACTTATATCCCAATTATTTGCTTGAATTATACAAGGATTCACCAAGTCATAAGGGAATTTTAAATTCAAAGTACACATTTATACACGGAAATGGACTGATTTATGAAAATACAGATGAATATGCTGACTTTATGGTCAATGATGAGGATTCAATTGTAGATTTATTCGAAAAAGTAACCAAAGATTTTTTGATTTTCAACTCCTATGCAATAGAAGTTATCTATGACCGTTCAGGGCAACAGGTAAAATACAACCATATACCTGTAGACAGGTTACGTATATCAAAAAACAAGAAACATTTTTGGTATTGTGAAGACTGGTTTCTACGTTCAACAGAATCTATTCATTTTGATGGTTGGACTAGACAAATTACAGATGATTTAACAAGCAAGATTTTCTACTACCAAGGCTACTCACCTAGTCCTTCATTCTGCTACCCAACCCCCGATTACAGCGGATGTTTGATAAGCATAGAGAATGATATTGCCATTCGAGATTTTCATAGAAACAACTTAAAAAAATAACTTTTCTGTTAGTTCAATTATTACGTTTTTTGGCGGTGAACCTGAAGATGAAGTTGCTGACCAATTACTAAAAGATTTAGAAAATTCATACCAAGGTGTTAATGGAAAACGCATGCTTATAAACTTCAGCGATGAAAGCGGTAAAGGTGCAGAAGTAACCAATATTTCTTCTTCATCCTTCAACGATGCATTCTTAACATTAAAAGAAAACACGGATGCGGATATTGTTATTGGTCACTCATTACCATCACCTGCTTTGGCAGGTATTGCTATCCAAGGTCAGCTTGGAGCTAACCAAACTTTAACAGATGCATATTCAATTTTCAGAGCAAATTTTGTTTTAAATAAACGTGTTGAGATTCTTAAAGGTCTAAATAAAATTGTTCAAAGGATATTTTAACCCATTGGATATTAAGGATGATGCAGATAGGTTCGGTGATGAAGAATTAGACCCAATGTTGGAAAAAATCATGCTTATAGATGAGATAAGAGAATTGAAAGGTTTACCAAAATTACCAAATAATGAAGGACAAAAAATGATTGGTGCTCAACCAATTCCTACTGCAACTGAATCCAAATTCAGCAAAGAAGAAAATCATGATGAAGAAATTGAAGATGAAACATTCAACAAGATTCAACATTTTTGGACTAGACAAAGATGATTTTGTAATCTTCAGGACTTACAAATTCAGTGAGAATTTAAAATTTGAAAGTGATAAGAGGTTAACTGATTATCTAATTGCGAACAGTCCATTCGTAGGGGGTTCATTACGTGGTATTCAGACCGCATTGGACAATCAATTTACTATCAAGAAATAAGAGAAGAATTAGCCAAATTAGTTTCTACTAAGGTTATTCCAATGACTTCTTTAATTGAAAAACAGGACATTCAAGACCAAGCGAGAAAACTAAATGTGAATCCTTCTGCAAATAATACTTCAAAAATTAAATCAATTTCCGTGATGTATTCCTATGAAGGTATAGCTGATGATAAAAATAGACCAACCTGTCACAAGCTTGTTAGAAGCAACAAACTTTATTCTAGAGAGGAAATTGAAAGTATGTCAGCTGTCCTTGGATGGGATGTTTTTACCCACAAAATGGGCAAAAATTGCAGACACACTTGGGTAAAACACAGTGTAGTTAGACGCTAAAAAATAATTAATCATGATAAATTTACTAAGCGAAAAATATATAAAAGAGAATTCAATTTTGGATGAAAATCTGAATTCCAAACTCATAAAATTACCCTTAAAGAAGTTCAGGATATAAAACTGAAACCCATTTTAGGTGCTGAAAAATACAATGAGCTTATTGAAGAATACACCAAGTATACCCAAGATAAAAGCTATATTATTGACCCTGAATTGGTGAAACTTAAAAAGGAATATATCAATGACTTTTTGATTTATTCCGTTCTGTACGATATTACGACTGCATTAAATTACAAGTTCAGCAATAAAGGAACTAAGACAATAACTGATGCAAATGCATCTGATGTCACCTTGGGTGAAGTTGAAAGCGTGAAGAAATATTACCGTGCTAAGATGGATACCTACAAGCTAAGATTGATTGAATATCTTGACCAATCATGCGGTACTGGTAGCCCAAAAAATCAGGATTTACTACTGGATTTTATATCAAATCCGAACCAAATTCTTATGAAATTGCAAAGGCAAGAAGCAATAAAACTGGTTGGAGGTTCAGGTAATATGAATTTAAATAATTTAAAAAAATACCTGAAAGATTGGTTCAAAAATAGTGCATTCATCAATACCGTTGTTATAACCTCAAAAGATGATTACAGTGAATTGAACAATATTGACTATCCTGTAGCACACTGTGAGTTTGTCAATTCTTCAGTGTCTAATGTTTACCGTTATTACACTTTTGTTATCACAATTTCTGACATTCAAAACGATAAAATCATGCATAAAAATGTGGATAATATCCACAATGACTGCATGATGGTAGCACAAGACTTCATAGATTACCACATCATGAACAATGACAGGTTCGAATTGGACGCAAACATTCAGATTAACCAATTTATTGAAGACCACACAGACCGCAATGCAGGAATTAGTTTTGCCATTCGGATAGCAGTATTCAATGAAGCCAATTATTGTCTTATCCCATATAAAGCTAAATAAGACGTTTTAAGACATTCTTAGTGTTTCTGACACAATGTGTCGAATCTCAAAAGATAATTCAATACAGACGAGATATAGAGGTCAGAATCAGACCCAAATAAGGATTATTTGTAAATCTGCAAATTAATCCGTTAAAGTTAACAAACTTTAATCCAAAATTAACCAAACCCAATAATGACACTTAAAGAATTAAAAGATTTATGTTTAAAGAACAATATTAAAGTAGATGGAGACCACATAACATTTAATGCATCCACTCCGAACTTTCAACTAACCAAGAATTTCAAACTTCATGAGTTCTTGACCAAGAACAGAAAAGATACCACAACCAAAATCAACCTTAAAATTATATTGGAACTTCAACAGTTGAGAACAATATTCGGTTCACCGATTGGAATTAGTTCAAGCTATAGGTCACCTAGCTATAATAAGTCAGTAAACGGTGCAACTGCAAGTCAACACATATACGGCAATGCACTGGACACATACCCAATAAATGGTGATATTAAAGGTTGGTTATCCTGTGTAGTTAAAAATAAAAAACAAGGTGGTGTAGGTCATTATCCCACTTTTGTGCACATTGACACTGGTGCAACAAGATTTTGGAAGGGTTAATTTAAGATGGAACTGATAAAAGAACTATTCAACAACTTTGTGACTTCAAGCTTAGTTACCAAGTTATTACTTTTTATTTCCGCATTTTTTGCCCTGTTTGGGAATTATACATTCTACTTATTTTCCTTGTTACGGTCGATTATATAATGGATTTAGCCGTATGGTTTTTCGGTAAATGCAAAGAATGCAAACACTGGCAAATAACACAGCCATTCATTATTAAATTGATAATGTACTCAATATTGGTAATAGTTGTGAATGCGGTTCAATTACACCTAATTAAAGAAGCATTTGAAATTTTTAAATTGATAATGGCAATTCCAATTGGTGCTGAACTTTTGGGAATTTAAGTACTATTGAGAAACATACAGGCGTTGCAATAGTGGATAAGGTCAGGCAATACTTAGGTAATTGGGTAAGTTCTAAAGAACCCAAAAAAGATGATGGAGAGTAAAACTATAATTTTTTAAAATTGTTTATAAATTAAAAATTAAAAAAGATTGTGTGATTTAAATGGATAATTTGACAATTTTAAACATCGGAAAATGTGCGTTGAAACAATTATTAAGTTTTAGTGAAAATAAAAAAATGCCTGTGCAAAAGTTTGGGACTTTTTCTTTTTTTATTGAAGGTGAAAATTATAATTATTCGTATGAATATCTTTATGGCAACATTTATCACATAGATAGTTATGATTTTTCAACAGCTATACAAAAAAAGTATCGGTAATTTTAAATAGAAAAAGCCCCCAACATGGGGGCTTTTCTTGTTTATTATATTACTTTTTTTACTCTTCTATTGTTTCAATAATTTCATTTAACTCCTTACAGTTGCAATCAATTGAACTTTGTATTTCTAAAGCTATATCTTCGTAATCCAATTCTGTCAATTCATCCTTTGATTTACCTTGTTCTTCACAATATAAATCAATTTCAGTTTCAATAAAACTTGATGAGAATCCGTGGATTTGATTGAACCAATTAGAGTTATCAAACCATTTATATTCTTCATCCTTTTCAATTTCTGTCTGCAATAGCTCAAGCGATTGAGTTGTAGCAATATCCGAAATCTTGGTTAACAATGCACTTAGTTGAGGATATACATTTAACAAATTTTTGTATTCTGCTTGGTCTAAGTGCTGACACTTTTCTTTTATATTTTCCATATTATTAATTTTTTAATCAATCCAAACGATATTTAAGTCTTGCAATACACGTGTATTATCCTGCATGAAGTTTCTACCAAAAAAATCACATTGGTAGTAATTGTCAACTAAACCTTTGTAAATTACATTAGCATAATCCTTATTTTGAGGTTTTCATTTCCTGAAAGTATTTACCATTTTGGTAAAAACCTACATTATCAATTTCACCATCAACAATCCAAAAACAGAAACCATTCTTTTTACCATTTAGGTATGTAACAATCTCCCAATTTTTTACATCTGTCAGGGGTATTGTTACCTCTAGACCATTTTTTTTGTTCTTATTTAAATTTTCCATTTTATTAATATTTTTAATCTTTACCTATAAATACAACAAGAATTGAATTATTCCAAAAAAATTTAAAGAATTACGCCTAAAAAATATAAGTATCTGAATAATAGGTAGAATAATTTCAATTCAATAATACAAATATACGAATAATTTCCTAAAATCCAAACTTTAATGAAAATAATTTTTGTGTCGGAAAATTATATAATTTATAAAGTAATCTTTTTTTAATTTATTTTCCTTGCTTATATAATATATAAAAACTCATACCTTAAAACCTTTGACTCAAATAAGGCGATTTAAGACACTTTCATTCGTTTGAGGTATATCTATACCATTGTGATAGATAATTGATTCTAGCTACCCCCTGACCTAATACAACCATCTTTGACCCTAACCTCGCAGGCGGGCGAGCGGAACCTCTGCTACTTGAAGTTACCATGGATAACTATTCCTGTAACCTTTGGTCGATAGACCATTGAGATATTGGGAATATTGAGATAATTGGTAACCTCGTAATACTACCTTAATCCTGTTGAAGAATAATATTTCTTATTGTTGTTTATACATTATATACCGTAGGGGTAACATACTTTGTTTAACAATTGTATTTGTTAACTACCTTATCTTAATACCGTAGGGAAACTTCATGTTTAAATCCTATTGAGTAGATACTTTAACATTGAAAATACTATTATTATACCTATTTGATGTATCATAACCAAAACTTAAAGTTATTCTGTTGTTTACTTCTACTTCTATATAAGTGAGAATTCAATGTTTTTTACCCTATGGTATATTTTGCTAATACAATTAACTATTTCAACCTCATCCACATTATTTATTCTCAACTGATTTTTTATATTCTTAATTATGTTGAAATCTACTTTTAGTTTAACCATAAAACTAATATAATCCAACATTGTATTTTCTGTTAGTTTTCTCAATACCGTAGGTTTTTTTTTTATAAAAAATATAAGGTTTATGTTAAGGTTACTATAAATAATACGAACGCAGTGAAGTATTATTTATTTATTGTATATGTATTATTGGCATTGTCCGCTTTGGGCTACCAATGCCTCAATGCCGTAGGGAGATGATGAGAGTGTTTTCTCTTATCTTTATCTAGTATACGTACTATGTTGGTCTTTTCTGTGGTCAAGCTGTGTCAAAAACTGTGGTGTTTCTGTGGTCAAGCTGTGGTCATAGAATTTTAATAGGTTTTATTCTTATAATCTTTTCTTCAACTGTGGTCAAACTGTGGTCAGGATATTAATTTTTATTTTTTTTTATAAAAACTTGGTTTTGGAAGGTTTTGATATATATTAGTTAATGTAGGGTTGGTTTGTCTATTTTTTTTTCTACCTCAATATCAGTTGTTAGAAAAAAGTTTTAATAAAAAACATCATTAGGAATCGACACTACTATTTATAAGAAATTCATAGTTAAGGGGTGGAGTTATAAACCCACCTCTTTTAAAAAATAACTATGGGTTTTATAAAAAAAATAAAACTATGAATATTAAAAACAAACAAGACTTAACAATTTATGACTTCACAGGAGAAGTTGAAAAAAAGATTAAAGAGATTTACCCAACTAAGGAATTACAGGAAAAAGCATTATTATTAATCTATTTAATAAATCGTGCTGATGGATTAGGGTACCAAATAAATGTACGTAATCACAGAGTATTTTTTGGGAATTTGAACGGCAATAAATGGAATGAATTATTTAAACCATTATTAAGTAATTCTTTAATTGTGTGTACTTCATCACACGAGCAGGAACTAAATCGAAGACTATAAAACCACTAACCAATATAAATGGAAGATTAACCAAGGTGAGGTTAAAAGAAGGTTTTATGGAGAAGAATATAATTCTATGCCTGAATATATTCAAAGATTTCATCTAGATAATCATTTAGTTGTTAAACCTCAAAAGTCACTTTGGTCTAAAAATTACCAATACGTACCCAAGGATATAATCACTGAAGAAGAAAGAGAAACTATGAACGAGCTAAAACTAGAAATAAAAATGTTAAAGGAAATGATGGAACTAATGGCAATGACCTTCAATCAAAAAATTGGAATCCTTGGAAAACGAAATTAAAAAACCAACTGAAAAAGAAGTTCAAACATTAGAAGAATCTCACCATGGTGAGATTCCAACCAAGAATGAAACTATTAAGGATTTAAATATATATCAAAAGTTTGTCCAAGAACTAATTAATAATGGTATGCAAAACTTCAGCGAAATATATAATCTGACTTCAAAGCAATTTGTTAATGAAAATACAGGAGATGAAGTAGCCAAGAATTATTTTTAGTTATATATGAAACTGTAGAAGAACGTTTTGAACACAATAATTTAAAATTTGAAATAAATGATTAGTAATAGAGATAAATATTTACTTATTCAAAAGAGCATCTTGGATGGTAAAATTGAGAAAACAGAATTCCTAGAGAAATTTATGCCATCAATTGGTGATTATATAGCTAGGGGATATAAGTTAACAGGTAAACAGGAAACAGTATTGAATTCATACTTAAATGTGGTAAAGGAATTAGTCAAAAATGATGATATGCACTCAATCAAAAGTTTAAATGAACAAGCAAAAAATATAGACGTTAAAAACTATTTCAGAGAATTATATGCACGAAAAGTAAAAGAGATAGTTGGAGACAATGAAATAGATGATGATTTATATTATTCAATCTGTCAGCAGGTTTATGAAGAAGTTTTTTGAAAGTTAATCAACAGCATAATGGAAATTAGACAACAAACATTAGGTGAATATTTTGAATCAATTTATTTTGACCTAGGTGAAGATGAAGTATTTCACCTCACTAAATTAAAATATGAAGAATATGAAAATTATTTTTTATAAAAAATAGATAACTTTTCAAATTACGTTGTATTTATAGATATATGGAAAAGTTCAAAACAAATTTAAAATTCACATTGAAGGCATTATTAGTATGCCTAGCAATAGCAGTAGGAGTTCGTTGCTACCAAGAAATAAAAACAAACCTGAATACCGACACAGTGAAAACGGAAAAAGTGAGATAGAACAATCGGTATTCCCAATTTTATTTTTTAATCTTCAATCAATTATCAGGGGTGACAATACGGTCATCCCTTTTTTTATGCATGAACTTTTAAACTACATAATTAAGCCTTCATGACCTATTTTCTTTATATGAAATAAATATTGGTAAAAACATTCATTTTTCAGATTACCTAATATTTATAATAAAGAGAATAAAAAATGGAAATAAAAAAATCAAAATGGCTTCAAAATTAAAATTTGAAGAAGCAGGTAGAGAAAAATTATTAACAGTTTTTCCAATGGTTAATTGGCAATTCGCAGAGGATGATATGTGTCCTTTTGACGCTTTTAGTTTAGAGAATGGTAAGACAATATTGGTGGAAATAAAGACAAGGGATTTCCCAAGTTTTCAATATGAAGATGCTTACCTAGAGGTTGATAAGGTATTCAGACTGAACCAAGTCAAGCTGACCGAGAACACACAAATAATAGCTGTGTACCACTTTTCCAACAATGTTAACCGCTACGTGGAATTTGAACAAATTAAATCTAAAAGAAGAAGATGGTGTAATGCGGTGGATGAACGCTACAACAGCGGATAAGACAACAAAAGTATTAAAGAAAGTCTATTTACTGGACTTCAAAGATGCGGATATCCGAGATACCAATACTGGACAAAAAAGAAGCAGGTTTGAACCTTTGACCCCAAGCCAAGAACGAATTTTAAAAATGATAAAAAATGCAAGAACTAATAATTAGTATCATGATTGCACTGACTGCAATCTTCATGACAGGGCATAATGACCCCTATTTGAATTTTATAAAAAAAATAAAACTGGACAGACCCCCACTAAATTGCAAACTGTGTTTTGCTTTTTGGGTTGGATTGATTTACTCAATCCTGATGTATACAAGTCCATTATCCCTACTGATTGCACCTGTTTCAGCAATGTTAGCAATCTACCTAGACCGAGTTATTGCCAACGAGCAACTCAAAGCCTTAAATAATATGAACTAGTGAGTAAAAAAATTAGATTAATTGACGTAGACAAAGCAAAGAATGAAATTATAAGAGAGATATATCAGAGTGAAGATTTCCATATGGTGTGCAGACATCATTGTTTCAAGAATTTTTTCACAGACAAATCCAAAATTATTGAAGATATTAAGCAGGAAGTTATTAACCAACTTCTCAAAAAAAGATGCTGAATTATTGTATGAGTGGTATTTAATTAATCCAAAAAAACCGTTTGCTGTAGCACTTGGAATCCTTAAAAAATGTTCCTGAAAAAGCCCAACTATCAGGATTATAATAAGCATTCGTTCGGTCAATATATAGCTTTACGAGCAATTTGACGCAACAAAGTGGAGACTTTGACCTGTTGGAACAGACAGTGTAACCACACTAGAGGTCAATGACAACGGTGAATTGGTAGAGGTTAAAAAAGAACATATTCTGTATTATTTAATGAGCTTTTTAGAACCTCATGAAAAAGAAATTCTTGAATTTGAACTTGACAAAAGTGTTACCAAGGGTAAATATCGCAAGGAATATAGAGAACAAAAAGAACAGATTTTTGAAAATTAAGACAAATAGTAAAAGAAAAAAATATCAAAGTTATTTTTTAAAAAATATAGGGTTACAGCATATGTAGCCCTTTTTTTATGCATTCACACTTACCTATAAATAATATAAATAATATGACAAATCAAGAAATATTCGAGGCAATCGAGCAATTGCAGTACGTAATAGACTATCATGCAGTTTCAGGAATCTACAAATTTGACAACGAAAAAGATATTAAGGTCTTGGAATCGGTTTACAATTTCATCACCAAAAGACAATATATCAAGTTCAACGCAGGATGTTCAAGCTGTGTTAAAGAAGCATTCATAATCCTTCAAAACTGGCAAAAACGCCAAGAAAAAAATAAAGCTGAAGAAGTTGAAAAAGACAATGCAGTTGAATTCACCCCCGAGGTAGCAGAACAAGCTATAGCTGAACCAATTGTTGAGGACAAAAAAGAAGAAGTAAAACCAATTCAAAAACCTAAATCCAATGGCAGAAGCAAACGAAAATAATAATGGTGGAAAAAGGGGCCGCCCAAAAAATTCACCAAACAAAACCCCAAGCTATAATAAGTTAAAAAACAGCTCTAGAGACCTTATTAATAAAGAAACAGGTAAAAAGATTGGGCTATTTGTCCACTATAATATGACAAAGATGCAGGCTATTTTTGACCAGTTGACCCCAAATCAACAAGCTCGTTTTCTTATTGAAATGGCAAAGTTCACCACCTCGACCTATGCACAAGAGGTGCAATTGAAAAAAGGTTTGAAAGAAGAAAAGAAACAGATTAATAAAATCGAGATTTCTTATGAAAAACCTGAAGCATTACCTGAACCTGTAATCAAAATTACACCTCATGAAGAAATTGAGGATATAGACAGCACAGATGCTGATGACATTGATGTTGAAACAGACATTGATGATAATAATGACCCATTTTAGTATTGAAACAAAGATTAATATTACCTAACCCACATTCAGGACAAGTAAAATTTTTAAATTCAAAAGCAAAAAGAAAGGTCTTAATGTGCGGCAGACGCTGGGGCAAAAGTCTCATCTGCAAATCATTAGCGATACAGGGGGCATTGGATAAAAAAACTAATAGCCTATGTTACCCCGACATTTTCTCTTGGTAAAGTTTTTACAAAGAACTTCTTGAAACTATTGGTAGTGAATTGATAGAAGAATGTAACCAAACTGATTTATATATTAAATTAATTACAGGTGGTTCAATTCGCTTTTTTACAGGTGAAGCCCCTGATAATTTTAGGGGGCATAAATTTCACCTTGCCATACTTGACGAGTGCGCTTACATAAAATCACTCAAAAATTTCTTTTTCGAATGTATTAATCCTTGTTTAACTGATTTTAATGGTGATGCAATATTTTTAAGTACACCGAGAGGTCAAGGGGAGTTTTTTCAATTTTATAACTATGGGTTAAGCAGTGAACTAAAGTATAAAAATTGGGAGTCATTTCACTATAGCACATATGACAACCCACACCTGAAAAGGGAAGTCATCGAAGAAGCTAAAAGAGAATTACCTGAAATGGTTTTTGCACAGGAATATTTAGCTATTCCACAAGTTTCGGGTGCGAACTGTTTCGGTAACCACATTGCAAAAAATATCATTCCAACTTTATCGAGGAAAAAAGACAAAGCTATAGGTATTGACCTTGCATCTACGGTCGATTGGTCAGTAGTTATTGGTTTAAGTGATGAAAATGGAGTTGCTACAATGTCAAGATTACAACGTTGGCAATCTGATTGGAATGAACCAAAATGAAGCTTAAAGAATTACCAAGAAGTATAGATAAAATGATGGATAACTCGGGAGTTGGAAAGCCAATTTTTGACGAGCTAAAACTAGAACTTTCAAATTTATACGGCTTTAATTTTAACGTTGCAAGTAAGCCCATTCTAATAAAAGAATTGATTCTTGCCGTGGAGCAGGGAAAGATTCGCTACTGCCAAAGCGTGGCGGATGAAATGCTAAATTTTGAATACAAATACTCGGACTTGAACCCCAAAAATATAAAATATGAAGCTGTTTCGGGGCACGATGACCAAGTTATAGCATTGGCGTTGTGTTGGCATATGTACAATAAAAGAACTAGAAGAAGTAATACGTATTCATTCCGTAGGGCTTAAAATATAAAATATATAAAAATGAAAATAAACAGTTGGGAGACATTACCATTCCAAAAATACGTAGAACTAAATAAAATTAAAACAGATGATGATTTTCAAAAACTGATTGAAATGGTTGCAGTTCTCAATGACTTATCTATTAATGAGGTTAAAGAAATGAAGCAAAAAACTTTCAAACGTTAACAGAAGACATTAGCTTTTTATCACAAAAACCTGATTTCAGTAAATCAAACTTCAATTGGAGCTTCAAACAATTAGAAGACCTAACAACGGATGAATTCATTTCATACGAGAAGTTAAAAAATGATGAAGATTCAATGAGCTATATTATTAGCATGATGACAGGCATTAAAGAAGAAAAAGTTAACCAATTACCGACAACGGATGTATTGTATGCTTTTTTTTTGCTTCAGCGAGAATTAGTGAAATTTATCAATTATTCGGCAAAATCTTTACTCAAACGGACAGTGAAGGAGAAAATCAAGAAAATATTCTCGCTTCAATTCTTCAAGAACAAAAGATAGAATTCAATTCCAATTATGGATTTCTGAAGATGGTCAAAGATGTTTCAGATTATACATTAACACCATATTTTCAATTAATGAATCGCAGTATAATTGAGGTACTAAGTATTGCAAGCATGATGATTGATGAAGCTGAACTTAATTCAATTCAGATTAATAAAAACAACATTTAATATAGAAGCCCCCAACATGGGGGCTTTTTTAGTGATTAACACTTACTAATTAAAAATATTAAATGGCAAAACAAAGCAATGCAAGACAGCAAAGTTTGGATTGGTTAGACAATTTAGGTACTGACCGAACTGAATTCAAAGACCCTGAAAAAGGTCTTGAAGGTGTATGTGCTGACTTTGTTGACCGAGTTGTACAAAACATAACTGACCAAGATTTAATTGCCACTGGTTCAATTGCCAATATCGAGCTTCAGATAGTTAATCCAAACGAAATAAATATAATTGGCGAAAAGTATATCAACTTCCTAGATGAAGGTGTGCAGGGTTCAGTTAACGCTATTAGAGCCCCATTTAGCCCTTACAAGTACACAGACAAAATGCCACCTGTACAGGAATTTATAGATTGGATTAATTTAAAAAACCTGAAAGTTCGTAACACAAGCTACAACCTAGGCAGTGATGCAGGTAAGGATGAAGTCTTTAGTGGTGACGAAAAAGCCATAGAACAAATGGCATATGCAATGGCAAAAGACAGATTCCTAAATGGTGCAGAGCCAAAGAACATATTCAAAAAAGAGATTCCAAAGCTATTAAATGATGCCACCAACCAAGCAATTAATATTACATATCCAATATTTTTTCAAACCTAGACCTTTAAAAAAGCATGATTACAATAACAAGACAACCATATTTATTTTCACCTTCTCAAAATCCAATGATTTGGGAATTCAGCTGTGACAACAACAATACACTATACTACAATGTATTGGTTAAAAAAGCAGTTACCAATGAGATTTTGATAAAGACAACAATCTATTTTACCCCCATCTTCAAATAAAAGCTTCATTGATATCCAAGCCATTATTGATGCTCAAACATCAACACCAATCGACAATTCAGATAATGTTTTGGTTAATTTGGATGGTGTAATATCGTACTACCTCGAGATAACAGGTATTGGACAATGCAGGGAATATCACCGAACCAAAATTAACCACTGGTATCAATCATGCATTCAATGGTAAGCTTAATAATTTTGATTTGTTCAATAATCTCATGAACTCTTATTTCCTGCAAAAAGGTTATGAACATAAATTTTTATCGGATAGACCAACGTTTTCATTTCTTCATTACGTACAAAAAGAACATCTATATTTTTTGGCTGACAATACTAGTGACGTTGGTAATATTACTTTTTTCTTGACCTATAAAAACGGTACAGAGCAAACTCATATGATGGATTTTACCAATCCACAAAACAAAAAATTACATAGACTTAATTTATCACCTAGGAGTTTGTCAGAGCAAATTGGTTTTGATTTACAGAATCTAAAAACCATTACAGTTTATATAGCTGACAATGATGGTGTACAGATGTCCGAGGATAGAACATATAATTTAATGGTCTACAATTGCAATCAGACACTATGTAATATTAACTGGATAAACGAGTTTGGGGGTATGACTTCCAATACGTTCATCTCACCAAGGGAAACCAAATCATCAACCAAGAATGTAATTAATACCAATGGATATTTAAATCGTATAAATGGGGTTTATCAACCTTTTCAGAAGGTGGTCAATACCTCAATTGCTAATCGTTATATTATAACTAGTCAGGTATTATCAGATGAAGAATATGATGCATTCAGTAGTATAATTAATAGTAGAAATGTATATACTGAATTGAATAGTGGTGAGCTATACCCAATCGTTTTAGACACCAACAACATTGATGTATTAAAAAAGAAATACACAAAAAACAAGAAATAGGATGAATTTAGAATTTACATCCAATGCAAACCTAAAATTGGAATTATTCTTAGTTCCTGCTGAAATAGTAAGTGAAGGATTTGATTATAACTTGGATTTCTTTTTATAACCATACCAAACATCCAGAGCATAGAAGCCCCCAACATGGGGGCTTTTTTTATGCCCTTCACACTTACTATCTAATAAAATCCATAAATATAATGGCAAAAAAGAAAGTACAATATCAGGACAAAACCAAGTTTAATGAGAGCAACAATCACATAACTGGTAAATGGACTAATACAGATGCAAACGAATTAAAAAGAAGTTATAAATAACAATGCAGATATGCTTCATGAGCATAACAATAAGACTTTTCTTGATTTAATTGACCAAGATTTATCGACTTCTGCATCACCAATTTTTCAGAATTTAACTGTTGTAAATAACATTGATACCAATGTGTTATCTGCATCCTCTATGGTCAATACTGTTGAAGTAAATGCAACCAATGAAGTCAATACCAACATTGCAAAGAGTAATTATATATCCAATACATTCAACATCAATACTGACACTTTGGTTGCTCAAACGCAAATTGATACTCAAATATTGAATGCAGACTTGCAGGTTAATACGGATGTATTGAATGCTTATTCACGTGTAAACACAGATATTTTGGATGCAACTAGTCAAGTTATGACTGATGAAGTTCGGGGCAAATGTTGCTAGGATTGGTGAACAATCATCTGCTACTTTTGTGAGCGGTTTTGCAGGTACTGGATATCGTTTAGCCAAAGATGCCAACGGTAATTATTTAATGGAATTAGACCGTTTAACAGTCAGAAAAGACTTTACGGTTTATGAATTAATTGTATCGCAAATTAGAGCTACCAACGGTTCACTTTGGGTATCGGATGCCATTAAATTAGAAACTGCAACTAAGGTAGGTAATGACTACAGATGTACAATAGATACAGATGAAGATACAATTTGGATTCCTTTTGTAGTGAATGACATTGTACGATGCCAAAGGTTCAACGGCAAATCAATGAAATACTATACAGCTAAAGTTATTGCAACTAATTATGCTGATAAACATTTCACTTTGCAAGTTATCGAAGGTGCTAGTTTTCCTGAATCCAAGGATGATTTAGTACGTATAGGTAATAGTGCCGACCTTAACCGTCAAGGTGCAGTATATTTAACTGCATCGGATAACGGTGCACCTTTCATAGATGTTATAGATGGTGTTACCAATGCTTCATTAACCAATAAAACAAAGGTACGTTTAGGAAAATTGGATGGTATTGTTGACCCTGACTTGGGTGCATTATCGGGTTATGGTCTATATGCCAATTCAGCATACATTAAAGGTAAATTAATCGTTCAGAACGGTTCTAATGTCTTTACAAAAGCTGAAGCAAACACTGCTATTGACACGGCTAAAAACAATGCTATCAATACAGCTAAAGTCTATACAGATGCACAGAATCAAGCATTCTACAATGATGCTAAAACATACGCAGACACTGAAATTGCAGAGCTTAGACAGTCAGTTAATGACTTGGAGACTGAAATCGAAGGTGCTTTTCAGGATGGGATTATACAAGAAGCTGAAGCAATTTCAATCGAAAAATACCTGAATGTCCTTGGACGTGAAAAAGCTGATATTGACAACCAATTCACTATTGTTTACGCTAACACCAACTTGACAGGAACGGCTAAAACCAATCTTAATACTGCCAAAACAGCTTTAAATACTTCATATACTTCATTGGTATCTGCTATAAATACTGCAATCCAAGATGGAAAAACAACAACAGCTGAAAAGACCGCTGTTGACAATGCATTTGCAGATTTCAAGACCAAGAATGCTACCTATTCAACACGTGTAAATGAAGCTTTGGAAGCTATTAGAAATAAAGGGATATCTGACCTAAATGCAAGCATGAAGTCTTATTCGGATGCACAGGATAACGCAAAAGAAATCCTTGTTAAAGCCTATGCAGACGGTGTTGTATCTGATGAAGAAGCACGTGCAATTGCGGATGCGAATGCTAAATTGACCGAGGGCAAAAAATCATGCAAACAGTAAAGCACAAGAAGCAATTACGACATCAACAGCGAATGCAAAGGCATATACGGATGAACAGATTGATGAATTGGGTGACGTTCTTAGTGACTTGGAATCAACAATTAACACAACATTCCAAGATGGAATAATCGAAAAAGCAGAAGCTATTAGTATTGAAAAATATATAAATGAAATCAATGTTGAAAAGCTCCAATTGGACAATCAATACAGTATTGTTTATGCAAATACTAGTCTTGTTGGAACTGCAAAAACTAATTTAGCTACAGCTAAGACAGCATATAATAATAATCACACGACCTTAATCAATAGTATTAATACAGCTATATCGGATGGAAAAACAACAGTAGCTGAAAAGAATGCAGTCAATACCAATTTTGGTAACTATAGAACTGCCTTAGGTACACTTTCAACTCGCTTAAGTGAAGCAATTGAAAGTATCCGAGCTAAAGCATCTACTGATTTGGACACTTCAATGAAGGCTTATGCACAAGCCCAAGATAATTTAAAGGAAACTATTATAAAAGCATATTCGGATGGGATTGTTACAGCTGAAGAACAAAGAGCAATAGCAGATGCAGAAGCAAAATTAGCAGAAGCAAAAGCAGATGCCACTGCAAAAGCTAATAGCGCAAAACAACAGGCAATTGATGCTTCAGCTATTGACGCACAAAATAAAGCAAACCAAGCCCAAGCCAATGCAATCGCAAGTGCAAATCAATTTTCCTTGGATGCTTTTAAGGCTATTCAGGTTGGTAACCGTAACCTATTGAGCAATTCAAATGTTGTTATCCAAAAGTTGGAAAATGAAGCTATGTACCTTATGGGTTCATATACTATAGTTCCAAGCAAAAGACCATTAGAGATAGGGAAAAAATATACTTTAGTTGTTAAAGGTTCGAGTAGTGGTGCAGGTCGTTTGGGTGTTTGGGTAAATGGACAACAGGAAATTAAGAGGGATATAATCAACAATGAAAATGATGTTATAAAATATATAACTTTTACTGTTACCAATACCCCAACAAGAACGGCAATATCTTTTTACCATTATCCACAAAATTCAACAGGTACTTCTAAGGTTGAATGGGCTACACTCTATGAGGGTGAAGTAAATAAACCTGCATTGGACTGGACACCTGCCCCTGAAGATATCAATGATACCTTGGAAGTTTTCAGGACATCAACCACAACCAAATTTGAAGTCTTGGAGACATCTATCAACAGTAAAGTTAGTCAATCTGATTACAATGCTTTGAACCAAAGAGTAGGTACTGCTGAAAGTACCATAAGCCAACAGGCAAACCAAATACAAAGTAAAGTATCACAGACTGCATTTGACAGTTTAAACAATACAGTTGGTGGTTTAACTGGTCGTGTATCTTCAGCAGAATCAACCATAACTCAACAGGCAAACCTAATTGCGACTAAGGTCACACAATCGCATGTTGATGTTTCAGTTAATAATGCTGTAGGTAATATCAATATCGGTGGTCGTAACTACATCACCAATTCAGCTGTTGAATGGGCTACTACTGGTATGTCTTCAAATTCAGCATATGGTGTATACCGAACGAATTTAAATGATTTGTTTGCAGGTCTATTGGGTAAACCAATCATGATTTCATTTGATGCAAAGGTTGACCTTATTAATGGCGCAACTAGTGGTGCTGTTAGGGTATACAGTAGTAACGGAAATGCTAAATATATCTATTCAAGTGTTATCCCATCCGTTACTAGTGAATGGGCTAGGTACGAAGCACCAATTAATTTAACCAATACATCAAATACAGGTGCAGGTAAAATCGAATTCTATGGTGAAGGTGCCAATAGTAATTTGGTAAAAATCTATATCCGCAACCTAAAATTAGAAGTGGGTACTAAAGCAACTGACTGGACACCTGCACCTGAAGATATTGATGTTGAATTGTCAGGATTGAAAAATCGGGTAAGTACAGCAGAAACCACAATAACACAGAATGCAGATGCAATAGCATTGAGAGCTACCAAGACAGAAGTTACTAGTCAGGTATCAACCGCTAAAAGTGAAGCAATAAATTCAGCTTCAACGGATGCCACAACTAAAGCTAATAATGCACTAGCTAGTAGTAAGACCTACACCGACAATTCAATAACAGTTACCAATAATGCTATTTCACTTAAAGCGGATAAAACAATTACAGATGCATTGACCAACAGAGTTACTACAGCTGAAAGCAAGATTACGCCTTCAGCTATTATTTCCACTGTCAAGGATTCAACTGAACAAATAGCCAAAGATGCAGTAGATGGGATAATAATCGGTGGAACCAATACCTATTCCAATTTACCATCCATTACACCAATCAGTGTTTTGACTTCAGGTATTATAGGTAACAGGAATGATTCAAACTGTCCGAACGGATTTAGCTATACAGCTACTGCAAGTGCAACTGGTAGTATGCGCTTGGGAAATGTCGTTACTGGTAACGGTGAATGGACATTATCGGGATGGGTAAGAGGTACACAATCTTTACCATTAATTTTTGAAATTGACATATGTGACATCTACATCACCAAGACAATAAATGTACCTAACAACAACCAATGGGTGTATTTTTCCCATACGGTTAATGTTACCAATTATTCAGCATTATATCACTTTGTGGACTTCAGTAAATTCAATTGGGCTGTTTATCAATTCAAGGATATCAAAGTTGAAAAAGGTAACAAAGCGACAGCTTGGTCACCAAACCCTGCTGATGTGGATAATGAATTTACTTCTCTTAAAAACAGGGTAACAAGTACAGAAACATCCATAACCCAACAGTCAGACCAAATTGCATTAAGGGCTACTAAGACCGAGGTAACCAATCAGGTAGGTACAGCTTTGTCTAGTGCCAATACAACTGCACAGGGCTATGCCAATACAGCAGAAGCCAATGCTGTAAAAGAAGTAACCGAAATCAAGGATACAAGGGATACAAACCAAAACCCTGCTTGGTACTTCACCAACCATAAATCCAAAACATTAAGGGAGTTTAAATCACTTGCTGTATTGGGTGTAACTGTTGCAGGCTATGTTTATGGTCAGCTAACAACCTTTGTACCTTGGACTGATACTTCAGGTGGTGCTATTCAACAGGAACTGAAAGTAGGTAGTAGAATTTTCACACGTGCAGGTACTACTACTGCTTGGTCATCTTGGATAGAATCTGAATCTACAGTAGGTTCACAATCCAAAGCTGATTCAGCACAGACCAATGCTGTATCTTCTGCAAAAACATACACAGATGCACAGATAACAATAGCAAATAATGCTATCACTTTGAAAGCCGACAAGACCGTAACTGATGGATTGAATTCACGTATGAACACAGCTGAATCAAAGATTACTCCTACTGCCATAATCAATACGGTAAAGGATTCGACTGAAACAATTGTGAATAATGCTGTAGGTAATTTGCAGGTTGGAGCCACAAATATATTCTATGATTCATATCTGAAATCACCGCAAATGTGGGGTACAAGTTTAGGTACAATGGCATCTACAGCACAGTCAGTTGGATATAGTGTAAGATATAATAAGACCTCAACAGATGCAGGTGCATTCGGTTATCAGCGTAACAGTGCAAGCCATACCTTTTCAGTAGAAACAGGTCAGGACTATACATTGTCATTTGACATCCGAGGTAATATCGGATATCTGAACTATGTATTTTTAATGAGGAATGAATCAGGTCAGAACAACCAACAATTACATTCTGAACTTAGCAGATTGGATTTAACTGGAATCAACTCTACTACCTATATTAGAGTAAGTACAACCTTCAAACCGAACTTTACAAATGATGTAGCTAGTATCTTGTTGGCTTTGTCAGTTGGTCAGACTTTTTGGTTTGAGATAAAGAATATTAAAGTTGAGAAAGGAAATAAAGCAACTGATTATTCACCTAATCCTTATGAAGTTGAGACAAGGATATCAACCACTGAAAGTACACTAATTCAACAGGCAGGTTTAATTGCTAGTAAGGTAAGCCAAACTGAAGTTAACACAACGGTCAACAATGCTGTGAACAATATGACCTTATCCAATAGGAATATCTTGTTGAAATCTAATACCCCATTCAAAAAATTATCGACTGATAATATATATCAGATAGGTAATTATCAGGTTGCTCCATCTTATCGTTTGTTACCACCTAATAAGGTCTATACCTTGGTAGTAAAAGGTAGTAACAGTGGTGCAGGTACATTGGGTGTTTGGGTTGATGGTAGTCAAGGAATTAAACAGGATTTCATTTCTAATGAAACAGATGTCATCAAGACAATTGTATTTACAAGGGATTCAAGACCTAATATAGGTGGGGGTATATACTTCTATCACTATCCGCAAGGTTCAGCAGGTACATCATCTGTTGATTGGGCTTGCCTATACGAAGGTAATATAACCAAGCCAAACTTGGAATGGTTACCTGCTCCTGAAGACACCGACAATGCGAATGTTGTAATAGGTGGACGTAACCTAATCTATGGGGGTTTTGAAAATGGTTCTTGGAATCAAGCAAGTATTGGTCAAGGTACCGATACATCAATGGGTAGAGCTAAAAATGTGTTTGACCTAAGTACTGGCAGTGAATATACTTTTAGCATGAAAGAAGGTACAGTGATTACACCTAATAGGTTATGGATTACGTTCAGGAATGCAGATAATACTTACCATTCTGTTATTATCCGAGAAACTATACCATTTACATTTACAGCACCTGCACCTAAATGTACCATAACATATAACACTGGATACTATAGTGCATTTAATGGTGGTTCAATTTTTAAGTCAAGGGAACCAAAACTGGAATTGGGTAATAAGGTTACAGGATGGACACAAGCACCTGAAGATATTGACAGCGAATTGTCAGGATTGACTACAACTGTTACCAATCACAATACACAGATTACACAGAACACCACTGCAATCAACCTTAGAGCAACAAAGTCCGAGGTAACAGCACAGGTCAATACCGCTAAGAATGAAGCCATAAATGAAGTAACTGAATTCAAGGACACAAGAAGCGACAACCAAACACCTGCTTGGTACTTTGCCAATTACCCTAAAAAGACCGTTAAGGAATTTAAGTTTATGTCAGCTATTGGTATCACAGGCGTTGCAGGTACTTATTGTCAGTTAGAAACTACACTACCTTGGAATGATTCAAGTGGTGGTACAGTTGTTCAGACAGCTACAGTAGACAATAGGGTTTTCCAAAGGTATGGTAGTTCAACATCTTGGACATCGTGGACAGAAAGTGAGAATACAATTGGTTCACAGAACAAAGCAAATTCCGCTAAGACTACAGCTGTTAGTGAATCCAAGACTTACACTGATTCACAGATTACAGTTGTCAATAACGCCATTACCCTGAAATCGGATAAGACAGTCACTGATGGGTTAACAGCAAGAATGACTTCAGCTGAAACTAAAATTACACCTGATGCAATCAAGTCTACAGTTAGAGCGGAAACACAACAGATAGCTTCAGATGCTGTAGCAAATATTCAAGTTGGTGGACGTAACCTATTGCTTAACAGTAACAGTGGTGCTCACTACTTTGGTGGATATAGTGGTGCATCGGTAACTAAAACTAATAACACAGTATCAGTACCTGAATGGGGTGCAACAGATGCAAACAGGGTTATATCTTCAGGTGGTAACAGTACAGTAAGAGTTCTCACAGCAATTGGAATTCCAAAGACTGGTGAAACAGTTACAGCTTCAGGTTGGTTCAAAAACAATGGAACAAAGAATATAGTCATAGCATCCAACCAAGGTTCTAAATCAACTATTTTGGCACCGAACGAAGGTAAGCGTATTGTATTTGAAGGTATAGAAGGTAATGGTGTTGGTTCGGTTCAATTCCAAGTAAACCCAATAACCATATCGGATAACGTAGACTTCACTTGGTGGAGACTTCAATATGAATATGGTAACAAAGCAACAGACTGGAAACCATCACCTGAAGATGTGGAAAATAAAGTAACAGCATTAACCACACGTGTTACCAATGCTGAAACGGATATAACACAATCATTGACTGAAATAAACCTTAGGGCTACTAAGACCGAGGTAACCTCACAGGTGAACAATGCTAAGACAGATGCTATCAATACAGCATCCAATGATGCCACAACCAAGGCTAATAATGCTAGGACTTCAGCAATTGCTTCAGCATCGACAGACGCTACAACCAAAGCAAATACTGCACAGACCAATGCTGTTGCATCAAGTAAAACCTATACTGACAATCAAATATCCATTACCAATAATACCATACTTGCAAAAGCTGACAAAACCGTAACGGATGGGTTGACAACTAGGATGAACAATGCAGAGCTTAAGATAGCCCCTGAAGAGATAAACTTGACTGTGAAGGCACAGACGCAGGCGATAGCGAACCAAGCATCTGCACAGGCTTATGCTAACGGTAAGATGTTGTATACTGACCCGTCATTTGTATTAGGTGCTAACAGTATGACCCAATATCCTAATGCAGTGGGTACGACTATGACTAGGGTGAATACTCAAACGGATTCACCTACCAAGAACAGCATAGCATATAAGTTTGTTCATACTGGTATAGCGGATTCTAATAAAAGGCTGTCATTGGTAAGATGGGCTAACCCATCTAGACCTAATGCGGTGTTTGTTACACGTATAGTTGCTAAGTTACCTGTTGGATGGCGTATAATGGATGCTCACAACAGTTACGGTGACAGTGCCAATAGGTCAGCGACTTGGCTTACACCTACGGCAGGTACGGGTATGTACGAAGAATATGTCCTTAGATTGGTGTGTGGAAACACAGGTGACTTCAGTACGGTCAATCACTTTGACTTGCGCAAGGTAAGTGCGAGTACACCTACACCTACAGCATCAACCCCTGTTGAAAGTTACATAGCTTGGGCTACTGTAATTGATATGTCAGAGGTTTACAACAAACCTGACGAAGAGGAAATAAAGGCAGGTATCAGTATTACAGCAAACGCAATTAATATTTTCGGTAAGGAACTGTCCCTGACAGGTAAGGTTACGTTCAGTTCATTAGACCCTGCAACGCAGTCAACCGTTAATACGGCTAGCAACAATGCAAGTACAGCAATATCAACTGCTAACACAGCTAACAGTAATGCTAACACTGCTAAGACAGATGCTACTAGTGCAAAGACAACTGCAAACACTGCAAACACAAATGCATCCAATGCAGTAACCACAGCCAATACAGCTAACAGTAATGCATCTTCAGCACTTTCAACAGCTAACACAGCTAGTTCGAATGCAAGTACAGCACTTTCAACAGCCAATACAGCTAACACCAATGCAACTAATGCTAAGTCTAAAACGGATGCTTGGTCATTTGCCTCAACTACTGAAATAGATGGTGCAAAGATTCGTACTGGTACCATTACAGCTGATAAAATAAATACTGACAATCTTACTGCAAGACAGATTAAGACAAGTGAAAATGATAGCAGGGTATCCATTAATGAATCCAATGATGGACAATTCAAGGTAAGGCACAGTAACGGACAAGTTGCAATTCAGATGGGTTTGGTCGGTGGAATTCCCAAAATTATATTCTATGATTCTTCAGGAAATAAAGTTTGGGAAGGAGGGACGGCAGGTATAGTTTATGTCAATGATGTACCTGAAAGTTGGACACCTTCAAATCTATTCTTTATGGATTCAATAACATCTGCAACAGAAACATTGACTTCAACAAAGATTAATACCTTTAAATCAAAGATTAAATTGAATAGTTCAGGTTCAGTTACCAATAGACAGATGGATGCAGGTACTAACTATTACCTATATGCTGAAGGTATTAATGCTACAAGTGGTTCAAACAAACAGTACGCAGGTTACCATACAACGCAAGTTAAATCAGTAAGTAATTTTATCCCTAATGGTTGGTACATAGCAGGTAATACTACATTGTTTTCAGATGGTACAGGTACTGGAACTTATAGTGGTATTGTCTTCAAAGTTTGGAATGGTATCGTACAGGATGATTATGTAGTTATTTCAGGTATTTCATAGTGCATGATATAGAAGCCCCCAACATGGGGGCTACATTTATACCTATGCACACTTACTTGGTAATAAATAATATATTAATTATGACACGTACAACAGAAAGTAACAACACAATTAGAGTAGATAAGGCTACACATTTAGAATATGAATTGACATTCAACATCGTGAGCAAAACTGAAGGATTAGAATCAATATCAGTAAGCGGTGTTAAAAAATGGAGAATATGTATTTTCGGTAGTAAAGAACTATTTGCCATCGAGCAATACCAATGTTAACTTTGCCAATGGTAATTTTGACTTTGCCATCGTTACGGATGTAATGACAGAAATCAATGACATTGCTGATGAATTAGCAGAATAAGTAACTTATCAACCTTAAACCAATTAACAAGGATAGCACTAATCGCTATCCTTTTTTTATGCATGAACTTTTTTCACACTTACTATTAAATAATCTTAACACAACAATATGGAATCATTATATACCTTATACATATTTTCGGACGTAGACAATTCTTATAATCTTTTGGATGTAGAAGCAATTCAGATGACCAATATTTTCAGCGTGGAATCTATCACAGACCTAACCAAAAGAAAGGATTCAATCACCAAGGATTTTACACTTAAAGGTACTCATGCAAATAACAGAGCATTAGCCCATCTGTACAATATATCCTCTTATTCATCTGAATCTTATGCAACTGACTTAAACCACAACCTAAAGAAGAATCGAACGGTCAGATGCATATTACTTGAAAACAATATAGAAATCCTAAATGGCAGTCTGTTGATAATGGATGCTGATATAAATGTACTTACTAGAGATATAACCTATAACTGTCAAATTGTAGGTCATATGGTAAGTTTCTTTGGTCAGATGAACAATAGGGAATTGTCTGAATTGGATAGCTTAAATGATAATATACCATACACCATTGCAAGGATTAGAGATACTTGGAATTTCCCGAACAATTATAGATATGTATTCGGACAATGTGATTTCGGATATGACGAGAGATTATCAATATGGCAGACTGATGAAAACGGTGAGGATTATGAAATCATTCCTAACTGGTGGGATAGTGCATATGACTTCAGGAACTTCAAATTGGGTATAACCCTTAAGGGCTATCTTGATGCTATTTTCCGAGGTTGGAGATATGATAGTACAACAAAGAAATATACCCAATTAAATAGCAATGGTACACCAATTAATAATTATACCTATGAGATTGAAACCTTAGGTAATGATGACATAAACAGGATTTATATACCACATACAGGTGAACAGATGTCATACGAATATACAGGTACATTAACATCATTACCTGCTATTAACTATACCTTGCCTGCACAAGTATTGGGAGTACCACCACGACCATTGGTTAATTCACCTAACCTAATCGCACCATTGAATACAACATCATTCAATACGTCATATTTCTCAACATATCAGTTACCTTCAGGGTTAACCGTATACAAGTATAATGATGGCAGTGATAAGTTCAATTTATATACCACTACACCTACTACGGTATTCCGAACAAAAGACAGATACCTAAAGTCAAAGGTAAGCATGACAGGTACAATAACATTACCTGCTGATTGGAAGGGTACTTATTACTTTGGCTTAGCTGATGTAACCAATAACCCAAAGGATTTCTCCAACCTAAGATTTGCACAGAAGATAACCAAGACAACAACAACGGCACAGACTTTCAATATCGTATACAACAGTGAAGTACAGGACATAGCAGGTAACTATATATTGGCTATACGTAGAGAAGACCAAGGCAAGGATAACATAGGTGTAAACACAGATTTCAAGGTAAATAACCTAGTCATAAAATTCGGTGACACAAACGTAATATCAAACATCGCATACAGCCAAGGTCAGACAATCCAATTGAACAAAGCACTGCCTACAGGAATAAAGGTAAAAGACTTCATGAAAAGTATCATGACATTGTTCAACCTCTATATGGTCACAGACCCTGAAAATAAGAACAAATTCATATTAAAACCATTCACTACATTCTATAATGATATATTGAAACTGGATAGAACAAAAGCAAAAGATTGGACAGATAAGATAGATTTCTCTACCTATAAGCTATCAACCAACCATAACCTGCCAAAAGCATACAACTTTAAATTCACAGAAGACAATGATATGATGTTGGAAAGGTATAAATCGGAAACAAACAAAAACTATGGAGACATAACCGTCAATGATTCAAAAGGTATGCAAGACGAAAAGGACATAGAAGTAATATTTGCACCTACAGTAAACATAGACCACGACCTAAACAGAAAGAAACTGCCTATCTTATATAAAACAGAAGGATTCCTAACAGGCAAAAAGAAACCAATGACAGTTAAACCAAGGATACTCTACAACAACGGTGAAGCAATAACAGACCAATATAGTATAACACATCAAGGTAACGAACTGACAAAGCTATCAACATACAATCATTCATCTATGTTCAGGTATGACCCAATAAACAACAATATAACAGATACACTACTTTTTGACTTACCATTGAGATACTATACCAATACACAAGATGTTACAGATGACTACTCAATAACCAAATATGAAAGATACCATAAGGAACAATTGACAACACTCATAGATGATAACATCATGATAATAGAATTCCAAGCTTATCTAACAGAAACAGACATAGCAACAATAAACCAAACATTCCAACAACCTGTATTCATACAGACACCATACGGTAATTCTTATTTTAAACTATTGGAAGTGGAATATACAAACAATAGATATCCATCAACAGTAAAGGCAATGAAGATAGTGACACCATTACCTTAACAATAATTTAATATCAAGACATAAAACATCATGACAAAATAAATCCTATATTTATAACGTAATATCGTACACAAACAACTAACTATACTCTAGGCTACCTTTAAACAGTAGCCTTTTTTTATTAAACCTCATATAAGCTAAAATAAGACGTTTTGAGGCACTTTTTATCGCTTTGGACTACTTATACTAAAACAAAAAGATAATTGATTCTAGGTGTGTTTCTGATGGTCAGATTTGTTATATATTATATAAGTCAGTAAAAATAAATTAAAAACTATAGATTTGTATAATTTATAAATCCAAACCAAAATCATCATGAAAAAAATCTTTTATTACTTCATCTTACCCATCATTCTATTTATTGTAGTCTATCTAGGTGTTTATAATATGTTTTATGATTCCTCACCTAAGCAAAAGGATGCCAATGATACGACAATCCAATTTATTCTTCTCTTAGCTGGTATAATAACAATAATAGTACTATTCATAAATTTCTTTATTCAGAAAAAACAGTTAAAGGAACAAAAGGATGAATCAGAGTACAATAAACAAAATAGCGAATTCAATAGAGCATTAAGCATCATCTATCAACAATTAGAGTACACGAACAAAAGGCTTTCAACTATAAAATATAAAATACCTTTTAATGAAAACACAGTTATGGGTTATATAAATAAAGACCTAGATACAATAATCAAAAAGAAAATATATAATAAAGAAAGTACTGATATAATATTACGAGAATTAACAAAAGAAATAGATTTCTTTATTGAGGTAATCAACAACCATAGTCTAAGTAAGTCAAAAAAGATTGAATTAAATAAAATTGTGTATTGGAATATCGGAACAGAGCTTGAAGAGTACATCACGGCATTATCTGATTTATTCGACCAATACAAAGAAAAGGTTGATGCAGACCCTAAAAGTGACATCTATTCAGAATGGTACACTAGATATAATTTGATTAAAAAGCTAAAGTCACATTTAGCTGATGAGTTATAACTTAAAAAATGACCACTGAACAATGTTATGATTGCGATAAAAAATAATGGATAATATTCATTTATATATTTTATAACATATAGCTATAATATTGAGATATTATAGATGTCAGGGTGATATATGGGAATTTTGGTTGTATAAGTGATAGAAAAATATTATGTTTGTTTTTTGTAATTATTTGATAGATAGTTTTTTATAAACTAGGTTTTGGAAGGGGATGTAAATGCCCCTTTCTTTGCCCCACATATCGGAACACACATCACAGCCCCATAAATACAATCCTGAAAACTTTTTCCCATCCACTGTAACAAATCATCTAAACCGCATCCAATTCATTTTATAAAATATAAAACATCCTGTTAAAACCATTCGTATTGTCACACAAAACAACAGTGGCTAAACCGTGCCTATCAAACTAATTTAAATTAAAAACTATCTCTTATTTTTTATATAAGATTCATTTGTTATAGCCTGAATTATTAAATCTTCAACAGATAAATACTTTCATTATAAATATTTCAAAGCATCCTATGCGAGTTATTAACAATATTATAATTTGAATGGGGAATAATTATGAAATTCACAATAAATGAAAACAATAAAATTGTGCGCTGTAGAAGCAAATAGTATTAGGAAATGTTATTGAGAATCAGTATCTTTACTGCACTAGCGTTCATTAAAAAAGGGATTCAGTACTTCGAACTACTAAACCCCCTGTAATGGTTTAATCACTATTATGTAATGATTGCGGAGAGAGAGGGATTCGAACCCTCGATACAGTCATCCCGTATACAGACTTTCCAGGTCTGCTCATTCGACCACTCTGACATCTCTCCTGAATGTGGGTGCAAATATATAGAAATTTCTCACATATTTGACATTTTCTTAGTGTTTAAATAACCTTCCCCAATTATTTTTGTTATCTTATCCAAGCGATATCAACAACACGCAAACATTCAATTCAAATGGCAAAAACAATAGCTTTAATTGCACATGATGGGAAGAAAGCCGAAATGGTTGCCTTCGTCAAAGATCATCAAGAAGAATTAGCAAAAGCCCATATCGTGGCAACAGGAACAACAGGTTCTTATATACAACAAACAGGTTTACCAGTTGAGTTAAAGCTCTCCGGACCAAAAGGCGGAGATGCACAGATTGCTGCAATGGCAGCTGAAGGAAAAATCCAAGGGATTATATTCTTTAGAGACCCATTAGGAAAGCATGCGCATGAACCTGATATTCAAATGTTGATGCGTATATGTGATCTATGGAATGTACCATTGGCAACTAACGTAGCAACAGGAACATTGATTATAAAAGGATTATTAGAGGAGGATAATTAATAAATATGGCAGAGGTATTGGTCAGTATTGGTGAAGAAAGTTATACCACTACAATTTCATACGACGATTTAGAAATATTAGCAGACGAACCCGTCGAGCTCGGAGGTCAAAATAAAGGCCTTGCACCCTCACAATTATTGCTATCATCTGTTGGAGCCTGTAAGGCAATTACAATGAGAATGTATGCCAACAGAAAAAAATGGAAAGTCGACAAAATCGATATCAAAATTTCCAGTGAGGTTCAGAAAAGCGAACAACAGCAAACAACCTTTATTAAATGCAATATATTTATCGAAGGAGACCTTGATGAGGAACAAAAAAGAAGAATCTACGCAATAGGTGAAAAATGTCCGGTACATAAGATGTTAATGAACCCTATTGTCATTGAAAGTAATCTAATTGATACAATGCAAGTAAAAAACAATTCTTGATTGTATATTTGCGACTTGAAAAAATAAATTACCATGCCATCTATAAGTGAACATACTTTTACAAGTCCGTTCCAGAATTTTACTCGCGAACAATGGAAAAGATTGAACGGTCAATTGTCCCATTCCATTCAAGAGGAAGATTTAGATCAACTGCACGCCCTCAACGAGCCGTTGACCATGGATGAAATTGAGGATATTTATATTCCTTTAGCACACTTGTTGGAAGTTCATATTCACAATTTTCAAGAGCTGCATTCTAAAAGCAATGTATTTTTTAAGCGCAATGACCGAAAGTTACCCTTTATTATAGGTATCGCAGGGTCGGTGGCTGTAGGTAAAAGTACAACAGCAAGGGTATTGACTAAAGTCCTGTCCCTACTTCCCAACAAACCTAAAGTAGAACTGGTAACTACTGATGGTTTCCTATATCCCAATAAAGAATTAATCAAGCGCAATATCTTAAATAGAAAAGGTTTCCCAGAAAGTTATGACACGAAAAAAGCTACTTCAGTTTCTTGCTGACATAAAATCTGGCAAATCTCAAGTTACTGTCCCCTTATATTCCCACTTGGAGTATGATGTATTGAGCAATGAAAAGTTGCTGATTTCTCAGCCTGACGTTCTGATCGTTGAAGGAATCAATGTCCTACAGGTAAATTCAAGAAAGAATGGGGTCTTCGTTTCAGATTTCTTTGATTTTTCAATATACGTAGATGCGGATGAGAAAAAACATCGTTTCATGGTATATTGACAGGTTTGAATCCTTAAGAGCAACAGCCTTTCAGAATTCAGCTTCATATTTCCATAAATACGCCAATCTAACTGAAGAAGAAAGTTATGCTATGGCACGACAGATTTGGAATGAAATCAACAGGCCTAACTTACATGAAAACATCCTTCCAACAAGATACAGAGCTGATCTGATCCTGAAAAAAGGTTCTGAACACTTTATTAAAAGAGTAAAGGTTAGGAAGATTTAAGGATTTTCCTTTCGAACTTAATAATCTCTCTTAGAATTTCGTTTTCAATATCTCGATGCATACGATTACTGTTGGTTACTGCATGTAAGTCCAATTTATAACGCACCATATCCTTTCCTATTTCCATCACCTTAATCTTAAATTCATCATCTTTTATTTTAAGGTTAGGATGAGTTACTAAACTTAACTTCAAATGCTCTTCTAGTTCTTCAAAATGAAGGGAAACTTCCAATGGCAATTCAAATCGAACAGTAAACAAACTAGATTGATGAGCAGAAAGGTTCATAAATGTGGAGGTAAATACCATATTGTTGGGTACCATTACAATATCATCTTCTTCATCCTGCAAAACTAGGTTAGCAAAAGTAATATCGATAATCCTACCTTTATGTTCTCCTACTTTTATCCGGTCACCAACAGAAAGCTGCTCTGAAAACATCACGATCAATCCGGATATCATATTGGTGATATAATCTCTGAATATTACAGCTATGGCCATGGCAACAATGGTCATACTGGTAATAAACTCTTTAGGATTGATACCAAATGCAGTCATAATGGCTATTACAAAGAATATTGTATTTAAAACTGCTGTCAGCCTATTTATGCCCAAAACAAAAATTACCACGTTCCCTCTTCTTGGAATTTCGTGCATTATAAAGCATGATTACCAAGAATCTGAACATAGAAAGGACGATACTCGGTATCAAAAATGAATATAGACCTCTCAAGAACTGAGCGAGCAATTTTCTTTCCTCTATATCATTTTCAAAATAGATATGGCTATAGATAATAATTATCACAAGCAATACTTTTCCTATAAAAGCCCAAGGAATTTTCGGTTTGTTTTCTTGTGTGGCTGCATTCATGGGCATCAATATATTATTTTTTTAAGTACAACACAAAACAAGTGTTGCTGCCGTTTTGTTATTATGCTTATTATCAGCTATAAAATAGTTTTTTATTGGAAATAAATTGATGTTAAGGCTAAATAACATTTTATAATTCTTAAAAAACAAGTAACTTAGCTTCCGCTTAAATGACACCAAACAGTTAAATATGGAGACGACATTTGATTTTGAAAAGCCGATTGCTGATTTACAGATGCAGATTGAAAAGGTTAAACAAGTAGAAGAAAAAACCAAAGTAGATATGAGTGCTACTGTTCGCGAATTGGAGGAGAAACTGGAGGAAACAAAAGTTGAGGTGTATAGCAACATGACTGGCTGGCAAAAAGTTCAGATGTCAAGGCATCCCGATAGACCACAAACATTCGACTATATTGATTTGATTTGCGATGATTTCATCGAATTGCACGGAGATAGAAATATCAAAGATGACAAAGCAATTGTTGGTGGATTTGCTACTATCGGTGGACAATCTGTAATGGTTATTGGTCATCAAAAAGGTAAAAACACTAAAGAACGTCAGTTCCGCAATTTCGGGATGGCAAATCCTGAAGGATATAGAAAAGCTCTGCGCCTGATGAAAATGGCGGAGAAATTTAACAAACCAGTCGTTACACTAATCGATACCATGGGTGCTTATCCTGGTTTAGAAGCTGAAGAACGTGGACAAGGTGAAGCTATTGCTAGAAACCTTCGTGAAATGGCAGTTTTAAAAGTTCCGATTATTTGTATCGTGATTGGTGAAGGTGCATCTGGTGGTGCATTAGGAATAGGTATTGGTGATAGAGTTTACATGTTGCAGAACACATGGTACTCTGTTATTTCGCCAGAATCTTGTTCTTCTATCTTATGGAGAAGCTGGGATCAAAAAGAAAGAGCTGCTGAAGCATTGAAATTAACTGCAGAAGATATGCTTGGAAATGGTTTGATCGATGGAATTATCGAAGAACCAGTTGGAGGCGCTCACCAAGATCCTGAAGCAACTGCACTAAATGTAAAAAACAGAATCTTATCAGATCTGACAATTCTAAAAGCTAAAGATACTTCAACCCTAGTGACTGAAAGAATAGACAAATTCAGCAATATGGGAGTTGTAAACGAATAAAATAATAGCCTCGATAATCTCGAGGCTTTTTTTATCCCTTTTTTATATATCCTTTTTATATGGTATCGGGTCGATCAATTTAAACTCAGCCTTTACCTCTTCAGCTCCTCTTTTCAAAACCAGTCGAATTATATCTCCTTCTTTATGCAGAAATTTACCAATAATCTGCTTCAATTTCATGTTTTGTGCAGATGAACCATTAATCTTTAATATTTCATCATCAACTTGTACTCCTGCTAAATCCGCCGGTGAACCCTCTCTAACATTCCCGACTTTATAAATTGGCCTCAATGAAAACTCATACTTGAATTCTTCTTGACTATAGACACTAATGCCACCTGATGGGCCATCCTGTCTTTTACCAATATTTGTCGGGATTCTTCGTTGTGTCCATTCCAGTCCATCATGTTTGATATCCAGCCCGGCCATATTGATTTCAAACTTCTTGTTGAAATTCCGGTTTTTCTTCAGATAGATTTCATTCTGAGGATAATTAAAAATCACATGGAAATGCTGTAATACTTGGTTGCCAATAGATCCTACCCTATTGACAGCTAATTTTGCAGCATGAACAGCATTAGAGTCTGGATAAGAAACGATCGGTTGATTGATATAAAAATCAGTCCAAGTAAACCCTTCGATTCTGTTTCTGAAACCGAATATCAAACCATTGAATCCCCTTCCGATAAAATCATAAATTCTCGGTTCATGGACTTGAAATGAATCCAAAAGAAATGGAAACACCAACAGACCGTCTGAATTCCCCATATCAACCAGCATTTTTGCCTGTGTTAATTGACGATCTCCAAGATCTAAATCAATTTTTACGTAGGGTCTGCTTCTTTCTAGTTCAATTGGTACTCTAGTAAAATTTTTGGTGAGTTTTTCAGGATATTCATAGGAGTCATAAATGTAAATCCTATTTTTCAAGTAATCTACCTTGATCAAGTAGTCTTCAAAAAATCGACTTCCCAATATTCCATTGATGGGTACACCAATATGACTCGAAAGATCCAATTCCTCACCATCAATCACAAAAATATTATGGGTGCTATCCAATAGTGTTTCGCCAACCAAAATTTCATTTCCAACAGCCATCACTCCCTCAACACCATCTTCAATGCCAATCCCAGAAAACTTAACTTTAGATACATTTTCTAAAGGCACAGAATCCTGTGGACTAGCAAATAAAATAGTTTCCTTGACTCCGGTGTCTAATAAGAATGACAGCTCTACACCATTCACCTTCACTGGAACAATTACTAAATTTCCATTAATCTCAAATTTGAAAGAATTAATTTTGGGATTCATTAAAGTAAAACTCCTTTGTGCATAGCTATGTATGAACAGCAAGTTCAGTAGGAAAAATAAAGCTATCTTCATACACAAAGGTTTATCCATATAAATTTACTTAATTTTTAGATTCAAATAACTTAACATCCACTTAATACAGAACATTTAATAGAAAATTAAGTTTCAGATTAAAACCTTAATAAAATGATAAGCTATAACCTAAAATCAAAAAAAGGAATGACCAAAATGACCATTCCTTTCAAATAAAATATTTTTAATTTTTAAACTGCGCTCAATACCCCTCGGAAAAAACCTACGGATTCAGCAATTCCTGCTAATGGATCTTTCATATCTTTTTCAAATTCAATACTGCATACCCCTGGATATTTTATTTTCAATAATTCTTTGACAAATGCAGGAATATCGATCACTCCTCTTCCTAATTCGCATGTTGATCCTTTCGCATCTGCTGCCGTTACATTTTTCAAGTGGATATCAAATATTCTAGATTTATATCTTCCTAAATCTTTTATAGGATCTTGACCATCCCGCATATTATGTCCCATGTCAAAACACATACCCAAATTTTTATCCAAATCTTTTATTTGATTCCAGATTACCGTAGCGTTAGGATAAATTTTGTCCTCAGGACCATGATTATGGATTCCGTATTTAATATTATATTCTTTAGCTTTTTGAGCAACATACGGTAAATCTTTGATTTCAGGGATTCCAATCATCAGATCTACACCTACTCTTTTGCAATAATCAAAAGCTCTATCAATCTCAGCCTTAGTCTTCATATACAATGGTCCTACAGCATAACCTTTAACATTAGATTCCGCCAATTTTTGATGAAATGCTGCAATTTGTTCTGCTGTACTATCTAATGGCAAATGAAAATCCTTAATGCATAAGTATCTTACATCCATTCTTTTCATCATGGCTAGTGACTGCTCCAAATTAAAGTTTACAAAGCTATAACCAGCAATTCCCAATTTAATGGCATTTTGATCCGCCATCTTTTCAACTGATTCGGAAGCGCTCGAAGTCATCCAACTTGGGCTTGTTAAAACTGCTGCAGCACCCAAAGCACTACGTTGTAAAAAACTCCTTCTACTGTTTTTAGTATTACTCATTGAAATAGGTTTATGTTGTATATAATATTAAAAATAAGGAATTTCAACCTAAAAGGCAATAGAGAGTGAAAGGCGAAATGGAAAAAAAAGAACCCCTGATTAAATTAAATCAGGGGTTCTTTTTTATGTTATAGAATACTATAAAGCGTCAATTGCAGCATTTAATGTTGCTGAAGGGCGCATTGCTTTACTAGCCAATTCATCATTAGGGAAATAATATCCACCGATTTCTTGTGCTTTACCTTGAGCAGCGATTAATTCTTCATTGATCTTAGCTTCTTGTTCTGTCAATGCTTTTGCTAGGTCAGCAAATTTAGCCGCCAATTCTGCATCCTTTGTTTGATTTGCCAAAGCTTCAGCCCAGTAAGTTGCTAGGTAGAAATGAGAACCACGGTTGTCAATTTGTCCAACTTTACGAGCTGGAGATTTATCATTTGACAAGAATTTAGCATTTGCCTCATCTAAAGCATCAGCTAATACTTGAGCTTTCTCGTTGTTTTGAGTTTGTGCTAAATGTTCCAAAGAGGCTTGCAATGCAAGGAATTCACCTAAAGAATCCCAACGCAAATAACCTTCTTCCAAAAATTGCTCAACGTGCTTAGGAGCTGAACCTCCAGCACCAGTCTCAAATAAACCACCGCCATTCATCAATGGAACAATAGACAACATCTTTGCAGATGTCCCTAATTCCAAGATCGGGAACAAGTCAGTTAAATAGTCACGCAAAACATTTCCAGTTACCGAAATCGTATCTTCACCTTTACGGATTCTATCGATCGAGAATTTTGTTGCTTCGATTGGAGAAAGGATACGGATATCTAAACCTGTTGTATCGTGGTCAGCTAAATATTTGTTTACTTTTTTGATGATTTCTCTATCATGAGCACGGTTTTCATCTAACCAGAAAACTGCAGGAGTAGAAGATAAACGAGCACGATTAACAGCTAATTTAACCCAATCCTGAATTGGAGCATCCTTAGTTTGACACATACGGAAGATATCACCTTCTTCAACTTTCTGTTCCATCAATGTTTTTCCATTGTTATCAACCACACGGATTACACCGTTTTCTGTGGCTTGGAAAGTTTTATCATGTGAACCGTATTCTTCAGCTTTCTGAGCCATTAAACCAACATTTGGAACCGAACCCATGGTTTTAGGATCATAAGCACCGTTTACTTTACAGTCTTCAATAACTGCTTCGTAAATTCCAGCATATGATCTATCAGGAATAATCGCTAAAGTATCTTGTTCAGCACCGTTTTTGTCCCACATTTTTCCACCAATACGAATCATTGCTGGCATAGATGCATCAACGATAACATCTGAAGGAACATGTAGGTTTGTGATTCCTTTATCAGAATTCACCATTGCCAAATCTGGACCATTCGCAATTGCAGCGTCGATTGCTGCTTTTACTTCAGCTTCTTGTGGAGTTCCGGCAATCTTAGCATACACCTCACCTAAACCATTGTTTTTATTGATGCCCAATTCTTTGAATAATTCGCCATATTTAGCGAATACATCTTTAAAATAAACCTCAACTATAGCTCCGAAGATAATTGGGTCAGAAACTTTCATCATAGTCGCTTTCAAGTGAGCTGACAATAATACACCAGCTTCTTTAGCTTCTTGAATTGCTTGAGCAACAAATTCTTTCAATTTAGCAACGTGCATAACTGAAGAATCAATCACTTCACCCGCTTTAAGGTTTCCTAATCCTTTTAATTCTTTTGTTTCACCATTTGATCCAACGAACTCAATTTTAAATTGGCTGTCTTGGTCAAGAGTTAATGATTGTTCAGAACCGTAGAAGTCACCTTCTTTCATTGAAGTAACTTTAGTTTTGCTGTCATTAGCCCAAGTTCCCATTCTATGAGGATTTGCTTTCGCGTAGTTCTTCACAGCTTTTGGAGCACGGCGGTCAGAGTTACCTTCGCGTAAAACTGGATTTACAGCAGAACCTAAAAACTTTAGCATACGCAGCTTTAATTTTCTCTTCTTCTGCATTTGCAGGTGAATCTGGGTAATGAGGAATATTATATCCTGCTTTTTGCAATTCCGCAATAGCAGCTTTTAATTGTGGGATAGAAGCAGAAATGTTAGGCAATTTAATGATATTAGCATCTGGAGTAGTTGCCAATTGACCTAATTCTGCTAAAGCATCAGCAGTTTTTTGTTCCGCTGATAAATATTCGTTTAGGTTAGCTAGGATACGTCCTGCTAAAGAAATATCTCTTAATTCTACTTCAATATCAGCAGTTTTTGCAAATGATTGAACGATAGGTAGAAATGAATACGTTGCCAATAAAGGCGCTTCATCTGTTTTTGTGTAAATGATTTTAGATGACATAATTTTCTATTGAAATGATATTATTTTGCAATTATTAGTGAAAATTAAAAAGCGTAATGAGCTCTTTTTTTAAATTCGCCTAAAGATAATAAAATCAATTTTAAATAGCCATAAAAGCCAAAATAATGATGGAATATCAAAAATCTTTGACTTTTCTCAATAGAATAACCTGAAAAATTAGAAAATCATTAACCTTCGTCACCCTCCTCGCCCCAAATTTCTTTAGGGTTATATACGTCTACCAAACCTTCTTTATCTTCAAATGAAGATTCCTTGATCGCTTTTGCCAATTCCATTGTGCTGATAGGCTTATAGGTTTTAAATAATCCATAGGAATTCAAGAATTTAAGGGCTTTCACAGCAATTCTTTCACCACGCCTATCCGTATTAGGTCGGTCAATAGGTCCTGGGCGAACGATTACTAATTTTGGAAAATTTAAGGCTTTAACTGCTTCCTCAAGCAATCCTTTCATTTTGGTGTAATGAAAGCGTGAGGTCACGCTTGCTTGAGCTGAAGACAATAAAACAAAAGTTGAAATCCTGTTTAATTTACAAAGGGCAGCAAATTTCAATTGATAATCGTAATCTACTACCCATTGTGCTTCTTTACTCCCAGCAGCTTTTAAAGTAGTACCCAAAGTCGAGAATGCTGTATCCCCATCGATAAACACTCGATAATCTTCCAAGCGATCAAAATCAACAACCACTTCCTTAAGTTTCGGTTCTGATGGAAAAAACGGCCGTCTTACCAAGACTGTTACTGATTCCACTCGACGATCCTCTAATAATTGAAGGACTAATTCTCTTCCTGTTGCTCCGGTACCCCCTATAACTACTGCTTTCATATTGTTTTTTTGATGTTTTTGTTTTAATAAATAAATCTTCCTTTATTATTAAAAAAGAACATCGCGAATATTGACATCACGATCAAATTGAGCTTTTGCGAATGGGCATAATGGTAATATCTTCAGATTATTATCCCTAGCAAACTCAACTGCCTTTTCAAGTAGAACTGAGCCAATCCCTTTACCTTTTTCTTCAGGATCAACCTCCGTATGATCGATTATAATCTTACCGGGACCAGCCTTCGAATATGTCATTTCGCCAATTCTCTTTCCATCCTCTTCAGCAAAAAATGCTCCCTTATTGTCTGATTGTTCGTGTTTCACTAACATAATTATCCTTATTTTAATTTATATTCTTCTATTATTTTGTCTTCTATATCTGACTTCAGTGGCACAACCTGATCTACCAAATCATTTGGAATGGTCATCGACAAAACATAATGTTTGATCAACCATTTACCATTTTCCTTAACCAATACCCCTGAACCCCTACAGATTTTCATCTGTGTATTTAACAACTCATCTATCCATGCTGTTTTGCCATCTTCAGAAAAATCTACATTTCTTTCCAAACTTGTAAAATTCCACGCCTTTCCTTTATCGAAATGTGGCTTCGCATAGTCCATAAATTCTTGCTTATTCCAACGCTCGGTCGCATCTGTACCAATAAAAATCGAGGATTCATCCATTAAATCGAAGTATTCCTTGAAATTCGCCTCCCCAGCTGCCTTATGCCATTGATCCATTACCTGGTTTACAGCATCTCTATCTGCCTGACCAAATGCAAACTTGAATAAATAGCACACTGAAAAATAAAATATTTAATAGTTTCATAATTGTGGATTTTAGGTTAAAGATAGTGAAATATAGACATTAGACAGTAGACAAAAGAAATTAGACTTTTGTCTTTTGATAAATAAATTAAGAATTAATATTATTAGGCTAGCGAAAATAATCGTTTTAAAATTCTAAATTATCCTATATTCAAAAGTGTTACATTATCTCATGCCTTGTCCAAAAATGGTCAAGCATATATATATAGGCAAGACATGAGAAATACATCTATTGTCTTATGTCTTATGTCTTATGTCTAAAGACTACCTATCCCTAAAATGCTTCATATTCTTAGTTACATTGACGGTTGTCCATTCAATGTGTTTTGAATAAGGTTCGGAGCGGATAGGGCAATTTTCGACAGTGCAGTAATGGCAACACTCAGGCATGCAGGGGTCAGCATGGATAAAGAATTCTGTCTTGGAATGTAGATTTTCGTTCAATACTTGGTCGAAATCAGAAATGCAGTCGTGAACCTTATTAAGGTCGTAATAGTTTGGTAATGTTAAGTGGCAGTCGATATGTAACTCTTGTCCATATCGTTGAACTCTTAGATTATGGACATCAATCCAAACTGGTTTTCTGTTAGCATTTAAAATAGTAACAACTTCTTCGATAACCTCAGTATCAGACTCGTCCATTAACCCTGAAATAGATTTGCGGAGTAATTTATAGCCATTAAAAAGAATAAATGTTCCTAAAACAAACGATAAGGCCAAGTCGATCCAGGCTAATCCTGTTAATTTCATGATCAAGAGACCTGCAATCAAACCAATTGAACTGTATGCATCTACCTGTAGATGCTTGCCATCGGCTTCAATCGTTAACGACCTTAGAGCTTTACCTCTCTTCATTAAATAAAACCCAACTGCAAAATTGATGAAGGAGGTCGCAAGAATAAGATACATACCCTCTTCAACATTCGTTATAGGTTGTGGTGAGAATAGGCTGTAAATAGATTTTATTAGGATAATACTACCTGCAATAAATATCATTCCGCCTTCAACGAATACGGAGAAGAACTCTACTTTTCCATGTCCATACGGGTGATTTTCATCTTTTGGCTGTGCAGCTAGGTAGATACTATAATATGCAAATCCTGATGCCACAATATTAACAATACTTTCTGCAGCATCTGAAAAGATAGCATTGGACTCCGTAATAAAATAGGCAATAAACTTGATTAGCATCAAAACGATACCTGTAATCAAGGATAATAAAACCAATCTCATTTGCCTATTCATAGCACTTGTTTTTTTGAATCGCAAAAATAATTAATTCAAGTATAGGATGTATTACTTTTTTGTTAATCAATTCTCATCTTTCTGCTTACCCAAACGTTGCGCAATAATGGTAACCACAAAAATCTGAAAAGCATGATAAATCATTAATGGCAATATAAATAACCCCATTTTTGGATTGTTGGCAAAAAGGAATTTTGAAAATACACTGCCATGTGTCAATGATTTTTTAGAACCGCAGAACAACGCTGAAATCCGATCTTCTCGATTGAATTTTAACACATAACGAACTAGTATTAAAATTATTAGATAAACCGTAAAAAACAGAGCAATCACCCCAGCAAACAGGCTCAATAAATAAGTTGTTCCGATGGTATTGAATATATCATTCATAAATGATTCTGAAAAACTACCATACACTATCAATAACACCACTCCTTTGTCAAAGTTTGAAAGAGCTTTGGAGTATTTATGAGCCCATTTGCCCCAATACGGCTGAATTATCAATCCAAAAATAACTGGGAGTATAACTTCAAATAAAAGTCCTAAATACAACTCAGCAAACACATTAACTTCTTCAACTTCGAGAAAGAAATGCATCAATAAAGGCGTTACCGCTACTCCTATCAAACCAGAAATCGAAGCATTAAAAATTGCCGCAGGGACATTTCCTTTAGCTATGGATACCATGACCACTGAGGAAGTAACTGTTGAAGGCAAGGCAGCCAGAAAATAAAAGGATAGCCAAAATTGCTCTTGTGTTTCAGTATGTACAAATGGCCTGAACAATAAAACTAACAATGGAAATAGGGCAAAAGTAAAGAGTTGAACTGACAAATGAAGTTTCCAGTTCTTCATACCATGTTTAATCTCATTAAAACTTAACTTGAGCCCATAGAAGAAAAATACTAACGCTACGCCTACACTTGTAATGATTTCTAAAAACCGACCATCCATATATGCTGCAATATCTGGGAAGATATAGGCTAGGATGATCATAAAGATTAGAGCAATTATAAAACCATCAAATTTTAACTTCATTTATTAACCGATTTTCATACAAAGCTATCATAAATTTAACAAACCGCTATTTAGAGCGATATATTTAGAAAGTATCATTCTAAGAGATATTTTGTTACATTTTTCTCATCAATAATAAATAGTATATAATATATTTGTAATATCATGAGTCAAACATCCATACTATCCGATAGAATCAATAATCTATCCGAATCAGCAACTTTAAAAATGACCAAATTAGGTCGTGAACTTGCGGCCAAAGGCATTAATGTTATTAGTTTAAAGTGTAGGAGAACCCGATTTCAATACGCCTGAGCATGTAAAAGATGCTGCTAAGAAGGCTTTGGATGAGAACTGGACACGCTACTCTCCTGTTTCTGGTTATCCTGAACTTCGCCAAGCAATCGTAAATAAATTAAAGAATGAAAATGGCTTAGATTACGACATCTCAAATATCGTCGTTTCTACAGGTGCGAAACAATCCCTTTCAAATGTATTGTTAACCTTGGTGAATCCAGGAGATGAAGTTAATCATTCCTACACCATATTGGGTTTCTTATTCAGAAATGGTCGTCCTAGCAGAAGGAAAGTCTGTATTTATTGACACCACTATCGAGTCTGATTTCAAAATCACTCCTGAACAATTGGAAGCTGCTATCACGCCGAAGTCTAAAGGTTTTCATGTTCTCTTCTCCTTGTAACCCTACGGGTTCTGTTTATTCAAAGGAGGAACTAGAAGGTCTTGTTAAAGTTTTCGAAAAGCACCCCTGAAATCTATATTATCTCAGATGAGATCTATGAACATATTAACTTCGTTGATAAACACGAATCAATAGCGCAATTCCCTTCTATTAAGGACCGCGTTATTATCATCAACGGTTTTTCAAAAGCATTTGCAATGACTGGCTGGCGTTTAGGATATATCGCTGCTAACAAAGAAATCGCTGCTGCAAATGAAAAAATGCAAGGACAGACTACTTCAGGTACATGTTCAATCTCACAACGCGCAGGTATTGCAGCCTATGAACAAGGTTTAGAAAGTGTTTTGGAGATGAAAGAAGCATTTGAACGCCGTCGCCAACTGGTTTACGATCTTTTGAATGATATCCCTGGAGTAAAAACTAACCTTCCAGATGGAGCTTTCTATTTCTTCCCAGAAATCAGTTCTTTCTTTGGCAAAAAGATCCAGAAGGAAATGTAATCAATAACTCTGCTGATCTTGCACTATACTTATTAAACTACGGACACGTAGCAACAGTAGGTGGAGATTCTTTCGGAAACAACAATTATATCCGTCTTTCATACGCTGCTTCCGACGAAAACTTAAAAGAAGCCCTAAGAAGAATCAAAGAAGCATTAGGGAAGTTGGCGTAAGGTGGATAGACATTAGACAATAGACAATAGACTTTAGACAATAGACATTAGACAATAGACTTTAGACAATAGACTTTTATAAATTTTAGTTTATTGTATAAAATTTATGTCTTAATTATAATAAAAAGCGATTATAGAACACCCTATAATCGCTTTTTTTATTAATTAATAATTTCTTGATAACAAAATCCATAGATTTCAAACAAGTCTAATGTCTTATGTCTTATGTCTTATGTCTAAAGCCCCAACAACCAAAAATAAATCAAGTTTGAAACTAAATATCCTATTACCAACCCTATGGTCACGGAGACCATAATCCTAGCCCAAAGAGGCATCCTACCAATGAAATTCAATATTAATTTTATTAATTCTAGTGAGCGGCAAAGATGGGGATTTATATATATTTAGGCTAATAAAGAGATGGATAGCGCAGGTTTTGTAGTTTTACAGCTACATTGATTTTTACAATTGCTTGATTACCAAAAATCGAGAGAAAAAATAATAGTGTATCTATAGTATAATTCGGGAGAAAATTCTATCTTTGCAATCCGTTAACATACTTACGGCAAAAAATTAATAAACATAATTTATTTACACAATGCAACAGTACGAATCTGTAATCATTCTTACCCCGTTGCTTTCAGAAGATGCTGCGAAAGAAACAATCGCAAAATTCAAAGACATCTTGACAGAAGGCGGAGCCGAAATTATCGCAGAAGATAATTGGGGTTTGAGAAAATTAGCGTATCCGATCCAGAAAAAAACAACTGGGTTCTATCACTTAACTGAATTCAAGGCTCCAGGTGAATTAATCAAAAAATTAGAGGTTGAATACAAACGTGATGAGCGCGTGATGCGTTTCTTAACAATCTCTCTTGACAAGCACGCAGTTGCTTACAACGAGAAAAAACGTAGCGGTGCATTCAACAAAAAGGCAGAAACTAAAACTGAGGAGGTAGCAAACTAATGGCAAACGAAAACATCCAATTACGTGACTGCTCCTAAAGTAGAGGACAACCGTAAAAAATACTGTCGCTTCAAAAAGAACGGTATTAAGTACATCGACTACAAAGACGCTAACTTCTTATTGAAGTTTGTAAATGATCAAGGTAAAATCTTACCTCGTCGATTAACTGGAACATCATTGAAATTTCAACGTAAAGTTGCTCAAGCCGTGAAACGTTCTCGTATCATCGGATTAATGCCTTACGTAACTGATTCATTAAAATAAGGAGGATACGATAATGGAAGTTATATTAAAACAAGATGTTAAACACCTTGGTGAGAAAGACGATATCCGTAGTAGTAAAACCAGGTTTCGGCCGTAACTACTTAATTTCCTCAAGGATTTGCAATTATGGCTACGCCATCTGCAAAGAAAGTATTGGCTGAGAATATCAAACAAGCTCAGTTCAAACAAGACAAAATCAAGAAAGATGCCTACTGAATTAGCAGCTAAATTAGAATCAGTAAAATTATCTATTGGTGCTAAAAGCTGGTGAATCTGGCAAGATCTTCGGAAAAGTTAACAGCATTCAAATCGCTGAAGCGCTTAAAGCTCAAGGTTATGAAGTTGACCGCCGTCGTATCACTTTCGAAACTGAACCTAAGCAATTAGGTGAGTACGTAGCTAACTTGAACTTACACAAGGAAGTTAAAGTACAAATCCCTTTCGAAGTTGTTGCTGAATAAGCAGTCTACGATAAAATTAAAAAAGGCCGGATTCATTTTGAATCTGGCCTTTTTTAATTTTATCGGGATATGAGATGTGAGATATGAGATTTGCGATATTAACCTGAATAAGGATTGATATCCCACTTATAATATTTTCGGAAAAGACATGAGTTAAGATATATACCTATTCATACTGACTAATATATATCATGTCTCCTTAGAATAAGTTTAGAATTGCTCCTATCACCCTTTCTATCTCATATCTCACATCCCATATCTCATATCTCCCCTACGGATATACAACGTCATATCTATGTCCCAGGATGATTATGTCTTCCTTTAGCTTTATTCCCTTTGTATTTTTTCTTTTGCTGTCCAGGGTGCATAGTGCTTAGCGGATTTGCCACCATATCTTTTCTTTGCTTGTCCTGGAGGCATTCCATGTGGATGATGTCTATGGCTGTAACATGATGCTACACTAAATGCCATGATAGCTATTAATATTAATCCAAATAATCGTTTCATAAGTAATATTTTATTGTTCTACCTCTTTGACCAAATACTAAAGCCAAACGTTTAAAAAAACGATTACAAATTAAATTAAATGTTAAAACGCATATAAGACACAAGATGAAGAGAGAGTATATTGAGATTCGAGAAATTTAAGACACAAGAAATGGTCTTGTGTCTTATGTCTTATGTCTAATGTCTTATTTAACCAGCATCTGATAAAAACTATTCAAATCTGGATTCTCCAATACAAACTCCCCTTTCAACCCCCATTTCATTATCACTGATTGCTTTGCCATAAATAGTCCCAAGGACTACCCTATCATAATTCGGCAACCACCCAAGATATTTGGCAGCTGAAGAATTTTTACTGTATACCAATGACAAAACATTTTGTGATGGGATCAAGTTAAATGATTCAATGGAAGTATTATTTGTTGTTAAATAAATCATTCCATCGGAATAGTTTTTAGAGAATTTATAAAACATTTTCTCTGGCAGATATCCAATAGATGTGGCGATGCCATCACATTGAAAGTTAGATCGGGAACCTCAATCTGCTGAATTTCCTTTTTCTCTATCATTTCAAAATTATCATCATAATCATAAGTGATGACTGTATCAGATTCCATTACTTGGTTATCCTTTAATTGAATGGAGGCAAAATTCCCTACATATTTGTATACACTATCGATTGGTAATTTTAATTTCGCTAATTCCAGTTCTTTATCTTTTAATATCAAGGATAGATCAGAGTTAAATGCTAGACTTAAAACATTGTCATCAGAATGATCCAAACCCTTTGGATTCGAAGGGAATTTGAACAAGGCTGATTTATAATATCCATCAAGAGCAAACTTTCCATTCATAAAATCCAATTTTGCCCAGTTCTTTTTATTGTCTACATAACTTATCCTTGCATTATTTATCTGGGCTATTCCATTTCCAAAGCTGTTGGCTAGCTGCCAATCCTTCTGGTCCGATTTCAAAAGCGAAGTCATTTCATCCAAATTAGCTTTGGGACCAACCGAGAGAATCATACTATTTCCTCCCAACAATACTTTGAAGTGCCTCTTGGAATACAGCCCTGCATTGCCAGATTCAATAGCAGAAGAATCAGCAATCAATTCTAAATCATTGGTTAAAAACTTCTGAACTTTATCTTTATTATTTACCCCAATAACTGCATAAAATGTACTTGAAGTATCACTTAAACTAAAAAGATATAACTTAGCTGGAATATCTAATCCTATATTCCATATTTTTTTTCTTTTAATGGTATCAGTGCTATCTTTTTTTGCGGTATAATATTCCGAATAATTGGAAATCGAATTTTTAAAAATATCAGTTGCCAATCCATCAACATCTATTTTAATAACTGAATAAACATCTTTCGGAATTCGGATATTATCTGCTTTTGATGCTCTAAAATATTTAAAAGCAAAAAGACTTATAGCCAGTACAGCTATAAGTCCTATAATAAATATGAATAATTTTTTAATCCAACCCATAGGTTAATCCTTTAAATGACTTACTAATATTATCAAAGGTATTAATTAAATAATCAACCGCATTCTTTTCCTTCATTCGGAAATTCAACGCCGGCTTCCCAAAAGGAACCTATCGCCTTTCATGCCATTACTGATCATATAAAAATCACCATATTGGCTCAAATTCTTGATCTCAGCATCCATAGAACGGTGAACAGGAAGATCTAGTTCATCTATCAAACTAGGTATCTTCTTGGTATTCAGTACAAGTGAAAATTTATTCTTTTTTAGAATGGAAGAATACTTACTTGCTGTAGGTGTATATGAATTGGATTTAATTTGTTTCAATTGCTCCATATTGTTACTCAAAAACACAATACCTTTATCAATCAGAATATAAGGTGCTATTTGATCAATCTCGTTTGTTACGGCCTCATATATTCCATCATGATCTACAACTCTATTTTCAGTGATTAAAATAGCTAGAATTTTTTCAAATACCCTAGTGTCATCCGATGAGAACATCCATAAGTAATCTGGAATCTTCTCCATCTTAGTTTTTTCAATTTCTTTATAGTTGTAATCCTCATCATATTCATAGTCGATGTATTTAACCTCTTTTTGAGAAACTCCATTTAACACAAACAAATTATCACCTTTAAAAACTTTGGCCACAGCTTTCTCATCTACAACAATATCAAATGCAGTGATAAACAAATCCATAATTTGACCTATTTTCCCATCCATTCCGCCATAAAACTTATTCACGATTGCAGGCATATGTTTGATATAAGCTTCAGAATTTACATTGAAGGATAAGAAAACCCAAAGCATCATCATTTACATATCTCAAGAATTTTGGATTAATCTTCTTTTGGTATATTTCTTTATAGTATTTAGCCATCTCCTTGTCAAAGGTGACATCTCCCAACCATTTCATCTTATTGCCATCAACCAACAAGGTGCTATTGATATGTTCATAACCATAATCAAAGGATGGTCTCCCCATATAGCCATATAGGATATCAGTAGGATAATAGTATTCCATTAAATTGGACAATTTATCCATTTCAAAATGAATCAATTCATTATCTTTCATTGATCCCATTTTCTTTGACTTATAGGAACCTAATTCTCCTGATAATAGTCTAGCCATTTGAGCATCAAGTTGTTGACTAACGAAAACATCCTTAATAGAATCATTATGATTAGTTACCTTACTGTATTGAGTATAATAATCATCTTGATATTCATCTCTCTCCAATACAGAATCGACCGATTCAAAATCATCAGGTAAAGATGGTGGAGGAGGTATTGTGGAAACTTCGGCTTCTTCAATTACAGCTTCGGCTGCTTCCTCTACCGCTGCTTCAACTTCCTCAACGGATTCACTTTCAGGATCTTGCCAATATGATAGTGTCTACTGTATTTTCCTCATCATAGTCATAAGCTTCCCAATCTAATGTATCCGGAACAGCAGCAGCCATCCTCCGCATAATCGTATTCTGGATTCTCAAGCATACCATATTTCTGTCTTATGTCTTCTCGCTTGAAATAATTGTCCATTGCTACTCCACCCAGGAATATACAGTGTTTGTTGATCCCAAGAAATACGAATTGTTTTATCATCTGTTTGAATCGAATTCAATCCATTTATCACTTCAATTTCAGAATCTTCAGGCAAAGTGGGATTCAAACTGCCCTTTATCTTTCAATGGAATTAGAGCACCGAAATACTGTAAACTATCATTAACATTAAAATGAAGGTAAGATTTGGAGTTCAGGTCAATTCCAAATTCTTCGATATTCTCAGATTGAAATGAACCATTATCTTTCATGATCTTCTCAAAAATACCCGCTCTTTTAAATATTCCATTGAGTTGTTCCACACTTGCGTGTTTGAAAAATCCTTTCCCATTCAGAGCAATTACAAATTTTGATTCTGCAGGAACTTTATGGAGTAAATCCTGAGAAAATAGATTCCCACTTATACTAACTGCCAGTACAGTGATGGCAAGTTTCAAGTTATTCATATATGATAGATTAATTTTATATATTATTTAATAACAATGGTATTAGCTAAGTTAGCTTTACCGTTAATTAATGTCGGTATAGGAACTTTTATCATCACAGCCTGTTTATTTGTGGATACTTTCCCCGATGCATTTGACTGCTTTAAAACAGGTTGTTGAAAACGATAAATGCTGGTATAAAATGCTTGGTCAAATGACTTCTGATTTTCAGGTTTAAGTTTATCAAATTCTTTTTTAGCTTCCGGGTTGTGCTTATAACTACGTACAAAAGTCTTGTTACTTGAATTATAACTATAACTAGAATAGGTATTTCAAGTTGGATTTAAAATGTTTAGCTAAAGTCGCAGTGTAAGCATTCAAAGCATTTACGTCTTGAAAATCGCAGGAAATACTGGCTATATAATTTGTAAAATCAAGTTTGTATTTGACATTACTTATTCCCTTTGTATTTTTCAGTAATTGAACGAGCGTTGTTACTTGCTTTCTGATCTCAGCTTGGTTAGGGATTTTAAAACCATCAATCTTATCCAATTTCATCAACGATGAAACTTTAGTACGGCTTTTACTCATGTTCAATGTCCCAACGATTGCCCCGCTACCATCACTCTTCATATTGATCTCTTCCACAATGTCAAAACATGAACTAAGGGACATTGAAATAAATACTCCGATAAATAATAAATATACTTTTTTAATCATTTTCAATATGTTAACATGATCTGTAAAGGCTCAATTTCAGTTGATGAAGTTAAGCACAAAATTCAATTCAAACCTCACTGTTTTCAGTGATTTTTAAACATAAGCAAATATCTATTTAAAAATCATAATAGATATGCCAAAATTATATAATATAACAAGCAAAACCACCATTCCAACCCTCAAATGAATGTTGTTTGCCACTATCAACAAAAAAAGGTCCGCAATCCTGCGAACCAATTTTCTAAAACTTTAAAACAATTACAAAGTCTTATGTCTTATGTCTTATGTCTTATGTCAAATGTTACCCTAGTAATCATACTTCTCAACCGATTTAATCTGGTTGTTTCCTTCAGTAAATACCAAAGTAGGTTGGTATGTTTCAGCTTCCTCAGGAGTTAAGTTTACAAAAGAAAGGATGTGAACGGTATCTCCTACTTTTGCGTGCAATGCAGCTCCACCATTCATACACACTTCACCACTTCCACGTTTTCCTGGCAATACATAAGTCATGATACGACTTCCGCTAACCGCATTATTAATATAAACCTGTTCATATTTCACAATACCTGCAGCATCCAATAAATCAGCGTCAATCGTAATTGACCCATTGTATTCTACATTCGCTTCTGTCACTTTAACCGTATGAATCTTGGCTTTTAAAATTTTTAATTCCATTTTGTATTTTATTTTTTTAGATAGATTGTTTTAAATTTAAATTATTTATTTCTAGAGTTTTAAATATTATTTCTTGATCATTTTGTTTAACAACATGTCTTTTTGTGGTGGATGTGGTAACTAAATTTAGCATTGGAATAATTGCTGATTTTATCTTCCGTATTTGCCAATACAGTGTAGTCCACTTCCCCCCTTATGGTTAAATCGCGTAATTTCAACTTCGTTTGCTAAATTACCAAGATAGAACCAACAGCCCTCTCCTAATCCACCTAACCATTGCGCCTCATGAGGCAGGTGTACCGGGCGTTCAGGCTCTTCCATAAATCCTAAAATCAAATCATCAGGTAGATCCATTGATTTTGATCGAATAAAGTTGGGATGTAAGAGTTCTATTTGAAATTTCAGAGAATCCCAGCGTCCCATATTCCAGGTTTCCAACTTAGAATCTTTAAAACAATATAACTCATCATGCTCAATTGCATTGACCACATTACTTGTTGGGCTAGCCTTTAAACATTCAGGATATAGAATCTTATTGATCCTTGGATCTTTTTTATCTAGAGAATTGACCAAAATCTGGGCCACATATCTTGAACAGCTATTATTATTGGGAGCTAAGGCTCCATACAAAATGGGACCTTTATCCACCAGGCTTTCAGCAAAAGCCACTCCTTTTTGGAATGAAATATCTTTAGAGATGGAGCACAATAACCTTCCGCCACCATGCGTAGCAGATTCTTTAGCTTCTAGTTCCAATAAAATCTCTTCGAAATTCATCAATTCTCCAGAATCTGAGAATTCTGCCACAGTAGTCAATTCTAGCCGCGGATCAAACTGACTCGATCGAGCTCTGCCAAATCCGCGAGGCGTAATGTATCTTCCAAAATCAAAGTATCTTAAATGTCCAGTTTTTCGTTCAATAAGGACAATAGCAGCATGACCAACCTTGAAATTAAGGTTTTTTACCACTCCTAATTTCTTTAATGCGGCCATCCATAGTTCATCTCCTCTTGCTGTCTGATCTGGCCAAGCAATGGGAATCGCTAAATCATTATATTGATGCATTATAGTCCTCACTTATCTCTTCTATCGATACTAAATCCTTATATAATTTATGTATATATCGATCACCGTGGTCTGGAAAAAACAAAACCACTTGATCATTTTCAGTTAAATTCATTTTTTCAATATGTTTATCCAGAGCCGCTAGTACTGCTGCACTGGAATAACCAAGCAAATTGCCGCTGATTTCCCTATATTTTTTAGAAATAGAAACCGTAGCATTTTTATCTATCTGAAAAATTTCATCCACGGCATTTTTGTCAAATGCTCCCGGATAAAAGTTCTTCCTATACCTTCAATCGAATCAAACTTTGCCTCTTCATCCGGAATGGGAATATTTTGCATGTATAAACTATATACTGAATCTTTCGGTTCAATCCCAAAAATCTTGACCTTCGGATTCTGTTCTTTCAAATAGCGACCTATTCCTGAAATCGAACCACCTGTACCTACTCCAACCAAAACATGGGTAACCTCACCGTTAGTTTGTGTCCAGATTTCCGGACCTGTAGTTTTATAATGTGCCTTGATGTTGTTAGAGTTGTAATATTGATTTGTAAAGTAAGTATTTTCTGTATTTGAGCTATAATTTTGTGCTAGGTACTGTGTAGAATTAAATACATGTAAACCATTGGAATTATCGCATTGTTGAATTTCTGCGCCATATGACTTTAAAAGATCAATTTTTTCGTCAGAACAACTCGCCGAGACAAAAATCTTAGCTTTATAACCAAGCTTTTTGGCTATCAAAGCGATACTAATACCTGTATTTCCACTACTAGCTTCTACAAAAGTACCTCCCGGCGCAATTTTATTGGTCTTTATTGCATCCTCAACCATAAACCAAGCTGCCCTATCTTTGGAGGACTTACCGGGATTATGAAACTCCTCTTTGATTAAAATATTTGTGTTGTATCGCATGGATAAATATTCATCCCTACGCAATGGTGTATTACCAATAAAATCTCTTACCAATTCTTCCCCTTTGTTTTTTATTTAGTTTACAAATCAAACGTTTTAATACAAGTATTATTCTATATTAAAAAACGTTCATAGCACCATTTAGTTTCCAATTTATCCTTAAAATAAAAGGATAAAATATTAAAAATATAGGTAAATCTATATTATTTAGCATATATTGTTCCAATTATTAAATTATAGGAAATAATTTAAAACTTTACTAAATAATAAAATTGTTACTAAAAATATTAAGGAAGAGGACTGGAAATTGAAAACCTCCCATAATTTTATAGTTTTGTCTTAAATATTGTAATTATGAAACCAAAAAACCATTGTAATTGCCGTTGTATTAGCCTTTATAGCGATTGTACTTTTTAACAATAAAGAGGAGGCTTCATTTTGGCTATTTGGTGAGATAAGAACTTCTAAACTAATAATCCTGGGGATATTTTTTGTTATTGGAGTCATTGTAGGCGGTATTTTGTTCAGAAGAAAACCAAAACATCCAAAAGAATATGGCATCACGAATACCATGCAACCTTCGGATGAGGACAATGAATATTTAGGTAATAATGATGGGATGACTGATGAAGACAGAGAATATATCAGAAGAGATTAAAAAAGGATCAGTCTTTATCGACTGATCCTTTGTCATTATTATTTTTATTCTTTTTCATTCGACCGGATTTCTGCAAGCCTTGGTGTATCAGAAATTCTATCTGTCCATTCACACTCCTGAATTCATCCTGAGCCCAACTTTCCAATAGTTTAAAGGTTTCTTCATCAATCCTGATCACAAAACTTTTTTCATAAATAATCTTTTTACTAATGGGACGAATTAAAAATCCTTAATTATACAAAGTTCCTGCGTTAACAATAGGTTGGGCGGCCTTCTCACCACATAATACAACCATTAAATTGCTCACCATTGCTGCTTTTCTTTCATCATCAAGTTCTACGATATTCTGTTCAGACAAACGTTGTAAGGCCATATCGACCATTCCAACTGCTCCTTCTACAATCTTGGCTCTTGCAGCAACAATTGCTGATGCTTGTTGACGTTGCAGCATGGCTCCGGCAATTTCTGGCGCATAAGCCAAGTGCGTAATCCTAGCCTCTTCGACAACAAACTCCTGCCTTTGATAATCTCGCCGATAGTTCGCTCTCAAGGATTTTATTCACATCTTCACCACCATCTCTTAAGGTAAGATCAGCATTCTCATCCTCAAAAACTATCATATGCAAAAACTTACTGCTAAATGCCTTACTGCGGCCTCGCTCTGAACTCGGACATAGTCCATATAACTCTGTACATCATAAGCAGCTTTATACGTATCTCCAATCTTCCAAACGATTACTGCGGCAATCTCAATCGGATTTCCTAGTTTGTCATTGACCTTCAAAGTTTGACCCTGTAAATTTTCTGACCTTAGACTGATTTTTTGAGCTGTATAAAATGGATTGATAAAAAATAATCCATTCGCTTTTATTGTTCCTACGTAGTTTCCAAATAGATTCAAAACTCTCGAATGATTTGGATTTACAATGATCAAACCCTTTATAATCACAATAAATACAACAAACAAAACCGCAACGAGTGCTATATAAGCTATATTATCAGTAGCAGCTATCTGAATAAACGAAAATACGATGCCTAAGATGCTGAGCAACAAAAACACAAGTGCTAAATAGCCCGAGGTTGGTTTAATAATCTTTTCCATAATTTCAGTTTTTTATGATATTAAATTGATATCATAAATATATCAAATTCTTTCTTATAATTCCGAATAATTATGCATCTATTTTAAATCTTATTTTTAAGGTCTGCACTGTTTCAAACAGGTACCTTGTTCCACTCTTGTTCCTCTCTCGTTCGGACTTCAACCGGACCTTGTTCGGAAAACATCCGAACGAGGTCCGAACAAGCTCCGAACGAAAGAGGACGGAGAGTGGAACAAGTCCCCTATCAAACATGGATGAAATGAGAATTACAAGTGATAAACGGAGATAAAAAAAACCTAGACTTATTGGAGTCTAGGTTTATCAATGATTATGAAAAAATAAAATAATTACCCCTTCTTATAAAGTACTTTTTACATCAGCTTTCAGGTTTCCATCAAATTGTTTATCAACAATTAGGATGGCAGCTGGCCTTGTGGAGAAACTTTGCTTATCACCCATTGTTTCTTTGAATTCCAAAACAAGATCACTGTTGATTTTTTTGAGAGATAAACTGTCAATTGATGGATTTAAATCTGATGTTGGAGAGATGACCGCGATTACAAATTGTTTATTGAAATCAATTTCTGTAGGCATTCCACCTTCACCCATGGTAGTCGCTGGGGAAAATAATTCATTAAATGCTTCTTGAGTTTCAATTTTTAACGTTCCATTTTTATCTTCTCCAACGGTATTATTAACAAAATAATTCCTTGCCTCCGTAAACGGAACATCCGCTCCTGCTTCAGGTTGTTCTACGATCGTACTATCTGCAGTGGTCGCTTCTTTGTTATTTTGAGTTTGATTGCAAGACATTAATGAAACAATAGCTAATGGGAATAATAAATATAAATATTTCATACCATATATAAATTGATTACTATAAAGGTACGGGTTTTTTACACAGTCTATAATTATCAGGTATTTACGAGTATTTATACGAAAATTTTATAGAAAAAATTCCATCTCTGCTTTGTGCACTCCATCCGGTGTGGTATAAAATGGTCTTCCTTCAACTACAGCATGTTTTTGTGGGTCAATACCTAGCGCATGGTAAATAGACTGATGAATCCTTTCTATTTTTATTGGCTTTTCTATGGTCTTACATGGTCTCTCGTCTGCGGTTTTCCCATAGACAAATCCTTTTTTAATTCCGCCCCCAAACATCAGGATAGAACTGCCATCTGTAAAATGGCGATGCATTCCATAGTTCTTGATATCATGAATAATATCAGGCTGATCTACTTGATGCAATACTTCTGCACCTGGTCTTCCTTCCATCACCATATCACGGCTAAATTCACTGGCCACAATCACCAACGTTCTGTCCAAGTGACCACTTTTGTCCAGATCTTTTATCAATTGGGCTATAGGAGCGTCAATCAATTTTTTCATATCCTTGGCGCGGGTATGCCCATTTTCATGCGTATCCCAACCCATAAATGGTTCGTATTCGGATGTCACGCTAATAAACCTTGCTCCTTGTTCTACTAGTCTCTTGGCCATTAAACAGCCTAATCCAAATTTACCAGTGTTGTATATATCGTAACTTTCTTTAGGTTCTTGTTTAATATCAAATGCTTTAGCTTCTGGAGATTTCAACAATCTGTAGGCTTGCTCCATGGAGCGTTTGAAGGATTCCTTTTGGTAATCACTTCCAAGGTCGCCAATGGCATTTTATCCAGCAATTCAGCATATAACTGATTTCTTCTTTCGAATCTGCTAAAGGACATGCCTGCGGGTGGTTTTACGGCATCGAGGCCGGATGTAGGATCAGGAATCATAAACGGACCAAACTCGCTGCCCAAAAATCCCGCTGTATGAAATGCTTTAAGCTCTTCAGCTTCACCGACAGTCATCCGTTGACCAATATTGATAAAAGCAGGTATCACAGGATTTTTAGGCCCAAGCTCCTGGGCAATCCATGATCCAATATGAGGAGCTAATACAGTCTGTGGTGGCTCATAGCAGGTATGCCAATGATATTGATGCCTAGAGTGAAGTATATGCCCTAAATCACCAGATACATAAGAACGGATTAAAGTACCTTTATCCATCACTGAAGCAATGGATTCTAAGCCCTCTGAAAAATTGATGCCATCCAAAACTGTTGGAATAGATTTGAAAGTACTCAAAACTTTATTTGAATCTAACCCTTTTTCAAATGGCGTATATTTCTTGGGATCAAAAGTTTCAGTATGTGCCATCCCTCCTGCCATCCAAAGTAATATGACAGTATCAGCACTTGATTGGATCTTACCAGAACAGGATGATAAAAAACTAGACATAGGGGCACCTGCTGCCAATGCTGCCAAAGTCCCTACTCCTGCTGTTCTTAAGAAGTCTCTACGATTATAATTACTTTTCATCTTGCTTCATATTTATTCGATGAACTGAAATTCCGGTAATAGAACAATTGCCCACAATAGTTCTTGAACTGATTCTTCCTCCATCTTGTTGCCCATCAATTTTTTAGCAATTTCAAATTCTTTTTGGGATGGCTTTCTACCAAGGCTTTGAGAATAAATTGCCTGGATCAATTGCTCAGGGTTTCCATATTTCGCTACCCATTTTTTGGAACCCTTTGACCAATGTTTCATTGAGCTTAGTTCCATTTGTTAATTCCATAGCTTGCAACAACGTCACTTGCCCTTCGCGGGAAGTGGTGATATTTTCACGGCTCGGTCTACCTAAGGCTGTTAGAAATGGATCGTTCTGAACCAACGCTGCCCTTACGAAAGGAGACGCTGAAGCATAAGCCTGTGAATTTTCAAATGGATTATATTTTAACGCTTCTACCGTATAAACCGGGTCTACTACTGAACTAACGGCATCAGCAAATTGTTCTGCTGTCAATTTTCTCTTTAATGTCCCTTTGAATACAAATGATTCTGAATTTATTTCGCTTGGATCTTTAATTGTATGAGATGGTAATTGATAGGTTTTAGAGGTAGTAATCAGATACAATAGTTGTCTGATATCGTACCGTTGTTCTACAAAATTTACGGCTAACCAATCCAATAAATCTTGGCTCCATGGTTTTTTGTCCATTTCATCAACGGGGGCCACTATCCCTCTACCCATCAGCTGTGCCCAAATCCGATTGACCAGAGTACGGTATAAACGGCCATTTTCAGGTTTTGTGAGCAGAGTTGACAATTCCTTTGACTTTTCTTTTACGGAACCATTCTTACTGATTTCGCCGAGTTCGGGCCACAGAATTCTAGTGTCCGCCATTTTACCTGTAGGAATATCGCAGCGATTGATTTCAAGTGCTTCTTCTGAAAAAATATTGGCAAAAGCATAAGCATCATCCAATTTCCAATCACTTACAAAACTATCATGACAAGAGGCACATTTCAAATTTACGCCTAGCAGCGCTTGGGATACATTCTGCGCGGCCTGCATCGCCGTAGTTTGGCTGCTATTAACTGCTCCGCGCCAAGCGATACCCTTGATAAATCCTTTAGATTCTTCTGAAGGATCAATCAACTCCATCGCAAATTCATTATAGGGCTTATTATTTTGTAGGGATTGATATAACCAAGGGGAAATATTGAATCTTTCCTTGTGTTATATAGCCTGTTCCGGTATAATCATTCCTCAATAAGTCATTCCAAAAGGTCGTCCAATGCGTTGCATATTCATGGTCTTTTGTCAAGAGTTCTGAGCAATCTTAGCCCTTTATCTGCGCTGGCATCAGCTTCAAATTTAAGTAATCCTGTTCGGAAGGTGGTAATCCAATTAAATCAAAATAGATTCTTCGTAGAAAAGTCCGATCATCGACAACTTCCTGCCATTCGATCTTATTTTTTACAAAATAAGCATTGACTAATCTATCTATTGGGTTCTCCAGACCATTAGTTGCTGCAGGTAAATCGGGTTTCGTGGTGCCAAAGTGCAACTCTGAAATTCCTTTAGCTTGATCTGGCCAAGGGCTCCTTTATCAATCCATAATTGACCAAAGCGATGTCTTTTTCTCCCAATGGTTTCCTTTCCCTGGCATAGCTTCCTTATGACCAGCTGGTAAAGTAATGCGACGAACCAACTCGCTGCCTTTAGAATCCCCGGGTATGATTACCTTTCCGGATTCTCCCCCTTTAAAAACAAGTTCTTTATCATCTAATCGTAATTCGCCTTCCATTTTATCACTGCTATGGCATTGGAAGCAATGGTGTGCTAGAATCGTTCTGACCGCGAGATTTAAATTGACTTGTTGTTCTAAGGAAAGTGAGTCCGTTTCATTTGTATAGGATGCAAAGTCAAAATCAGCAGATGACATGCCCCCTTCTATTCCTTCTAGATTCTCATCCTTAGGCGCCCACGGTGTTGCACTCAGCAGGTAATCTTGACCATGAGTTAAGGAGCCTCCATAATGCCCAGCCATAAAAACACCCAATACAGTGATCATTAGAAAAGTACGATAACCAATGATTAAACTTCTTTTGTTATACTTATTGATAGCATATAACAACAATGCGGTAACAACAGCCAAGATAGCTGTTGTGATTCCTGCCCATTGATGCCATTCAAATGTTTCTCCCGAATAACTTCCAGAATTCGCCAATAATAAACCCAAAAGAACTGCCAATACAGATCCAGCTGCACCAATATATACCAACCAATTGGTTCCTGTCCGTAATTTAGAATCAAATGTCCTGAGTTTCGCCAACTCCATGATCCCTGCTATAACCAATAATCCAATTGGAAAATGGACCATCAGAGGGTGTAATCTTCCCAAGAAAACCCAAACCCACCATGGCTCACTCTGATCTACTAATTCTTCAGATGTAGCTTCAATTGCCTCTTGCCATATAGATTCAAACGCCAAAAAGCTATAAATAAGAAAATCAACAGAATTCTAAATACGTAAAAATCAAACTTCCATTTTGGTTTATACATGACAGGTAGTTTATCTTATTGGTTGAGACTAACTAAAGTTAACAATAATATAGCGAACACTGTCCTGTACTTTCATGGGCATTTATTTTAAGTCAATAATAATCAAACACTTTCTCCTGCACATCTGTTCCATAGGTAAGCAACATCTATTATGAAAGTATTAGTGATTTTGGTCATCCACGGAAGGATAGTTATTGTCATGCTATAGCTGAATCTATATATAAAAGGTGCAGAAAAAGCTGGTGCACAAGTTGAATATCTAGAGGTCATAGATTTAGATTTCGAGCATAATGTTTTGGTTGCTTCACCTCAAAACCAACATAGGGAGAAAGATATATTGCACGCCCAATCATTAATAAAATGGGCTGACCATTTGGTTTTTATTTATCCTACTTGGTGGGGAAATATGCCAGCTGTCCTAAAGGCTTTTTATCGATCGAGTATTTGTTCCAGGCTTTGCATTTTATGAAATTCAAGCCGATGCATTCCAGAAGTTATTAAGCTCTAGAACAGCACAGATCATTACCACAATGGATACACCGGTTATTATTGATCGATTGATAAATGGTGCACCGTCAGTAAAATCATTGAAGATTGCAACATTAAAGTTCTGTGGAGTCAGTCCAGTCCGAAAGAAAATATTGAGTCCTATCAAAACACTCAGATCAGGAACAGAAAGATACATGGTTAGAGGAAGTTTTTGAATTGGGGAAAACTTAGAGAATGGAATCCTTACTCCTTGGGAAAAGTTGATGCAAAAGGTTATACCATGGCTACAGGCGATACGATTGCAATTTTATCCGATGACATTTTTTGCTTATGGCATTGGAGCTTACGCCTATCGGGAATTAACTTCAAGCTTAACCTTTTGGTTTTTATCTTGGGATACATCGTACTTTTCTTGATTGAAAGTAATCACTGTATTTAGCAATGATTATCACGACAGGGAAACAGACAAGATAAATCGGAATTTTAGTACTTTTTTCTGGAGGTTCCAGGGTTTTAGTGAATGGCGTATTGACTGAAAATTCCATAAAGAATTCGATCAGAAACCTATTTATTATTAGCTGTGTTCTAACTGTAATATTAGGATTTCTATCGACAGCACCTTTTCATCTAGTTATTCTTGCCACAACTGTATTATTTTTAATCGCAGTTTCCTATACTGCACCTCCGCTGAAATTCTCCTATAATGGCTGGGAGAAGTTGTCGTTGGGTTCACGCATAGTTTTGCCGTGATAATTTGTGGATTTATCTTTCAGGGAGGTAACATAGGAAATCCATTTCCCTTGGTTATTGGGAATACCATTGTTCCTATCCATAGTTCCTGCAATTATTATGGCTGGCATTCCTGATTATGAAGCTGATAAACAAACTGGAAAAGGCACCTTGGCGGTTAGAATGGGAAAATCAAAAGCGACGGGTTTGGCTATTGGATTTGTAGTATTATCTATAATATCTGTATTAGTCTTAAAGCAAATCCCTGAAATTAATGCAGTTATTGGAGATATTATTTACTTGGCGATTGGACATGCTATCTGGCTTGTCGCTTTGTTGGTGGGATTTATGGGCAAGCGAGATAAGCCTAATAGAATAGATGGTATTATGGCTGTTTCGTTGATGTATATTTTGTGGTATGCCCTAGTTCCGTTTTTTGGGTTGGTATAAGTTAAGTATTAGGAATACATTCTAATTTTAAAACACAGACTATTATTATTTATTCTTTTTAAAACAGTCTTCAAAAAAGATAAGTGTATAATCAATGGCATGATTGAGATATCCTTTAGCATGCTTGGTTCCTGGAATAATTTGGGTAACTGATGCAATTTTTAAATCTGCTAAATTTTGAGCCAACTGAAAGACTGGATCGACAGGACAAAATTCATTGAGGGAATTAGCCAAAAACATGGGGCCTGCTTTTTTAGTAACTCTTTCCAATAAAGATGCTTTCTTTATTAGATCTTGATCTTCGCCGGTATAATTTAAAATTGCCCATTTATAAAGAGCGTCATTAGGGCCGCTTTGTATTCCTCCATCTTGTGCCTCACCCTTGGATGGGACAACATCTTGATGATTTTGAATCCAATTTTCAATATCAATCATACCAGACCAAGAAGCAATTGGCAAACCGGTTTTCAACCCCATTTCAATGGCTAAATTCCCCCCTGCGGAACTGCCAATAAATCCAATATTATTTTTATCAAATTTATAATCTGAAGATTTAACCCAACTTAAAATAGTTTCCATATCTTCCACAGGAGCAGGATATAGGAATTCTGGTGCTATGCGATAATTTGGAACAAACACTAAAAATCCATTTTCTGCCAAAACAGAAGCTAAATCATTTTCTTTGGACTTATCCCCACGAAACCACCCCCCTCCATGAATATCGATCAATGCTCCTTTTGGATTTTGACTGGGTTCATATATATCCAATTTAAGATTATGATTAGAATCAAATATTATGTTTTCAGTGATGTTAATAGTCTGCATGATAATTTTATAATAAATACGCTATAAAGAATTCTATCAATCTATTCTCTTAAAATAATTAGATCAACCAATTAACTATGAATAACAACAATTTTATAAATGATGGGTTTGAAAAAACCGATTTTTCTAGATGATCATACGATGCCATTAAACCCTGTAGGGTTAATGTCATTAAGTTAAATTAATTTAACAAACATGCCACGCCGATGGCGTTGGTGCTTGAGGCGATTTTCATTGCTATAGATATTACATGCCGATGGCATTTAAGAGAGATTTCATGCCTACGGCATTTAACCCCGATGGGGTTTTTTGGGGGGGTATAGCTTTAATTTCTATTATAGTTACATCCTTACAGGATTAGTAGACGCTTAATGTTATTTTCGACAATAGCACATTTTCACCCTAAAGTGTTGAAAATATTATTGCAGATATGTTTTCCGGTCATCCAACCCCAGAGGGGTTTAACTATTATAGAATTGATTATACTTTGCCATTCAACCCTGTAGGGGTGGCACTATAAATTGCTGGTTAATTGAATAACTATCCACTCTACCGAACAAACTAAAATCCTGTAATGCGACTAAATAGTTTCCCAAGCTAAAGCTTGGGAATGACAAGCAATCCTGGGGTATGGGGGGGGAATTGTGAGGGGAAGTGGTCGCTGCGGCGACCACTTCCGCTCACAATTCCCCCCTCAATAAACGAGTGAGCGTGTCATTCCCTCTCGAAAGAGAGGGAAACTATTTAGTGAGCTATACACGGCTGTTTTGAATATCCAAAGATTACTTGTCGCCATGGTTGGTGTCGCCCAACCATCACTAAATGTGGCTAGTTTTGGTTGATTGCAGACTTAAGTGTTTTTACATTGGAAACACATAAAAAAAATATAAATCGAAAGATGAAGTAAAAAGTTCCACCGAACTGATGGCATTATTAATAAAACAACCCTAATCGAATTGGTGATTCAAGTTTTGCAGCTTTATTCTAGAATGAGTAGATTTGAATTAGCACAAACACAAAATATATTTTGAGAACCATTCTTAAATTTATAGTCGCTTAATAACAGCCTCATAAACCACAGGCTGAATTCTTTTGTTGGGGCAATTTCTCCCCGACCGGTTTCCTAATAAATAATTATTCATGAATATGCAGGGTTACGCGAAAGAGCAACCTAAATCATTGCTATAAAACTCAGTGATCTTATTAATCTAGTGAGAATGCTACCGCATGAATAATACAATTCACAAAAGAATATTAAGCGGTATTAAAGAACAATGGTTCAAGAATTTAAATTGGAGGTGATAGTGAAAAACACTCCGTTATTAAAAAAGAAATGTAGCCGGTGTGACAGTTATAAGTTTTATTGCAGTGAAAGGTTTCGAATAAACGCACAGAAGAAAAATATTGATATTTGGTTGATTTATAAGTGTACTAATTGTGACAGTACCTATAACGCTACAATCCTAACACGAAAAAATCCAGAAGTTATAAATAAGGAACTATATGATAAGTTTTTAAATGATGACATTGAAACTGCTTGGATGTATGCGTTCTCACCAGTACTTGCTAATAAAAATTCTTTTGAGTTTGATTTTGCAAGTATGGAGTATTCTTTAAAATATCATGGTGATTCATTGGCTAATCTCATCAACTTTCAGCATCGACAAGTTATTTTTGAAATCGTATATCCATATAATTTCAATCTTAAAATATCGACTATAATTAAGGAATTACTGGGTATTTCATCAAATCAAGTGGTTCAATTGATTGATAAGGAAGTTATTTTGGTTGATTCAAAGTTTCTTCAAAAAAGGATAAAGTTAGAAATGGTTTGTTAGTTAAAATCGATGTGGATAGGGTATTATGTTAAAAATTGTTTTCTCATCTGCGATGAGAATGAAAACTCAAAACGTGGGAAATCCAATTCCTGCATCGGTGGGCTTAAAAAACACGATAAAACCATTTTAGTTAAACAGACGTTAATATAGAAATTGAATTTTATGGAATCTAAAAATAATTTTGGTAAATATATGGTTAGTACGTCCATGATTGAATGGAAGCCATTATTGGAGGAAAATGTTGATACTCGAGGAATTTCTTATAAGGTCTTGCTCTATGATGAGGATAATCAAAGACCAAAAAGTTTTATTTTAAAATTTGAAGAAGGTGCTTCCTATCCATTACATAATCATCCTGGTGGTGAAGAAGCATTTATTTTAGAAGGTGAAGTCTTTTTTAATGGAGTAAAGTTAATCAAAGGGGATTATCTCTATACCCTAAAAAACTATAAGCATTCAGTTAAATCCGAAACAGGTTGCCAGATTCTATTTATGGTTCCAGAAGAGGTTGAAATTATAAAGTCGGAATAATAATTAATGTTGGATGTATTGAAATGTAGACTGAAATTTAAAGTTACCTCTCTACAGGCAATTTCATTGAGTTAAGAAAATGTGGAATATACAGACCAAAAACCCCCATCGGGGTTAAATGCCGGAGGCATGAAATATCTCTTAAATGCCATCGGCATTGCCATATCTATAGAAATGAAAATCGCGTCAAACACAAACGCCGTAGGTGTGGCATGTTTGTTTAACACCTGCTATAATAGTGGCACCCCGATGGGGTTAACCTATTACAACAAACGATTATCACGCCATGAAACCCTGTAGGGGTGTAACTATTATAGAATAGATTATACGATGCCATTCAACCCTGTAGGGGTGGCACTATAAATTGCTGGTTAATTAAATAACTATCCACACTACCAAACAAACTAAAATTCTGTAATGAGACTAAATAGTTTCCCAAGCTAAAGCTTGAGAATGACAAGCAATCCTGGGGGTATGGCGGGAATTGGGCGGGGAAGTGGTCGCTGCGGCGACCACTTCCCCGCCCAATTCCCGCCTCAATAAACGAGTGAGCGTGTCATTCCCTCTCGTAAGAGAGGGAAACTATTTAGTGAGCTGTACAGACCGTTTTGAATGAGCGAAGATTACTTGCCGACGTGGCAGGTGTCCCCACATGCCACTGAATACTTTGTCCTGAACCTTCTCCGAATCGAACCCAATATGGGTCCCTTCGGAATATTATTCGAATCCCGGCGGGCACAAAAAAAAGCTCAATCTTTCGATTGAGCTTTTTTTTGTGATCCCGCTGGGATTCGAACCCAGGACCCATACATTAAAAGTGTATTGCTCTACCAGCTGAGCTACGGAATCGTTGTTCTTTTAACCAGAACCCTTCGTTGTTTGAAGTGATGCAAAGGTAGACTTTTTCAAATAAATTCACAATCTAAATCTATCTTTTTTTTATTTTTCAATAAAACAGCCTCATTATAAAAGGATTATTTTTTTCGACACCTATTCTATCCCCTTTAAAAACCTCTAAAAAACTATTTAAACGATCTCATATCAAGCAATATTAATCATTTAGAAAAATTAATGATTATTTAATAATGCTTTTATTATTTTTAATCTAACAATTAAAAAAGAAGTTCTATAATAAAAACGAAATTCTACCTGAATAAGAAAAACACTGAATTTCAACCATTTACCCATTCTTGTAGAGACATTGTATATAGCCGTATTCCATCACGTATGTATTCTGTAGACTAGCATTTATTGCATGTTTTAATCAAATTCAAAAACTTTGAATAACAAAAACAATCGCCTATGTTTTTCATATTCGGATTAAGAAAAGCTCGTATCGGCACTCAAGTGTCTAAATTGCCATGTACTTATTGCCAAAGTCAAAATACATTGGCATACATCGCTTATCAAAATTACTTTCATGTATTTTGGATTTTTTTATTTCCTATGTGGAAGGAGTTACGCTCAGTTTGTGTTCATTGCAAACAGAATAGAAGATTTAATGAATTCAGTCCTGAGATGAAATTAGAAGGTATCAAATTGAAAAAGGAATCAAAAACTCCTTTTTACACATATGCCTTACTAGCTTTATTTCTCTTGTTTTTTATCACAAGCATTATAATTCACACAATTAAATAAACTTAAATCGCAAAAAAAATGGATAACAAAACACTTTCAATCGTCGCCTACATTACCCTAATTGGATGGTTAATCGCTTATTTTTCAGGAAAGGACAAAGCAGATGATTTCTTGAAATATCACTTAAGACAAGGATTCGGAATCTTCATCTTTGGAGTCATTCTTTCTATTGTCCTTAACATTATCATGTGGGTAACCGGCTTTTATATGATAGGTTATTTGGGCTTAATTACCTTGATATTGATGATTATAGGAGCTATTAATGCTTCAAATGGTGTTAAGAAACCCGTTCCTATTATCGGAACATGGGCAGAAAAGCAATTTCAATTTATTGGGTAGTCAATTGCATATCATTTAAAACTTAAATAAACTACTATTATGAGAATAAACCACATTTTAGCAGCCTCTGCCCTCGCCTTTTCTTTATTGAGCAGTTGCAACAATTCAGAGAAAAAAGGGGAAACTGAAAATAAGACTGGAGGTATGTTTGATTCTAATGACCAGAAGCTTTCCAAAGCTAACGAGCTTATTCAATTCAACAATACGTTAGTTAAGATTGACAATAGGCACTATAATGATATGAATGCCTTTACAGAGACTTTCGATGCACTGGAGAAACATATTAAGACCAAACTAGAAAATCCTACTGCAATTTCAATTCCACCTATCAGGAGGCTAAACAGTCTTTCGATAGATAAAATTGAAGACTTAAAATACCCTGAAGGCACGAAAGACTTTAAGCCTTTATTGGATCAGATGGACGAAAGTTATAAAGCGTTACTGACAATTTCAAAGGATATGGAATCTTATAAATCAGCAGAGGATTGGAAGGAAGATAAGGGTGCTAAATTAAAAACTTTCAAAGAGCAGGCAGAATCAGAAATAAAAAAGAATAGAGAGGCCTCAGTAAAAGTCTTTGACCAACTTAAACCTTTAATTGATGCTGCTGAAGAAGTAACCTTGGCTAACAATCCTTTAAAGAATCAATACATTAGGTCTGAGAACATTCTTAATATAGTTCTTGAAAATACAAAACAGTTCTTTGACACAAAGGACATTGCAAAGGTAAAACCAGAATTTGCCAAGAATTACCAAGAGATTGAAAAATTGCTGAATGAAAACAAAGCAGATAAGATATCTGATCAATATCAATCAAAAGCAGGGTCTTTCGAAAGATTTAATGATGCTGTAAATGATTATTTGGGTAAAATGAGGATTCTACAGCGTAACCTTGATGAAGGTACAGAATTCGAAGAATCAAATTTAAGTGCATTTGAACAAGCTTCAACGCATGTCCTTCACAGCTACAATAACTTTGTCGATTAATTCAAAAACCTGTATAGTATAGTTTATTAAGTGGAAAATCCCCGTTAGAAAGATCACTAACGGGGTTTTCTTTTATAATAAATAGAGAATAGACTTATTTAAAAATAGTTTCATTCACAATCCGAATCTCTTCCTGTGTTATGGTATGTCCCATATTGGGATAGATCTTCTCTTCTACTTGAGCACCAAGTTCTCGCATTAGTTTAGTAGTCTCTTGAACCCTTTCTACAGGAACATGAAAATCTGGATCACTGGTTCCAATAAATACTGGAGTATTCTCGAAATCCCCTTTATAATGGTCTTTGATTAATTCCTCACCGATCAACCCTCCTGTAAAAGCCACAATACCTCCATATTTCTGTGCATTTCTGCTGGTATATTCTAAAGTAAGACATGCTCCTTGTGAAAATCCCAAAAAATAAATGTTTTCAGGTTGGATGCCTTTTTCTTTAGCCAACTCTACTGCTTGGTTGATCAACTCTAAGGCCTGATTAAGCTTCGGCTGATTAGAAGATATTGGTGCAATAAATGAATTGGGATACCAAGTATTCTGACTAGCTTCAGGACCGATCAGCAAATAATCACTAACATTTAAATATTCTGCCAACCCCATAATATCCGTTGCAGTACCACCTCTGCCATGAATCATGATCAACGCTTTGGTTGGATTATCTAAATTTCCAGATTGATATATATTATTCGACATAATCGTTTAATTTTAAGTGTTATAAATTTTATTAATTAATCTAAATGTTCATATGAATATCATACAAACAAAGTTGATTATTTTAAAATTGGCAATACTTTTTCAATGGCAGTTCTTTGAGCTTCATATTGCTTTGGTAGTTTCAAAGAGTTACCTAATTCTGCTAATGGTTCATCCACATCAAAGCCTGGATTTTCAGTTGCGATTTCAAACAATACACCCCCTGGTTCACGGAAATATAACGAATGGAAATAATCTCTATCAATTTGAGGCGTAATTTGTAATCCAGCACTCATTATTTTTTCTCTCAATGCCAATTGATCTTCATCATTTTTAACTCTAAAAGCAATATGATGATTTGTTCCAGCAGTATTTATTCCACGTGCAGCATTTTGGTCAACAAGGATATCAATGATATTTGCAGAATCAATATTTTTGCTTTTAAACCTGAAACGATTTCCTTCCTGAGCTATTTGATCATAATCCAACAAGTCAGTTAAAACTTTAGCTGTTGGCTCTAATTCTCTCAAGGTCAATGTGCTATTGTGAAATCCTTTTGTAGCATTATTTTGATCAATCTCCGCTGTTGTCCATCCTACTCTTTTGTCATTCTCTTTAGGAACTACAATGGAAAGGCTCAAACCATCCGGATCCAAGAACGGATAATATACTTCACCGAATCTCTCTACTGCGTCTCCAGTCAACACATTATTTTTTCCAAATCGCTCCTGCCAAAACTCGACAGCCCCATCTGGAATTGAATAAGCAATTTCTGTAGCCATCCCTGCTCCATTCTTTCCTTTTCCGATTCCCTCCCAAGGAAAGAACGTTAATATAGTTCCTGCATTTCCTTTTTCATCACCATAGTAAAAGTGGTAGGTCCCTGGATCATCAAAGTTTACAGTTTTCTTTACCATCCTTAAACCAAGTACATTGGTATAAAAATCATAATTTCTCTGAGCCAAATTTGCAATCGCTGTGATATGGTGCAATCCTAATACATTATTATTCATTTTCTCTATCCTTTCAATTTATATACAGTTAAATTTTCCTTTTGTTTAATTACTGATACAAAGATGAAGATATTCCGAAGCAAGACCATTGATATATGTTAAGAAGTGACTATGGTAAGTAACTTTGGTTACAAAGCAATCAATATCAACTTATTAACTTTAAGGATAACCAATATAAATAGACTTATGGATACACACTATAAGATTGTAATCATTGGAGCTGGTACAGGCGGCATCATGACCGCTGCTCAAATGTTAAAGAAGGACAGAAACTTGGAGATTGCCATAATTGACCCTGCCAAATACCATTATTATCAACCTGCTTGGACTTTGGTGGGCGCTGGGGCTTATGATTATAAGAAAACCGAAAAGCCAATGAAAGAATTGATTCCAGAAGGTTGTACTTGGATCAAAGATTCTGTAATTAGTTTTGAACCTGAGAACAATATAGTATTGCTAAATAATGGTGAAAAAATAGGCTATGACTACCTGGTTGTTGCCTGCGGATTGGTAAATGATTTAAGTTTAATTGAAGGTCTTGAAGAAGCAGTAAACAAAGGTGTTGTATGCAGTAATTACATAGATCCAAACTATACTTGGGAATGTATTCAAAATTTCAAAGGCGGCAATGCTATTTTCACTCAGCCTACTACCCCAATCAAATGTGGTGGTGCTCCTCAAAAAATCATGTATTTAGCTTGTGATTATTTTAGAAGAAACAATCTTTCTGAGTCGGCCAATGGTTACTTTTGCAACTCCTGGGACAGTAATTTTTGGCGTCAAAAAAATCGCAGATACGCTAATGGAGGTAATTAAAAGGTATAATATCGATTTTAAACCTTATTATGCCCCCATTAAAATTGACTCATCCAAGAAAACTATCACCTTTAAAAATTCGGATCCTAAAAATAACGAGTGTATCATCAATCAAGGGGATGGTTCTGAAAACCCTCAACCATCAGAGCAATTTATCGAATTACCATTTGATTTACTGCACTTAGCTCCCCCGCAAACCGCCCCAAAATTTGTGAAAGAATCCAGTTTGGTGAATGAAACTGGCTGGTTGGATGTGGACATTAATAGTTTGCAACATAAGAAATACTCAAATATCTTTGGTTTAGGTGATGTGGCTGGACTTCCGACTGCAAAAACAGGAGCCGCTATCAGAAAGCAAGTTCCTGTGGTCATCGATAACATCTTTAAATTGATTGATCAAAAAGATCCAGACAACAAATCTTATGAAGGGTATTCTTCTTGCCCATTAGTAACAGGTTATGGCAAAATGGTTCTCGCCGAATTCAACTATAAAAATGAGTTTATCCCAGATCCAAAATTAAAGCAAATGTTTATTAAAGACAGCAGTAAAGAGCACTGGAGATTATGGTTACTCAAAAAATATATCCTTCCTCACCTATACTGGAATAAAATGATGAAAGGTGAAGAAGTGTAACAAAATACGAGACAAATAGGCTTTACTGATTAAAAAGAGCAAGTATTTGAACAAAAAAGACAATTTGAGGATATTAAATAATGATAATTTGCAGAATCTCTGTTTTTCTAAGGGAACAATTATTATTTTTAGTAACTAATCAAAACCTTTTACCTAATGCTTCTTAAATCAGGATTTATATTATTTGCATTATTTATAGTTTTCAACTGTAGCCACGCTCAGGAAAAGCCTTATAATGTCTTAATGATATTAGTCGATGATTTGCGGCCGACTTTGGGAACTTATTCTGATAAACATGCTATCAGCCCAAATATTGACAATTGGGCAAAGGACGCCATGGTATTTGAGCGTGCTTATACAAATCAAGCAGTTTGTGTAGCTTCAAGGTACAACCTTTTATTAGGGTCGAGGTCAACAAGTACAGGTTTATATGATTTTGGTAGGGCATTTCGAGATTCGTATCCTGAAGCCCTTACACTCCCTGAACTATTCAAAAACAATGGTTTTTATACTGCTGCTATAGGGAAAGTTTTTCATGTCGGCCATAACACCTATAATGATGAACAGTCATGGTCAGTTCCACATTGGCATGACAAAGTGATAGAATATGCAAATCCTGACCATCAGCATGAAACTCGCGAAGAAGCCCTATTTGCCAATAAAAGCTGGGGCGATGCCAATAAACTTGAGAAAGGTTCTGCTTGGGAGAGGCTCGATGTTGCGGATGAAGCCTACGCTGATGGCCGTGTTGCCAAAGAGGCTGTAAATAGATTGGATGAACTTAGAAGCAATCAAAAACCTTTTTTCCTTGCAGTTGGATTTGCAAGACCACATTTACCTTTCACTGTTCCAAAAAAATATTGGGACTTGTATGACCCTCAAGACCTTCCTTTTCCTAATAATCAAAATAACCCTTTGAACGCTCCTTCTGTGGCAGTTAAAAGAGATGGTGAAATTTCACAATATAGCGAAATCCCGCTTGCAGCTGAAAGTGACCCCTTCCCTAATGAATTGACAAGAACCTTAATACATGGCTATTATGCCGGGGTAAGTTATGTAGATGTTCAAATAGGAAAAGTCCTTAAGCACTTAAAAGAAACCGGCCTGGATAAAAACACAATTGTAGTACTATGGGGAGACCATGGTTATTTGTTGGGAGAAATGGGTATGTGGACCAAACATGTAAATTACGAATTGGCCAACCGCATTCCATTGATTATCAAACATCCTAAAATGCAGAAGGGCATCCACAGTGAGAGTCTTATAGAAACAGTAGACCTATACCCTACTTTGGCGACCCTTGCAAAAATAGCTATTCCAAGTATGCAGCAAAAAATCGATGGATTAAGTTATGACAAGTATATCCTTCATCCAGATAAAGAAATAAGGGAAACGGTTTATCACTGTTTTCCTAGAGAAGGAAAATTAGGTCGTGCAATTCGCAACAAAGACTTTAGACTGATAGCTTGGCAAAGTATAAAAGCAACTGAACCCGCTGTCTACGAGCTGTATAGTTATAAAGATGGATTGGTTGAAACAGAAAATATTTGGAGAGAAGACCATCCTGAATTTTTAAAATTGAAAAAAGTTTTGGATGCCGAACCAGCACCATTACCTATGAGACCAGAATCTAAACCCAAAAAATAATAAATAAACAAGAATATGATGAAGAAAACGATTGCAATCGCTTGCTTACTTGCTGCTACATTTTCTGAAGGAAATGCTCAAAACTGGGCAAAGGTTAAGGATAAGATCCTTACACCATGGGCAGAACAAGTAACGCCTCAAAATGCACACCGAGAGTATCCTAGACCTCAATTGGCGAGGAAAAACAATTGGCAAAACTTAAACGGTTTATGGAAATACAAGATTACCAACAAAGATCAAAAAGACATTCCATCTTCTTGGGATGGCGACATCTTGGTTCCATTTGCGGTTGAATCTGCACTTTCAGGAGTAGCAAAAAGAGTTACTAAAGATGACGCACTATGGTATAACAACAAGATTACCATAGACAAAAAGCTCAATAAAGGCAGGGTTTTATTGAATTTCGGTGCTGTTGATTGGGAATGTGACATCTATGTAAATGGAAAGCATGTTGGAAATCATCAAGGTGGATTTGATCCATTCAGTTTTGATATTACAGATGCCATAAAAAAAGGTAAAACACAAGATATCGCCATCCGTGTATGGGATCCTACATCAGACGGACCTCAACCTAGGGGAAAACAGATCAACAACCCACACGGAATTTGGTACACGCCAGTATCCGGAATTTGGCAAACTGTATGGTTAGAATCAGTTCCTGAAACTCATATTGTAAGGACAAAACAGACTCCAGATGTTGACAATTCTGCTTTGAAGGTGTCAACAGAATTATCATCAGCAAAAGCAGGTGATGAAATTTTGGTGGAGGCCTATGATAACAACAACAAAATTGCAGAGGTTAAAGCCAATGCTGGTGAAGAAGCTCAACTGAAAATCAGCAACCCTCAATTATGGTCTCCAGATTCACCAAAGCTTTATGATCTTAAAGTTAAAGTACTGAGAAAAGGTAAAGTTATAGACGAAGCTGATTCCTATTTTGCTATGCGCAAAATCACGTTGAAAAAAGATGCAAAAGGCATCCAAAGGATGTACTTGAACGATAAATTTGTTTTCCATTATGGACCATTAGACCAAGGGTGGTGGCCAGATGGTTTGCATACTGCTCCTTCTGATGAAGCTTTGAAATTTGATGTTGTTAAAACCAAAGAAATGGGCTTTAACATGATCAGAAAGCACATTAAAGTAGAACCTGCAAGATGGTACAGACATTGTGATAGTTTAGGAGTTTTAGTATGGCAAGATATGCCGAGTGGGGATTTAGGCGGAAATATTTGGGATATGAACCCAGGAAAAATTCGCGCTGGCAAACATGATAAAGACCGTACTCCAGAATCTGAAGCTATCTACAGAAAAGAGTGGAAAGCTATTATGTCGACTTTGCACAACTTCCCTTCTATTGTCGTTTGGGTTCCATTCAATGAAGCTTGGGGGCAGTTTAAATCTAAAGAAATAGTGGATTGGACCATTCAAAATGACCCTTCAAGAATCGTTAATGGAGCATCTGGCGGTAATTTTGGTGCACCTGGACATATTTTTGACATTCACAATTATCCTGACGCAGCAATGCCTAGCCCAGAAATTTATGGAAGTCAATATGTATTGGCTTTAGGTGAATATGGCGGACTAGGATTACCAGTTGAAGGCCATACTTGGCAACAAAAAGATAATTGGGGTTACCAATCGTTTAAAAATGCAGAAGAATTGAAAAAGAGATACAACGAAGTTGTAACTGATCTTAGCAACTTAATTCCATTAGGTTTGTCTGCAGGTGTATACACCCAAACTACGGATGTGGAAATAGAAACAAATGGATTGATGACTTATGACAGAAAGGTTATTAAAATTCCTGCTAATGAATTAAAAGAAATTCACAATAAGCTGTATAATAACGCTAGTCAAGTTAAGTAAAATAAAAATGGGCAGTTTTACCTGCCCATTTTTATTTTTGTTATTTACTCAAAGTTCAGTATTAGTACCTCACTTTTAAAGCTATTTTACCTAATTCTTCTAGTTCTTCTTGAGCGGTAAAGAATGATCTTCCTCCTTTTGACAACACTTCCCATGCAATAGTTGAAACGATATCATCAACAACACCAGGTTCTTTTGAATCTTCAGCTAAATCAAATGTTCTATCGGAAGTCATCTTCACAGGTTGTTCAAAATCTTGATTTACGATTAGCAAATCACCGCGCCCATCTATAGCTGCTTGATAAATATCCTGTAAATCTGTCAAAACCTGCCCTGAAGATACAGCTTGTTTTAATTCGCCTATTGCTACCCCACGTTCTTCTTTTTGAATTTCTTTAATTGATTCAAACGCTTGTTTAGCCATATTATCTGCTTCCGAAGCATCATAATTTTTATTGTCATGGCCAATATACATTTTAGGGATATCAGCAACTTCCATCAGCATAGCATAGTTGGGTTCAGTACAGATTACAACAACATCTAAGTCATTGGAGTTATGAACAGCAACAGTTGCTTTGTCAATCTGATTGAAATATTCTTTTAGACGATTTTCAATCTTTTTAGTGTCGGAACCCGATACTTCCAATGGATTTGCGTCAAAAGGGAAATCATCGTTAGTAATTTCTTTTTCAATGGAATCATTTAAAGCTTGATATAAATGAGCTCCACCTTGAGCCAACGATAAAATCATGTATTCCTTGCTTCTATTCAAAGCCTTGATCAAAGGTTTTACTGCGAAATTATCATCAATAAATACACCTTCCGTGTCAACAGGCCATGGAGATGGGACGATTTCGTCTGTATCTTTAGAAATAAATATATGCAAGCTATCCATTAATTGCACATCCTCCAATCGTTCAGGAAGCTCGGCAATCTTCTCTAAAATCTCCTCAGATTCTCTCTTGCCAAACTCTTCAATAACCCTGTTTTCAGCTTCTTTGGTAAGATTTTTTAAATTGATAGCATTTTTTTCCCTATCTGGGAAAGTTTTATAAGTATTGTATGAAATAGTGATGCTAGGAGATTCATTTTTTTGTGTCAATGAATCAATAATATCTTTTAGTGCCATAAAAATTTTGTGTATAATTTTATATTAATCTTCAATAATATAACAGAAACACAGCGATTTAGTTTTGAAAATTAATGTCTCTCCATTGTAAAATCATGAATTCAACTGCTTCATACAGCAGGAATGCGAAACCCACTTGAAATAAACATTCCTATATTTGCATAAAATTCAAAAATGTGAAAGAGAAAAAAAGGAATTGGCTTCAAAGGCAACTTTTTGAAATAAGAGAGACTATTTTTCCAGAGGATGCAAATGACACAAAAGCTCAGAGAAGAAGTAAACAGGTTGGTTGGGTAATGTTTTTAATATTGATGTCATGTGGACTTACAGCTATGTTAATCGCCGTGTCATTCGCGCACTAGCGTTATTTTTAATAGATCCATTTTTTGTGTTTTATTGTTTATGCTGGATAATTATTCGCTATTTTAGAATATCAGGCAATCCCATTCCCTACCTCAATGATTGGTTAACCGACATTGTTTTTATACCACTTATTGCGCATTTTTCTTATTGTTTGGGGTTATTTATTTTAAGGTTAGAGCATGGTTATAAATATTCATTAAAGCAACTGTTCCTTTTGGCATTTTTAACTTCCATATTTTTTGAAGTTTTAAGCCCAATGTTTACGGATTATAATACAGCTGACTTTATGGATGCCATCTGTTATTTTCTAGGAGCATGTTTGTTTTATTATTTACATCAACCTTATTTGAATAGGAAAATATACAAATACAAAAATCAATTATTTTAAAATCAACTTAAAATATCCTAATCGTTTATCCTCTTCAAATCCAAAATATGTATTCCTAAAATAAAGCTCACGATCTGAATACCAAAAGATATCCTTTAAGGTACATAGGTCAAACCCCTCCTCAGTTAGATGAATTGGCATTCTCGCTAGCACTTTATAGTTATCTCCAATTTTTTCCTGAATAAAATAATCGGAACATTCTTGTCCTGGAAACCACCCGTTTAACCTGTATTTTTTGCTTGGAGAATATTGGATATACTGGGGATTTCCGACCACCATCACATCTATAGATCCATTCTTAAGATCGATAGCGTAATCTGATGTATGTCCACCTTCAAAAAGAACTATATTTTCAGTTGGATAATATCGAACAAACCCTACATACGCAAAATCTTGATTTGACTCAATTTTCAGGGTATCACCAGATTCCGCAACGATATAAGAAATATTGGTTCCCTCTTTCAGGGTATCTACCGAGTGAGAATCCATGTCGTAGTCGCCAAACTTAACCTTTCCCTTTAACAGTTCTTTCGCTTTTGCAAAATCTTCAATATAGACCAATGTATCTGTAATTGCTATCGAGTTTGCTTTATTCTTCAAAAAAGCAGAAGAATCAATTTTATAGATAGCAATGGTATCATTTTCAAAAATAGCTGTATCAACTTTTACTGTTGTGGAATCAGCAATTTCTGGTGTACTATTTTTTGTTTTTGGCTGTTGACATCCTTGCAGGATTAAAACCAAGATTAATAATTGGATTGTTTTCATAAAAAATTATAAGTTACCATCTTCCTCCTGCTCCTCCTCCACCTGAGGATCCGCCACCAAAGCTTCCACCACCACCACCGGAAGAACCTCCACCAGATGACCCACTGCCACCACTAGAACTCTTTGTCTTTTTAGGAATGGTAAATATGTCAATAACATTCCTATAACTGCAGTTGAGGCATTTTTCAATAGTTTCGCCTGTACCGGTAGCAGTATATGTTGGATTCTTGACCGTTTTATTGATCTTTTCCATAGTCATATAATGACATTCTGGACATTCTGTAAATCTCTTCTTGATTTCCCAAGGAATCAATTGTATTTTGTTTGTTTTTGTGTTTCGCCAAATCTCATACTTCCTAGCTCCGACTTTCTCCTCTTTAATATTCCCTTGATCCAAGTAACTGCTTGTTTCTATCTTGTTTGAGGTTCTCTTAATTCTTTCCCATTCCCCAGATTGGTCCGGAGGAGTAAATCTATTTTTGTTCTTAATGGTTTTATTGAAAATCCATCCTAACCCAAACAAAGATAATGGTGACAAGATTGATGGATTATAGCATAGGCAGAAAACTTCTTTAAAGCCAATTCTTTATCTTTTTCATCTACATAACTTTTATTAATAACTTCTTGTGTGTCAAATATTTTTGCAGATAAAATCAATCCTCCAAGAACAAACGCGAAATAAGGAAGGTTTTAAGTTGATACACCTTTTCCAAATTATTAAACAAGAATGCAAAAATGAAAAGCGTAATAAACATGAGCAATAACATACATCCCAATCCAAAAAATATGGGGGCAATAGGTCTTAATTTCCTTTTAGGGCTCTTTAATTTCTTACCTATAAGGTGGATATAGACATAAAGGGCCAAAAAAAACCTACAACCAATAAAGTATTTTTTAAGGTCGGATTTTTCCAGCTGAAAAACGGCATAGCTTCAGGCATCATCCGCTCTAATTCTTTAATGGAGTCTGGAGATTTTAAAATTGTGCTATAAATTCACTAGCCTCTAAAACCCCTCTATCATAATCTTCATTTTTGAAATTTGGTACTAAAAACTTTCTCCTACTCGTTTTAAATAGGCATCCGGAAATAGAGACTCCATTCCATAACCAGAAATAAATCTATACATTCTTTTATTTTTGCCAATAAATAATAGCAATCCATTGTTGGTCTCACTTTTACCGATACCCCATTTATTAAACAAATCATAAGCAAATTGAAAGTCATCGTCGCCTTCAAAATCATCAACAATAACAATGGCATATTCCGAACCGGTAGTTTTATCAATATCCAACGAAATACTGTCAAGAAGAGCAACTGTATTCTCATCTAATATATGATCAGGGTTACTGACAAAATAATCTTGTCCATCTTCTTTCGGACTAGGAACTTGGTCTACTGTATAGATCTTTTGCGCTTTCAGGAATGGCACAAAAAATAGCATGAAACCTATTAGTAAAATTACACGGTTTATTTTGTTTAGATTGATCATTATACAATTCATCAGTAATATGTCTTAGAAAGCATAATTAAATTTAAGAAAATAATACATGCTATTATCTAAGATATATTAATCCATATATATATTGTAGATAAACATTCTGTCATGTTAAACCTGACATATATTAAGAAATTGTAATTAATTGGTTACTAATAAGGTATTAACATTACCATTACAGTTTCTTGACAGAAGAAAATAGAAATGGTCTGTAATTTGAGAATTGTAGTTTATGACAAAATTGCTAAAAATATTAATCATCTTAGGATTGATTATAGGTATTACGTGGTTTGTATGGGAAAGGATAAAACCTGGGCCAACGAAAGAAACTAGACATCAGGTTTGGTTGAAAAAATCGAAGCTATGGGTAAACTAGAATTAGTGAAGTATAGATTGAGTGATGTGGTCGAGCATAAAAACATGACAGCATACCTTCCTGATGCAAGTGTATTATTAATAATTAAAGCAGATGCTGTTGGTTGTATTGACTTGAGCAAGTTGACTCCTGAAGATGTCAAAGTAATGGAAGACTCAGTTACCATTAATCTTCCAAAACCTGAAATATGCTATGTTAAAATAGATCATAAATCATCTAAGGTCTATGATACTAAGATGGCTTTCTTCAGAGAAGCTACTTTGGTAGACGAGGCATTTAAGGCTGCGGAAGAGGAAATCACTAGACAGGTGAATAAATCCGATATCCTAGAACAAACCAAAAACAATGCTACCCATGTACTTAGGCCATTGTTGGAAGGTCTTGGGTACTCTAAAATAAACCTAACATTTTGATTAGTAATCTATGAAGGATCGAGAAAAAAAGAATGTATTTAAGGTCTATGATATTGTTGGGGATTGGTTTTTGAAAACAGAAGCCAATCCCTTATGGAAAAAGACCATCTCGACTCATTGATATCAAAACTGCCTGCAAATGCAAGAATCCTAGATCTAGGTTGTGGAACAGGAAAACCAATCTATGAATATTTAATCCATAAAAAATTCAAAGTCGTCGGAGTTGATGCAAGTGAAAAAATGATTGGTATTGCTAAAAAGAATTTTCCTTCAGGGGAATTCTATGTACAGGATATGAGAGAATTGGCTTTAAATCAAAAATTTGATGCTATTATTGCTTGGCATAGCTTTTTTCATCTTCAGCAACCTGATCAAATAGAAATGTTCTCTAATTTCAAGGAGTTTCTTTTTCCAAACGGGATGCTATTACTAACTACTGGAACTGAAAAAACTGAAGTTTGGTCAGAAATCAATGGTAAGCCAACTCTATCATTCTTCTCTTTCAATCGAGGATTATAATGAATTGCTGAAAAAGAACAATTTTGAATTGATCAACCATACTGTCAATGATGTTCATTGTGGTTGTGCAACTGTCTGGCTCGCCAAATATTTACCCTAAACTTCATGAAACCTTACTTTCTTCATGTTTGGCAGGAAATAAGCCATAATACCAATCAATGGTAAATAGGAACAAACCAAGTAAATATTTTCTAAGGATGTATGATCTGCCCAATATCCTAAAAAGGCAGCACCTAGCCCTCCCATTCCAAAGGCAAATCCATAAAATAATCCTGACACCATTCCCAACTTCCTAGGAAGCAGCTCCTGAGCATAAACTAAAATGGATGGAAATGCAGATGCCATAATTAAACCAATAATAAATACCAAAATTCCAGTCCAAAACAAACTCGCAAATGGCAACAACAAAGTAAATGGAGCACATCCTAATACCGAGAACCAAATAATATATTTTCTACCCAAATAGTCCCCTAGGAATCCTCCAAATAAAGTTCCTAACGCAATGGCAATCAAGAAATAAAATAGATAAACTTGAGCTTGAACATCAGTAATAGCAAATTTTTCCATCATATAGAACTGCAGATAACTCGTAATACTAGCTATATATACATATTTAGAAAAAATAAGCAGCAGTAGAATAAATATGGAGAAGTTAATTGTAGTATTTGAAAGGTCAGGTACTTTAATTAGCTTTTTAGTTTGTCCTTTTACAGATTCCAAAACTTGTTTGTACCAAGATGCAATATACCCCAAAACAAACTGGGCAACAATTGCAATAATTAAAAACCATAAAATATAGCGTTGTCCATGCGGAAGCACAAATAGTGCAAGCAATAATGGTGCTAGCGCCGAGCCAGTATTTCCACCAATTTGAAATATAGACTGAGCCAAGCTTCTTTTTCCTCCAGAAGAAAGAAATGCAACCCTCGAAGATTCAGGATGAAAAATGGATGAACCAATTCCAACCATGGTAACCGAGAATAACACCGAATAATAATTATTGGAATAGGCAAGCGCGATAATACCAATAATACTGAAGAACATAGCAAAAATTTGAGAATAAGGCTTTGGATTCTTGTCTGTATATGCACCTACAATCGGCTGTAGCAAGGATGAGGACAATTGAAAACAAAACGTAATTACTCCAATCTGAGCAAAACTTAAATGAAAGTTTTCTTTGAGTAAAGGATAGGATGCCGGGATGATTGCCTGAATCATATCGTTGGATAGATGGGCTATGGCTATAGCAATTAATATGGAATACGAAGTTTTGGTTTGATCAAATGAAAAAGTCTTTTGTGGCATAAAATGATAAATAAATTATTTGCTGACTGCAATTATTAAACATCAAAAGTATATCCAGACAATAAATTATTATTGGGAGGGTAAACTAAAACTGAAACAAATGTAAGCCTTAAAATATCGTTAACAAATAAATCAAAGGCTAATTTTAGCTTTAGTAAAAAACATTACGGTAATGTTACAATAAGTTAACAATAAACAAAAAAGGCACACCTTGCAGTGTGCCTTATTGAGTGTCTATTCGAAAATTATTTCTTCAAGGCTGGCTCAATATCATTGTATACTGCCATATATTTAAAGCTTTCTTTGGAACCATCCGGAATAACATCTCCTTCAACCATCGCCTTGACTCCACCTTCCTTATTAGGAACCTCAAAAACTTTGAAAATCTTTACATGTGAACCTGCTGGAATTTCTGCCTTCAACTCTGCATTTGGAACAGAACTCTCTCTTGAAAGAAAATAACCGGATTTCCACCGTCGGAATGCGTGTAATGGTAATAAAACAATGGACCATTGGTAATGAAAATATTATTCGCAATATCAGCATATTTAGGATCCTTAGTCATATCACCTTTCTGCCCCGTACAAGATGCTATTATAAACAAGCCGAACACAATAGCAATTAATTTCAAATTTCTAATTTTCATAATGTATTTTTTAATTTATTCTTTTCAATAAATTTCTCCTTATAAATCTGATTGAAAGAATATTCAGGAAGACATTACATATACATGGTTAGATAATTTATATACAGCTTATATACTAAATTATTCAACCCCCTAATAATCAACAGTAAAACAAAAAAAAGCCAGGAAAATCCTGGCTCTATTATATTAGTATGTTAGACTTTAAATATTTTGAAAGAACTTAATGACTTCATTTAAGTTAGAATCTTTAAAATTACCTTTTTGTCTTGTCTAAAAGATAAATAGTTGGAGTTGCTTTGATCATATACAATCCTTTACTCACTACAGATTGATCAGTATCTAAACCATTAATCCAGCTTGGCGGAATATTTTTTTGGTAATTTTTCCAGATATCCATATTACCATCTGGATAAACTGCTAATATTTTAAGAGCACCATTTTCTAGAACTGTATTAAATCCTGGATTGTTCTTGATATGTTCAATGGTTTCTTCACATGTACTACATCCCGGTTCATAAAACATCAACAATGTAAATGGAGCCTCTATTGACTTTAAATTGGAAGTTGTTCCATCAGTCATTAAATATTTAAAGTCTGTTGCTTCTGTACCTGGCTTATTTTTGCGCAATAAGGGAAGTAAGGACTCATATTTTGTTACTTCATCAGGAGTTAACTTGCCGGAAGCAATTAATTTTTCAAGAACAATTTCATAATATAAATCATTCCTTGCAGGAGAATTAGGATTAGAGAGGTAATTTTCAAATTGATATTTAAAAAATTCGAAGACTTTTGGGTTCAATTTTAGCCTCATTCAAAACGTTTTCAACACCTTCCTTTAAAGTATCAATTCCTACCAAGGGAAAATGTCCAATATAATCGACTATCGCTTGTTCTCCGTAATTTGGATCGAATACCTTGGCAGTATCTCGGAAATTGAAATCGTCCCAAAAATGAGTGAAAACATAATTGATTTTAGCACTTTCACCTTGGATATTCTCGGGTGCTTTGGGAACAGTATAAGTACTAAATTCTGATTCTGTTGAATTGTTATTGTGTTCTGAATTTTTGTTTTGATTACACGATGTTGCAAAAAGGACAATTGCAGCCATGAACATGTAGTATAGTCTATTTTTTTCTCATATGTTTTATTAAGCAAATAAATATATGAATATTCCACTAAGCTAAAAAAAAGAAGCCTTGATATCGGGCGAGACCAAGGCTAATTATTAATAGTTAGTGAATCTAAGCTTATCTATTGAGGGTGTATTTTACTCCTACCGAAGTAGAAGCTGCCCCTTCAAAATTTCTTCCTCCAACTTCACCGTCGAATTCATCACCATATAGATTTCCTCTAATGTCTAGAGTTAAATCCAATGCGTCTGTTAGACGGAATGTTTGCAGGATACCCAAGTTTGGACTGAACTTTAATGATCCTGGATCTGATAGTACTGCTCCAAAACCAATTCCAACATAAGGGATCAGGTTATACAAACGGCCTGGATCATATCCTAAAGCATCGTTTGTCCAGTTGAACATAAAATCTGCATGCACATTGATGAAGTTGAATTTTTGATACTCTAAATTCTGTCCAGCATGAAAAATCTCTCCTGTGCCATACATCGAAGTCTGGGTAAGACCTTTGTAATTAATTCCATTTAATCCAAGTCTTAAACCAAATCTCTCGTTCAACCATTTACCTGCGTAAATTTCAAACTGTGGGGTTATTCTCTTTCCAAATGACAATTGTTTATCGTGGTCACCAAAATAAACTTGCCCCCCTACACTTGCACCCACAAACCAGTGATTTAAATCTGAAGTCTCTTGGTAAACTTTTTCTGCCATGAATTTCGTTTTCCAAGGATCTTTCTCAAAAGGTTCCTTCGCGAAACCACCTAAAGCAAACAGCGTTGCTAGAATAATAGTACTTATCTTTTTCATTAATGTTGTTTTATTTTAAAAAGAAGAATTTATTTAAATTTTAAATTTCAAGTTTAGTGATATTCTTTCTTCTTTTTATTATCGCCTCTGAACGTATGGTTTAAGCATTATTATAATAACACCGAAACCTAATTGAAAAAAACTTATTTTGAAAAATTAACAGCGTGTGTGACCGAGCATTATTTTCCAAATTTCTCTGAACAACACTACGAATATACAGCCTATTTCAAAAGCAGCAAATTTTTTTAAATCACTTAATTATACTATTAGTTAATTTTAAAAAACAAATATTTTATTTAGTTTCATCAATTATTTAAAATACCTTCAAATTTAAAGGTTAAAAAGAAATAAAAATATCATATTATGATATGAATCTACTCATAACATTTTTATTTAACAATAAGAACACCTTGGCTTAAATATTATTTGTAAATGATTGACTACAGTAGGTTGACAGCAAATAAAATTCAAAAACCAGTAAAAAAAATTGAGAAATAAAAACAGGCTATCCCCAATGAGATAGCCTTAAACAATAATAATCGTTATACGCTATTCGTTTCTAACACACCTTATATTCTCAGCACCTCCCCAAGAAGACTGAGCCCAATGCTCAAAAACATAATCACCGGTTACTAAAAACTGCCTATTATCACTTACCCTATAGTTATTAACACCTGTTATAAGCGCCTCCTAAAAATCCAGTTTCATTAACCCAAAATATCCATCTTGCTTATCATCGCTAAGAAGTCCAAATATCCCCAATGCAATATTGTAAATAACCCATTTTATTAATTCTAAGCTTATTACTTGGATAAGGTGCCGCAGTGCCAGTAGCGGTATATTCTACATAATCCGCATTCAGTGTTCTTCTACTATCTTTAACATCAATCAAATTCCGCGTTTCATCCCCATTAGGCATTCTCCATTTATTTTTTGGATAAACTAAAGTACATGGATCTTGAGCACCGATTGTACCATTAGGGAATGGCGCTTTGAAATTCCAATACTCTTCAGTACTTCTGTTATATGGATCATGAATCTGATGTCTAAATCGATATGCCCTATCTGCTTGACTAAAATATAAATTTGTTCTTGCCCATTTTATCCCGTTTACTGTCAATGGTGATTCAATTAAATCCAAAAACACTGTTCTTCCTATAACCCCAACTTAAGTCTACATTGTCTGAAAACTGCATATTTGTAAATACCCGAGTATCTCCAAGATCCAATTTTAATGTTAATGCCTGAACATTCACTTTAATTGCTGAATTTACTCCTTGTCCAGCAGTATAGTAGTATGCAACCTTAATGGTATCTTTTGTGGCTGCACTAAATTGTGTAAAATTTAAATTACCCACATCCACAGTTGATAAAGACTCATACTGACCTGTCAATAAATTTAAATTTCCTTTTTTAATATAATCGGAACTAGCAAAACTAGATGTTACGCTCTCAATTCCAGCGAAAGCCCTCGGGCACTGATTTCCGCACCTACTCTTGCCGTACGATGTGCAAATTGAACTCTCAAAGGCTTGTCAACAACGCCTTCGCCAGTAACCATTACAGTCCCACTAGCATACAGTAATGGCTTATCTACCTTAGATTCTACGGTTGGAGCTGAAGTATTAGATACATCCGGAATATCATCTGTACTATTATACGAAAATGCGTACCAATTATATTCTACATCTTTACTAACTTCAACATGAGATGCAACTCCAGATTCTGCAGCTACAGATTTAACAAATGTCCCGTTTAAGTAAAGCAATAATCTATATTTTATCCCCGGAGTCATGACTGCAGCACGTAATTCAGAGTTTGAGGCATTGTTTTTTCGATTGTTAGCCACAATAGATCTGGAATCCCTCTTCTGATCGATCCGTGTACTTACAACTGCATCTAATCCTTCATATGATACTTCTTTAGAGCTTAATATTTCACCATAACCAATAGAATTCATGGCACTTTTACTAACAGATGTTTTCTTTTCTCCTTCTTCTTCATCATTCACACCTGCAACATCAATACTTATGGTAGCATCGCCTGTAGGTAGGTCTACAGCCGAATTGGTTTCCTTGTTACAACTAGCAAATAAACTAGAGAACAAAACCCCTAACAATAAAGCCTTAATAAAACTATTAGCATGTGGCCTTTTTAGATTTGATTTCATTTCTTATAATTTCAGATTTTTTATAATTCAATTTCTTGATGCCCAGTACTGTCATACCAATCATCCACTTCTGGAGTGTAGTTACCTTCAGTACCATCACCAGGTGTAAATGTCGCCGACGACGCAAGGATACCTTGCTCTAGCTCAATCTTTAGCTCCACAATACGCGGAGACACATAGGTTTCAATCTTATTTCTTTTCATTCTTATATTGATAGATATTCAACTTGCTATGTCAATAAAATCAATCTTAAACGCTTTAGTCTTAATTAACTATTTAGACAAACTTTTAATATTAATAAATTATTAACAATTAACACTGCAAACATATATCAATATTTAAACAAATAAATTCCTGTAATTTAAATTATTCACCAATGTAGTAATCTATTTACATTAGAATTTTATGCATAAACCATTGGTTAATTATTGAGAAATTCAGTAAAATTTTAGCGCTTAAAAAAAAACTCCTCTACGCTAATAATAATCTTAAGTATTGTTACTAGAAAGTTAACTTCACTTAAAATCAAACTAGTTTTAAAAATATATTAGAATGAAGAAACTAAAGATTAATCGATATATTTCTTAACGTTATTATTTATTAATAGATAAAATAATTTCCTTGCTTAATCGTTCAGCAATACTTATTCAAAATAAAAAATCACACAATCCAAGGTGTATGGATAGCAAAAAAGCCACTGATTTTTGGGAACAATCCCGGCAAAACGTCGAGTTGAACCCAATTTTTTACTCAAAAATATTCAGTAAATTAGAATATAACCGTTCGAAAGGAGGAGAAACCATGAAGATAATAACAAGGATTTGGCACGGAATAACCAAAAAAGAAGATGCTGATGAGTACCTAAATTATTTATTCGATACAGGTATTAAAGATTACCGCAGCATCAAAGGAAATCTATCCACCAAAGTACTCCGACGGATAGATCACGACATCTGTCATTTTATGACGGTTACCGAATGGGATTCTGTTGATAGTATAAAAGAATTTGCCGGAGAGAAATTTGAAAAAGCTAGATACTATAAAGAAGACAAAAAATACTTATTGGAATTTGAAGAAAATGTCACTCACTTTGAAACCTATCTGATAGATTAAGTATTTATTACCGGAATCCTAAAAGAAAATGTGCTCCCTACCCCTAATTCACTTTCGACGGAGATCTTTCCACCTTGGTTCTCAATAAAATCCTTGGAAATGGAAAGCCCAAGCCCTGTTCCTGTCCGTACGCTACCTGGAATCTGAAAATATCGATCAAAAACCTTGTTTTTATAAGCCTCATCAATTCCTTTACCATGATCTTTTACCGAGAAATCAGTTCCTTAGAGTTATTTTTTAGACTAATTATAATCTTACTGTTTTCAGGAGAATATCGGATTGCATTGGTAATAAAGTTTGTCAAAACCCATGCAGTTTTCTCTTCATCCACATAGATCTTCGGCAATGTATCATCGATTTGGGTTTCAATCTCTATTTGTTTCTGTTCCGCTTGCATTCTGGTAGCATTTATTGCGTACTGTACAATAGGAATAGGACTGGTGATTTGAGAATATAATTTTATATTGCCGGTCTCAACTTGCGAAACATTGAGTAACTCACTTGTAATCCGCAATAACCTCAAACTATCTTCTTCAATTCCAGAAAGTAGTTTTTTCTGATCGTCAGACAAGGTGCCAGTTCTAGGATGCTTCAACAACTCTGAACTCAATTGTATAGACGCTATTGGGCGTCCTAAGCTCATGAGAAACAGTAGCAATAAAATTAGTCTTTGCCACGTCTAATTCCTTAAATGATGTTACATTTTTTAAGACGATCAACTCCCCTATTTTTTGGCTCTTTGTCTCTCCTGTTGGCGTGATTTCCATTGGAATTATTTCCTTTTCAAAATAGGATTCTTTATTGTCTAAGACTATTTTAATTGTCGACATCTGGTTTGAAGAATCTGTTAAGTCTCTGATCAGATCGTTCTTCCTGATTAAATCACTGGTGTTTAATTGCAGTAAGTCAGTTCTTTTTAATCCAGAAACTTGTAATGCCTCATCATTGATAAAGGTTATTGTTCTATTTTCGTCAAGACCGATTACAGGGTCATGCATACTGTTCACCAATGTTTCGACGCGTTTTTTTTCTTCAAGAATTTGGTCCAATTTACTGTTGGAATATTCCTGAAGTTTCTCTGCCATAACATTAAATGAACCGGCCAATTCAGCAAATTCACTTTTACCCTCTATATACACCCTCTGATTATAGTTCTGACGAGAAATTTCCCTAATACTGTCACTGAGCTTTTTAATAGGATTGGCGATATTACTTGGAAGATTTACAAACAGAACGAAGCCAATTAAAAAACAAAGAGCACCAACAACTGAAATTAGCACAAAGGCATTTCCTGCAGTTTCCTGAGCTTGATCGCTTTTTTTAACGATTGCATCCCATATTGACTGTCATAAGCTCTACTAAAGCCGTTCGAAAGTTTTGATTGATAAGGGGATCATTGGGAGTGCTTTTCAATTTTTCTAATTGTTGTGATAGCCGATCTGTGATTTCCCTCTCACCAGGTTCAGTAACATTCAATTTTTGTTTTTCAAAATTATCCTCAAGCTGCAAAATCGCATTATTTTTTAGTTGAATTTCATCAGAAGCTTTGAGCATATTTCGTGGCATATTCAACTGAATATAGTTTGCAGATAGCACATTCTCCGTGTCTTTTTTGAGTGAACTGACAAACAGCGTACTTACTGTTGCCAGAATTAGAATCATCAAAAACAACAATCCTATTCCTAAATAAAGTTTAGCTTTAATTTTCATGACAGAATAATTAAGTCCACTTGAATTTTTTCCAATTTTTTCATTAATCTCCTGAACATACCCATGGCCCATAATATTCTTAAGAATGGCCAATACGGTCTACCTATACAGAGCGTAGTTATTCTCATCCTTAGTACTTGATCTACTATATTTTCTGGGACATCTTTTCCTTGAACTTGAATAACCTGTCCGCCCAATTCCGTTGCCAATTTAAAATTATTAATTAGATAACGTTGCTTATCCAATGCAATTTTATTGACGCTCTCTTTGGGTGTTTGAATATATAGGACGTACCACTCAGCCTGATAGTAACTAGCCAACCTGCACGTTCTTCGGATTAAATTTTTGGCTTTCTTTTCATCTGTGCCTATACAGACCATAAACTTTTCAATTTTATGCTTTGAATCCGAGGGTTTTTCCTTTTCATGTTTTTTGATCGCATGAACAGCAACTTCCTTCAGCGCTAGCTCCCTTAGCAACAGTAATTGCTCCGATTGAAAGAAATTCCTTAATGCCGTTTCTATTTTTTCTTTCTTATAGATTTTCCCTTCTTTTAACCTGCTCAAGAGATCTTCTACAGAAATATCGACAAATAGAACTTCATCTGCCGATTGAATAACACGGTCAGGAATTCGCTCATAAACTGGTACTGAAAGCATGTCTCCAACTTCCGCTTGAAGACCTTCTAAATGCTGAATATTGACAGCAGAAATAACGTTTATCCCAGCATCCAAAATTTCCATTACATCTTGCCATCGTTTCTCATTTTTACTTCCCGGCACATTTGTATGTGCTAATTCATCTACGACTACTACTTCAGGATGCTTCTGTAATACCAGATCCACATCCAAATCATCCAATTCATTTCCTTTATAATAAATTTGCTTTCTTGGCAGCAAGGGTAAACCAGCCAACATTTTTATGGTATCTTCTCTGTCGTGGGTTTCAATATAAGCTATTTGAACATCAATTCCGTTTCTCAATAAGTTATGAGATTCCTGAAGCATTCTGTATGTCTTACCCACGCCAGCACACATACCAAGATAGATCTTAAACTTCCCCCGGCGGGATTGTTTGATCAAATCAAGGAAATGTTCTGCCGATTTACGCTGTGCTTCCATATTATTCTAGAATTTCCAACCTATTGCTGTACTTACAGTATAGGATTTATCATAGCTCTCAGACTTTCGATCTGTAAATATATTCTCTGTTGAATTCAAACCCCTAAATTCAGTCCGCCACATCAATCCTTTATAAAGATCAACATCTATCCCCAATGAATAACCCAATATATTGGCCCCCAGATTATCAAAGCGTCCGAAAATCACACCATCTTCATCATTGAAATATTCTAACCTAGCATTGCCTTTCAATTTTTGGATGGAACAAATAATTAGCTTGTAGTCCAGCATTCCACCAATTAAAATTTTCAGATATGAGGGGTTGTTTTTGAATTCCATAATCCCAATTAGCCAAAAGATTGAATTTAGAATTTATATTTACTTGAACATATAGATCGTGAAAAAATCTAGTACTGTCCGTTCCTTCATCTCCATAATAAAGAGCTACTGTTTAGAACAATAGATTCATTTGGCTTGTATTGAATCTGATGGGGCCTAAAAGACATTCCTTTGCTAGAATTTGGCAATTGAATTCTCTGCCCAACCATTTAGTACCAAAGCAGCCAAATAAAACTTGCCATTATCTGTAGTATATGACAATCTAGCCCCTGTTTCAAAATAAGGCCGAATTCTCAGCTGACAAACTTCTAGATAGGCTAATATTGTCCAACACAATAGCCACTCTCACCTCCAATATGGGAAGGCAAAACACCAGCATCTATCCATAGTTCATGGTTTTCTAGCAATTTATATCCTAAATTGGCCTCATATACATTCTTCCAAACTCCTTCTTTCGGCAGCATAATTGGCATTCATATAACTACCAACTGCCAAAGCTAAGTTGCTCCTAACCCTTGAATTAGAAAAGTTAGCTTTTATCATCGCGAGGTTTACAGACAATTCATTGCTTCTATGATGACTGTAAATAAATCCTGGCCTTTTATGATCTTCCGGTTTATTGAAATCATAGGTATAGTAGCTTTCAACGTATCCACCGAAAGTCAAGTTCGATTGTAATGAGTCCTTTGATTCCTGTGCTTCAGCAATTCCTAGTCCTAAGAAAAATGTAGCGCAGCCTAAAAACTTATTTAACATCTTCCACTCCTTTCTTTCCAGCCATTTTATCCAAGGCAATATTAAGTTCAAGGACATGAACCTTTTCTGGTCCTAGAAATCCTAACAATGGTGATTCAATGTGATTTTCAATCAATCTTAAAAGTTCTGTTTCCTCTATATTTCGCATTTTCGCAATCCTAGGAACTTGAATTTCCAAAGCTTTAACAGAAAGATGTGGATCAAGACCACTAACCACTAGCGGTAACTATCTCAGTCGGGATTTGTTCTCCTTTAACCGTTGGATTCTGTGACATAAAATGGGTTATCCGGTCCTCTACCTCTTTTATATATTCTGGATTAGATCCCGACTTGTTACTAGCACCAGAACCTGCTGCGTTATAATCGACAGCAGATGGACGCGACCAGAAATATTGGTTTTCAGTAAATTGTTGTCCAATATTTTCGTAATAGGATTTCCCATTGTTTTCAATTAGGAAACCATTTCCATGGTTTGGGCTCAACTGTGCAAAACCCCAAACCACCAATGGATATAATATTGCGAATAAAACAAATGTTAAAATGGTCATTTTAATCGCAGGTAATACATGTGTTTTCATGATTAATTATATAAATACAGATAATAAAACATCTATTAATTTGATGCCGATAAATGGCACGATAAGACCTCCAAATCCATATATTAGGATATTTCTACGCAATAATGCGGATGCTCCTATAGGTTTATAAGCCACACCTTTTAATGCCAAAGGAATAAGCATAGGAATTAGGATCGCATTAAATATAATAGCGGACAAAATAGCGGATTCTGGACTTTTGAGATCCATAATATTTAAGGGTGCCAAGGCTGGAATAAAAGCCACAAAAAGAGCTGGAATAATCGCAAAATACTTAGCAACATCATTGGCGATACTGAAAGTGGTCAAAGTACCTCGGGTCATTAGCAACTGCTTACCAATTTCAACTACCTCAATTAGCTTGGTAGGGTCATTATCCAAATCCACCATATTTCCGGCTTCCTTCGCAGCTTGCGTTCCGCTGTTCATCGCAACTCCAACATCCGCTTGGGCCAAGGCAGGAGCATCATTGGTACCATCACCCATCATAGCAACCAACTTACCCTCACCTTGTTCCTTACGGATATAATTCATTTTATCTTCTGGCTTTGCCTCTGCAATAAAATCGTCAACCCCAGCTTTTTTAGCTATATATCCTGCAGTCAATGGGTTATCACCAGTAACCATAACAGTCTTGATCCCCATCTTCCTCAATCTCTCAAACCGCTCTTGTATACCTGGCTTCACGATATCCTGCAGTTCAACAACTCCCAGTGGAATCTCATTTTCTGAAACTACCAGAGGCGTACCTCCGTTTCCTGAGATTTGTTCAACTATATTCATCACCTCAATTGGAAAGGCATGACCAGCATCTTCTACTAATTTTTTGATGGAATCTGTCGCTCCTTTTCTAATTCTTTGGTTACTCATATCTACTCCAGAACATCTTGTTTCTGCAGTAAACTTGATGAATTTTGCCTCCTTCGATTTAAAAGGAGTAACATCTAAGCCTGCTAATTCTACAATAGATTTTCCCTCAGGAGTTTCATCATACAAGGAGCTTAAAGTTGCTGCTCGTATCAAATCCACATGTTCAACTCCCGGAGCAGGGTGGAAATTGGTTGCTTTACGGTTACCAATAGTAATTGTACCAGTTTTATCTAATAATAGAACATCCACATCTCCAGCAGTTTCGACAGCGCGACCTGATTTGGTCAAAACATTTGCCCGCAATGCTCTATCCATACCTGCAATACCAATGGCCGATAATAAACCACCAATAGTAGTCGGTATAAGACACACAAACAGCGAGATAAATGCAGCTATACTTATCGGCACGTTTGAATAATCAGCAAAAGGCTTCAGAGTCACACAAACCAAAATAAAGACTAAAGTAAATCCTGCTAGAAGAATGGTCAAAGCGATTTCATTTGGAGTTTTTTGTCTTTTGGCTCCTTCGACCAAAGCGATCATCTTATCCAAGAAACTCTCCCCAGCAGTAGCAGTTACCAATACAGTGATTTCATCAGACAAAACTTTTGTACCGCCAGTTACAGAACTTCTATCACCACCAGCTTCTCTAATTACTGGTGCAGATTCTCCTGTAATAGCACTCTCGTCAATAGTTGCCAAACCCTCAATGATTTCTCCGTCACTTGCTATGATATCTCCAGCAACACATATAAATACATCTCCTTTCTGCAATTGTGACGATGAAATTGTTCTGCCATCTTTTAATTTTGCGGGAGTTTCCTCTCTTGTTTTACGTAAGCTGTCTGCTTGGGCTTTACCCCTAGCTTCAGCCAATGATTCCGCAAAATTGGCAAACAATAAGGTGATCAGTAATATCAAGAAAACTATAAAATTATACCCTAAAGAACCTTGACTTTTATCCCCCATCAATATTGCGATACATACTACAGCCATCACAACAGTACAGACCTCTACTGTAAACATCACCGGATTTCTAAGCATATCCTTTGGATTGAGTTTTATAAAAGCTTCTTTAAAGGATACCTTCAATAACTCAGGGTCAAAAAATGGATTATTTGATTTCATTACTATTCTTATTTAATTGTGAAATATTCAGCTATCGGACCTAGGGTCAAAGCTGGAAAAAATGCCAAGGCAGCAACAATTACGATTACGGCGAGTACCATAAAACCAAAACTCCCAGTATCAGTTTTCAAAGTCCCTGCACCTTCAGGGATATATCGCTTTTCTGATAACAACCCAGCAATAGCTACCGGACCAATTATCGGAATAAACCTTCCGAACAGAAGCACAATACCTGTACTGATATTCCACCACAAAGTATTGTCGCCTAAGCCTTCAAATCCACTACCATTATTCGCTGAAGCTGATGTAAACTCATATAGCATTTCTGAGAAACCATGAAAACCAGGGTCATTTGTTGTATTTGCTCCAATACTAGGGTAAGCTGCTGCTATAGCTGCGCCTACTAATATTAGAAAAGGATGAATTAATGCAACCATCATCGCGATCTTCATTTCCCTTGCTTCAACTTTCTTCCCCATGAATTCTGGAGTCCGGCCTACCATTAAGCCAGAAATAAAAACTGCTAAAATGATAAATATGAAAAAGTTAAGTATACCGACTCCATTACCACCATAAAATGCATTGATCATCATGGCCAGCATTTGGTTCATCCCTGATAGCGGCATCGAACTATCATGCATAGAGTTTATGGAACCTGTGGAAATTACTGTAGTTACTATGGACCAAAAGCCCGATGCAGCAGAACCTACACGAATCTCCTTACCTTCCATAGAACCTAAATCTTGATTGATTCCCAAGCGCTCTATAGCAGGACTGCCCTCGCTCTCCATCAAAACATTCGGAACTGCTAAACATAGAAAACCAATAGTCATTACCCCAAAGATCATCCAGGATAGCTTTTTCTTATTTATAAAAAATCCAAGAGCAAATACCATAGCCACTGGGATTATAAACTGAGCCAACATTTCAACGATATTGGTAAGATAGGTTGGGTTTTCAAGGGGGATGGTTTGAATTAGCACCATAAAAAACCTCCCCCATTCGTACCCACATGTTTTATAGCGACAAATGCCGCAACAGGACCTCTGGAAACTTCAACGGTATCTCCTTGAAGATTGATCATACTGTCCTTGCCTTCATAAGTCATCGGAGTTCCTTGAAAAACAAGAATTAAGGCAACAATAAAAGAAATAGGCAATAATATACGGGTACATGATTTCAAAAAGATATCATAGAAATTACCCAATGTTTTACTTCCTTTATCCTTTAATGCCTTGAACAGTACTACTGCGGCGGCAATGCCAACACCAGAGCTGACAAACTGAAGGAACATTAATCCTGTTTGGGAAAAATAACTAACCCCAGTCTCTCCTGAATAATGCTGCAAATTACAATTCACCAAAAATGAAATGACTGTATTAAAAGCCAGATCAGGTGACATATTTGGATTACCATCGGGATTCAATGGAAGATTTGCCTGGAACATTAAAATCAGCATACCAACCACAAACCAAACAAGATTGATGGTCAACAAAGCGATCAAATGCTCTTTCCAGCCCATTTCCTTTTTCGCGTCAACTCCAGTCAACTTTAGAATTACTCGTTCTAGGGGACCAAATATGAGATCTGAAAAAACCTGGTTTATCTGAAAACACATTTGCTATATATTTTCCTAAGGGAATCGCAATAACGATTGTCATGAAAAACATGGCAATTACTCCCCATACATCTGTATTTATTAAATTCATTTTTTATGTCCTTAAAATTTTTCAGGATTCAAGAGCACATACATGGTGTATAGAAAAACCATGATGGCTACAATTAATAATGCTACCATATCTCTAATTTTCTAAAATGGTTTTCATATAAATGGATCTCATTTCTTTGGGAAAACATGCAAGGTGCTTTCTTAAACTTGCTGGCGATTCACTTGTGGCAAGTCGTTCCAAAAACTCATTTTCAATGGCATTTTTAATATGTAGGGATCCACCTCCATATAAAATGCCTATGACATGAACAGCCTCCTTAGCAAGTTTCTGATCCTCAATCAGACCCATCAAAGTTCATCAAACAATATTCTGCCACATGTTGAAGAATCTCATATTCAGACTCCTCCTTTCCATCATGGAAACATCCCGGTATCCATGCTTTTACGGTTGATATTATTTTATTTTCCATAGTTTTAGATCTTATCAAAAAAATCAACTGATTTGTAAAAAATGGCAAAACAAAGAATGCCCAAAATCAATAATGCGATAGTTAAAATCATGTTACTCAATGTGTTTATTTATCTTTTCTATTTCATTTTGACCTTGAATGCCAAACTTGTTCCAATGAAAAACAAAAACACAACAACCAACTGTATACCAAATAATTACAAATATTTTCTAGAGATTGAGCCATAAAAAAAACCCTATCATTTTGATAGGGTTCTTATCATTTTGAGAATGATTTATCCGTATTTTAAATACATTACGAAATCTTATATTCTTCAATTTTTCTATAGAGGGTAGCCACTCCAATTTCCAAAAGCCTTGCTGCTTCTGCTTTATTTCCTTTAGTATAAGCCAATACTTTTTGAATATGCTTTCTTTCAATTTCCGATAGTGACATCTTGGTGCCACTTGCTGTACCTTTATCATCAATGGAGAATTCATAAGGCAGCGATCTTTCATCAAGACTATGTCCTTCTATTAAAATCAAACTTCGTTCAATAACATTCTTTAATTCCCTCACATTACCTTTCCAATTGTGCTTGCTCAAAAGATCAATATATGATTGTTCAACCTTGGGAATTTGAATATTCATTTTTGCAGCATTTACCTTTACAAAGTGCTCAATTAATAGCGGAATATCAGATTTCCTATCTTTTAAAGCGGGTAAGTTAATTGTAAAAACAGAAATCCGGTAATATAAATCCTCCCTAAAGTGCCCTTCTTCTGCTTCCTGTTCTAAGTTTCTATTAGTTGCAGCTATTAATCGAACATTCACTTTTGTAGGGGTTGTTTCGCCGACTTTAAGAAATTCGCCAGTTTCCAAGACACGAAGTAACTTTGCTTGTAGTTCCAATGGCATCTCGCCCTATTTCATCAAGAAATAATGTACCATCATTAGCTTCTTCAAATAATCCCTTCTTATCTTTGGCAGCACCAGTAAATGATCCAGCAACATGGCCAAACATTTCAGATTCTAATAAATCTTTACTGACTGCAGAACAGTTCAGAGCAACAAATGATTTTGAATTACGCTTGCTCTCATAATGGATAGCCTGTGCGAAAACCTCTTTACCAGTTCCAGTTTCTCCCAATAACAAAACAGAAGCATCTGTCTGAGATACCTTTTTACCCAAATTAATTGCGTTATGGATCTCTTTGGAGTCACCAATAATTTGATCAAAGGAATATTTTTTGCCTACCTTCTCCTCTAACTTTATAAGTTTATTTACTAACTCAACTTTTTCAAAAGCTTTATGCAATAATGGAATAACTTTATTATTGTCATCTCCTTTAGTGATGTAGTCGAAGGCTCCATTTTTTATGGCCTGCACTCCATCTGGAATCTGACCAAAAGCAGTCATCAATATAACTTCAGATTGAGGTTGATATTTCTTAATCTCTGAGACTGCCTCAACACCATTCCCATCTGGTAATTTAACGTCGCATAAGACAACATCAATTTCCTTAGTCTTCAATATCTGATAACCTGATTTTAAGGTAGAAGCTTGAAATACTTCAAGATCTTCCCATTCGAATTGGATAATTCTTGCCAATAACTCTCGCAGCTTATCCTCATCATCAATAAGTAAAATCTTCTTATGCATAAACGAAGTTAGTATTTCCAGTATGAATTACAATAAAATCCCAAATACTGCAAAATAAAAATCCCGCGGCGGGGAGCCACGGGATTTATCAAACCAATTATTAACCTAAATTATGAAATTTATTACTCCTCTAACGCATCTAAACACCAATTCGCGTCAATGAAATTTGTTCTTAACATATTTTAACATTTTAAAAACTCATATTTCTTCCCTTTTAAAGTAAAATAAACTTTAATACACTGATTTTAAACTCATTAAAAATGCAACAGGATAAAATCAAATTATTTACCTAAATCATGCCTTAAAGGTTATTTTTGCAGGATGTTTACCAAATCAATTTTCTATCTATTTCTAATTCTTTCAATTTGTTTTCAACAAGCATATGCCCAAGAAATATTAACAGGAAAAGTTGTTCGTATTTCCGATGGTGATACCATTACTATTTTAGATAGTTTGAATCAACAACATCGTATAAGATTGCATGGAATAGATTGTCCCGAAAGAAAACAAGATTATTATCAAGTAGCCAAAGATTTTATTGGCCAGTTATGCTTTCAAAAAGAGGTAAATGTAGAAATCCTTAAATATGACCATTATAAACGAGCAATTGGAAAAGTGTATATCGATTCCCTGGAAATCAACCTTGCTTTATTAAAATCAGGCTTGGCATGGCATTTCCTTCAATTTGACAAATCAACAGAATATGCAGCTGCTGAGGCTGAAGCTAAACTTTACAAAAGAAATATCTGGTCTTTAAAGAACACAATCGCACCTTGGGAATTTAGAAAATACCAACGTGAGATGAGAAAATTAAATGCTAAATAATTATTTGTTCTCCGACCGCTTTAAGAATAGTTTAATGATTTCATTGACGATCAACGGCACCAATCCTAATCCCAAGACCATCAACCAATCATTAAGGCCTATTAATTGAAGCTTGAATGCATTCCGCATCAATGGAATAAAGAGAACCATCAATTGCAATCCAAAGCCTAAAATTATTGCTCCTACCAAATACTTGTTTGAAAATATTCCCACTTGGAATATAGATTTATATTCGCTTCTAAAGGACAAGGAATAAAACAATTGAGATGCAATAATCGTTAGGAATGCCATTGTCCTTGCATAGGCATGAATATCATCTGGAATATCATCGTTCATAGGATTATATCCATGTTCAAAATATCCGATTAAAAAAGCAACCACAGTCAATAACCCTATCAATATTCCCCCTATTAATATCTTTCGCGTTCCGCCATGCGAGAAGAAATTTTCATTTATAGTCCTTGGCTTTTCTTTCATTACCGCAGGATCTCCTGGATCCATTCCTAATGCAACCGCCGGAAGGGTATCCGTAATTAAATTAATCCATAATAGTTGGGTAGCCAATAAAGGAACAGGCAAACCAGCAACAATGGAAACCAACATAGCGACAACTTCTCCTAAGTTACTAGCCAACAAGAAAATAACAGACTTTTTTATGTTATTAAAGATATTTCTACCTTGTTCAATAGCACCAATAATCGTAGAAAAGTTATCATCTGCCAAGATCATATCCGAAGCATTTTTTGCCACGTCAGTACCTGTAATCCCCATAGCAACGCCTATATCTGCAGCATTCAACGAAGGAGCATCATTTACACCATCACCAGTCATGGATACGATATTGCCCTTAGCTTTAAAAGCCTTCACAATATTGACTTTGTGTTCAGGAGAGACTCTTGCAAAAACCCGGTACTCGGAAATATGACTCTCCAAATCCTCATAACTTGCATTGTTGATTTCCTTTCCCGTAGTAACCTGATTTTGATTATCCGCTATGCCCAGTTCTTTTGCAATGGCAAAGGCAGTATTGGCATGGTCTCCAGTAATCATTATGGTAGTTACTCCAGCATCTTTTGCTTTTTGGATAGAATCTTTTACTTCATCCCGGGGTGGATCAATCATACCAACAACCCCAATAAACACTAAGTCTTCTTCAAATTTTTCTTTTTCAATTTTCGAACTGGTCTTTTTATAGGCTACCGCCAACGTCCTTAACGCTTTGTTGGACATTTCTTCCACCGCCTTCGACACTTCCTTTTTATGGTCTTCAGTTATTTCAATTTCCTTTTCATCTTGAATTACATAGTTACATTGTTCAATCAAATTATCCACTGCTCCTTTGGTGTAAAGAATATATTCCTCATCAACAGAGTGCAGAGTTGACATCATTTTACGGTCAGAATCAAATGCTAATTCATCAACTCTAGGTTGCTTGTTACCTAATTCTTTTCTATCCATTTCCCATTGATCCGCAAGCGACAACAATGCTACCTCAGTAGGATCACCGGTCTGTTTATCATTTTCTAAAGTTGCATCAGAAGCTAATACCATAGCTTCTGCAAGCAAATTTTCCTCAAATGTATTTTCCGCTTCATCATCTACTGAAATCAATCCGTCACTAAATGTAAATGCTTCCTGAACTGTCATTTTATTTTGGGTCAATGTGCCAGTTTTATCAGAACACACTATGGTAACCGAGCCTAAGGTCTCCACTGCTGGCAGCTTCTTGATAATCGCATTTTGTTTTGCCATTTTGGTAACCCCAATGGATAATACAATGGCAACAATTGCTGCTAATCCTTCAGGAATAGAAGCTACAGCCAATGAAACTGACGTCAAGAACATCTCAGTGAGATCTCTACCCTGAAAATATGAGATGATAAAAATTAAAATACAGACTCCAATTGCTATTTTTCCTAAAGTCTTACCTAAATGATCCAATCGGATTTCTAAAGGTGTTTTTTCATTATCATCCGTATCTAAATAGCCTGCAATTTTACCAACTTCCGTATTGTTCGCTGTACCTATAACAATACCAGATCCTCGACCATAGGTTACTAAGGTGGACATATAAGCTAAATTTATGCGATCTCCCAATGGGATATAATCCTCTTCCAGCTGCACTTCAGCATCCTTTTCTGCAGCAACAGATTCTCCCGTCAAGGCAGATTCATCAATTTGAAGACTCGCAGATTCTACCAGCCTTAAATCAGCAGGAATTATACGCCCGGCTTCTAGTAAAACAATATCCCCAGGTACCAACAGCTCAGAATCAATCTCCATGGTCTTTCCGTCTCGCCTAACCAAAGCCTTCGGATGCGAAAGATTTTTTAAAGCATCAATAGCATTATTCGCTCTTATTTCCTGAAACAAGCCCAGGAATGCATTGATAAAGATTACAATCAATATGATGATTCCATCTGTGTATTCACCCATAAAAAAGGTAATGGCAACTGCAGCAAATAGAACATAAATAAGGTAATCATTCAATTGTTCAACGAACATCATAAAAATGGACTTCCTTTTTTTATCCTCCAGCTTATTTTTACCATATTCATTTAGCCTTGTTTCAGACTCAGAAGTAGTCAGTCCGTTCTTCGGGTCTACCTCTAACTGAGACAAAGACTCTTCAATTGATTGTGAATAAAAATTTGGTTGATTGATTTCTTTAGTTGATGCCATACCTACTTAATACCTAAAAATCAAAAATAGTTCTATATGATCATAAATTTGATGACACTTATCACTTTTAAGTATTGAATCTCAATAAAAAATTATTTCGTAAATTAGATAGACATTCATAACCTTATTGTATCCTATGAAAAATTCCATCCTTTTACCTACAGACTTTTCAGAAAATGCATGGGTAGCCACTAATTATGCAGCAGAATTGGCGAATAAATTCAATTTTGATTTACATATTCTGCATGTATATCAAACTTTTGGAAAAATTTTAGGCACTGCAGAATTCAATGAGGTAGTCGCTAAACATAATGAAGACGCTGCTTTCAGTGAGATGGATAAGTGGGAACACAAAGTGAAAACTAAATATCCCAACTACAGGTCTCATTTGCCTGCATGGATGGAAATCTGACGGATACTGTCCTTAAGGTAGCAGAAGAAAATCACGTTGCCTTTATTGTAATGGGCACCAAAGGAGAAGGAGGATTTAAAGGCTATGTTTTGGGAAGCAATACCTTTGAATTAATTCAGCATTCGCCTATTGGCGTGATCGCTGTTCCGCAAGATTATAAAGAATTCAAATTTCAAAAAGTCGGTATACTTACGAATTTCAAAAATCAAGAATTAGAATTACTAGAAAGCTTTATAAACCGTACAAGCCCTGGATTGGACTTAACTCTATTGCATGTAACCGAAAATAGAAGAAATATTGACACAGAAAATATTCTTTTTTGGCAGGATAGAATTGTTAAACAAATGGGAATAAACAGCATCGAGTATAGAAGTAAGGAAATGATAAACCGTATTGATATCAATGAACCTATACCATATATTATCAATCAAATGATAGCCGAGGAAGGAATCGATATTTTATTGGTTACCTATACTCGGAAGAGTTTTTTTGCAAGTCTTTTTTTCAAAAGATCTGGCAAAAACCATTGCCAATGGCTTAAGTATCCCAACTTATTTTTTGAAAAATTAATTTACTGTGGTGTTTGTTAGTAACCACCACAGTAAAAAATATCTATTTATAGTTGCACTAAACTACGCCTCCCATCAAAGAGTCTGTAACACTTGGTTTCCCATTTTCAACATGCCCAGCAAATCTCAAATAAAGACTCGGATCTTGTTTCGATGTAACCTCAAAATCATACCACCCATGTGAATCTTGAAGAGACCAAGATTGTTCTGAATTTTTATTTGCTCTTATAGTCTTTCCTTTCCTACCATAAGAGGCATCTCTTATTTGTAATTCAACCTTTGATTTGCTTGTAATTTGAAAAACATCTTTTTTGCCGAGGGTCTTTGATAAAACTGAAGGAAAGCTTGATTTCACATTGCCCTTGAATGCTCTGTAAAATCCATTAGGACCATGTACAGAGAAACAGAAAGTTTCGTTTTTGATATCTGACAAATCAATTTCATAATGCAGAGGTTCGGAAGAATTTACAGCAAAATTCCAGGTTCTACCAATCTCATTAGAATTGCCATAAGCTGTATGGGATATTAATTGAAATGGCACCCCAACTTCCTTTGTTTGAGGCAGCTCACCTTTAATTAAAAATTCAAATCTCAGCTTGCCTGATTCAACGCTCATGTTAACATCCAAATCGTATGGAATGGCACATGCAGGTTTAGTACCTTTCTCTTGCAGGTTTAAGCTGGTATTTGCTGAAAGATTATTCTGAATCGAAGCCAGACTGCCAATTGATTTGGCCTCAAAATTTCCTGGAGCTGATTTTTCTCTTGCAGAATAAATACGCTCTACATATTTATTACGATTTACAAAATCAATTGCAGGGCGCTGAACATCTGGCAAGGGTCTAAAAGCAGAAGTTAAGTTGCCACAAACCAACCGCCTCCATTCTGTTAGATTTGATTCGACAACAGATTTGTTGTGCTTTTTTTGAATAAAATGTTCCAAGAACTGCAAAGTTGAGGTATGATCAAAGACTTCTGAATTGACCCATCCCCCTTTTGACCATGGAGAAGCAATCACCATCGGTACTCGATATCCTAAGCCGATAGGGCTATCATGTAAAGCCACCGTTTTACCGGTTCTTTTATTTTCCTGATCAACTGTTACATATTCATCCTCAGTCTTCAAGCCCTTCGGAACTGCACCTGTCCCCTCTTTATTGGTCAATGGAGGAACAAATGGAGAAATATGATCAAAATAACCATCATTTTCATCATAGGTCAGTATAAAAATGGTCTTCTTCCAAACCTCAGGATTAGCCGTTAAAATATCTAAGGTTTCTGAAACATACCACGCTCCAAACCATGGTGAGCTCGGATGGTCCGAAAAACGACAAGGTGCAACCAACCAAGAAACCGTCGGTAGGTTACCAGATTTGACATCTTCCCGAAACTGGTGAAAAATATCTCCTTTCGGTACTTGTATTTTTTGACCATCAGGACCATCAATCTCTGTTAACTGATGATAATCTGCTGCTTTTACATTTGTAGTAAATGCACGCAAATGAATCTCTTGCTCCTGCTGGCTCAATTTCTTAAAATTCTCTGGAGAATATTGCTCTACATCAGATTTATACCCGTTTAATTCTTTGACAACTTTTTCATATGCCTCTTGATTAGCAAATTTCGCCACGGTCAATAGATGCTCAATTTCCTTTACTTTCTTTTGGGCAAATGCATAATATGCAGGATGAAATTTTACCTGATACTGTTTATGAAATTCAAGGTTATTATCTGTGAAATTTGCCAACCAATCTTCTTCCTCGCCCTCAAAACCAACTTGTAAACTCAGTTCATTTTGATAGACTTTCCAAGGAATACCAGCTTCCTGTAGACGTTCTGGGTAGGTCTTCCAAGAAACATCCTTATAATTTATCTGATAATTGTCGACATGCGCAGTAGATTCTGGATTAAAAGGTTCCTCACGGATAGTACCTGACCAAAAATAAGATCTATTGGCACTAGTTCCTGTCAATGATGAACAGAAGTGTTGGTCACAAACTGTAAATGCATCTGCAAAGGCATAGTAGAATGGAATATCTTTCCGTTCATAATAACCCATCGTCAATGGGATATGCTTATATTCAGGATCACCAGGTCTTTTGGCTTCGAGCCAATTATTCATTTTTCCCTCATTCCTAGCCATGACCATGTCGCGCCAACCATGTGGAAGATCCCCCATCCAAGTAGCTCTTGTGTTGACAATGTCAAGATGGAATGGCGAATAAATCTCTTCGGTTTTATTTTGCTGAAACCAAACTGGTAAACCATTCGGCTGACGCATGGCTCTTGGATCATTAAATCCACGAACTCCCTTTAATGTCCCAAAACAGTGATCAAAAGAACGGTTTTCCTGCATCAAAAAAACAATATGCTCCGCATCCAAGTAGCTGCTGCCAGGATTTGCATCAATCGCTAAGGCGCGTTGTATAGATTCAGGTATGAAATTGATTGCTGCAGTTGCTCCTGCCAACATAGAGGCTTTTTTGATAAATTCTCTCCTAGTATCCATTAAAATCAGTTTAGGTCGCTAATCTACAATTTATATCAGTTGAAAATTCAATTTAACCAATTCAACCATAAAATTTAATCGAAACTTAGTAAATCCTTAACATTTTTACACAAAAAAGCCCAACCTTACGGTTGGGCCAATCTATATACTTACCTAATCCTATTGGTAACCAGGATTTTGTACTAATTTGGTATTCCTGTTGATCTCATCACGGTTGAATGAAGTGAAATACATCTTGTCATTCCAACTTCTATTTTCAATCCCTGGGTTCAAGTTACTAACTGTATAAGTATAAGTGTAATTGTTAGGGTCATACTTATAAACTGCTACCGTTTTACCTGGTTTCAAAGCACCGAAAATATTGACCAAAGTTACCTTACGGCCTAATGTAGTCGGAGCAATCATCCAACGTCTCGCATCAAAAAAGCGGTGCTCTTCATAAGCTAACTCAATCCTTCTTTCATTTCTGTATCTATCTTTCAATGCAGCTCCTGCATCTGTAATAGCTGGCATACCAGCACGGAAACGAATTTTGTTTAACCAAGTTTTTGCTTCAGCTTCTTCACCTAACTCAATACAAGCCTCTACATAGTTCAAAACCGCCTCAGTATAGCGTAATAACGGCCATGGAATTTGCTGTCTTGTATTTTGGTCTTCTATTCTTGGGTTTGGATCTACGAATTTTCTGTAATAATAACCTGTATATGAACCATTCCAATCTTCGATAGGGCTATTTCTAGTATCTAATCCAGGAATAACTCTCTTTGTTCCTGAACCACTACCTACTTCATATCTACCTGTCTGGATTTGATTTGCTGGATCTCTCTGTGCAACATCCGCAGTCCTTGGTTTCCAGTTGGAACCATCATGACTAATGGTAGCATAAAAACGTGGATCGCGATTCGTATAAGGTGCTGCTTTATGAGCTGCATTGTCCCAACTAAACTTCACGCCAGTACGCATCTCATAATCATCAACCAATAATTGAACTGGAGAATTTCCAGACCAGTTATGGTAACCATTTGGACCATTGTCACGGCCAACCCATCCCCCACGCTCATCTTTAATATCCTTAAAGAATCTACCTAAGATCAAATCTTTCTTGCCATCAACATTCGCAACGTTACTACCACCGCCCATGGCAATATCCATATAATTGGCAGTACCTTCTTCTGCAGTAGCAGGAGCAGTTAAGTCTAACTTATAAGCATAGTCTAACTTCGTCAAAACGACTTTGGCAGCATCTCTAGCTTTTCTCCATCTTTCTGCGCGGTTACCAGAAACATAACCTAGGAATTCAGGATTAGAATAACTGCTAATAGTAGCAGACTTGGCTTTCGCCGTTGGCACATCGTGTAAATCACTCGCAGCATAGGTCAATACCCTAGCCTTTAACGCAAAGGCAGCTACATCACTGGCGCGACCATCTTCCTTTGCCAAACCTGTCAACAATGTAGATGCTGAATCACAATCGCTTACAATCTGATTTACACATTCTTCGTAGGTATTACGGTCTGCTAAAAAGTCTGTATCTTCTAGTTTGTATACTTTTTTAATGATTGGAACTGCTCCGTAAAAACGCAATAGTTGCTGGTAGAAATATGCACGTAAGAAATAAGCCTCTCCCAATAATGCGTTGGCTTTGTCCTTATCGTCAAATTGTGGATTTCGCAAATTTTGAATCGCCACGTTGCTTGCACGGATTCTTTCATACATATTACCATATGAATACGTATCCATAATATAGCCTTGGTCTGCTGCATTCGATCTACTTTCAGTAACCGTATTAATACCACGACCAGGGTGAGTAAAGAAAGCTTCATCGGTCATTGAAGCCATTTGTTGCTCGTAAAAACCTCCTACTCCAAACCCATTGTATATTTCAAATACAAAGGCTTGAGCTAGCGCAGGATCTGCCCACACTAGTTCCTGTGGAACTTCGTCCAATGGTTCTGTACTGACAAAGTCGTCATTACATGAAGTCAATAATCCAACGAAGGCCAAGGATATATATCGTAAATTATTTTTTAATTTCATAAAATCAATTATTAAAAGGAAACCATTATGCCTGAATTGATAATTCTTGCTTGTGGATAATAATGTCCCAAAGCATTGCTTGATTCAGGATCCAATACTTTATTCTTGCTCCATGTAAGTAAGTTTTGTCCGCTCAAGAAAATACGAGCACTGGAGATACCTGTTTTTTCCAACCATGTAGTGGAAAAATTATAACCTAACTCCACATTTTTTAAACGCAAATAATTGGAGCTTCTCAACCAATACGTATTATTATTGGAGTAATATTGATCACTACGGTCTGTAATTCGCGGATACTCACTGCTTGGATTATCAAGAGTCCATCTATTCTCATAGAAATCCAACAAGAAGTTACCTATAGCACCTGACTCGTCCGTACCTACTCGTTGTTCCGCTCCTGTGGCTCCTTGAAACAGGATTGCTAAATCAAAATTCTTGTAATTAAAACCAAAATTAATACCTCCTTGGAATGTAGGTACATTATTCATATCTCTACGTACACGATCATTAGGCGTAATCTTACCATCTCCATCATAGTCTTCATATTTCATGTCTCCCGGACGAAGATTTCCAGTAATGTCAGAGTAATCTATCGTATTAGCATCGATTTCTGCCTGATCTCTAAAAACTCCAGCATAGTTATAATACAAGCCTGCATTTATTGCTCTGCCTGTACTTTTTTGCCATTCTGGAGCACCTGGTGCCTCATCCCAAAAGATGATTTTGTTCTTAGCATAACCCCCATTAATCGCAACATTGAATCCTAATTCACCAAATGTTTCGCGGTAACCCAAGCTTACATCAAATCCTGAATTATCTACTTTACCAATGTTCTCTGCTGGTAAGCTCATACCGGTACTTTGTGGAATAGAAGCATTTCTTTGCCACAAGATACTTTCGCGACTATTCTTGAATAAGTCGATTTCAGCATTGAACTTGCCATCCATAAACTGAAAATCAAAACCTAAGTTATAGTTATTGGCAACTTCCCAAGTAATGAATTTATTTGGAACACGACTCTCCATTAAAGATTTTACCATGGCATCATTGATTATGTAGGTACCAAATCCATAAGTGGAGAAATACTGATACTCTTGCAACTCATCATTATAGTAAACATTATCATTACCCATCTGTCCATATGATGCACGTATTTTGAAATAGTTTACAAATGGTACGTTGTCTTTCCAGAAATCTTCTTCTGAAACCACCCATCCTAACATGGCTCCTGGGAAGAACCCATAGCGAGTATCCTTTGGAAACATATAAGAACCGTCCACACGCCATAATAATTCTGCGATATATTTACCTTTGTAATTGTAGTTCGCACGACCAAAATAATTTAAACGCGCTCGCTCCCATGCTGCCCCACCATTGTCTTTTTCAGCATCTCCCCCAGCAAACATATAATCGATATCATTAGAAATAAAGAATCTACGAAAAGCTGAAAAATTGTCATTACGAATGGTTTCTCGGTTCACACCAGCAAGGATGTTGAATGTATGGTCACCGATTACTTTATCATAATTTACAACCGCACCTAATAAGACATTTAATTGATCTTCATTACTTTGCGTCAAACGAGGATCTGCAGGCCCCCTTTTCGCTTCTGATAATTTTGGTGTAACACCATCTGCCTCATATTCATTGTTTTGCCATGAATACAGGAACCAAGGTGTTTCCCATTTTTTTATTGTTTCTAATATATTTATCTACGGCAGCTGTACCTGTTACTTTCAGCCCTTCGACACCTGGAATTTGGATATCGATCTGTCCATTGGTTTGGAAGTAGTACCGTTTATTACGATCGTACCCAGAAGCATCTGTGGAGATGACAACAGGGTTTTCACCGTTCTCAATATCAGGTCCTGGCATTCCATTCGGCCAATAAGCTGGCATGGTAGGGTTACCGCGCATCGTCATACGGAAAATAGTTCCAGCCGATTTCGTAGGAAAACTTCTGTCCTCCTGCCTTCCCATCATGCCAAATTGTAACTTGACATATTTGTTAACGTTGGCATCTAAATTTAAGCGGATATCATATTGCTTATATCCATTCGCAGAATTCTTATAATATCCATCTTGATTTAGATATCCCAATGACATCAAATATCGGAAGTCTTCAGAGCCTCCATCCAATTGAAGATTATGTTTCGCTTGTGGAGACCAATTTTTTAGAGTTTCCTTGTACCAATCGGTGTTGGGATGACCCCAAGGATCTGATCCATCAGCAAATTTTTGGATATCTTCTTGGGTAAATGGAGCACTCAGAATATCACCGTTTGGTTTGGTGTAAGATCCAGTATTCAAGAATGCATCAGTAGCTGCTTGCCATTCTTCCACTGGTAATTTATAAATTTCCAGTTCATTCCGCAGTTCTGCGTATTGACTTGCATCTGCTAATTTAGGAATAACAGTTGGCTGGGAAAAACCTTGATTAAAGGTGTAAGAAAGGGTTGGTTTTCCAGTTTTACCGCGTTTGGTAGTTACCAGGACCACCCCATTTGCTGCACGGGCACCGTAAATTGCTGCAGATGCATCTTTTAATACGGAGATGTTTTCGATATCTGCAGGATTCAGACGTTCGAAACCGCCGGCCCGAGCTGGAACTCCATCGATTACGATCAGTGGTGATGAGTCACCCAGAGTGTTCGATCCACGGATACGAATACCTGATCCATCCTCACCAGGCTCACCACTGCGGTTTACAGCAGTAACCCCTGCTATACGACCAGCAATAGTATTGGATAAATTGACAGCAGGAGATTTCTTAAGTTCATCCCCTTTTACTGCAGATACAGCACCCGTAACGGTTGCTTTCTTCTGCGTACCATAACCAACAACAACAACTTCATCAATATTGTCTGACGTTGCAGTCAGCTCCATATTAACGGTTGTTTGGTTGGAAACTGCAACTTCCCGACTTTCCATCCCGATCGATGAAAAAACTAAGGTAGCAGAACCTGGAACTCCTTCCAGTTCATAATTTCCTTGGTCATCGGTGGTAGTTGCTTGGTTAGTACCTTTCACAGTAACAGTTACTCCAGCCAAGGGTTGACCAGATGAAATGTCTTTAACTGTTCCGCGAACGGTAATTTGTTCTTGCCAATACGATGCATAGGTTTGTTGCATCTTTGGCCAAATGGGCAAATGCGGTGGTGGAACTGATGCCAAGAAGCATACTAATCCCTCCAATCCGAAGCATTTTAATCCCATTCTTTCCATTGAAAAGATGGCGGCGTTTAACCATAGAATTAAGGCGTTTAAGTTATTATAGATTTATGTTTAGTAGCCCTAAGATAGGTAAATGAACATGCTTTTTGATACCCACTAATGGAAAAAATGGCTTTTTCTTTTATTTTTTTAACCTATTAAATAATAAAATGTAGATATAACAATTCCTAAACCATTGGAAATCATAATGTTAAAATTTTCATAAATTTTTATGGAATTTTATAAATATTGTAACAATTTGCTGATTTATTGAAATATCTTAAAATTAGCTCAATCAGATAAACACGTTAACACTTTTCAGAATAAAATAATTAAAATGAAATTAATAAAATTTTAACATTAATTATTGATTTTAACAGGTTATATATTAATTTAGAAGAAATAAACCAGTATTTTAAATATATAAGGATGAAAATTATTTTATTAACCCTTTTCTTTATGAAATCCTTTATTTTAACAGCGTTATATTCTTATTATAATTATACGTTGACAAGCGAATGGATTATGTTTTTAGCTTTGTTGATAACCTCAATATTTTATCTATCCATATTTCGAAAATCTAGGAAAAGAACTTTTAGGCACTATTCAAATTCACAAAAAAAAGCCACCGTATGGTAGCTTTACTGTAAGCTGAGTCAACTTACCTTATTTTAGTATTTCATCTAAAAACATAAGCGTATGGTTCCATGCGCGTTTCGCCATTACTGGATTGTAATCTGCTGACTCAGGATTTGTAAAAGTATGCTTAGAATTTGCATAGGTGATGATCTGCCAATCTGCCTTTCCCTCGTTCAATTCTTTAACCAGTCCATCATAATCTTCTGGCTTTACCGAAGCGTCATCAGCAGGATGTTCTACCAATACTTTACTCTTGATTTCAACATTAGGACGATCGGCAGCCTTTGCCAAACCTCCATGAATACATACAACACCTTCAACAGGCAAACCTCCCCTTGCAGCTTCCAAGGCACCAGTTCCTCCAAAACAATAACCAATAACCGCTATCTTGGTAGCACCTGATTTTTTCAGTTCATCTAAAGCAGCTTGGATTCTTCCTTGGTAAGATTTATAATCCTTCTTGTATTGAGAAGATAATTTTGAAGATCCAGCATTGTCAGTTGGTGTGTTGCCAACACCATATATGTCAGCTATAAATGCGATATAACCTTGCTTCTCCAAAGCAATCGCGGCATCTTTTGCCTCTTGATCGATTCCTTTCCAAGCTGGAAGTATCAATACGCCAGGTAAATTTTGACCTGAATTATTGGTAACCATCCCCTTCAATTCTTGGTTACCATCTTTATAGTTCACCTCTTTCAATTCCTGAGCAATAACCATATTTCCCAATAGGATGCTCATTAAAACTAGAATAGCCTGTGTTTTCATGTTTAGATATTTTTAAGTTTAATTTATTTGGCCAAAAACTTCAATAAGGGTTGTATAAACCTTTCGAACACCTCGATATGAGGAAGATGACCTACATTATCCAACTCTACCAATTCAGAGCCTTTTATTTTCTTTTGAGTCTCTTTACCCAAAATTTGATATTGACCCATCTTATTTTGAATCTCAGGATCCTTGACCCTGTCTTTTCCGATAGCAGTTCTATCTCGAGTCCCAATGATTAATAAGGTAGGTAAATCCAAATCTTGGAACTCATAAACTACAGGTTGTGTGAAAACCATGTCGGTAGTCAAAGCATTGTTCCAGGCTACCTTTTTATAATTAGAGTCTTTCACCCAGCCCGTTAATAAATAAACCCATTCATCGTATTCTGGCTTCCACTTATTATCGTAATAGAATTTCAATTGATAAGCTTTTGTACTTTCGTAATTAGCCTTTAATTCAGTCTGATAGCTTTCATCTATTGTAATGTATGGAGCATATAACTTCCAATCCTCTAAACCAATAGGGTTTTCAAGGATCAATTTCTCCACCTTCTCCGGATACATAAGCGTATACCTAGTTGCCAACATACCACCCATGGAATGACCTAATAGTGAAAATTTATCTATGCCCAAATGCTTGATGACCTGATCAGTATTGTATGCCAATTGCTGAAAACTATACTGATAAGAATCAGGTTTTGAAGACTTTCCGAAACCGATTTGATCCGGAACCACTACTCGGTAACCATTTTTTGTTAATGCCTCAATGGTTGTCTTCCAGTATGCACCATTAAAATTTTTCCCATGCAATAATACTATGGTTTTGCCATTGGAATTACTGCTCGGCTTTACATCCATGTAAAACATCTTCAGATCTTGTTGCTGATTGGGCGTAAGATCAATCGAATCTACAGGATAAGGATAGGTATAATTAGAAAGATTAATATCTAAAACAGATCGGCCATCTTGAGCATAAATGGTGGAACAACTTAATAAGATAATAAGGATATAATAAATCTTTCTCATGTTGTATTAATTAGGTTTTTTATCTTCCATAAATGGAATAACACTCATTACGTCATAAGTAGCAAAACCTGCATCTTTAGCTCCCTGATAAGTTTTTAAAACACTATCTGTCAATGGGTATTTCGCACCTGCCTCAACAGCTAGTTTCACATCTTTCAACATCAAATCGATTGAAAATGCAGCCGGATATTCATCCTTGATGATCATAGATGTCTTTACTTTGGAAGCTCCACTTCCACTTGCACTTTCATTTATTATGCTCATCATGTTTTCACGAGAAATCCCCATCTTTTCAGCAAACAAAACCGTCTCGGCCATGCCTTGATAGAGGATCGACAAATAATAATTAATACATAATTTCGCATTGACACCCCTGACCATTTGCACCCATATATTTTACCTCCTTGCCCATGATTTCCAAATAAGGCAAAACTTTCTTCTCATCCGCTTCATCACCGCCGACCATAAATATTAAGGTCCCATCCTTTGCCGGCTGCGTACTTCCGGCAACAGGCGCATCGATAAAACTTGCTCCTTTCAATTTAGTGGTTTCTGAAATGGCTTTGGAGGCATCTTGTGAAATGGTACTCATATCCACAAACAATTTACCAGCAATGTCCATGGACAGAATGGTTTCATAAACAGCATGTACAGCATCATCATTGGTCAACATCGTGAAAATAATATCGCACTCCTTTACAAGTGAATAAATATCATTACAAGGGATACTCTTTACAGAGAAATCATTCATCTTTTCAGGAGTCCTGTTATAAACATACAAAGGTACCCCTGCTTGTTCCAAATTCTTGGCCATTGGTTTACCCATGTTTCCAAGACCTATAAACCCGATTTTATCTTTATATTCCATACCGCAATTTAAGCATTTGGAACGGGAGCTGCCTCAATGATCAATTTTTCACTTTTCAGTTCATCCCAAAATCCTTTCGGCACCTTCGCATCAAATGATGCCGCATTTTCTTTAGCCTGTTCTCCTGAACTCGCACCAGGAATAACTGCTGATACTACATCAGGTGCCGCAGAGAATTGAAGGGCCGCAGTCCGCAAATCAACCTGATGATTCGCTGCAACTCTTTCTAACTTTTCTAATTTCTCAGCCGCAAATGCCGGGATATCTTTCCCATATAAATATCTAGGACGACCCGCTAAAAATCCTGCACACAATGGCGCTCCCACAACAATAGACATCCCTTTTTCGGCTATTTTAGGAAATACTTGCTTTAAATCGTCTTCATATTTGATCAATGAATATTGGCATGCCGAGAGAAAAATATCGGGATCTGCAACCTCAATGGTCTTTAAGATCGGCTCTATCGTATTAACTCCCAATCCCCAACCTTTGATCAATCCTTCTTCCCTCATTTTGGTCAACTCCTTGAATGCTCCGTTTTTCGCAGTCTCAAAATATTGTAACCAATCCTTTCCCATATCACCATTATCGGGTGAAAGGTCATGGACAAAAACAATATCCAATGAACCAATGCCCAAGCGTTGCAAACTATCCTCTACTGATTTCCTAGCTCCTTCAGCAGAATAATCATAGGTATATGAAGCATTCATCTGTCCGCCCCACATCAATCCTTTCTGCTTATAATTATCATGAGGAACCAATAATCTCCCAATTTTTGTGGAAATGGTATACTCATCCTTCAACTTATCTTTTAAATACAGACCCATTCTACGCTCACTGATGCCAAGGCCATACCAAGGCGAAGTATCAAAATATCTAACCCCAGAATTCCATGCTTGGTCCAATGCTTCATGTGCAGCAATATCCCCATGATCTACATTAAATCCGTTTCCAATGGCTACTCCTCCAAATCCACTCATGGTTTTTGGACGAAATTTATTCGTTTGTGTTGTTTTACTCATAGTTTTTGTATTTCCAATCAAATCAGTCGGTAATTTGCTGTTTCCAACAGCCAAACCTCCTCCTAATAATATACTTTGCGTAATAAAATTCCTTCTATCCATCGTTTAGGTGATATAATTTTAATATGTCAGTGATTATAATCTATATTAAGAACAGACTTTATAAAGATTTGTTGTATTAAAACAAAAAAAGCCTATCATTATGATAGACTTACTTTTTGTATTTGTCATGCAATCCTTTCCCTGCAAGGACCAAAGAAATTATTTTTTCAACCCTTGAAATTTTTGTTTTTTCCTGCTTTGCTTCCTCAATATATTCCGCATATTCCTTCTGCTTTCCGGGAGTAAGTTGGTAATAAGATTCATGAAATTTTTTTATCCTTGTCCAAATACTCTTTAAGTATCCCACTTACCTCTTTTGCTGGAGTTTTTGTTGGTTTAATTTCTTTTCCATCTCTAACCGTTTGTACAGATTCCTCAATATAGGCTAGGATATCCTTTTCTTTCATATCCCTCACATCGGTAAACCTCCACTGCCGCAATGATTTGGTTTTTCCTTCCGATGCTGTTACTAAAACATTTAATTTATCCTCCAGAAATACACCATTATAAAACCATAATGAAAAGAACTCTTTAAACCCTCCCCATCCGATTATATTTTTACCATTGAAAGTGTAAACATCAGTGCCCCATTTGATCTCTTTTTTTAATGGAGTTTTAGTCCTAGACATCAAATCACTCATGAATTCTTGACACTCATCCCATTTTGAGTTTTTATGTTCCCAACTCGGATATTTCTTTTCCTTCAAGAGCTCTGCATTAAACCTTACGATATCAGAGATTAACTTTTCAGGAAGTGGTGAATCCAACGGAAATTGAACAGCCCCTTTTGAAGTTTTGAATGACTTCAATTCAGGTTCAAAATGGTTGATTGCTGCAGTACCGGGATATAAACCCAAATGGTTCTTGAACATAGCAAAGTGAATCAAGTTGCCATTATAACGAAAAGTAGGCATCTTATAATTGATAGTCTCCTTAGAATCTTGTGGTGCCGCCTGCTTGATAATAGAATATACATCACGAAGGTATTCCTTTTGTTTACCTTCAAACTCTTCTATATATTCAGCAATATTAGTGAAATCGCTCATACATTAATTTTGGGGTCTCATAAAATCAAAAGCACCTTTTCGTAGGTTAATACCATATTCCAAACTTGCTTTTAGGCACGCCAAGAAGTTTGACCACCCTTCAGTCTGACCAATAGCTTGTTGAATTCCTTCATCATTCATAGGCATAAAGCTCTCTTTAATACGGACCACTGTAAATATATCTTTATAGGCTTCCAAGAAAACCTCCACTTTCATGCCTTCTGCACCACCACTCCAATCAAAGGAAATATATTCATAAGGGCGAATATCAATTCCCTTGACTGGAAATATATCATCAAATTCCGGAAATTTCCACTCCACTGTTACCCCTTCTTCAAGCCTACCTGAAGATTTCTCAATAAAATAATTACTCATTTTATCTGGATCTATGATTGCCTCAAAAACCTCCTCAATAGGTTTTAAAATCTCTATGGATGCCCTGGCTGTTAAAAAATCATTCATAATATCTTTTTTTTATATTTCTAATAAACAAACTAAAATCTAATTTAGGGCTAAAAAAATCTTAATTTCATTTTTGTACAAGTTTTTCTTGCCATATGGCAAGAAAGATTAAAAATTATAATCCTATTTTCGAATAACACTAATAAACTATAAAATGGAAAAGAAAAGAATCCACATCGAATCCCTGATCAATGCACCTTTGGACCTTGTTTGGGATACCTATAATAATCCCGAAGATATTAAACAATGGAACCACGCATCAGATGACTTGCACTGCCCCTCTTCACAGAATGATTTGCGTGTGGGTGGAAAGTTCAACAACAAAATGGCAGCTAAAGATGGTAGTTTTGAATTTGATTTCGAAGGAACTTATACAGAGGTAACTCCAAAAAACAGTATTTCTTATGTCCTTGGCGATAACAGAACAACTGACATGAAATTTCAAGACGAAAATGGAAAGACAAAGGTTCTGATTGATTTTGACGCTGAAGAAACTAATCCGGAAGAAATGCAACGGGAAGGATGGCAATCTATATTAGACAATTTCAAAAAACATGTAGAGAGCAAAGCTTAAAATTATGTCTGAAAAAAAATATAAAGTTGGACAGATCGTTTGGGCTGACCTCACGACTAATCAAGCAGATTCCCTAAAAGAGTTCTATAAAGATGTGCTAGGCTGGAAAGAATTTCCTGTAGCAATGAAGGATGGTGAAGAATTATATAATGATTATGCCATGCTGATCGATGAGAAAGAACCCGCTGGTGGAATTTGCAATCAACGTGGCGTAAATGCTGACATACCGCCACAATGGATTATGTATGTATGTGTAGAAGATGTAGATGCCACTTTGAAAACAGCAATGGAAAAAGGTGGAAAATTAATCCATGAAAGCAAAAAACCAGACGGAACTCTAAATTATGTCATTGTCCAAGATCCTGCAGGAGCAGTATTTGGATTCGGAAAATTTCAATAACATGAAAACAATATATTTTACAACAACAATCGAAGCTGATCCACGAAAAGTTTATGACTTAATGTTAGGTCATGATACATATAGAGAATGGACTAAACCATTTAGCCCTACTTCTGGTATCAAAGGAAATTGGGAAGAAGGTTCAAAAATGTTCTTTACCTCAACCGACCAAGATGGTCTTGAAGCAGGTATGATTTCTATGGTTGACAAAAATATTCCAGCAGAAATAGTTATTATCAGGCATATTGGAATGTTTAATCATATTGGTGAGCTGTATGAAGGTGAAATGATAGATAATTGGAAAAACGCCCTCGAAGTATACCGGTTTAAAAAAATAGATGGAGAAACAGAATTGATCTGCTCTGTGGAGGTTTCCGCTGATGAAGATGCAAATATGTTTGATGAATCTTGGCCCGAAGCTTTACGTCTATTAAAAGAAATCTGCGAAAAATAATTATGGCCAAGCTAAAAACCCAATTCACCGCAGTGGATGTTGAAGAATTCATCAACAACCTGGACAATGAACAAAAGAAAAAAGATTCCTTTGAATTAATAGAATTGATGGAAAAAGCAACTGGCGAAAAAGCCAAGATGTTTGGTCCTACAATTATAGGTTTTGGTCAGTATCATTATAAGTATGCAAGTGGACACGAGGGTGATGCGCCCCTGCTAGGGTTCTCACCCCGCAAGGCGGCCATTTCTTTGTATGTCACAACCGGTTGTGATGACCAAAAACAATATCTAGAAGGATTGGGAAAATATAAAATGGCAAAAGCTTGCATTTATATTAAAAAACTAGATGATATAAATATTGAAGTTCTTAATAAGATCATGAAAGAATCAATTGAGTTCGTTTCAAATAAATACGAAAGAATTAATCCTAAATAATATTACTGTTGACATACCTTTGTCAGATAGACCTCTTAAATTAGAATATAATTTAATGAAGGAATACTATGAAACAACATACTACAAACTATTTCAACACATTGATCACGGTTGCCGAAGACTGTAAAGCTTTGAAAGGCGAAATGCCACCAGTTAAAATCGATAAACTAACTGTAGCCAACCTCCAATTTGACCGTCTGATAAAACATCCTAATAAAATTAATTCCGATGACCTAATATTCGATGTCTTCGCAGAAAGAAATGAAATCCTTGAAGATGATATCGAATCAGAAAGAACAAAATTCTATTCCAAAGGTCAAGCATGCCTGCGAACCTCTCCCCTCGCCAAAACTTATGGATGGGGAATATATTATGACCAAGAAGGTAAAATTAGATTAATTGATAGTGCGTCTGAAGAATATGAAAAAATGTTGAAGGACGACAAAATCAAGAAATTACCAGCAATGAGGTCATCCAAAAAATAAGATTCCCGGAAATAATAGTATAATTTTTTAAGGCACAAGTCAGGCCAACCTGCAACTCAAAGCGCTAAGACTTGCACTAACAATGCTGACGATGGTTGGTTGTAACTATTCTAGAAGTTATTCGGTCATCCAACCCTGTAGGGGTGTCACTATTATAGAATTGACATTACATTACCATTCAACCCTGTAGGGGTGTAACTATTATAGGAAAAATATGGCCATACACCGCAAAACCCCATCGGGGTTAAATGCCGGAGGCATGAAATATCTCTTAAATGCCGTAGGCATGTAATATCTATAGAAATGAAATCGCGTAAAAAACCAACGCCGTAGGTGTGGCATGTTTGCTAAATTCCCTTAACTTAATGACATTGCCTGATGGGGTGAGGTCGCCGTGGCAGGTGTCCCCACCTGCCACATAATAGAGCTATCTTTCAAACCAAATCACACCTATGGGGTGTAACTATTCTAGAAGTTACCCGTTCATCCAACCTTGTAGGGGTGTAAATATTATAGAAATGATTATACAACGCAATTTAACCCTGTAGGGGTGTAACTATTATAGAAATGATTATACAACGCAATTTAACCCTGTAGGGGTGTAACTATAAATTGCTGGTTATAAAATAGCTATCCATGTTGCCGAAAAATCTAAAATCCTGTAATTCGACAAAATAGTTTCTTGAGCTAAAGCTCAAGAATGACACGCATTCCTGTTGGGGACTAAGGGGGAATTGGGCGGGGAAGTGTGCTCTGCGGCGCACACTTCCCCGCCCAATTCCCCCTCACTAAACGAACGAGCGTGTCATTCCCTCTCGTAAGAGAGGGAAACTATTTAGTAAACTATTCACAGCTGTTTTGAATGAGCGAAGTTTACTTTCCTCAGTGGCATTTATCCCCACCTACCACAACCACCCCAATTAATTTTTCAATTCTTGTCTTATGACAAGTGTATTTCTTCCATTTCACCATAACTTAGTATTAGAAAATGAAGGATCACATTAATTAATACTATCATGGAAAAGAAATTTAATTATCAGATCAACGACAGAGAAGTCATCATCACGCGACCATTCGAAGCCGCTCACACGAATGTGTGGGAAGCCTTCACAGACAGCAGGATTCTTGATCAATGGTGGGCTCCGAAACCATGGAATTGCCATACTAAAAGTCAAGAATTCAAAGTAAATGGCCGATGGCTATATTATATGGAAGGACCAAATGGCGAAAGGCACTACTCCTATTTTGATTACAAATCCATTGATCCGCAAAACTCCTTTTCAGGACTTGATGGATTCTGTGATGAAAACGGAAACTCAACCGAGGACCAACCAAGTTCTGAATGGAAAATCACCTTCAGCTCTGACAAGGGAATCTGTACAATGAAAGCTAGCTGCCAATACCCGGATGAGGAAACAATGAAAACATTCCTCGACATGGGATTTCTAGAAGGTTTCGAAACAGGCCTTAACCAACTCGAAGAGTTATTAAAAAGATAATCTAACTGACATATAGCTGTCACTAGACCACCTTATTTTTATAATATTAAACAAAAACATAAACCACAAAATTTTAAGATTATGGCAAAGGTACATGCTTATTTAAACTTCAATGGAGATTGTAACCAAGCTTTTGATTTTTATCAAAAAGTATTCAACTCTGAAAGATTAGGAACATACTTTTACGATGATATTCCTGCAGAACCAAATCAACCACCACTACCTGAAGATGCAAAGGGCAAGGTGATGCACACTGCGGTGAAAATCAACAATGAAACAATGTTGATGGGTTCTGATGTCGTAGAAGGATTTGGACATGCTCTGACTAATGGAAACTCCACTTACATCATGCTTGATGTCGAAAGCCCTGAAGAGGCAAAACAATACTATGATGCCCTGTCTGAAGGTGCTAGAGTGATGGAAATGGAACTGGGAGAAACATTCTTCGCAGAACTATATTCATCTTTCCAAGACAAATTCGGAATCAATTGGATGATTCACTTTGAAGGAAACAAGAAAATGGGATAAGGAAAATCCTTGTTTTTCACACTGGATTATAATGAGAACAGTGGTAAACTCCCGGGTTTATCACTGTTAATTAAATGATTTGGAATGGATAATATAATCTTTAGAGCGGGAAACAACATTGCAATCAAAATACCGATTGAACTTTATGAGGAAACACTCCACTTCTACCGAGATATCCTGCTTTTAGAAACCGAAGAACAACAAATTGATCATCCAAGTATTATTAAGTCAACCAAAGTAAAATTTGGAGACATTAATCTTTGGTTGGATGCAGTACCCCAGAAAAAAGAAACTAAGATCTACCTTGAACTCAATACCAATCAAATGCAAAATGCGTTGGATTATTTAAACGCCAATAAAATCCAAATCGCTGCAGATGAAGACGAACAGAGTCCAGATATACAATGGATCAAAGATCCTGCTGGAAATACACTGCTATTACATACTAATAATCTAGATAATCAAGATCCAAAAATTAAGATTATCTAAACATTACAAACAGCATGAGAAAACTAATCGTACAGGAATTTGTATCAGCAGATGGATTTGCTGCAGATCGAGACAAAACCACCAGCTTTTTTGATGGCACCAAAATGCATGTCGGAAAAGAAATCGATTTATACCAAGTTGAATTTATCAAAACAATTGATACCATTTTACTAGGTAAAAATACATACGAAATGTTTCTTGAATTTTGGCCAAATGCAGACCCAAATGAAGAACCTGTCGCAGATCCTCTAAATAGCACCAACAAACTTGTGGTCTCAACATCACTTAAAGAGGTAAGTTGGGGCAAGTGGAATAATGCTGCTATTATAAACCAAAATATCATTGATTCTATTAGGGAGTTGAAATCTAAACCAGGAAAAAACATAGTCGTTTGGCGAAGTCTGACTCTTGCAAAATCGCTATTTAAGGCCAAATTGGTGGATGAGTTACATGTATTGGTTTGCCCAGTAGCAATAGGAAAAGGCTACCATTTCATCTCTGAAGAGGAAGAATTAATGAAACTTAAATTATTAGCTAGCAAAACATTTACCTCATCTGTTGTAAGTTCTGTATATCAAGTAATCTAATAATTCCAATAAAAGGTAGGTAATATAAATATTTTGGCCATGTCCTTTATCGAAGAAATCATCCCTATTATCGCAATTTAAAAACGCTTTAAACCATAATATTATGTCAAATAAAATAATACCATCACTTTGGTTTGATAATAATGCCAAAGAGGCTTTCGATTTTTATACGGATGTTTTTCCAAATAGTTCCATTACGAAGGACAGTCCAATTGTCGTTGAGGCAAACATCATGGGAATGGATTTTATTGGCATCAATGGAGGTCCCATTTTTTCAGCCAAATGCGACCATATCATACATGCCAATATTCGAAAGCAAGGATCAATTGGATCATGCATGGAACAAGCTCTTAGATGGCGGGCAAATACTAATGCCACTTGATAAATATCCATTTTCCGAACATTATGGATTTATCGCTGATAAATATGGATTTTGTTGGCAGTTGTATTATGGTGAGGTAGACAATACGAATGGCCAAGCTGTTATCCCTACATTTATGTTCTGTGATAAACAACAGGGAAACTGTAAAGATGCCCTCAAGTTTTATGCGGACCTATTCCCTGATTTTCAAGAACAGGGAGCGTTGGAATATCCCGATGGTGATATGAAAGGCCAGATGATGCACGCACAATTTATAGCCAATGGGGTTACATTGGCAGCAATGGATTCTGGAGTGCCTCAAAATTTCAACTTCAATGAAGCAAATTCGTTGACCATTACCTGCAAAAATCAAGAAGAAATTGATTATTATTGGAACAAGATCACGGCTGATGGCTCAGAAAGCCAATGTGGGTGGTGTAAAGATAAATTCGGAATTAGCTGGCAAATTGTTCCGAAAGACATTTCAAAACTATTGAAATCGACAGAAGCTAATCAAGAGCTTATGAAAATGAAAAAAATCATAATAGCTGACCTAGCCCAAGCGTAATTATCATTTTGATGAACAAATACATTTTATTTCTACGGGCAGTCAATGTATCCGGAAAGAATATTATTAAAATGACAGACCTCAAAGAAAAGTTGAGTTCCGTAGGTTTTGAACAAATAAAAACTTATATCCAAAGCGGCAATATATGTTTGGAATCTAAATTAGATCCTTCGCAAGTTTTGAAACAGGTCAAAAGCTTAATTAATAAAGAATTTGGTCATGATATAGATGTATTTGTTCTCACTGTAAACGAGATTCAACAATCCCTCGATAATAATCCCTTTTCAAAAGAATTACCACCCAACAAAGTCTTCGTTACATTCATGGATAGAATTCCTGAAAAAAATTTAATAGAAGACTTTAAAAGTTTAAAATTACAACCTGAGGAATTTCACGTTACCGAAAAGCTGTTTTACTTCTATTTGCCTGATGGAATGGCTAATAGCAAATTGAACAACAACCTTATTGAGAAAAAATTAAAGGTAAAATCAACCGGGAGAAACCTAAATACAATCAATAAAATTTTAAATTTGATTAAACAATAATTTTAATTACAAACCAATTTTATTAATCATGAAATTTTTAAAGTATTTTCTAATTACAGTATTAGGAATAGTTGCAATAACCTTATTGGTTGCAGCATTCTTGCCTAAGGATTTTCACGCAGGTAGTGAAATTGAAATCAACAAGTCAAAAGCTGAGGTTTTTGAATATGTAAAACTTATCAAGAATCAAGGTAATTATGACAATTGGTCAAGGATGGATCCCAACATTGTTCGCAATTATGAAGGTACAGATGGAACTCCTGGATTCACTTACACCTGGCAAAGTAAAAAAGTAGGTGATGGAAAACAGGTTATTACTGCTGTTGATTCAGCAAATGGAAGAATTGATATGGATCTGTTCTTCGATGGTTCAGAGGTTGCAAATAAATCATTTATGAAAGTGACTGAAATAAACCCTAATATATCAAAAGTAGAATGGAAAGTAGATGGTAAAATACCTTATCCATTTAACCTTATGGGTCTTTTCTTTGACATGAACAAAGATTTTGATGCCGGACTCAACCATTTAAAAGAAATTTTAGAAAAATAAAACGAAATGAAACTAATCACTCCAAAGGATTGCGACAATGCTCCAAAACGAAGAATAATTAGGGATCTGAATATCGCATTTGCTAATGCAGATATTCAAAGCCTCAAAGAATTCTTCCACCCAGAAATAGAATGGGAAATGATTGGTGATAAAACAATCAGCGGATTCGATGGAGTGATTAAGTTTTTAGAAAATATTAAGGACTCAAAAGCCACAGCTCTAGAAATTAAACAAATCATAAACCACGGAAAACACGCAGCAGCAAGTGGAATATTGTCTTTCAAAACTGAAAATATAGCCTTCCATGATTTTTATGAGTTCACTTCTGCTGGTTCAGATAAAATAAAGAAAATCAGCAGCATGGCTATTTCTTTAAAATAAAATATCAATATATTTTTTCAAGAATTATATCTACATTTATCCTACTAATTATTAACGGTATGAAAAGATATATCCTGATTGCCCTATTGTTTGGCACCATATCTTGCCAAAACAAATCCGCTCAAAATTCTACAGCACAAGTTGACTCCATTGCAAACCAAGATTTCGACAAGAATCCTATTGGTGAAGCTGCTGGATGCAAATGGATAAAAGAGAATGTTGAACAATTCTTCAACAACGAAAATGGCAGCAACAATAAAATGCAAGCCTAACAACACCAGAATATTACGAATTTAAAAATGGATGCTATCAATACTGGCCTAAGTATGGACAGCAGCCTTACCGAATTCGAACTTAACCAAAAGTGGAAATCTAAGTTTGATGTTGCAACCGCTGGTGTAGGTTCAGGTTTTTTGATCTCAGGTCAGGATTGGAAAAAAAATTGAAGTATCAAGCTGCGAACTACTGGATGAAAATGCAGAGCAGATAAACCTGAAAGTATTGATTTCAGACTGTGAATTTCAAACTGATTATCACAGGGACATAAAACTAATCCTACAAAACAACCAGATTAAAATCGCCGATATTAAAGAATATGACTAAAAACTCATTCATGTAAGCTCTAGACAACCAATTAAATACAGATTTACCTTCCAATCCCTTGATCTGGATGTCAAGTTCCTTTAATAAGTCATCTATAAAGGATACTATTTTCTGATCATCACGATTACTGAACAAACTGATATGGATATTTCTATCTGGAATTGATAGTACAAAATTGGTTAAAGCCGGTACTCTCACCAGAATGAAAATATACTGTATTCCCTAAATTATCCTTACCGACAAACTTACCGTAAGAATATGAAATATCCTGATTGATCGGTGCTAAATTATTCTTGAAAAAGATGGAAAATGAAAATTTGGACCCCAACGCTTGGAAGTATTTGGCATTCCATAAAAGATATTCTTCCCGCTGATGTATAAACTCCTCCATCTCCTTTCGTAGCACTTGTCAAACTTTGATCAGCAAATCTAAATTTATCATTTTGCAAATGATATCCAAATGCCCTATTGCTGATCTTGTCTTCAGGATTATAAACCAAAGAATTGCGCATTCCAAATACACTGAAAATTTTTTCATTTACATAGTTGCTATAATTTTTACCGGAAACCTTTTCTATAATCAACGCTAACAGGCAATAGCCCGTATTGCTATAACGCCATTTACTACCGGGTTGAAAATAAACACTATCCAAAGGTTCAATTATTTTCAAGACATCCAGATCAGATAATTGATCCTTTTGGTTCACAGGAATAAGCCCTTCGTAATCCAAAACTCCTGAGGTATGATTTAATAAATAATAAATATTACAATTGCAATAGGACCTTTTAAATTGGGGAAAAACTCAATCAGCTTCGTATTATAAATATCGATCTTATATTCATCTACCAGCATCCAAATGGCAAAAGCAGTAAATTGTTTACTGACGGAGGCCATTCTAAAATTGGTTTTAGAAGTATTAGGCTCAGAAGTTTCTAGGTTGGCCATTCCGCTGGATCCAGAATAAAGAATTTTTTCATTATTATCATGTACTTGCAACATGATTCCAGGATCTTTTTGGTTGGGATAGTGTTTTTCTATAATTGCATCCAATTTTATCATCAGATTATCCTGAGCATAAGAGGCTGAGCATATCAGAAATAAACAGAAAAATGATAAGAAACCTTTCATTAAATAGAATTGGTTTATGATATGCAGTAAATTTAATAAAATTAGGACATAAAAAAAGGCGCCGATCATTATCAACGCCTAATCTTAAACTTATACTTTAACTATTGAATTAATTCTTACAGTTGTACACCAGTTTTCTTGAATTTTCTATATCGATCAACTTCATCAGCAAGTTTCGAAATAGCAAAACCCACAATCGAAACATCATCTACCCATCCAAGAACTGGAATGATATCTGGAATAGCATCAATTGGAGATATTACATAAACAATAGTACCAATGATAATAGACATATTCCATTTATTCATTTTGTATTTTCCGGAGAAAGTATCTTTGATCATAGAAATCAAAAGATTGAACTCCCCAGTTTTGCCTTCAAGATGTTGAGCTTTGTCTTCAGCAATCTCAAGGTCTTCATTTGTTAATTTTCTATTTTTAAAAGTATTAAATAGCAATAATGCCCTTTTAAAATATGTTTTCTTCATTCTGTTTTCCATCAGTTTTATATATGACACAACAAATTTAAAACGGTTTAATTTACAATTCATTGTCCTATTAATTTTTTTGGAAATATGCCTCCCAAAACAATTCTAATGTCTTATGTCTAATGTCTAATGTCTCATTTTGTATCTCACATCTCATATCTCTCCTTCCTTTCTCCGCCCTCCCTCCTTCCACTCTCGTTCGTCTCTTGTTCGGACTTCCTTCGGACCTCGTTCGGAGCTTCTTCGGAATTCACCCGAACAAGGTCCGAACGAGGTCCGAAGGAAAGAGGACTGAGAGTGGAACAAGAGTGAAAGGAGAGTCGAACAAGAGTAGATCAATAAAAAAGCTAGATATTAAAAAAAGATTAAAAAAATGTTAAGACCTATACAATATTTCAAATACGGGGTCGTTTCTATTTATACAAGAAGAGTTATTTTGTTTTTGATTATAACGAGAGTTATATGAAAAAGAAGAAGATAACTTTTTAGAGAAAGAGGTCGACTGTAAAAAGTTGACCTCTTTTATTTTTGAACAAATCAATATTATGTTGGTTCTTAAAACCGCTAAAATCCAATGTTAATAAGTTAAAAAATAAGGCCATTGGCATTTTTTCAGTGGCAGGTGGGGACACCTGCCACGGCTAGAAAACCCCATCGGGGTTAAATGCTAGAGGCATGAAATCCTTCTTAAATGCTGTAGGCATGTAATATCTATAACATTGAATCCTCCAAAGAAACCAACACCGTAGATGTGGCATGTTTGTTAAATTCCCTATAATAGTGTCATCCCGATGGGATTTCACCGCCGTGGCAGGTGTCTCCACCTGCCACATAAGGCATTCCTTTAGCATTTAATCCTTTACCCTTCCGCGGATGTGGAACCATTATAGAAAATGACCAATTGGCGCCATACCACCCTGTAGGGGTGCAACTATTCTAGAAAAATGTCATGCTAACCCATTCAACCCTGTAAGGGTGTAACTATTCTAGAAAGGTATTCAGTGGTCGGTGAGGACACCGACCAAGGCGAACACCCTAAAATCATAATTATTAAAAAAATATTAAAAAAAAGTTAAGTCGTACACAATATTGGAGATACATAGCCGTTTTTATTTATACAAGAAGAGTTATTTTATTTTTGATTATGACGAGAGTTATATGAAAAGAAAAAGAAGATAACTTTTTTAAAGAAAGAGGTCGACCGTAAAAAGTTGACCTCTTTTATTTTTTAGCTTATTTAGTTCACGGTGGATTCATCGTTTACTAATTATTAAAAAAAAGTTAAGCTTTATACAATAATTCAGAAGACCTATCGTTTTTAATTATACTAAAGAGGTTATTTTAAAATCCTTAGTATGAAAAAACTAAGAAGAAAAAGTTAAGATAACTTTTTAAACAAAAGGGTTGACAATCGAAAAATGTCAACCCTTTTACTTTTTGTCATTATCTGCCAAATGCAAAATAAGGAGTTAATGGATTTGATTTTCCGGCCAACCAATCGGAGACCATATCCATTCCGGTTACTGAGAAAGTTATGCCGTTTCCACCAAATCCAAGAACAAAGTATGATCTTTTAAAATCAGCATGAGTACCTATATAAGGAAGGCCATCCTTGGTTTCACCAAAAGTACCTGCCCATGAGAAATCAGTGATAAATTGATCATTATGGAATACTTTTTCATAATCTTTTTCTAATTTTCTTTGATTTGGCAGTAAGCAGTTCGTCTCTTTTTTCAGGATCGCGAAACTCTTCATCTTCCCCTCCTATCAAAAACCTGCAATCATCTGTCGTACGCATGTATAAATAAGGCTCAGCCGTATTCCAGATTAAATAATCATTATAACATTCATACAGGTCTTTATTGATTTCAGATACGATAGCATAGGTGCTCAATAAATCTACAAACTTCTCTTTGATCATATTGGCACTCTCATAGCCTACACAATAGATGATATGTTTGGCTTTTATTTTGGCTTTCGTATCTAAATGGACTAGATTAAATCCTTTTTTCTCTTCAACTTTCACTAATTCAGTTTTATCAAAAACTTCCAGACCTTTTTCGCAATTATAGTGGATCAGTTCATGAGCCAATCTGAAGGCATCAACACTCCCACCTTGATCCGAAAGAATGCCGCCATGAGAATCTTGGATTTTGAATGTTTTTTCAATTTCAGCTTCTTTTAGCCATTTTACTTTAAAGCCGGCTTCTTTGCGTGCATTAAATTCTTTTTCGAGCCAGGTCACATCTTTTTTTCGAGATGCATAATAAAGTGAAGTCTTTTTCTTGAACCCGGCTTTTGATTTTATTTCTTTAGCAATTTTCCCTAGCTTGTCTATAGAATCCGAACAAGCCTTATAACTCATGATAGCAGGTTCTTTACCAATCATTTCTTCCAGCTCATAAAGCGGGGTGTCAATTTCATATTGGAGCATGGACGTAGTTGCTGACGAACTTCCATTCACGATCTCCCTTTTATCTATTAAAATAGTCTTGTAACCATCCTTGATACATTGATGTGCAATTAAGCTTCCTGTGATTCCAGCTCCAACGATCAGTACATCACATTCCTTATCCTCTCGGAGTGACGGATACGAATTAAGTATACCATTTTTAACTAACCAAAATGGTTCGTTTGATTTAAGATCCATAAATTTAATTTCTGTTTTAAATAGCCAATCATTAAACCAGAAATTATACATGAATGTTTGGAAGACTACAAGAAAATTAAGAAAGCCTTTAAGAGAATAAATTCAATTTACATTTATGCTTCTATAGCTTTTGTATTACCTAGCTTCTCGTGCAACAAGTCTTCATCAAGGCCTTTTTCATATTTAGCGACCACGATGGTAGCAGTTGCATTTCCGATGATATTGGTCAATGCTCTTGCCTCACTCATAAATCTATCAATTCCAAGGATCAATCCTACAGCCTCTACAGGTATATGTCCTACGACAGGCAGTGTTGCTGCCAAAGTTACAAATCCGCTCCCTGTGACACCCGCAGCACCCTTAGAAGTTAACAATAGGACTAACAACAAGGTTATTTCCTGTTCTAACGAAAGATGCATATTCAAGGCTTGAGAAATAAAAACGGCAGCCATGGTCAAGTATATACAAGTACCATCCAAGTTGAAGGAATAACCAGTTGGGATAACCAATCCTACGATAGGTTTTGAACATCCAGCATCTTCTAATTTTTGCATCAATCCGGGTAATGCAGATTCAGAGGAAGAAGTACCTAACACGATCAGCAATTCTTCTTTGATATATTTCAGCAACTTGAAGATGTTTACATTCACATAGAAGTATAGGACTGCACCAATAATGCCGACAATAAACACGATACATGTGCCATAGAAACTAAGCATCAATAACCCTAATGAAGAAAGTGCCTCAATACCGTATTTTCCAATAGTAAATCCCATAGCCCCCATTGCTCCAATTGGCGCCAAATACATGATCATTTTAATGACAGCAAATAAACCTTTCAGGAATGATTGTAGTACATTAATAACTGGCTCCGCATTTTTATGACCAATTTTAGTAAGCCCTATGCCGAACAATACGGCAAATAGAAGTACCTGTAATAAATTATCTGAGGCTACTGCTGCAATAACATTGTTCGGGATAATGCTCAGGATAAAATCCATTACAGATTTATGATCTTCAGCTTCTTGGATATAATGGGAAACTGCTGTTGGATCTAATGTTGCAGGGTCAACATTCATTCCAGTGCCGGGTTGAATAATATTGACAAACAAAAGTCCTATGATCAGAGCAACCGTAGTCATGATTTCAAAATAGATCAAGGAGCTGAGCCCTATTTTTCCGACTTTCTTGATATCCTGCATTCCTGCAATACCAATAACGATGGAACTGAATATCAATGGCGCAATGATCATTTTGATCAATTTAATAAAGCCATCACCCAACGGTTTCAGCTTAACTGCGAAATCAGGGTAAAAAACACCACATAGAATACCGATAATAATGCCTAGGATGACCTGAACATACAGACTGGAAAAAATTTTCTTCATATAAATTGTAGAACCGAATTAATGATTTACATAGGTTTATTAATAAAATTAATTAAAAAATAAATTTTATCAACATTAAATTTTGCATTAATTAACTGTTCAACGTAATTTATTGATTATCAATAAAAAAAATTTTACAATTTTTCAATAAACTTGGGCAGTGAATCGCCCAGAATTCTTTCCCAACCTGATTCGAAACGCTCTTGTGTATATTGTTCACCAGCATTTCTAAAATGTTCTAATCCTTCATGCGTCAGATGTAAGGTCGTTGCCCCGCGCCTAGGAATAAATCGCCATGTAATGATGGAATTCCCATTGGACTGTTTAGGATTTTTCCATGTAAAGCGAAAAAGTTCTTCAGGTTTAACCTCCAATACACGGCAATGATGGAATTGACTGTGAGAATTTTGAATTTTAGCAAATTCAAATTCAGCACCTACCTCTGTACTGAAATTAGGAATATCGAAAAACCAATCTTTTAATTTTTGTTTATCAGTCATTGCTTGCCATAATTCGGCAGTAGAAATTGGATATGTACGCTCAATATGGATAATGTCTTGGCTCATCGATAACCTCCTTTGTAGTGTATCTAAATATATGATTTTTCTAGTTCATTTAAATTAAGTTTGAGTTAACAGAACGTAAAATAAATGTGACGTTACAATAAAAACAACTGATTGATTCTTAAGTTTTTAAAATATGAAAATATATACCGCAAGAGCAATTAAAAAATTTATCATGAGATAAAAAGACACCCATGAACATTTATTTAAAGAGTTACGGCATTATTGCGGATTTTCAATTCTTTTGTACGTCTTTCGTTTTCATAAAAAGCTACGTATCTTTGTTATTACATGAATGTAAACAAACTGTTAGAACGTGCCTTAAATTTTGACTTTCTAAGCAAGGAAGAAGGCATTTTCTTATATAAAGAAGCCGCTACTGCAGACTTAGCTTATGTAGCTAATGAATTGCGTAAAATTCAAGTTCCTCATGGCAAGGTTACTTGGCAGATAGACAGGAATGTCAATACAACGAATGTGTGTATTGCAAATTGTAAATTCTGTAATTTTTTCAGGCGTCCGGGTCATGAAGAAAGTTACATTACGGATATTGAAACCTATAAACAAAAGATAGAAGAAACATTCCGATATGGTGGTGATCAATTGTTGCTACAAGGGGGCCATCATCCAGATTTGGGTCTGAATTTCTATACGACTCTTTTCAAGCAATTGAAGGAGCTCTATCCTACCCTAAAGCTTCATTCACTTGGTCCTCCCGAAATTGCTCACGTTGCAAAATTGGAAGGCATGAGCCATATTGAGGTTTTAACTGCCATGAAAGAAGCGGGGCTTGACTCATTGCCAGGTGCTGGTGCTGAAATCCTTAATGATAGAGTCCGCAGGCTTATTTCTAAAGGTAAATGTGGTGGTCAGGAATGGTTGGATGTCATGCGTGCTGCCCATAAAATAAACCTACCAACATCAGCAACCATGATGTTTGGCCATATAGAAACCATTGAAGAACGTTTTGAGCATTTGGTTTGGATCCGTGAGGTACAAAGCGAGAAACCTGCCGATGCGCATGGCTTTATCGCATTTATTCCTTGGCCATTCCAAGATGATGGAACCCTATTGAAGAGACTCAGAGGAATTACCAATGATGTAACGGCGGATGAATATATTCGCATGATCGCATTGAGCAGGATTATGCTTCCTAATGTCAAAAATATTCAAGCGTCTTGGTTAACCGTTGGAAAGCAAACAGCGCAAATCTGTTTGCATTCCGGAGCAAATGATTTTGGATCCATCATGATTGAAGAAAATGTAGTATCGGCAGCTGGTGCACCGCATAGATTTACTTCAAAATCAATCCAAGATGCGATTACAGAAGCAGGATTTGAACCTCAGTTAAGAACTCAAACCTACCAATTCAGGGAATTGCCAGAACAAATGGAAGAGCAGGTGATAAATTATTAATAGTATAGGATTTTGAAGGATATTATATTAAATATAGAAGCTATCATTTTTGCATCTACAGAAGGTATCAGTCAAAAGGATCTTCGGGAGGTTTTGCAGGATTCGTTGGCCATTGAAATCAGTAAGGTAGAATTGGCTGAGTTTATTGGCAAATTGAAGGCTAAATATGAGTCAGAAGACTATGCCTTAGCATTAGTGTCCATCAATGACCAATTGCAGTTCTTGACAAAGCCTGAGTACCATGAATCTATCAATCAATTGCAGGTTCATAAGGAAAGAAAAAAACTGAGCCAATCAGCATTGGAAACCCTAGCAATCATTGCATATAGGCAACCGATCACGAAATTGGAAGTAGAACAAATCAGAGGTGTAAACTGTGATTATTCGATCCAGAGGCTGTTAGACAAGGGCTTGATACAGATTGCTGGAAAATCAGACAGCATAGGAAAACCATTGCTTTATGCAACAAGTGGTGAATTTATGAATCATTTTGGTTTAACTAGTACAAGGGATCTTCCTCAGCTTAAAGACATTGTTGCTGAAGAGAACAGTATCGGTGAAATAGTTGATTAAAATATGTAAAATGAATATTCGAGACATGTTCCAATTATTTTAAAAAAAAATTTACGAATTGAATATTCTTATATAATTTTACATAACAATAGAAAAATATCATAATAAACAACATGGCTACAATGCAAGCAATTGAAACAGATGAAATGGTTGATGAAAGAGTTCTCAACTTCAACGGTCCTGATGACGATGATGATGTCTTTGATGACGATGATGATTTCGGGTTAGATGATATCGATTCGATCGGCGGATACGATGACATGGATGATGATGACGACGATTTTTAATCTTCACTAGCCAACAACAATTATTTTACCAGAAAATATCTCGTAAAAGGTACATGTGCGCGCCCAATTGGGTTAGATACAAAAGATTTTTTTTATAGGCTTGGAATAATTCCAAGCCTTTTTTTTTTAGATATTTATCATCCCTCAGATTCTATCAATTTATCCTGTAAACATCATAAAAAAAGGCCCCAAAGTTACTTGGAGCCAATTTATAGGTTGATTATGAATTCTTTTTATTGATCATCCTTGCTGATCGAGAATGGTAAGTCTGCTTTATCAATTCCTCTCTTCTTATTAGGCTCTGGTCCCATATCGAAAAATAGGTTTGCTCCTTTTACCAAATCACTGTGTTTAACGTAATTTTTGGTATAATTTTTCCCGTTCAATTTCATGGATTGGATATACCGATTTTTATCAGAATTGTTTTTGGTTTCGATCGTTACTTTTTTACCATTGCTTAAGTTTAATGTTACTTTATCAAAGATCGGCGATCCAAGTACATATTCATCAACAGCTGGGGTCACTGGATAGAAACCAATAGCTGAAAACACATACCATGCAGAGGTCTGGCCATTATCCTCATCTCCACAATAACCATCAGGATTTGGGGAATACATTCTGTTCATGGTTTCTCTCAGCCAATATTGAGCTTTCCAAGGTGTACCTACATGATTGTATAAATAAATCATATGCTGTATAGGTTGGTTACCATGAGCATATTGCCCCATATTGGCAATCTGCATCTCCCTGATTTCATGGATTGGAAACCCATAGTAACTATCGTCAAATACTGGTGGCAAAGTAAATACTGAATCTAATTTGATTTCCATTGCTTGATGACCACCCATTAACTTAGCTAATCCCTCAACATCCTGAAAAACAGACCAGCTATAGTGCCAGCTATTACCTTCTGTAAAAGCATCGCCCCATTTGAATGGATTAAATGGTGTAGACCATGAACCATCCTTATTTTTACCGCGCATCAATCCAGTAGACGGATCAAATAACTTTTGGTAATTGTAGGATCTTTGTTTATACAGATCTTTGTCTGCTTGCGGCTTATCCAATGATTTTGCCAATTGGTAAATAGCAAAGTCATCATAGGAATATTCTAAAGATCGAGCGGCATTTTCATTGATTTTAACATCATAAGGAACATAGCCTAATTCATTGTAATATTCAGCTCCAGCACGACCTACAGCAGTCAATGGTCCGGCATTTTTAGATCCTTTTAAGACAGCTTCATAAAGGGTTTCAATATCTTTTGATTTTATTCCTTTAATCCATGCATCAGCGACGACAGATGCGGAGTTATTTCCTACCATGACGCTTCTATAACCAGGGCTTGCCCACTCTGGTAACCATCCTCCTTCACGATACGCATTGGCTAAACCTTCCTGCATTTTTTCACTCATCTCAGGATACATCAAGTTCAAGAAAGGAAACAACGCTCTGAAAGTATCCCAGAATCCCGTATCAGTAAACATGTATCCCGGAAGAACCTTGCCATTATATGGTGAATAATGAACAACTTCTCCCGCTGCATTGATTTCGTAGAACATCCTAGGAAATAACAAAGACCGATAAAAGGAAGAATAAAATGTACGCATTTGATCTATGCTTCCGCCTTCGATTTCTATCTTGCCCAATTCTTTGTTCCAAATATCCTCACCTTTTTGAACCTGCTGATCAAAAGTTACCCCATCAAGTTCTTTTAAATTGATTTCTGCTTGTTCAGCACTAATGAATGAGGAAGCAGCTTTCATCAATAGCTGATCTCCGGCATTCGCATTCTGGAAAACCAACGATCGCTCCAACATGGTCAGCTTTGACCATATAACGCCCATCCGTAAGAACTGAATCTGCAAATGTTGAAACATTTGCAAAAGGTTTATCAAAAGTCATCACAAAATAGTTTTTGAAATTATCTGGAACCCCACCACTATTTTTGGTACTGTATCCGATGATCTTTTGGTCCTTAGGGATTACTTCTACATAAGATCCTTTGTCGAAAGCATCAATTAAGACATATGCTGAGTCAGTTTTTGGAAAAGTAAACCTGAAATAGGAAGCTCTTTCTGTTGGAGTTAACTCTACTTTGGTATCGTAATCTGCCAAGTAAACCGAATAATAATGCGGTTTTGCTACTTCTGCTTTATGCGAGAAATAACTAGCTCTTTTATCTTGATCAAAAGTTTTGTTGTTCACCATGGCCATAATGGAAAATTGACCATAGTCGTTCATCCAAGGTGAAGGTTGGTGGGTCTGTTTGATGCCGCGAAGTTTTTCTGCAGTATATGTATACATCCATCCATCCCCCATCTTGCCCGTCTGAGGACTCCAGAAGTTCATACCCCAAGGCAAAGCAATAGCAGGATAGGTATTTCCGCTTGACAAGAAATAAGTAGATTGAGTTCCAACCAAAGTACTGACCAAATCAATCGGCTTTTCAACTTTTCCGATCTTTTGGCCAAAACTTGTCAAGACACTCGTACCTATCAATAAAGCTGTTGTAAGAAATTTTAGTTTCATTGTATAGAAAATAGGTTTTATCAATTTTGTTAAATATAATAAAATAAAAAGGTTTACAAACAGCTAAAAGTATTTAGCTATCCATTTTAAGCACTATTTTACCAAATTGATCTGGACTTTCAAAATAGATATGTGCATCAGAAACGCTTTCAAATGGGAAGATTTTCGACATAATGGGTCTAAACTTTCCATTTTCTATGAGAGGTAAAATATTTGTTTCAATTTCTTTAGTGAGCTTTGATTTGAAATCTTTTCCTCTTCCTCTCAAAGTTGAACCTGTCAAAACGATCCTTTTCTGCATTATTTTCATAATGTTAAGCTCAACTTTTGGCCCCTTCATAGCGTTGATGTAAACCAATCGACCATCTTCCTTAAGAACCTCTATGTTTTTGCCAAAATAATCACCACCTATACTATCTAAAATAACATCAACCCCATTATCTTTTAATACTTCAACAAAGTCTTGGGTTTTATAATTTATGGCTATATCAGCACCTAACTCCTCTGCTACTTTCACTTTCTCCCTGTGATCCAACCGTTGTATATACCACCGCCCCAAATAATTTTGCCAATTGAATTGAGACGGTTCCAATACCTCCCGTTCCGCCATGGATTAGCACATGCTCTCCAGCTTTTAATTGGCCACGTTCGAATATATTGTCCCATACGGTATAGATAGTTTCTGGAAGAGCCGCTGCTTCTTCAAATGAAATGTTTTTAGGCTTGTGCAAGCAAATCTTTTCAGAAACCAATGCTTGGGTTGCATATCCTTCTCCAGGTAATAAGGCCATGACTTCATCACCAATTTTATAATTCTTGACATCGGGACCAATACTGATTATAACACCAGCAACCTCAAGTCCTGGAATATCGGGAGCTGTTCCACTCGGTGCAGGGTAGTTACCTTTTCTCTGAAAAACATCCGGTCTATTGATACCTGCTGCTTTAACCTCAATCAATACTTGATCATTTGAGGGTATCAAATCTGGTCTTGTCTCTATTTCAAAAACTTCAGGACCTCCAAATCCTTTCATAACAGCTACTTTCATCTTAATTCTTATTTTGGATAATTTTGTAATCTCAAATTAAAGGTAAGCATAAAATATCTGCCAAGTCTGTTGTTTCTGGATTCAAAGACATCATTGCCAACATATGACGTCAATACACCAACATCTTTGTTTTGATCCATGATATCATTGCATTGCAAACGAATTAATGCTGATTTATTTTTAAGGAAAGAATATTCAATATAGGTATTAATAATGGTGGGATTTACATCACTTAATTCACTAACGTATCCATCATAAAACTTCTGAGACATCTCTGCCCCTATTACAAAATTGTCTGACAGATACCCTCTCCCCGCTAAACTTAATAAAAAAGAATGTGCCGCAATTTTATTAATATAAGGAAGCTCATATGTTGCTCTATTTAAAAAATAGTTGGTGTTGAAAACGGATTCAAAATATTCTGAAGGTAAATACCTTACCTGCAGATTCTGATTGAACAATACTTGTTTTGTCGTGCTTTTAAAACCGTTTACATAGGAAAGATTATTATAGTAATCTACATTACCTGAGAGACCTAGATTCAATTGATCCGTAAATACTGGAGAATTGAACTCATAGTACCATTTAATATCATAATATCCATCGGTGTTTTCAAAGGTTGTCTCTTGGATAGTTTCGTTAAAAAGGGCTTTTTTGGAGCTTACAATTTTATTTGCAATGAATGTATAGGCAAAATCGGTCTGAAAATATTGACCACGAGTTGGCAAAAACTTCCTAAGTGTAGTGGAGAATTGATTTGAGAACTCTGCTTTTAAGGAAGGATTACCTACAATAATATTCCTCGAATTAGAGTTATCCCTAACCGGTGAAATATGTAAAAACGTAGGTTGAATATTCCGGCCTAAATAAGCAAGCTTAATTTCTAGATCATTACTGAATTTATACCTTACCGTTGTGGAAGGGACAAGATTAACATTATTGTAATCATATACTGCTGTATCGCCTTTTACTCGCCCAGAGAGCGTTACTGGCTGGACAGTAAAACCCATATTGACCCTAAACTTTTTATTTGGTTCATATTGGTAGTTAAGACCTGTTTTAAAAACTCTTAAATTGATAGGCATAGTTCACAGCTAAAGAATCAATAAATCCACCACCAAAAAAATTTGGATCTCTTACAGTACGTACCGCTTCGATATTATTGATATCCATATCGTGCATGATCTCCAACAAACTGTGTTCATAAAATGGTTCGACATAGGATACGGCAGCTTTGATACCAGCCACATCATTTCTAGCATCAACAAATTGCTTTTGACTGAAGCTTGTGATAATTGGTTCTGTACCTGTTGAATCGAAACTTTGGTAATACTCTGAAACCTCATCCTTTTTTTGAAATGGATTGATAGTTCAGTTTTAGATCAGCCACCAATTTTCTGCCAGGCTTGTTGAAATGCTTTGAATATAGCATAGAAATATCAGCAGAAGGCTTGGAGTTGACGGAAGTATCTTGCCTTAAACCTTCATCAAATATCCTTCTGTTTGTAATGTCTGTTATCCGTTGATTATAAAAATGCTCACGGTTATAAGATAACTTTGGATTGATTTTTAATACATCATTGTTCTTAAATTTAGCATTCAGCTCTAAATTCAATGTATGCAGATTATCATAGGATTTGTTTTCATACTCTTCTCTCCTATGAATTTTGTAGCCTGTATAAGATGATGTCAATAGAGAGTTACCTTTGGTAAGGTTATATTTACTTTGATAAGTATATCCACCATTGAGTGTCATATTATTTCCAATATTGTCTGTGAAAGAAATACCGATGGAGCCAAGTTTATTCAACCCATCATTTGGGTCTGAGAAATCGCCAATTTCTGAAAGATCAGTGTTTCTACTCCCTGCTCCATCCGGCGATCCAAACAGAAACAAACTCGTATTTGTGTTATTAATAGATCCTACTATGGACATTTCTTGCCCATCATTGAATTTATTGATTCCCAAGCTTCCTATAAATCGGTCACTTGTACCGATTCCAATTGTACCTTGTCCGAAGGTTATTCGTTTTTTATCGGGCTGGAGTACGATATTGATGATTTTTTCTGGATCTGAGGTTTTAATACCCTTTGCCATATTCAGTTCACCATAATCATTGATAACCTCGATCTGTTTAACAAATTCAGAAGGAAGGTTTCTTGTAGCTGTAAGTAGGTCTCCACCGAAGAATTTTTTACCGTCAACCCTTACTCCCCTGATCAACTGACCATTATAATAGGTTGTACCATCTCGCAGGACTTGAAATCCTGGAAGTTGCTTGATAGCCTCTTCTAGGAGAGAATGCGTTGGAAAGGTAAATGCGCCCATATTAAATTGAATAGTATCTCCACGATCAACAACAGGGATAATCTTTGTAATCCTAACCTCAGGAATGAGGGTGGTTTTGTGGGTAGAGGGTTATTTTGGGAACAAATATATTATTGATTAAAAAAGAGGTTGATATACTTTTGTTTATGATTTGGTAACCAAGCATACTGAAAGAAAGATTGATATTCTTTCCTTTTACGTTTGAGAAAGTATAGAAACCATTTTCATTCGTTGTAGTTGTCATGGTGTCGAGCTGACTGACCAGTCTTACCGACGCACCTTTCAGTCCCATACCGCTAGTATCTGTGACCACACCTTCGACGCTTTTCAAATCCACCTGAGCATTTGCATCCTGAAGATTCAGTAAGGTCAAAAGTAAAACAGCTATACTTATTAAGTAATTTCTCACAAAAGCAGTAGACTAAATTGGTAATCTAAAATTCACAAAAAAAACTATAAAATGAAATTTACTATTAAAACGTATAAACTAAAAATAATTGTATAAAAAAAACGGGCTAAAATGATATTTTAGCCCGTTTTTTTAAATTATTGTGAAATATTATTCGCCATCGAATGTTACCTTCACTAAATGACGGTCAATTTCCCAACGACCAGTACCTTCTTCACCAATCACGTCGAATAATTCAAGGATACGTCTAGCTACGTATTCTTCTTCAACTTGCTCTTCTAAGAACCATTGGATAAAGTTGAAAGTAACGAAATCTTTAGCTTTCATACATTTGTCAGCAATTTTGTTGAATTGCTCAGTAACGAACATTTCTTGCTCCAATGTTTGTTCAAATACGCCTCTAAAAGATTCAAAATCTACAGGAACGTTTGTAATTTCTGGAGAAATCGAACGACCACCACGGTCACTGATGTATTTGAAGATTTTCAACATGTGAGTACGCTCTTCGTCAGATTGTTTTGCGAAGAATGCTGCTGAGTTGTCAAGACCTTGATCATCACACCATGCAGACATTGCTAAATATAATGCTGATGAGTGAGCTTCAACCTTTACTTGTTCGTTCAATATGTTTTCAATCTCTTCAGAGATAGATGTTTTTAATTTCAATAAATCTTTCATTAATATATTTTCCTTTATGTGTAATACAATTAGAAACCTATTTCGGATTTCTTATATACAAAGATAAGCTTAAGTGTAGGAAAACGTCTGAAAAATCTGCAATACAAATTCAGTCTAAATTAGCCTAATGAATCCTTAAACTATTTAGAATCAGTATAATTATAAAGAATTATTAAAATGCTAGTACAGCTTTGGATTTTAAGCAGGCTTTGATCTCACTATTCAGTTCAATCATGAATTTCGCACCAGCAAGAATCTCTTTTAATGTTAAGACTTCGTCTACCGATAAAACAAAAAATACTGTCAGTTCTAAAAGGCATAATGATCTCAAAATCTGCTGATCTTGATGGATCGGTTAACATTTTTTCAATGTTGATGCGGTCAATTCTCTTTTTAAAAGCAAAGAAATCTCTGACCTTAAAGGCTGTAGTAGATCCTTTAAAGTCTAACCAATAACAGTTTTTACGGCTACATTGATATACTGCACCCTTCTCAGTTTGGAAAATCTCTTCAAAATTTGCTAAAGGACAAATCATCTGCTTTTTTAATTTGGAACAAATCTAAATATTGTTAAGAATTATTCCAAATAAAAATAGTTAATATAATTTTTAAATGAAGTTATAACAAGATTTATACAATTATCATCAACAAAAAGGCTCCCTACTGGGAGCCTAGTCTGTTATTATATTTTATTTTTTTTAAAATTCTTCTTCTTGATTTAACAATTCTTTGTGATTACTTAGATTACCTCTGGTCTTGGTTTTATGTTTATTGATTTGACGTCTAATAGATTCGATGGCAAGGTCAGTTGCCTCTTCAAAACTCTTAGCCTGTGCTTTGGCAAACAATTGATTGCCTGGAACATTAAATTTAAGTTCTACTATCTTATTCGCTTCATCTTCCACATTTTCCAACCTTAAATAACATACTCCTTCGATAATATTATCCAAGAATTGATTTAATTTTTCCGTTCTCTTCTTAATGAACTCGATTAGCTTACTGTCAGCATTAAATTTAATAGATTGCACTGTAATGTTCATTTTTCCTCCTTTTTTAAGCCTTTGGATGAGCTTGTTTATAAATTGATTTCAAACGTTCTGCTGAATTATGGGTGTATACTTGTGTTGCCGATAACCCAGCATGACCTAATAATTCTTTAATAGCATTTAAATCTGCGCCATTATCCAACAACGCGGTTGCAAAGGTATGTCGCAATACATGCGGACTTCTTTTTTTCTGGGAAGTGATGGTACTCAAATATTTATTGACTATCCGATAAATAAGTTTAGGATATGCCTCCTTCCCTTCTTTGCTAACGATTAATTCTGCTGAAATGTTTTTGAAATTCATCTCTTTTTTGAGATTTAAATATCTCTTCAGTTCTTCAGCAAGTGTTTGGTGTATCGGAACAAAACGCTCTTTGCTCCTTTTTCCGAATATAAGTATTTTTTTATTATAAAAATCAATATCCTGTTCCTTTATTTTTAACAATTCAGCCAAGCGAATCCCCGTTCCAAACAGCATTTCCAAGACTATAAAATCACGGGTCTGTTCAAAATCCTGCGGTTCAGAATTCATGTGATCGAGCAACCTAACCATCTTTTCCTTTTCAACTACAACAGGTAGTTTCTTGGCCGTCTTCAGTGATTTAATTAATGCTATAGGATTTTGTTTTACCAATCCCTCACGCATCAAAAATTTATAAAAAGACTTCAAAGAGGAAATTGCCCGGTTTACGGAAGAGGCTTCTTTTCCCTGTTCCTTCAGATTCGAAAAATAATACCTCAAAAAACGATAGTCGATTTCTTCAAATGGAACAGATTCAGCGGAAATAAAATCAAATAATCCTTGAATCTCCCTTTCATAAGCAATAATGGTATGTTCAGAATATCTCTTCTCAAATTTTAAATAATTAATGAATCGTTCTTTATACATATCCCCTTGCTTGTTATTGTAATATTAAGGATAAATTATCACAAAACATGTGATAACGGACAATTTTACTTTTGACTGATTTCACATTTTTAAATTATGACCTCTTTACAAGAAGTCCTTAATATATATACGTAAAAACTGAAAGGATAGTGTTAAGAATCATGGGAAATTGGAACTTAATTTCTTTCAGACTCTTCATAATAACGCGACCTAAAGTCAAATTTCAAATGGAGAACGTCCTCCTTATTTTCAGGATTGGATAGCTCACCCATAACTGATCCTTCTATTACAGGAACCGGATAATATGGGTCTTCAAAGACCTTATTAATAAAGATACTTAAGGGTTTGTTTTTAGGTATATAAGTTGTGGTAAAGTGATTGCCATCAGGATTTTTATATCGCACAGCGGTATATATGGAGTTTATATCTGTCCTATTTATATCATCGGTCTTATTTAAAGTAATATTTATTCTGGAAGGCTTAGGGGTTTCAGCCAAATTGATTGCCATCATAAAATCTTCGACCTTGTTGGTTTGTAGGAAAAGACCATAATTTTGAATGCCGAATTATATTTTATAAGATTTTGATCCATCCTCCGCACGCTCATTGTCAGCATAAAGTTTCACCACACCAATCAAATTTCTCATATCTCCTCCAATCAATGGAGAAATATTTCCTCTGAAATACCCTAATTCCTCATCTTTATATTTGTGGTAGTATTTTTCGTTGTCGTCTTTTTTATATTCTAAAATTTCATCCTCCCGGCAAGAGGTTAACCCTAATAAAAGAATCAATATAGTAGCCAAATAAAATTGAGGGAAATTATTAAACAGGAATAAATTATTCGTTGGGAATTTTAAACATGTAAAAATCATAATTTTAACTTTAATAATAGTTTTGGTTTTTATATTTAAATATATAAAATTAAAAACAAAAAACTTATTAAGGCTAAACTTTAATTATTTGGTTTTTAAATAATTATATCAAATTTCTAAATAGTGGATAAAAAAAGAGAGCTGTCAAATTTGACAGCTCTCTCAAGTATTTTAAGAAGCTTTAGCTTATAGTTTGCTGTTAGAATCTACAGCGTTTAATTCAGCGAACGCTTGTTCTAGACGTTCAACAAATGCTTCTTCACCTTTGCGCAACCATACGCGTGGGTCATAATATTTTTTGTTAGGCGAATCAGCACCTTCAGGGTTACCGATCTGAGCTTGTAAGAAATCACGGTTTTTAGCTTCGTATTTTCTTACGCCATCCCAGAATGCCCATTGCATATCTGTATCGATATTCATTTTGATAGCACCATAAGAAATAGCTTCTTTAATTTCCTCAGGTGAAGATCCCGATCCACCGTGGAAAACAAAGTTCACTGGTTTTTCAGCAGTAAGGTTGAATTTCTCACGAATGTATTCTTGAGAATTGTGCAAAATAACAGGTTGTAACTTTACATTTCCTGGTTTGTACACACCATGCACATTTCCGAATGCTGCTGCAACAGTGAATTTATCTGATACTTTGGAAAGTTCTTCAAAAGCGTAAGCTACTTCTTCAGGTTGAGTATATAATTTAGAACTATCTACATCTGAATTGTCAACACCATCTTCCTCACCTCCAGTTACACCTAATTCAATTTCAATAGTCATACCTAGCGGTTTCATGCGCTCTAAATATTTTCTTGAGATTTCGATGTTTTCTTCTAATGGTTCTTCAGAAAGATCCAACATATGAGAAGAGAACAATGGTTTGCCATGTTGAGCAAAGAATTTCTCACCTGCATCTAATAAACCATCAATCCAAGGCAATAATTTCTTAGCAGCATGGTCCGTGTGCAAAATTAACTGCAACGCCGTAATGCTCTGCCAATAAATGTACGTGCTGAGCAGCTGAAACCGCCCCTAAAATACATGCTTGTAAATTATCATTGTTCAATGATTTACCAGCATAGAATTGCGCACCACCATTTGATAATTGAATGATCACTGGTGAATTTACTTTCTTCGCAGTCTCCATAACTGCATTGATAGAATCAGTTCCGATAATATTTACCGCAGGTAATGCAAATTTATTGCTCTTTAGCTATTTCGAATAGCTCCTGTACTTGATCTCCAGTTAAAACTCCTTTGAAATCTTTTAGGCTCATAGTGTATTTTCTAAATTTTGTTATTAGGAACTAAGATAAACTTTTTTATTCAGTTCAAAAAATATAGTGTAAAAAATACACTAAGAAGTTTTAAGCCTTTCCCCTATCCAAACTCAGCATTTAAATATTTTATTAATATCTTTAGCAGAGCAAATAATTATAAAATACTATACTAATATGCTTCAGGTTTACGGGATCAAGAATTGTAACACAGTTAAAAAGGCACTAGATTGGTTAAATGACCATAAGTTGGAATATGTATTCCATGATTACAAAAAAGAACCTGCCACTTTACAAAAATTGGAAGAATGGGAGAAGAAAGTTTCATGGGATCAACTTGTAAATAAAAAAGGCACAACGTGGAGAAAATTGAGTCCTGAAGAACAAGCCAGCGTGCAAGATGCCGAATCTGCAAACAGAGTATTGTTGAACAACAATAGTATGATTAAAAGACCACTGATCGAAAGTCCAAAAGGGATTTTATTAGGGTTTGATGAAGAAGAATACAAATCTAAATTATAAACAAAGTATGAATAAATCTATTTTCAAGATTACCTTAGGTCTATTATTGGCACAGATAGGTATTTCTGAAGGCACCTTCGCCCAAACCCAAAAATCCGAAAGTGTCTATGATTATAAGGAGGCTTTTAGTCCAATATTTTACAAGAACAATGGTAATGTCTATCGTTCGGCATCTGGAAAACCAGGTAATCAATATTGGCAAAACGCAGCAAGCTATGATATCAAAGTAAGTCTGGACGATAAGACTCACGAAGTAAAAGGTACTGTAAAAATCCACTATACGAATAATAGTCCTGATGAATTGGGCTTTATTTGGCTTCAATTGGAGCAAAACATGTTCAGCCAAGAATCCATTGGTCAAGCTGTCGTGCCATTGACCAATAGTCGATATGGTGATGCAGGTTCTGATTTTGATGGTGGATATACTATCTCCAATGTCACAGGTGCTGGCAAAGATGTGAAGTATAGTATCAATGATACAAGAATGCGAATCGACCTTCCTACTCCATTGGCAGCAAAAGGAGGAAAAGTTGAGTTAAGCATGGATTTCTCGTATATCGTGCCTCAATATGGTGCTGACCGTACTGGTATCTTACCGACAGAAAATGGTGATATTTATGCTATCGCTCAATGGTATCCTAAAGTATCAGTTTACGATGATATAATGGGTTGGAATGCACTTCCTTATACAGGACCAGGTGAATTTTACATGGAGTATGGCGACTTCAATGTTGAAGTAACAGCACCGGCTAATCATATCGTAGTTTTGGGCGGTGAATTGTTGAATCCTGAGGAGGTTTGGACTAAAGAACAACTAGACCGATATAATAAAGCTAAATCCAGCGACAAGACCGTTATCATCCGTTCACAAGATGAAGTTACAAACAAGAATTCAAGGCCAAATAAAAGCACATTAACTTGGAAATATAGGCTAGAAAATGCAAGAGACGTAGCTTGGGCTTCCTCCAAGGCATTTATTATCGATGGTGCTCAGATCAATTTAGTGAGCGGCAAAAAAGCTTTGGCACTTTCAGCTTATCCAAAAGAAAGCAATGGTGGAAATGCTTGGGAAAGATCAACGGAATATACCAAAGCATCCATTGAGTATTATTCGAAGAAATGGATGGACTATCCTTATCCTGTAGCGATCAACGTTGCATCAAACGTTGGCGGTATGGAATATCCTGCAATTGTTTTTTGTGGTAGCAGAGCTAAGGCTGGTAGTTTATGGGGGTGTAACGGACCATGAATTCGGACATATTTGGTTTCCAATGATTGTTGGTTCCAATGAACGTTTGTATGCATGGATGGATGAAGGTTTCAATACCTTTATCAATGATCTTTCTACTGAGGCTTTCAATAATGGTGAGTACTTCAGAAGAATGGGTGATCGCAATGCCATGGCAAAAGCCTTAATGCACCCTGCTCTTGAACCAATCTTGACTACGCCACAAGGCATGAAAGAAAGAAACATTGGTCTATTAGCATATTATAAACCAGGATTTGCGCTTCGCTTATTAAGAGATGAGGTATTGGGTCCTGAGCGTTTCGATGCTGCTTTTAGAAAATATATAGACTATTGGGCATACAAACACCCTACTCCAGATGATTTCTTCAGAACAATCGAAAATGAAACCGGAGAGAGTCTTAATTGGTTTTGGAGAGGTTGGTTTTTGAACAACTGGTCCTTGGATCAAGCAATTACCGATGTTAGTTATACAGAACTAGATCCTACAAAAGGTTCAGTAATAACGATAGCCAATCTTCAGAAAATGGCCATGCCTGTAGTTATTGAAGCAACAACTGCCAGTGGTAAAAAAGTACGCAAAAAATTGCCTGTAGAAGTTTGGGAAAGAAATGCAACCTGGAAGTTTGCATTGAATACTACCGAGAAGCTTACAAGCGTTAAAATAGATCCAGACAATGTTTATCCGGACATCAATCCAGATAATAATGTATGGACATCAAAATAAATATGAATTTAAATAAGAATATATTTTTAATGGTTATGTTGCTTTTCAGCAGCATAACTATTTCTTTAGGCCAGGAGATTAAGGGAATAGTTTATGATTTGGAAACCAGCAAGAAATTGCCGGACGTTCAAATCAAAAACCTAAGGACAAATCAAGAAGTAAAAACAGATATGCAAGGGAATTTCACCATACCTGGCCAGCTGAACGATTACTTAAGTTTGATGGTCCAAGGCTATGACCGTGATACTGCTTTTATCTATCAAGAAGGTGTCAACAGAATTTATTTGGTAAACGACAAAAGTACAATTACCATCGATGAAGTGGTGGTTTCGAGAATTACAGATAGTCGATTGACGAGAGAAATAGAAAGAGCAATCAACAATAGTAAAGCAGTAGAAACCAGCTCTACTAAAGGTGGATTGAGAATCTCCCCTTCTCGTTTATTCGGAAAAGAGGCTAAACAAGCTCGATCGTCAATTGAAATCTTGGAGTTGGAAAGAGAGCAGCGAAATGTAAACCGCGTATTTACGGATGATTTGATTCTTTCATTGATACCGATTGAAAAACAAGAATTGTTACTTTTTAAGGATGGATATCGGCCAAGTTATGAGTTTATCAAACAAGCTTCAAAAGAAGATTTGACAGCTTATATCATGGATTCATACGCTAAATTCAAGCAAAATAAAGGTGAATCACTGAAGCAGTAAAAAATTCTAGTTAAACAATTTTAATATAAAATTGTATTTTAAACAGATTAGAAATTAGATGTAATGTCGATATTTCTAATCTGTTTTTTTTTCATTTAAACTTTAATTCATGAAGGTAGCATTGATTGGAGCAACAGGATTTGTAGGCTCACACATATTAAACGAACTTTTAAACCGAAACATTGAAGTAACTGCTATTGCAAGAGATGTAGATTCTATTAAGGATAAACCCAATGTCATTGCTGTACAAATGGACATCAATGAACCAAACAGAGTAGCTAGTGCTATCAAAGGTTCTGATGCTGTTATCTCTGCATATAATGCTGGCTGGACAAATCCTAACCTATATGATGATTTCACAGAAGGTTCAAGACATATTTTAGAAGCGGTGAAAGAGGCTGATATCAAGAGGTTTCTCGTTGTCGGTGGAGCTGGCAGCCTATTGGATAAAGATGACCAACGTATCGTTGATGGTGCTGACTTTCCTAAAGAATTTAAACCTGGAGCATTGGCCGCAGCTGATTTTTATGAAGTAATTCAAAGAGAAGATGAATTAGATTGGACATTTTTTAGCCCTTCAATTGAAATGAACCCTTCAACCTCTGGTACAAGAACAGGTAAATATAGAACAGGAACAGACCATCCCGTTTTCGATCATGAAGGTCGTTCTAGAATATCAGTCGAAGACTTAGCTGTTGCCGTGGTCGATGAAATTGAAAACAACAAATTTGTTCAAAAAAGATTTACAGCAGGATATTAATCCTGCTTTTTACTTTTCCGACAATAACTTAGTTATTTTTAAATACCCCACTTCTAACGAATCTTCTTTTATTCCTGGGTTTTCAATTATGTCAATCTGATAATTTTCTTTGAATTTTGGACTCAAAAGATCTGAAACTTCATAGATATCATCTACGTCAATTCCATATTTATCATCAATATGCGAAGATTCATGATGCTTCCAAAAAACAGATTCCTTAGCTAACTTTGTCGCTTCTGCAAGACTTCCAGCTACAACCACTTGTTTGTAGTGATATTCTTCCATATCATTTGGTTTGTAACCGCCCAAATTAACAAAGTACAACCTTTTCTCTTGACTCTGTCTTTGATTGCTCAGAGTATTAATCTGAATTTTATAATCTCCTATCTGGCTTACCTTTCTCCAAGAATCTATATGCATTCGGCCCTCTAATGCTGGCCAAAATTCATACATGCTTGGTACTAAATCTTTGAGCCCATCGCCTATTCCAAAAAATACATCGTGCTGCTCGGTATACCTTCCTTCAGGTTTTCCACCGATCACAACCATAAATAAATCCTTATGACCAGAAATTTCCATCCTTTATTTCTTAAATTCGATTTACAATAAAAATAAATTTTATCTATGAAAAAACTACTTAGCCTTAGCATTATATTTTTATTAATTATCTCAAACGTAAACGCCCAGAAAACAGATAAAAGTCTAGAACAAAAAATAAATCAAGCAATTGAAGGTTTTCAGGGAGACATCGGGGTATATGTTAAACATCTCAAGAAAAACAAAGAAGTTGCAATCCATGCCGATAGTATATTCCCTACTGCCAGTATAGTAAAAGTTCCATTGTTGGTAGGTGTATTCCAAAAGATAAAAAATGGCGAACTAAGATTGGATCAAAAATTTCTATACCGTGAATCTAGAGCATACGGCGGATCTGGTTTAATGCAGTTTTTCAAGGATAGCACCGAAACAGATTTAGCAACTCTAATCGGACTGATGCTGAGTTATAGTGACAATGTCACTTCCATTTGGTGTCAGGAGCTTGCAGGTGGCGGCCAGACTATCAATCCCATTTTGGATGAGTTGGGGTTAAAAAACACGAAAGTAAACTCTCGAACTCCAGGTAGAGAAGAAATATGGAAAAAATATGGTTGGGGACAAACGACGCCGAGAGAAATGTCTAAACTTTTCGAATTGATCAGAGAAGGAAAGGTAGTTTCGTCTGAGCATTCAGATAAAATGTATAGATTTTTAAAGAACCAATTTTATAATGAACGGTCATTATCACAATTTCCAGCGATAATTAATATGATTAGTAAGACAGGATCATTGGATGATGCACGTGGAGAAATAGTATTAGTAAATGCTCCCCATGGAGATTTTGTGTTTACCATCCTTACTAAGAATAATAAAGATAGAAGCTGGACGAATGAAAATGAAGCCGAAAATCTGACCCGAAAAATAGCTAACATCATTTGGAATCATTATGAAGATGATTATATGCCATATCCTAGAATCAACTAATCATTAAACCAATTTAAGACAACATTGTCTTAAATTAAAAATTGTCCGTATCTTTACAATAAATATATCAGAATATGTTTTCTAAAGCTTGTGAACATGGGATAAAAGCTATCATCTATATTGCTACGCAATCTATGGATGGCAATAGAGTGAAAATTGGAGCTGTTGCAGAACATACAGGAACCCCAGAAGCCTTTACAGCCAAGGTGCTAGGATTATTGACAAAACACAAAATCCTACATTCCATCAAAGGACCATTTGGCGGTTTCGAAATGGACTATTTGCAAATCCAAAATACCACCTTGGCAGATATCGTTAAAGCTGTTGATGGAGATAAGATTTTTACAGGTTGTGCATTAGGTTTAAAAGAATGCAATGCATCCAAACCTTGTCCTATGCATCATAGCTTTGTGCAGATCAGAACTGATTTAAAGACTATGCTTGAAAATAGTACTGTCCATGATTTAGCAATTGGACTTATTTCAGGTGATAGTATCTTGGTTAGGTAAAGGAAAAATTAACAATTAATGATATGGAGAGCAAAAAAAGGGATATCGAGAATATAGAGGACATAAAATTGATTGTAAATAATTTTTATGACCGCATACGTGAAGATGAATTGTTAGGTCCGATTTTCAATGGGGTAATTCAAGACAGATGGCCAGAGCATTTAGAGAAAATGTATAGATTTTGGCAAACTGTTCTTTTAGAGCAACACACTTATTACGGTAGCCCTTTTCCACCGCATGCAAAATTACCGGTCAGCAAGGAACATTTCGACCATTGGATAGGATTATTTTCTGAAACTGTTGATCATTATTTTCAAGGTGAAAAAGCAGACCGCGCAAAATGGCAAGGATCTAGAATGGCTGAAATGTTTCAGCACAAGATTGATTATTATCAAAGCAATAATCTAAAGCCTTTGATTTAATACTTCAAAAAAATATAAAAAGCAGTGTTTCTACACTGCTTTTCTCATTTAAAACATTTTATTTTTTTGGCAACCATTCATTAAAAAATGTGAGGACTTTTGTTTCGTCATATCCTTTGCCTGCTTCTAGATTTCCGCTTTCACGTGTTGTTAGGACTTTCCCATTTTTATCTAATACTATAAAAAATGGATATCCGTATTCTTGTCCTTTACCTGGTGCATACTTATTGAATACAGCTTCGTTTTTGTTTTCAGGGGAAAAGTTAAGGTGATAATACACGAAGTTATCATTCAATACACCTGCAATTTTTTTATTTTCGTGGATATAGTTATTGAATCTTAAGCACCAAATACACCAATTCCCACCAGCTTGCACGATTATGTTTTTATTTTCTTTTTGTGCCAATACCACTAAACTATCGATATCTTTTTGCGCGTCAGCTTCAGGATGATAGGGTTTAGCAAGGCTATCTAATTCTGGATTTGGCTTTTTTGTCTGCGCAAAAGTCTCCGAATTAGTAGTTGTAAATAATACTGTTAAAGCGATTCCTAATATTAAAGTCAATTTTTTCATGTTATCAAATTTTCCAATGGTAAAACGCCACTAATTTACATATTCGTATGTAATTTTAGCATCATTTACTTAAGCGAAAACTGTGTATCATTATTTTTTGATTTTCCACTCCTATTATCGTTGGGCTGTATTATTTGCGCTCGTTTCACAATTGATTTGGCTCTACATTAACCAACGCAACAATACAATCTTCCAGATCAAACACTACCAACTTGTGATCGTTTTTACTTTTATCTATAATATCCAATTTGTATTAGGTTGGCTTTTATATTTGAACAGTCCGTTGGTTATTGGTTTTTGGTCCGATATAGGGTCCGGTCTAAAAAATAGACAGCTTCGTTTTTTTGGTCTGGAACATATGTCCATGATGACCTTAGCTGTGCTGTTAATCAATATTTTCACCCTAACTGTTAAATCTAAAATAAATCAAAATGGGTTCAGATACCTTTGGAAAAGATATATATGGATCACATTGATTATCCTCAGTTCAATTCCGTGGTCTTTTTCTCCTTTAACGAGTAGACCTAACTTGAGGTAATTAAGTGTTGGCTGAACTTGAGAAGTAATTGATAAATTGAAATATTGACGTTAGGATAACTACTCCCAACACAATGTATTTAAAGACTTTCTCTGAGGTATATTTTAATATTATTTTGCCCAGATAACTACCAAGAATACTGACAATGATCAAAAAAGGGATTAAGCTGATATATTCCTTGGGAAAATAGCCTTGAGAAACATAAATTACAGCCCTGCTTAAGTCTACTCCAAGATCAATCAATGCAGAGGTTGCAATAAAAATATCTTTGGGCAAATTAAAAGCCGCCAATGTGATTCCCCTAATGGCTCCCCCCGTCCCTACAAGACCGGCAAAGAATCCTGAAATTGCACCACCTAAATACAGGTTTTGGCTCGTTTGCTTCAAAGGCTTATTAAATCTGAAGAGCAGGAATATCGCTAAGCAGGCTATTAAAATATTCATTCCCAATTCCATCTCCTTTACAGGCACATATTTGGTTAATAATGCGCCAATGATCACGAACAATACAGCCGGTATTCCTAATTTGATAGCAATATTTTTATTGATCCCCTTTCGAAATAAGGTGATTTTCGAGATATTGCTGAACACATGAAAAACTGCTGTTATTCCTAATACAGCTTTAAAATCAAAGAATAAAGAAGCCGTCGGTACAAACAGAATAGATGACCCGAAACCTGAAACAGTCCCGATTATTTCTGTTATCAACGCTAATACTAAAAAAATAAAATATTTCTCCATTTATGAATGGTATTCAGGTTAATTGTTAATAATGTTTTTCGCAGTAAATGATTACTGGTTTGGTTCGGTAAAGATAAGGAATAGTCAGTAGACTTAAGTCTTAAGACATTAGACAAAAGACATTAGACATAAGAACTTTCCATCTCACATCTCATTTCCCATATCTCACATCTAATAATCTAAAAGCAAATGAGTCGGAATTCTTTCGAAGACCGACCCATTCATTTTTGTTCTTTACTTTTTCGGATAAAGTTAAGAACGATGGAAATGTATCATAATGATACTGTGAAGTCTGTTTGTTGTGTTAATCTTTTATCTCCATCCTCCACCTAGGGATCTATATAAATCCACATAGGATTCAAGGTGTTCTTGTCTTAATTCTACAAGTGCAAGGTCAGAGTCAAGGGCATTCCCTTGGGCAGTGATAACTTCTAAATAAGTAGCATAACCACCCTTAAACAATAGACTGGCATTTCTTACCGCTTTTTCAGAGTTTTCGACTCTCAATCTTGCAAATTCTAACTGCTCTCTCAATTTTTCAACCGTTACAACCGCATCGGAAACTTCGCTAACGGCTTCTAGAACAGTCTTTTGAAAATCGATTTCTGCTTTATCTCTTTCTAGTTTAGCAACCTCCCACTCTGTTTTCAAAGTTTTGTTTTTAAAGATTGGAGCTGTCAAACTACCACCAATTCCACCCAATAAAGATCCTGGAATGGAGAACCAATTTTTTGGAAGCATGGAATTGACTCCGAAAACACCTTCTAACGATAATGAAGGGTATCTCATAGCTTGCTTAATGTTTGCATTTGCATTAGCAGCTACTAATCCCCACTCTGCTCCTCTTACATCAGGTCTATTTTCTAATTATTTCTAAGGGAGAGCCCAAGGAAATATCCTTATTCTCTGCAAAAAGGTGCTCAAAACTTGTACCTCTACTAACCGAATCAGGCATTTCTCCGATCAAAATCCTTAAAGCATTCTCCTGAAGGACGATTTCCTTTTCCAGTTCAGGAACTAGGGAAGCAGCAATCAATCTTTGAGACTCCGTCTGTTGGATTGCCAATGCCGTGATTTCACCAGCCTCATACTGCAGTTTGATCATTTTGCAATGTACTGTCATTCAACAAGACGTTTCTTTTTGCAACTTCGATTTTTGCATCCAGCATCAATAGATTAAAATAACCTTTGGCAACACTAGCAATTAGATTGGTTTGAATTGCATTCTTTGCTTCTTGGGTATTCAAATATTCAGCTGTTAACTGCTCTCTCGCGTTTCCAATCTTGCCCCAAATATCGATTTCCCAACTGAATCCAATTTCAGTTCCAAACTGAGAGAGATAGGTAAACATGTTTTCTGGGCGCTTTTGTACCTTTTCTGTCGTACCATCTTGTGGATGGTCCAGAACCAAACTCTTTTGAACGATATTGCTTATTGGCACTGGCAATTGTTGCATCAACTTCTGGAAAATAGTTCCATTTATTTTGCCTAACCCATTTATTTGCAATTTCTATGTTCTTTAAAGCGGTTTGCATATCATAATTATTTGCAAGCGCTGAGTCTATTAAATCCTTTAATGTAGGATCATGGAAGAATTCTTTCCAAGATATTTGACTTATACTTGAAGTATCTCCAAAGTAAGCCAAGGTATCGCCTCTAAATTTCTCAGGCATGTTCAAATCAGGCTGTTGGTATTTCTGTCCAACTTTACAGCCCTGCACCATAAAGAATGCAGCACATAAACATCCGATTAAAACCCTTAATATTGATTTCTTATTCATGAATTTTATTCTTCTTCTTCTTCAGTTCTAATTTTATTGCGCACTTTTTCGTCTAAGGTCTTGAATACAACGAAAAGCACTGGTATTATGAAAATACCGAATGTTACCCCGAACAACATACCACCAGCAGCGCTAAAACTGATTGAATGGTTACCGATTGCTGAAGGACCTACTGTCCACATCAACGGAATCAATCCGGCTACAAAGGCTAAACTGGTCATCAAAATCGGACGTAACCTTAACTTCGCTCCATTGATGGCCGCATCCACTATACTCAGTCCTTTATCACGCTCCTGCACGGCAAACTCCACAATCAAAATTGCATTCTTCGCCAAGAGACCAATAAGCATAATCAATCCGACCTGCACGTAAATATTGTTTTGAAGTCCAACCAAACCAATGGTCGCATATACTCCAATCAATCCCACAGGAATGGATAATAAAACCGCCCATGGAAGGATATAACTTTCATACTGTGCAGCAAGCAAGAAGTAAACAAATAAGATACTTAATGCAAAGATCAATACGGTCTGAGAAACCGGATTGGCTCTCTTCCAAACTCATACCTGTCCATTCATAACCGATATTACCCGGCAGCTTTTCTTCAGCAAATTGTTCAATGGCAGCCATGGCATCTCCGGTACTGTATCCTTTTGCTGGTTCTGCATTTACAACAATGGCATTGTACAAATTGTACCTCGTAATAGTTTCTGGTCCTACAATCTTATTCAAGGTGACGATCGTATTAATTGGAACCATTTTACCGGCATCATTTCTTACAAAAATTGAACTGAATGATTCTGGATCCGTACGGAAATCAAAATCTGATTGTACATAAACACGATATTGTCTACCAAACCTACTAAAATCGGATGCCTGTACCCTAGCAAAGTATAAACGTATGGTTGACATCAAGCTATTGATACTCACACCCAACGACTTAGCTTTTACGACATCAATATTGACTTCATATTGTGGAAAGGTCGATTTAAAAACTCGTATAAGCATTTCCAATTTCTGGAAGTTCATTCAATTGGTTGATAAAAGTATCCGCCAACACATTGAAATCACGAATGTCACCACCTAATCGATCCTGTAGTACCATCTCTATCCCGGCAAAATCACCGAAACCTTGAACAGTTGGCCTTGGAAAAACGGTAAATGTAGCTTCATGCAATTGGGAAAGATCATTTCTAACCGTATCCATAAAATCCTGGATATTTTTGATTTCCTTACGGTCAGCATGTGGCACCATTGTAATATATCCTGCAGCAAAAGCCGGACTTGAACTTTGATCCAAAGCATTATACCCCGATACCGAAGTCATTCCCTCGATGTCTTTATGCCTTCTTAAGATACTATCCGCTTTCTTCAGAACTTCAGTTGTCCTAGGCCAATGAAGCACCAGCAGGCATCGCAATATTGTAAGTCACAAAACCATCATCTTCCGTTGGAATAAATGATTTTGGAGATTTCATCATTAAGAATGCTCCAATTGCGGTAATAACAGCCAATCCAGCCCATGCAACTTTTTGGTTCTTGATTAATTTCTTTACTCCGATAATATATTTATCTGTAAACCTATCAAACGAAGTATTGAAAGCCGTAAAGAATCTATCCTTATAGGTATTTGAACTTATTTTTCTTTTTACCAACCTCTTTCTCATCATGAGGTGGTTTTAACAGCAAGGCACATAAGGCCGGACTTAATGTCAAGGCATTTAATGCTGAAATCAAAATTGCTGTTGCCAAAGTATAAGCAAACTGTCGATAGAAAATACCCGCTGGTCCTTCCATAAATCCTACCGGTAAGAATACCGCAGCCATAACCATCGTAATGGAAAGAATAGCTCCTGTAATTTCTGACATCGTTGATAAGGTAGCTTGCCTAGGTTTCTGACCGGTTGCATGCATTTTATGGTGTATGGCCTCGACGACGACAATCGCATCATCGACCACAATACCAATGGCGAGCACCAGGGCAAACATCGTCAAGACATTCAACGAGAACCCAAACAACGAAAGGAAAAAGAATGTACCTATCAAGGACACCGGAATGGCAATAGCAGGAATCAAAGTGGATCTAAAATCCTGAAGGAAAATAAATACAATGATAAATACTAATATAAATGCTTCAAATAAGGTGTGTTTTACCTGATCTATAGATTGATCAATCTGATCACGTACTGAATAGGTAATATCATAATCAATTCCTTTAGGGAAATATCTCTTTTGTTCTTCCAAAACCTTTCGAACGGCAACGTCAATATCATGGGCGTTGGATCCACTGGTTTGGGTCAAGTTTAAGGTAAGTCCTGGTTTTCCATCCACTTTATTATCCGAGTTCAAGTTTGTCGCACCAAACTCAACCCGGGCGACATCCTTCAAGTAGAGTACCGAACCATCTTTATTAGTCTTGATTACAATATTTTGGAATTCCTCGGGTTGGCTGAACCTACCCTTGTGTTTAATCACAGTTTCGAAAGCTTCGTCAGAAGTCTCACCAAATTTACCTGGAGCAATCTCAAAGTTTTGATCCTTGATGGCATCAGATATATCCTTAGGTACCAAATTATATAAAGCAAGTTTTTCTGGATTTAACCATACCCGCATCGCATAATCACGAGCACCCAACCTGGAAACCTGCGCCACACCATCAACACGTAATAATGGACGCATTAAGTTAATTTGAGCAAACGCTTGTAGGAATGTTTCATCATAAACCGAATCTTTCTGATTTGAAAAGATATTGATGGTCATGATAACACCACTCTGCCGAGGCATCGTGGTAATACCAGCTTCGTTAACCTCTGCTGGAATAGCTGATATTGCTTTAGAAATCCTCGTCTGAACATTTACAGAAGCTACATCAGGATTTGTTCCTGTTTTAAAATATACAGTTACACTACCAGATCCTGAATTGGATGCTGTAGACCTGATATACGTCATGTTCTCCACCCCGTTGATTGCCTCTTCAATAGGCAACAATACAGAGGCAGCTACAGTTTCTGCGGTCGCACCAGGGTAACTTAAGGATACAACAACACTAGGTGGTGCAATTTCCGGGAACCTGGTTACTGGAAGTAGTTTCATTCCTACCAAACCCAGAATCACCAATATAATAGAAACAACGGTAGCTAAAACGGGACGACTTACGAATGTTTTAAGCATATAGAAAAGTTAGGATTTAGCTATCCTAAGCTCTTCCCTACTATAAGTAAGGAAAAGTTAGAATCAGCTTTTAAAATTTAATTAAACAATTATTTTTGCTGTGGAATAGGCATGATTTCTGACCCTTCAGTCAATTCTTCAAATCCACTTAGAATGACACGATCGCCTTCTTGGACTCCCTCAGATACAATATACTTATCCTTGGTCTTGCCATTTAACTTGATGTTTCGGCGTTGTGCTTGATTGTTTTTATCAACAACGTAGATGAAAGTCTTGTCCTGCAATTCATTCGTCGCAATCTGAGGAATTTGCAAAACATCTTTCTTCACTTCAGCAATTTTCAAAGTACCCGTACTTCCTGAACGTAAGATATTATTGGGATTAGGGAATGTTGCCCTCAATGAAATCGAACCAGTAGTTCTATCAACCTGACCATTCACTGCGTCCACAATACCTTTTGAAGAATATTCTTCCCCATCAGCCATCATTAAGGTAACTTCTGGGAATGTTAATCTCTTCAATTTATCGTATTTACGTCCCTCGATACTGTCCATCTTCGCCTGTGCTTTTGAGAAATACAGGAAATCAGACTCATTCATCGCAAAGTAAATATATACTTCCTGAATATCTGAAAGATTGGTAAGGGGTTCTTTGTCTCCTTTTGTAATTAAGTTACCTATACGTTTTGGGATACGTCCTATGTAACCACTCACTGGAGCTGTAATCGTTGTAAAATTCCTACTTAATTGAGCAGATCTTACTTCTGCGGCAGCTTGATCTAAGCCTGCTTTAGCAACTTGGTAGTCTGATTCAGCAGATGCTAATCTAACATCTGAGATGACATCATTTTCAACCAATGGTCTTAAACGATCTACTTCAAGTTTTGCATTTTTCAATTTGGCTTGTGCTACCTTCTCTGCAGCGTACATATTATTCAAATCCTCTTGATAGAAAGACGGGTCGATTTTAAAAAGTTTTTGACCTTTTTGAACATAAGCACCTTCGTCCACATAGATTTCCTGCAGGAGTCCTTCAACTTGCGGACGAACTTCAACGTTAACCTTACCCTCTATGGTACCAAGGTAATCCTTTACCGTTACAGCATCCGATCTCTCAACCGTGTAAACTGGTAAAGCCATTGCTTTTATAGTATTTTCTTTTTCTTTGGATTTGCTCTCAGAACAGCTAGCCATGATGCTAACTGAACTAATCAATAAAAATGTAGCTTTTAAAATTGATAACTTTGTTTTCTTCACAGTAATTTTCCGATTTGTTTTTTTGCCTTCGTAATATTTTTATTACACTTCCATCTTATTAACGTATCATTTAACAATTATTGTACCGTTTAACATTTGTTAACATATTATTTTTTAGTTAAATAGATGGTGTTTTTGGGAGATTTAAGCGTTAAAACATTGATTCTCAAACTTTAGATAATGATTAATTGAAGACAATAAATTGTAGATTCTCGCCAATTTTAAATTAAACCATCTCAAAAAAATAAAGTCAAATAGCGCTATTAAGAGAAAAAAGACTCTAGAATGTAATGCCCTAAAGGATTTTGTTCATTAAAAAAGGCAATTGAATTTCAATCCAATTGCCTCTTTCATTTATATATTACAGATGTTTTATTCTAAGTATTGACCTTGACGAATTAACAAGCCCCTATATTTATTAAATACAGATGATTTAGAGATAAAACCTAAGTATTGATCATCTTTATTCACGACTGGTAATATCCAAACATCCTCTTTATTCATCTTGTTCATTACCAATTCCATATTTTCAGTTTCTATTATTATATCATTAGGCTTTTGTGCCAATGCTGAAAAGGTCTTTTCCCTACCCTCTTCTTCGCCCAATAGAATCGAAAACAATCGTTCACTATATAATATTCCAATCAGTTTCCCCTTTTCATCTACAATGGGAAAGATGTTTCTTTTGGAGTGAATGATATCAGATTGACGATCTAAAGGTGTCTCATTGGGTCTGAGAACGACAAAGTTAGTTTCAAGAACATACCTGAGCTTCATCATACTCAATACGGTCCTATCTTTATCCTCATAGGAAAGCAAATCTCCAGATTCCGCCAAAACTTTGGTATATATAGAATGCTTCATGACACCTCTATTGATTAAATAAGAGATTGAAGCTACTAACATCAATGGTACCATCATGGTATAACCGCCAGTAACTTCGGCGATCAAAAATATACCAGTCAGTGGTGCATGCATAATCCCGGCTAATGCCGCTGCCATACCCGCCATCACAAAATTGGGAACATTTAATTGAACAAACCCCGTTTGATTCATCCCAAATGCAAAAGCGAACCCTATCAATCCCCCCATTACCAAACTTGGACCGAATACTCCACCGTTACCACCACCATTGATGGTAAATAGAGCTGCAAAAGATTTTGCAAACAATGTCAACACCGTATAGCACACAACTACCCAAGCCATATCTCTATATTCAGCGAACAGGGAATTCTTTACGATCGAATTGAAATGACCGTCGAGCATCTGCTGTATGGTAAGATAACCTTCGCCATAAAGTGCTGGAAAGATGAAAATCATCACGCCCAAGGAAATACCACTCAACCATACTTTATTGTATGGGTTTTTGATCTTCCCAAACCAGTTCTTAACAACCTGACTTATCTTGGAGAAATAAACCGTATAAACTCCAACCAAAACAGCCAATAGAATATAAAAGAAAATCGAACTCACTTCCCAATCGGTAGCTGCTGTATGAAACAAAGGTTCGCTATATAATATCCTGGAAATTACTGCCGCCAATGCTGAAGAAATCAACAGTGGTATAAATGCTGGAATTGAAAATTCTGGTAATAAGATCTCAATTGCAAAGATCATCCCTGCTACAGGGCTATTGAATGCTCCGGAAATACCTGCTGCAGCACCACAAGCAAGCAACATAGTAACTTCCTTATAGCTTAGCCCGAAGAATCTACCAATGTTCGATCCAATCGCTGAACCAGAATAGGCAATCGGTGCCTCAAGTCCAGAAGACCCTCCAAATCCTACGGTAATCGCACTGGTTACAATCTGAGAATAAATGTTGTGGATATCGATCCTACTAGACCTTCTAGATATGGAATAGATAATTGGAGTAATTCCATGCTCTAGTTTCTTACCTTTTATAAACTTGCGCACATAAAGCACACTTAAGAAGATCCCTATCAATGGAAAAATAAGGTACAAGGAATATTTAAAATGCCATTCTAAATCATCTTGTAATTTAGCAGCAATAAAATGAGTGAGACCTTTTAATAAAGCTGCAGCCAAACCTCCAACAATACCAACCACAAACGCTAGAACAATCAAGAAGTTTCTGTTAGAAATCTTCTGCATTCTCCATCTATTTATTGATTCTAGTTTCTTAAGGAATTTGTGTCTCATTTTTTATTGCTTCCAGGATTAATTTCAAAATAACAGAATTCTAAAATTAATTGGCCCTCATAGGATTATTGATTGAAAAATAGCTTTTACCTCATTAATTTCTGCAAATATATGAACCATTTATCGAATAGTTAAATATATCATCAGAGATGTTCATAGATATTTATGTTTTGACGGACAACATTTACTATTTTTGGGATGAAACAAAATCTATAGTTATGCTAAATTATATCAAAGCAGGATTAATTGCTGCTTTTTTGACCACAGGTACCCTAATAATTCCAAACACCGTACCTATTCCAGATGAAGGGATGTTCCCCCTCAGTGAACTGAGTAAAGCTGGTCTAAAAAAAGCAGGATTAAAAATCAGTGAAAAAGAAATTTACAACCCCGGTCAAATCGGTCTTGTAGATGCACTGGTACAAGTAAGTGGTTGTTCTGGTTCATTCGTATCACCTAATGGATTGATCATTACGAACCATCACTGTGCATTCAGTGCAGTTCAGTTAGCTTCAACACCTGAACACAATTATTTAGAAAATGGATTTGTCGCAAATTCACACGAACAGGAAATCGAAGCCAAAGGACTTAACATTCGGATTACAGACTCTTACGAAGACGTATCACAGAAAGTTCTCGAAGGCACAAATAACATTACCGATCCGGCACAAAGAATAGATGCAATAAACAACAAAAGAAAAGAATTGGCCAAAGAAGCGGAAGCACAGGATCCAACTATAAAAGCCGAAGTATCTGAAATGTTTATTGGAAAGAGTTATGTTTTGTTCAGATATAAAACCATAGAAGATGTACGATTAGTCTATATCCCTAGACAGAATATTGGTGAATTTGGTGGAGAAACCGATAACTGGGTTTGGCCTAGACACACTGGTGATTTTTCTTTCCTTCGCGCCTATGTAGCTCCTGATGGTTCTTCTGCAAAATATTCAAAAAACAATGTTCCTTACAAACCTAAGAAACATCTGAAAGTGAATCCTAAAGGAGTAAATGAAAATGATTTTGTATTTATATTAGGTTATCCTGGGAGAACATTCCGTCATAGACCAGCTCAATATATCGAATATCAAGAGAAATATTTACTGCCTTATACTTCAGAACTATATGATTTTCAAAATCAACAGATGCTTGAAGCTGGAAAAGAGGATAAAGCAACTGAGTTAGCACTTGCAACCCGTATCAAAAGAAATGCAAATGTGATGAAGAATTATCGTGGTAAATTGAAAGGTCTCAGAAACATTGACCTAGTAAATACCAAGATCAAAGAAGATGAGGAACTCTCGAAATTTATTCAAGCAGATTCTGAATTGAAAGCCCAATACGGTACTTTGATGCAAGATATTGACAATCATTATAACCGAGTTTTTGAAAAATGCTGAAAAAGAACTGTGGTATAATAATATTTACAGCGGTATAAGAGCATTGCAATTGGCAAGTCTAACGAATTCTTTCAAAGAAGCTCTGAATCAAGAAATGTCAACGAAAAGGAAAACCGATCTTTTCAATGCAAATATTGAAAGTTTCAAAAAACAATTAGCTGGTCTTTATGAAAGCTACAATCTTGCAGTTGATAAAAATATAGCGAGCACGATGTTTTCTCAGGCATACCAATTGAAAGATGGAAATAGCTTACCTTTCGTAGCTGCCCATAAGTTTAAAAATGAACAAGAAGCTGCAAATTATATCTCCAATGCAATTTCAAATTCTAAACTTTCGGATCAAAAAGCATTTGAAAATACCGTCTTAAAAGATGCCAATACCTTTTTGAATTATACAGATGAATTAATGGCATTCCAAGAGGAATTAGAAAAAGAAATGACTCCTTTTGCCCAAGAACAAAAAAGTAGAGAAGGAAATTTGAGTAAGCTAATGGCAGATTATATCGCCGTAAAAGAAAAATTCCAGTCGAAAAGTTTTATCCCAGATGCAAATTCAACTTTGAGATTGACCTTTGGAAATATCAAAGGCTATAGCCCTGCAGATGCTACTTATATGGAACCATTTACGACTGTAAAAGGACTTATTGAAAAAGGAAATTCTGGATTGCCTGAATTTTCATACCCAGAGTCCATCAAAACAAATTGGTTGGACAAAAATTTTGGAAATTATTTCAAAAAAGACCTTAATGATGTTCCTGTAAATATCCTATATAACATGGATACCACTGGAGGTAATTCAGGATCACCGATAATGAATGCCTATGGTGAATTGATCGGAGTTAACTTTGATAGAGCTTACGATGCTACCATAAATGACTTTGCTTGGAACGAAAGCTACAGTAGGTCAATCGGAGTTGACATTAGGTACGTATTATGGATTGCTGATAAAATTGACAATGCACAATTCATTATCAATGAAATGGGTGTTAAATAGCATCCAATTTATATACAAGAAGAATAAGTATTTCTACAATTAGATAAAAAAAAAGCCACCTGGGAAGGTGGCTTTTACTACTTTAATAGAATATTAAAACTTTGATTTGGTTACTTTTTCTGAATACTGCAAGTACATGGGCAGTGCCGCAGATCCATACCATGGATAGATGGTATAGGACAATAGACCTGATTTGATTGCTGGATCAGTTTCAAGGATCTCTTTAGCTTCCTCTTCTGTTTTCACATTGTTGAGGATAAATAAACCGCGAAATTGATCATTATTTTTTCCAAATGGTCCAGCAACGATTAATTTCTCTTCCTTTACTAGCCTATTGATATTTGCCATATGTCCGCTGAATGCTTCATTAACGAATTCTTTATTATTATTCTTTTCTGGTCCTGTCTTTAACACTACAAAATAATAAGACTTCATTCCATAATCATCTGCACCGAGCTTTTCTGCCAATTCTTGGTCGAATTCTATCCCCTTTTTATCAGGAGAATTTAAGCGACTCATTTTCAAAAAAAGATTCTTTCCCCTTTCCATAAATCCTAACATTTAATCTCTCCAAAGAATCTTTTGAGTATGTATATGTAATTTGTTGTGGAAAATCATGATCAAAATTCTCAAATTGAATTTGTGAATTATCCTTAGTCATGCTTCCTTGAAATTCTATTGCCTCACCATTATTTTGTCCTAAAACTGTAGCAATCAATATAGGCCTTCCATTTTCAATTTTTAATATCCAGATATTCACTGATAACTGGCGTATTATCTGAAAGGCTATAACCAAAACCTTTCATGCTTGAATTGGAGACCACGTCCCATTGTTCAAAATTTTTAGAACCATTGACACTCCAATGACCTTTTAAGAACAATGGAAGAGCTTCTTGAGCTTGGACTAACTGACTCATCGCAGTTAAAACCAAAATAATACTGAATTTCATAAGTAAAAGTTTAAGCAAACTTAATATTTTATTGCTTCAACTTGTTAATAAAAAATCAGGCAAATGAAGGCTCTTCATTGGAAAATTCAACAATAAATTTCTCGACCATTTCCACCATATTCTTACTTCCAATTATTAATGGTGTTCTTTGATGCAATTTAGTAGGGATAATATCCAATATTGGATTTTCTCCTGTTGTTGCTATCCCCCCTGCCTGCTCTGCAATAAAAGCTAGTGGATTGCATTCATACATCAATCTCAGTTTTCCATTTGGATATTGATAAGTATCAGGATAAAGGAATATCCCCCCTTGAATCATATTTCTATGAAAGTCAGCTACCAATGAACCTATATATCGTGATGAATATGGCCTATTGCTATCTTTATCAATCTCTTTACAATATTGCAGATATTGCTTAACTGCTATTGAAAATTGATTGTAATTACTTTCATTTACAGAATATGTTTTGCCGTTCTCAGGAATCTTTAATCTAGGATGCGATAAACAGAACTCGCCAATTGACGGATCTAAAGTGAATCCATTAACACCTTTCCCAGTACTATAGACTAGCATCGTTGAAGATCCATATATGACATAGCCAGCAGCTACCTGTTCACGTCCAGTTTGGCTAAAGTCTACACTCTGCAATTCTTCTCCCGTACTTATTCTTTTGTATATAGAAAAGATTGTTCCCACAGAAACATTTGCATCTATATTAGATGAGCCGTCCAAAGGATCAAAAATATACCATGTATTTCCCTACTGCATATTTATTTCTTTTGGTTAGATCAATCCCATCTTCATGTTCTTCAGATGCCAAATAACAACACTCGCCTACTCTCTCCAATGCATCCATAAAATAATGATCGGCAAATACGTCTAGTTTTTGTTGCTCCTCTCCTTGAACATTTGTATTGCCAAGTTTACCTAATATATCAGCTAAACCCGCCTTATTAACTTCCCGGTGAACGATTTTTGCAGCCAAGGATATTGCTTGCAATAATCTTGTGAATTCGCCTTTAGCTTGTGGAAATTGGGTTTGTTGTTCTGAGATAAATTGTTCTAGTGTTTGTATGCTCATAGTTTTAGCTCAAAACTTTCTCGACCACTTCTTCTTTAGGAATAAATTGAGCGTAGTTCTCGTCAAACATTCCTTTTAATTTTTCAGCTAATTCTTCATATGCTTCAGGATTATCCCAAACACGTTTTGGATTCAAAAGATTAGCAGGAATCTCAGGACATTCCCTAGGCATTTGAAGGTCAAATATCGGATGTTTCTCATATCCAGCTTCGCCGATATGACCTTCCATAGCGGAACGAATCAATTGACGAGTGTATTTTAGTTGTATTCTTCTTCCGACACCATAAGGTCCTGCTACCCAGCCGGTATTAACTAACCAAACTTGGATATTCGGGTTTTCTTGAAGCTTTTTCTTCAACATCTCTGCATAGTGCATTGGGTGAAGTGGCATAAATGCCGCGCCAAAACAAGCTGAAAATGTTGCCGTCGGAGTCTTAACTCCCATTTCTGTACCAGCAACTTTTGCAGTATATCCATTGATAAAATAATACATAGCCTGCTCAGCAGTCAATTTTGAAATCGGAGGAAGAACTCCAAATGCATCAGCACTCAAGAAAAAGATATGATTTGGTGATGCCCCAAAACCTCTTGGGTTTACATTTTCCAAAAATTCAATTGGATATGAAGCTCTCATATTCTCCGTGATGCTGCTATCCTCATAATCAGCTTCACGAGTTCCCGATTTAAAATTTACATTTTCTAAAAGAGATCCAAATCGGATAGCATTGAAGATTTGCGGTTCGTGCTGTTGAGTTAAACCAATTGCCTTAGCATAACAGCCTCCTTCAAAATTAAACACTTCATTGTCAGTCCATCCATGCTCATCATCACCAATCAGAAGTCTACCTTCATCTGCTGATAGCGTGGTTTTACCGGTTCCTGAAAGACCAAAAAAATAATGCTGTGTCATTTTGTTTTCCCACATTGGCTGAGCAATGCATAGTTAATACATCATGCTTCAACGGTAGATAATAATTCAATGCGGAAAAAATACTTTTTTTGATTTCCCCTGTATATGCAGTACCGATTATAATGACGATATGTCTACTTAAATCTAAAACCACACAGTGCGAAGTTGGAAGACCCAATTCAGCGTAATCATCAACCTTCAAGTTGGATGCTGCTAGAACTGTCCAGTCAATATTTTTTTGTTTAGTAACATCAACGTTGATGAACATATTATTTACAAAAATATCCTGACATGGGCTTTGGGTCACAGTCAATACATTTTGCGCATAGTTTTTATGGTTACACGCCTGAACTGACCTAACATAAATCGGCTTTGTGGATAGATATAGGCACAATCGCTCCAGCAATAGATCAAATAGTTCAATGCTCATAGGTTTATTAACCTTACCCCAATTTACATTTTCTGAGGTCTCAGCATCTTTCACGATAAATCTAGACTCTGGAGATCGCCCGGTGAATATCCCGGTTTTGAAACTTAAAGCACCCGTTTCTGTAAGAGCTGCTTCTTGATTTTTAATCGCTTGTTCAACCAGTTCTGGTACTGGAAGTTGAAAATAAATTGGACCTTTTGGACGAACCCCAAGTGACTCCAATTGATTACTGATTAAATTTGTCATATATAGGATTTATTTTGCGAACAAAGCTATATATATTTTTAGCAATAAAAAAAGTAAATTTAGCATATTGTAAAATTTACACATTTTTAAAACTCTGATTATCAGTTAAATAAAATTAAAAATATTGAAATAATTAATTTAGCAAAATAACAACGTAATTTCCGTGATTTTTATCAATGTAGGTTTAAACGATTTAAACGCATTTTTATGGGTTTTTGGGTTAAAAAAAGCCGTTTATCCTGTAGTATTAAATTAATTCAAATGAAAATGTAGAGCCTTATCTACTTTGCTAAAATGATTTGACAATATAGATTGTAAATTCGATAATATATGTTCATGTTTATTTCAATTTTATTTACGATAATCCATATTTTATTAAAGTAAATTAATAGCCCCCTCCCTCATTATCTATCTCTTAAATAGAGTAACATCGTTTAAAATACATGTGAAAACATATATTGGTCCAAAACATGACAATAAGGAAATAATTCATAACATTAGAATTACTATTTATTGAAATTTTCAAATGTATATTTACCTCTATGAAAAACGTGAATTACTCTCTCCTAGAACTAGCAACACTCTGCAAAAATAAAACAGCTGCTGATGCAATTGTCAGAGCGACCAATGGAGCACAACATATAGATCAATTGGGCTATACTAGAATCTGGTTGGCCGAGCACCATAACATGGAGCATATTGCTAGTTCAGCAACATCAGTACTTATAGGACACATTGCAGGGAAGACAAAAAATATACGAGTTGGATCTGGAGGGATAATGCTTCCAAACCACGCTCCTCTAGTTATTGCGGAGCAATTCGGAACTCTAGAATCTATGTATCCTGGTAGAATTGACCTAGGGACTGGGAAGAGCACCGGGGACAGATCAAATTACGGCAATGGCGTTAAGAAGAAACAATCTCAATACGGCATTTTATTTCAAAGATGATGTATTAGCGCTTGAAAGGTTTTTCAGCAAAGATAATTTCGATTCAAAAGTTCGGGCATTCCCAGGAGAAGGATTGGAAATTCCAATTTGGATTCTAGGATCGAGTACGGACAGTGCTTACCTGGCTGCGGAATTAGGATTACCTTATGCTTTTGCAGCACATTTTGCTCCAAATATGCTCAAAGCTGCTTCAGATATTTATAGACAGAATTTCAAACCATCAAAACAACTGCAAGAACCATATTTCATGGTTTGTGTGAACATCATCGGCAGCAGATACCAATGAGGAAGCTGAATTTCTGTCAACAAGTTTACAAAATCTATTTGCAGGGATTGTCACCAACAGAAGAATGCCTCTTTCGGCTCCAACAGAAAAACCGATCTTCGCTGGCATACCTGAAATCGAGCAAGCCGTTTACTCAATGACATCGAGTACTTTCACCGGAAATCCAGATAAATTAGCTATAGAATTAAAAAATCTGATAAGAAATGTAAACGCTCAAGAAATTATGACTACGAATTACATCTTTGATGATGAAAAAAGGTTGAAAGCTTTTGATTTAATCAAAAATACCTTTGACTTAATAAATCAAGATTCCAATAAATAATTTAGTCAGAAAATCTTTAAAAAGGATGTTTTAAATAGAACATCCTTTTTTTATACCCTATTATTAGGATAAATAGCCGAAAAAACGTAAAATCTCCCTAAAAAAAAAGAAATTATACAAACCGTTTTGGGTAATTACTGTTATATTTACTACATCACACAACTAAATCTTTTTTTTAAAGAAAAGATTGCAAAGCAGGTACCCATGGTACTTATTGCTTAATAAAGGTATTGGAATAATTATTAATGTGATTTAGTGATTTACAATTTTGGAGATATCAGTTAGGTATCCCTGGATAATTCTATATTATCCTATAGGTATAGATAATTTTTGATTGAAGCAAAAATAGTGATTTCTAAATAAGTGAATCTAAACCGACTCTATATTTCTGCATAGAGGGATTTGCATATGCACTGAAAAGCTGAAATCTGTTATTAAATTTAACTGAGATCCAATGATTAATAAAAAATTAATTATGATTTGGAATTCTGCATATTTGGACCCTTTTCTTAATAAGGCACCCAAGACCATTTACAAACAGGGTTGTAAATGAAAACAATTTACCGACTGAAGAGTCAGAATCTATTTATATAGCTATTATCGGAGGCGGACCCAAAGGTTTTTATGCCTTAGACCGTTTTATCAATAAAATAATCCATTTAAATACTGAAAAAAGGATCAATATTCATTGGTTCAACCATACTAGAGATTTTGCAGCAGGACCGAATTTTCAGCCACACCTACCCTCTTATTTGATAATGAATGATTGTATCGCTGAAATAAGTTGTTGGGAAGACCAGAATAAACCTCATATTTTACCGAAACGCCTCAAATTAATTGATTGGATAAATGAGAATAAATCAGGGGAAAATGAACCAAAGCATGGAGATTTCTGCTCCAGAGAGTTAATGGGTCTTTACCTGATGGATGCCCTCAAAAATACATTAGAAAATATCCCTAATACAATGGACATCAAACTTATCAATGCCAATGTAATTGATATCGATGTTGTTGAGGAGAAAATAAAAGTCACTACTTCAAAGAAAAGATTACCATATCAATACGAATCTACCATTATTTGTACTGGCCATAGTTATGCAAATATGGAAGAGGAAAATCTTTTGGCCACTGATGTTTCTGAAAACATAATGTATTTGCCTCAAGCCTATCCTGTAGAATTGTTGGATGACATCCCTTCACAAGTAGATGTAGCTATCAAAGGCATTGGTTTGACTTTTATGGATGCAGTTTTGCACCTTACTGAGGGAAGAGGTGGTATATTTTATAAACAAGATCAAGAGTATAGATACCTGCCCTCTGGTTATGAACCTACAATTTACCCTTTCTCCAGAAGGAATTTGCCTATGCTTCCCAGAAATGCATTTTGGGAAGGAAACAAATATCAGTTAAAAATAATGACTGAGGATTGGGTCAATTCCTTAAAATCAAGAAATGGGCAACTAAATTTTGAAAGAGATATTTTACCCATCTATAATTTAGAAACTCAATTAGCATTCTATTCGCACGTACATTCTACAAAGGAATTATCTGATTCAGAAAATACTAGATTTTATAGATTCTTTTGATTCTTCGAAGTTATTTTCCATAAGTGCATTGATTGATCCTATGACCTACTCAAAAGTTCAGATGGAATCGAATTACCATGAATTCATTGTTGATCTTGGGATTTATAGCTTGAAATTATCTGACCAAGGAGAGCTCAAGAGCCCTATGGCTGCTGCCATCGCAGCTCTTAGAGAAGGTTTTTATAAGATAGCTGATTTATTTGCTCATAATGGCTTTGACGAAGATTCTCAGGAATCATTTGAAAAGCATTGGATGGCATTTATTAATCACACAGCATTTGGACCACCTCGAGACTCTATAGATAAATTGTTTTGTCTGGCAAAAGATGGTTTTGTAAAATTTATTTTCTCTGAAGAACCTTCCATCTCTATAAGCGGCAACAGTTTGAAAATTAAAAATTCATATATCGAAAAAGAATTCAATTATTTTATTGATGCCAGGATCCCTAAAGGGAATTTGAAATTGAAAAACAATTTGCTGTTCGAAAGAATGCAAAAAAAAAGGGTATGTACGCGAAATTGTAAATGGCAAATATGAAAACGGAAAAATTGCAGTTCAAAAAGACGGCAGATTAATAGGTAATATCAACAATGCTCTGATATATTTATACGGGATACCTACAGATGGTACATTTCTTCAGAACGACAGCTTATCGAGGAAAATAAATAATTTCAGCGATGAATGGAGTGTTGCAACTATTGATAGAATTGCAGAGAAGTATAGCTGCAAAAATAATAAAATGGAATGCATTAAGTTTTCAGACTTTAATTACATAAACTTAACATCCAATTAATACTTCCATTAAAGTCCATTTGTATTTTTGATAATAAAAATTTATTAAAAATGATAAAAGACGAAGTATTAACACAAGACTTGAATTCACATTTAGTTGAATTCCTTTATGATGGTGATGATTTTAATTCAGAAGAGGATTAAAATCCCACCATCATAATTTTTCCTTTCCCCACAAAACCTACTCCATCTCCAAAATATAATTTTACAATTTCAATTTTCATCAATCCTTTTATTGCACTGATTTCCCATTTACTCCCAATCTTTTGGATCATTTTCAATTTAATTTCATTAAATTAATTTTGAATTATATATATTTATTTCTAATTAACAACTAATTACAAACTTAAGTATTTGAAAAATGAACCATTCAGTCTCCACGTCTGACAGAAACTTGTACATTAATTTTTACAAATACATAAATTTTTATGCATTTAAATTAACAGGCAATTATTCCTATGCTGAGGATTTAACACATGATGCATTTACCTCATATTTTGCTAACAAATCAAAAGTTTCCGAAAACCCAGCAGCTATTAAATCGTTCTTATACAGTTCTGTGAGAAATAAAATTATTAACGAACATAAAAGAACAAAAGTAAATGATAGATATTGGCAAAAAACAGGATTCAACGAACAAGACTCTTTAGAGTTGGATAGAGTACTTATTTACACAGAACTTTTGGCAGAAGTGGAAAGATTAGTGAATAATCTACCGGAAATGTGTAGAAAAGTTATAAAATTGAGTTTCTTTGAAGGTTTATCTAATAGTGAAATTAAAGACAATCTCAATATCAGTATCAATACTGTAAAAACCCATAAAAAAAGAGGCTTAGCCTATTTGCAGAAAAATCTAAATCCAGAATATTATCTCATATTCGTTGCGATAATTAATCAAGAATTAAAATTATTTTAATAATTAATTCACCCTTTTTTCTCCTCTTCTTTTCTTATGGATAATTATGAGCCAAAAGGAAAAAACCATTACTCAACTCTTGATCAAATATTTAAACGGAAAATGTTCTGTAAAAGAAATCCGTAAGCTAAATAATTGGATCATGGAAAATGAAGAGAATAGAAATTTATTTAAGAAATTTCTAAACCCTGAAATACTCCAGCAAGATTTGGATCTGCTAAATTCTTTTGATGGTGAAACCGCTTGGCAAAAAAGATTCAACCAAAATAAATCATTAAAACAGAAACATAACTTGAAATGGTTAGCAGCTGCATGTATAATATTAATCGGGTATCTAAGCTTATTTCATTTCAATTATTCCTTATTTCCAATTTCACAAACGTCTCATTATGCAGATCGTAAAGAGGTAAATGACAACGATCGAAAACCTGCATTAATAGGTGCAGAATTAAAGTTTCAAAACGGCGAATCAATTGTATTAAATAACCCAGTTAAACTCAAAGCTACTGGAGAAATAATCGATGAGGCCAATAATATAGCTATCGATCATAGTTTCCCAAAAGATAAAATAGAATGGTTAGAAATTAAGGTTCCAATAGCACAGTATTACAATCTAACGCTGCCAGACAGCACCTTAGTAACATTAAATTCTAATAGTACTATAAAATTTCCTTCCAAATTTATCAAGAAAAACAGAGAGGTATTTGTGGAAGGTGAAGCTTTCTTTGATGTAAAAAATAACCAGAACCAATTATTTATTGTCAATACAAATCAGGCTAATATTCAAGTTCTTGGCACTTCTTTTAATGTGAACAATTACAATGAAAAACTGATTACAACCTTAGAAAAAGGAAAAGTAAATGTCCAATCCAAAAACGACTCAAGGATATTAAAACCGTCCCAAAAAGCAATAGTAAAAGACAATAGTATTGAAATTCTCGACGCTAACATCTTAAAAGATTTAGCGTGGAAAAACAAAAAATTCCATTTTGAAAATGACAGGTTGGAAGAAATATTGTTTCAAATCCAAAACTGGTATGGAGTTAAAACCGATTATAAAAAATTCAAAAATCATCAGGAAACTTTCTCAGGTACCATCAACAGAGATGTAAACCTCTCCCAATTCCTAGAAATGCTCTCAAAAACCTCAGATTACAACTTTTCAATTCAAAATAACCATTTAATAATACATAATAAGCATATATGATAACATAAATACTCCAGGAAATGGGATCAATTTGCCGCGCAAAGTATCCAATATTAGCAATTATAACCCAATTAAAAACTCAATCAATTTTATTAAAAATGCAACACTTTTTAGCTACCAAAATACTGGTAAGAAAGAAGCGTATGAACCTAAGTATCTGTGCGAAGGCAATAAGATTCTCAATTTTATGCATGCTTTTACTTGCTTGTAGCAATATTGTAAAAGCTAGTGACCAATTAATTACATTAAAATTTCAAAAAGCAAAATTGAATGTCGTACTGAATGAAATCACACAGCAAACGGAATATCAATTTTTCTACAATGACCAAATTAACAGAATTGCTGGACCTATCACTGTCAACATCAACAAAGCCTCAGTTTCACAGGTTTTGGAAATGATTTTGCCCAATGATAAGCTGGAATATTCCATTTCAAACAACCAAATAACAATCATTCCTAAAAAAACAAAAACCATAGAATCAACGGAAAGACTCCAAGAAATAATAAGTGGCACAGTAAAAGATTTAAATGGCAATCCTCTGATTGGTGCTCCAATTACTATCAAAGGAACAAATACGAGTACGACCACAAATAATCAGGGTGAATTTCAAATTATTGCAAAACCATCAGACATTGTTGTCATCAGCTTTCAAGGATTCAAAAGGCAAGAGGTTTCTGTTGCTGGAAGAAAGAGTTTATCCATCGCTATGACTACAGACCAGCAAGCATTGGAAGCTGTAGATGTTGTCGCAACAGGTTACCAAACAATAGACAGAAGAAAATTTACCGGAGCAGCCACTAAAGTCAAAGCTGAAGATGCACAACGATTTGGAGTTCCGGATGTTTCCAGAATGTTGGAAGGACAAGTATCAGGAGTTTCTGTACAAAATGTTTCTGGAACATTTGGAGCTGCCCCAAAGATACGTGTTCGTGGTGCGACCTCCATTACCGGTGACAATAAACCGCTATGGGTTGTAGATGGAATCATCTTAGAAGATGTCGTAAATATCTCCAATGACCAATTGTCCACAGGTGATGCCTCTACCCTATTAGGTTCGTCCGTTGCTGGTATAAACCCCGATGATATCGAGAGCTTTGAAATCCTCAAAGATGCAGCCGCAACATCCCTATATGGCGCAAGAGCCATGAATGGCGTAATAATTATCACTACAAAAAAAGGTAAAGCGGGAACTCAAGCGGTATCCTATCTAGGAAATTTCACAACTTATCTGAAGCCTTCCTATTCCCAATTCGATATCGTGAACTCCTATGACCAAATGTCTGTCTATGCTGAATTAGCTAGAAAAGGAGCAATAGATTATGCATTGATCAAAAACAATAGGAATTCCGGAATATACGGTAATCTCTCTCGCGGACTTTCTTCCTGGAATAAAGATGGAACTCCAGTGATTGAGAATTCCCCTGAAGGAAGAGCAGCATTTCTAAAAAGATACAATAACATAAATACAGATTGGTTTGGTACCCTATTTAACAATTCGCTCCTTCAGGAACATTCCATCAGTTTTTCAAATGGTAATGAAAAGGTTCAGACTTATTATTCAACATCATTTTTACAGGATAATGGCTGGACAAAATCTAATGGAGTAAGAAGATACACGGCAAACATCAGAGGAAATTATACCATTAACAAAAACCTCAATTTAGGTTTATTGACCACAGGTTCAATACGCGATCAAAGAGCGCCCGGAACATTAGGCCAGAACTCAAATCCTGTAACGGGTGTAGTTTCTAGAGACTTTGATATCAACCCATTCTCGTATGCGATGAATACATCAAGGGTAATCGCACCTTTTGATGTAAATGGTAATCGTGAATTTATTACAATGAATTATGCTCCTTTCAATATTCTGGATGAATTGGACAAAAATTATATGGATTTAAAAATGATTGATTTAAAAGTCCAGGGAGAGTTGAATTATAAACTTCCCAAAAACATCAAATTCAATATGATTGGTGCCTATCGCTATGCAAGTACCGGAAACGAACATAAAATAAATGAAACTTCCAATTTGCCAAATGCTTACCGCGCTGGTACTGAATATGGTGTTGAAGGAATAGAAAACAGCATTATTGCTGATGCAAATCGATTCCTATATCGCAATCCTGAAATCCAGACGCAAGGCCAACATCTGTTCTCCCATACGGTGGAATGTATATAACAAGCGAAAACCTATTGAAAAGTTTTTTATCTCAGAAATAGCCTCACTTGGAGTGAAACATTTGGCAAAAATTACTTCACTGCATTTGCTACCCAAGAAATGAGGTATCTAGACCGCATGTCAAAAGAAGCAACTGGCTATGGATATCAATTCGATAAAGGTGGTGTTCCATTTATTGATCCGAGAATTATTAAAATGAATGTCGAAGGAAACATGCCATACTATAAAATGGAAATGTTTTCAGATCGATTCATTGCATTGGCGATGAACGGAACTTATTCATTTTGACAGTCGTTATCAATTCACCGGAACAGCTAGATACGACGGTTCGAACCAATTAGGAAGAAGCAAAGTAGCACGTTGGTTACCAACATGGAATTTATCGGGGTCTTGGAACATAGACCAAGAAAATTTTATGCAAAACCAAAACTTCTTCAACACATTGACCATCAGAGGTACTTATGGACTTACTGCAAGTATGGGCCCTGCTACGAATGCGAGTTTAGTTCTAAGATCTGCTACAGTTAACAGGCCTTTCCTCAGAGAGCAAGAACCTGTGATTAATATCGAATATTTAGAGAACAATGAATTGACTTGGGAAAAACAATACGAAACCAATATAGGTATTGATGCCACATTTGCCAATAGAAGGTATCAGGTAGTATTGGATTTTTATAAAAGAGATGCATTCGATTTAATTGGTCCAATCAGGGTCTCAGGAATTGGTGCCGAAGCTATAAAAATCGCCAATTATGCAGACATGAAGTCTAATGGAATTGAGGTTTTATTCAAAGCTACTGTATTCGACAGGAAGGATTGGGGCTGGAAAACACAATTAACCAATGCATTTTACAATAATGAAATCACCTACATAAAGAATGAGCCTAGAATCTGGAATTTAGTGAATTCTGTAGGTGCTGCAAAGGAAGGATACCCACACAGAGGTTTATTTTCTATTGATTTTGAAAAGTTGAATAAATATAACGGAACACCAACCTATGTAAATGAAGATGGGGATATCAGCAACAATGTATTTCTCCAAAGTATACAAACTAATTTCCTAGTTTACGAAGGACCTGTAGATCCAACATTTAATGGTGGATTTTACAACAATTTCAATTACAAGAATCTGAATCTCTCTTTTTTGGTAACCTATAGTGCTGGAAACAAAGTAAGATTGAACCCAATTTACAAGAATTCCTATTCGGAATTAGATGCTATGTCGTATGATTTCTTGGATAGATTTGTTGCTCCTTATGAAAACCTATCTCCTTCAATTGCTACAGTTAGAACGGATGCCAGATTAACAGGAAATCAAGTATACAATGCATACAATTATTCTAATGCAAGGGTTGCTGATGGCGGTTTTGTTCGCATGAAGCAAATAACATTGGGCTATGAACTACCTAAAAAGTTCTTAGGTAAATCAGGATTTAATAATATTTCATTGAATCTAGTCGCCAACAATTTATTCCTCATTTATTCAGACCCAAAATTGAATGGTCAAGACCCTGAATTCTATGGAACCGGAGGTGTCGCAATGCCTATTCCTAGACAATTTACCCTTTCATTAAAAGCTGGACTTTAAAAATACTGTGATGAAAAGAAAACTATTTACAATCATATTTACTTCGGTATTTCTTACGAGCTGTTCAAAATTTCTGGAGACAGCTCCCGACTTAAGAACCGAACTGGATTCTCCAACAAAAATTGCAGAATTATTAACCTCTGCTTACCCTAGGGGTAATTATATCCCTTTTACGGAATCGGCTTCAGATAATGCTGGTGATAAAGGAATGATGATGAGTTCAAACAACCCGATCAATATGAATCCTTGGATGTTTAAGGATGTTGAAGAAAATGATCAAGATACCCCAACATATTATTGGTATGCAGCTTACAAAGCTATCGGTGCTGCAAATCATGCACTTGAAGCCATTGAAAAGTTAAACAGACCCGAGGAAACGAGCTCCTTAAAAGGTGAAGCATTGTTAGCAAGCGCATATGCTCACCACATGCTGGTAATATTATATAGCAAAGACTATGACCCAGAAACTGCTGGACAGGAAATTGGAATTCCATTTGTCGATAAACCTGAAAAAAAAGTCTTAAAAAAATATGAAAGAGGAACCTTAAAATCGGTTTATGATGCTATAGAGAAAGATTTATTGGAAGGCATTCCTTTATTGGATGACAATCGGTATAAAGTAAAAAAATACCACTTTACTACAGCGGCTGCCCACGCATTTGCGGCAAGATTTTATCTTTTTAAACATGATTTGAAAAAGCCGTAAGCCATGCAAACCTAGCATTGGGCGAGGATCTAAGTCGTTATTTAAGACCTGTAAACACGACAGGATTTTCTTCAATGGAATATTTCACGCTTGAACAGTGGTACTCCAGTATGACAACCCAACAAACCTCTTATTGGCAGAAGCGGCTACATCTTGGGGAAGAAGTCTAGCTGCAAATAGATTTGGTTTTACGATGATGTTATTGGGAGACCTGCTTTCTGGAGATAATGTCCACTACGGGGTGCATTTGGATATCCAATCTTTGGAGGAACAGAAGTCGCACTGCATATCCCTAAATTCAGAGAACATTTTGTTAGAGAATCATTAAATGCGGAGTATGGCATTCCATTTAATATGATTCCCCTCCTTACAGTAGATGAAATGATCCTTAATCGTGCCGAAGCATACGCTAGGATAAAAGATTTCCCTAAAGCAATCAATGACTTAAATACTGTAATAAGCAAAAAAGTATACTATAGTGCAGATATGCCGCTGTATGTCCCAGAAGTCCACAATGTCAGTGAAAACAAATTAAACACATACTACGGAACCACCAACACAGAGGAAAATATTATCAAAGCTGTATTGGATTTCAAACGTCGAGAATTCCTCTTTGAAGGACTTAGATGGTTTGATATTGTGAGACATAAAATTGCGATAACGCATAGGTCATATGATGAAAAGGAAACTTACACGTTAGGGATTAATAGCCCTATGAGAATGTCCAATTACCTGCAGAAGTTATTCTTTCTGGTGTACAACCAAATCCTAGATAATTATTATGAAAAATTATATAATATCAACAGTATTCTTTACAATACTATTTTTCTGTTCCTGCTCAAAAGAGGCAGCCCTACCAACAGATCCAATTGTTGATCAAGGCGGAGAAACCTGGACTGCTGGAAAAATTGACAACTATATACGTGATGAATTTATTAAGACCTATAACATTGAAATCAAATATAAGTGGTCCCCTTTTGAAATAAATTATAATAGAACATTAGTTCCGCCTCAAGAAAAAAGAGTGATTCCTGTACTAACTGCCGTGAGAGACATCTGGATGAAACCTTATGAAACTGTTGCAGGAAAAAGACTTCTTGAAAAAATATTCCATCTCCAAATTTTTATTGGTGGGAAGTGCCGAATACAACAATAATGGAACAGTCGTACTCGGTACAGCTGTTGGAGGAAAAAAAATTGTGCTTTATGTAGTAAATGATTTTGAGCTTTCCAAAAAAGCTGAAGTAGTACAGATGCTTCATACTATTCACCACGAATATGCACACATACTACATCAACACATTCACTATCCCCAAACTTGGAGAGGCATCAGCACACGTTGGTATACTCAAAGTTGGATTAATACACCACCAACCACTGCTAACTCTCAAGGATTTGTTTCTAGCTATGCTAAATCTGCAGAGCAGGAAGATTTTGTAGAAACTATTGCTTACCTATTGGTAGAAGGACAAGAAGCCTTTGAAACTTTAATAAAAAATAATGCTGACGTGGCATCCACATTCAGGCTTAAAGAAAGTATAGTCATTCAATATTACAAAGATGTGTTCAATATTGACTTTAGAAAACTACAAGAAGAGGTAAAAAAATCAATTGACTTACTAACAACACCTAAGACAACATGAAACACATTAAATATTTAGTTTTTTTCATCCTGACTATTGCTTCTTGTAAAAAAAGAATTTGAAGGAGTACGGCCGGATGCTAAAATAAATCAGCTTAGAGATCAATATTCACAACAGCTTACAGGAGCCAAAAATGGTTGGATCGGATATTTATTCCCAGCAGGTGGAGGAGGTTATACCTTCAAATTTACATTCAATGATAAGCATAGGGTAAAAACATATGCAACCATAGATGCTAAAAAAGCTGAATCTCCAGACGAAAGTTCTTATAGGCTTGTAGCTGATCAACTCGTAAGTCTATATTTTGACACTTATTCATACCTCCATCAATTGGCCGACCCCGATGAGTCAAAGAGTGGCGGACGAAGAGGTGGCGGTAAAATATCTGACTTTGAATTCGCTATCATAGAATCTTCAGCAGATACCATGAAATTAAGGGGAAACCATAATGAAAGTCAACTGATTCTTATTCGTGCGAAAGATAATGAAGGCGATAACTTTATCAAGGATGCATTTAATTTAAACAATAAAATTGATGATATAAATCAATTAAGGCATTATTACAACAACGTAATACTTAACAACAAAGAATATGGTGCCATTATAAACACCGAATTAAATACGATTTCATTTTATCATAGTGAAAATGGATTGTTTAATTCCTTCTATACAGAATATGCGATGTCAAGCAAAGGAATCGTCCTTAAAACCCCATTTATAGCGGGAGATCTCCGGATCAACTATATTGATGATTTCAATATCAACAAAACCTCTAATAGTGCAACAGCAAAAATAAATGGAAAAACGGAAATCAAGTTTTCGAATTCTGACAAACCATTGATAATAGACAAAGAGGCACCCCGAAGGATGTACCTAACAAATAAAAATCATACTTCAAGTCATGGATTTACGATCGAAGGCAAAAAAGATTCACTAGGGATCAGAAAATTCCCGCTCTTCAATTTTTTAGTTTTTGTACCTCGAAGGTATATTGATCCAATAGATGCATTGTATGTGATTTATGGAGAAGACTTTAATGTTGGCCCATTATTTACTACCAATTATAATGATCAGGGAATACTTTCCTTTAAACCGATTAGATTGTTGACTGGCATCGATCCAGGAGAAGAACTTGAAAAGATCATTATTCAGCAAAACAATTTATGGTTTGACCCTAATGGGTTTTATGTCTATCAAACCGGCAAAGAAAATTATGATTTAGTAAGTATCAAAGACAGTAAAGTCTGGATTAGATTTAATTAACTTATTATGAAAAAATATATTATATTTTTTATCCTTCTATCGCTAATATATTCCTGCAAAAAAGGCCAATTGCAACCTATTGAAGTAGATAAAGTATGGCCTGACCCTGTAGAAAATCTAAAACTTTTTAAAGATGCTTTGGCTTCCAACAAAACTGGTTGGGAATATACGATAGCTTATGGTAAAAATAAAACGATTACTTACGGCTACCTTGGGTTTAACTCCGAAAATTCATCCGACTTTATTGGAGATTTCTCTAAAAACTTTTCAAAATTCGACAAGACAAACTATAATATCTCTATTGTCCAATCTAATGTATCACTTAGTTTTCCGGAGAGATCAAAATTCGGAAACCTCGCAGCAGATGCTAAGCTAATTGATACTATATATACCGTTAAAAAGATTGATGCAGACACTATCTTTTTAGAAGGTGAAATTCATAGTTCGTTAATGAAATTGACGAAATGCTCAGCTGAAAAATTAGCACTTCTAAAAAATAATTCTATTGAATTAGATTTTGATAAAATCAAACAATTAGCCAATATGCCACGCTATTTCTTCCATTATCACCAAGGAGGGAAAACATTTGGTTTGGAAATTGACACATTGTATCGCTCTCTTAATTTTATCTCAGGTAACAATGAAAATCCAATATCGAAAAGAGTAAGATATTATTTTAATGGAAATGGATTATCATTAGAATCACCTATTACACTGGATGGATTACAAGTTAAAGTCTTTGAAAATTTAGAATTTGACAACTCGGGTTTAAAAGCTAAAGGAGAAATAAGAATTACAAATGAAAAAGCTCCCAAAATTTATGATCTAAAACCTGTGAAAGATTTAGAAGGAGATAGAACTAAAAGGCTATGGTGGGTATCTTACGAAGTCTTCAGCCAAAGAGGCAAGCCAGATATTGCAGGATTTACAAAACTACCTAATTATACAAACTTTAGTTTAGCTCCCAATTACGATTATTTTGAACCTGCTGACAAGTATTTTTGGTATATAGGAATAAATTTACATGGCATAAATCCAGGGAGCACTCAAGGATTTTTATCTGAAACATCTGATACAGGCATTATAAGATTTATAATTTTATTGGAAACGGAGGAGTCAGAAATCCCTGAAGTTTTGAAAGCTATGAATATTGCTAAATCTTATATCTACAATCCAATAGGATTTTATGTGATTAAAACAGGTGTGGGATATACTTTAGTTGATGCCCGAGATGCCCTAACATGGGCGTATTTTCAAGATCCAGCCAGCTAATATATTCAAATAAATCCCCCTTAGAATCTTATAATGGGGGATTATTATCTCAATTACTTATAAATACAAAAATTATGAAAACTTAAAGAAATCATTAGGAATGGCAACCTAGGTAAAAAAGCCATCAAACTAAAAAAACCAATTATTAACTAAATCAATCTTAAAATGCAGTACAATTTAGCTACCACAAAAATGGTAAGAAGGAAACGTATTGACTTAACTTTCCTTTCTAAACTGGCAAAATTTGTTATACTTCTGATACTGTTATTGGTATATTCCATAATAGTAAAAGCAGATGACCAACTAATTTCATTAAACTTTCAGAAAGCCTCACTCAAAAAGGTTCTGAATGAAATAAAAAACCAAACTAACTATCAATTCTTTTATAATGACCGAGTGACCAAGATTATTGGACCTGTCACCGTCAATATTAATAAAGGAACATTATCTCAAGTCCTAGAAATAATTATTCCACAAGACAAATTGGAATACTCAGTTCAAAACAATCAGATCACCATTTCTCAAAAGAATGAGAAACTTATTGTATCCACTGAAGTAACCCAAGAAATTATAAAAGGAACCGTGAAGGATATTAATGGCAATCCTTTAGCAGGTGCATCAATCACAATAAAAGGAACAAACACCAGTACTACGACCAATGAAAAAGGTGAATATCAAATTATTGCTAAATCCACCGATATTATCGTAATCACATTTTTGGGCTACCAAAAACAAGAAATTTCTGTAGCAGGAAGAAAAAGCCTGAATATAGCCATGACAAGAGACCAACAGACTCTTGAAACTGTCGATGTCGTAGCAACAGGATACCAGACCATAGACCGAAGAAAATTTACTGGTGCAGCAACCAAAGTTAAAGCGGAGGATGCTCAACGTTTCGGGGTACCGGATGTTTCCAGAATGCTCGAAGGTCAAGTATCAGGTGTATCGGTTCAGAATGTTTCAGGAACATTTGGAGCTGCCCTAAAAATTAGGGTCCGCGGGGCAACATCCATTACCGGTGACAATAAACCCCTATGGGTAATCGATGGAATTATATTAGAAGATGTCGTGAACATTTCCAATGACCAATTGTCAACTGGGGATGCCTCTACCCTATTAGGATCATCTGTAGCAGGTATAAACCCCGATGATATCGAAAGCTTTGAAATCCTCAAAGACGCCGCAGCAACATCCCTTTACGGAGCAAGAGCCATGAACGGCGTAATTATCATTACCACAAAAAAAGGTAAAGCCGGAACACAAGCGGTATCCTATTTAGGTAATGCAACAACCTATCTAAGACCATCTTATTCGCAGTTTGATATAGTGAATTCTTATGATCAAATGTCAATTTACTCCGAAATAGCCAGAAAAGGTGCGATTGATTATGCACTAATCAAAAACAACATGAATTCTGGGGGTCTATGGAAATTTATCTAGAGGATTAGTTACTTGGAAAGAGGATGGGACAGTTTTAATAGAAAATACTCCGGAAGGAAGGGAAGAATTTTTGAAAAGATATGTATATGTAAATACGGACTGGTTTAAGCATTTATTTCAGAATTCTTTGATGCAAGAACATTCGTTGAGTTTTTCTACAGGAAATGAAAATGTTCAAACCTATTATTCTACCTCCTTTTTACAAGATAATGGTTGGGCAAAAGCTAATGGTGTCCAAAGATATACAGCTAATATAAGAAGTGATTATAAAATTGGTAATAGGTTAACATTTGGATTAATTACTACAGGATCTATCAGAGATCAAAAAGCACCTGGAACACTTGGACAGGATAGCAACCCAGTAACAGGAGTAGTGTCCAGAGATTTTGATATTAATCCATACTCCTATGCCCTAAATACATCAAGAGTTATTACTCCTTATGATGAAAATGGTAACCATGAATTTGTTACCATGAACTATGCTCCTTTCAATATTCTCGATGAATTAGAAAAAAATTATATGGAGTTAAAGATGTTAGATTTAAAAGTCCAAGGTGAGCTAAACTATAACCTTTTGAAGGATTTGAAATATAACTTTATTGGTGCTTACAGGTATGCGTCCACAGGTAATGAGCATAAAATTTATGAAAGATCAAATTTATCGAATGCTTATAGAGCTGGTACAAAATATGGAACAGATGGTATTGAAAATAGTACCATTTCGGACGCAAACAGATTTCTATATCGAAACCTTGATGATCCAGATTCTAGACCGGTTTCAGTCTTACCATATGGCGGATTCTATATCACTAGTGAAAATGTATTAAAGAGTTACTACTTCAGGAATAGCTTGAATTGGGATAAATCCTTTAACAAACATTACTTTACTGGTTTTGCTATCCAGGAATTACGTTTTTTGGACAGAATGTCTAAAGAGAACATGGGAGTAGGTTATCAATTTGAAAAAGGCGGAGTGCCGTTCATTGACCCTGCAATGATTAAAATGAATGTTGAAGGTAATCTCCCATATTATAAGATGAATTTATTTAGTGACAGATTTATTGCGTTCGCTGCAAATTCCACCTATTCTTTCGAAGGAAAATATCAATTCACTGGAACAGTAAGATATGATGGTTCAAATCAATTGGGAAGCAGTAAGGTCGCTAGATGGCTTCCTACATGGAACTTATCTGGTTCCTGGATTATAGACCAAGAAAAGTTTATGCAGAATCAATCTTTTATAAATACCCTATCCTTGAGAGGAACATACGGATTGACTGCTAGTATGGGACCAGCTACCAATGCAAGTTTAGTTTTAAGGTCAAACTCTGTTAATAGACCATTTTTGAAAGACCAAGAACCTGTTATAAACATCAATTTTCTAGAAAACAGCGATTTAACCTGGGAAAAACAATATGAAACAAATGTTGGTTTAGACGCAACTTTTTTAAATCGCAGATTTCAAGTCGTGCTAGATTTCTATAACAGAAATGGATTTGACCTGATAGGGCCAATGAGAATATCGGGAATCGGAGGTGAAGCCGTCAAATTCGCTAATTATGCAAATATGCATTCAAGAGGATTAGAAATATTCTTTAGGGCAAATGTTTTTAATAAAGATAATTGGTCTTGGAAAACACAATTAACAAATGCATTCAACCAATCAAAAATTACATCCATCAGAAACGAGCCAAATATTTGGAATCTTGTAAATAGTGTTGGTGCTACAAGGGTCGGTTATCCACATAGAAGTTTATTTTCCATTGATTTCGTCAGATTAAATGAGGAATTAGGTACACCTTTATATGTTAATGAAAACAATGAAATTAGTGAAAATGTATTTTTACAAAGTATCCAAACACAATATTTAAAATACGAGGGTCCAGTCGATCCTACAATCAACGGTGGATTTTTTAATGATTTCAGATTTAAAAACTTTAATCTTTCATTCTTAATTACTTATAGCGCTGGAAATAAAGTCCGTCTTAACCCAGTTTACCGAAATACATATAGTGACCTAGATGCTATGCCCTATGATTTCTTGAATAGATTTATTGCACCTCTTGAAAACCTCTCTCCTTCAATAGCAACAACTAGAACAAATTCTAGAATCTCTGGGAATCAAGTGTATAATGCTTATAACTATTCGGATGTTAGGGTAGCTGATGGATCATTCGTAAGAATGAAACAAATAACATTATCATATAATATCCCGAAAACATACCTAGAAAAATATAGATTAAAAAATCTGTCTCTAAATGTTGTGGGAAACAATTTATTCCTTCTATATGCTGACCCTAAATTAAACGGCCAAGATCCTGAATTCTATGGATCAGGAGGTGTAGCATTACCATTACCCAGACAATTTACCCTATCCTTAAAAGTTGGATTTTAAAAGATTTAGCCATGAAAAGAAAATTTTATACAATAATTTTATTGGGATTTATTTTATCAGGGTGTACAAAATTCCTTGAAACACCACCTGATTTAAGAACGGAACTAGATTCACCTACTAAAATTGCAGAATTATTAACCTCTGCATATCCTCAAGGAAACTACATTCCTTTTATGGAGGCAGCTTCAGATAACGCCGGAGATAAAGGGATGGCAAGAAGCACTGGAGATCCATTAAATCAGAATCCATGGAAATTTCAAGATGTAGAAGCTCGAGAACAAGACTCACCAACTTTTTATTGGTATGCAGCTTATAAAGCAATCAGTACAGCAAATCATGCTCTTCAAGCAATTGAAAAACTCAATAATCCAAAAGAAACAAATTACTTGAAAGGAGAAGCTCTTGTTGCTAGAGCTTATGCTCATCATATGCTGGCAATTATTTTTGCTCCAAACTATGAAATAGAAACCGCAGACAAATTGCCAGGAATACCTTATGTTACTGAACCTGAAAATATTGTAATCAAAAAATATGAACGTAAAACAATTAAATACGTTTATGAAATGATCGAAAAAGATCTAACTGAAGGAATCCTTTTGTTAGATGACAATAAATATAAAGTTCCAAAGTTTCATTTTAATACTGCAGCTGCGCATGCTTTCGCTACAAGATTTTATCTATTTAAAAAAGATTATGAAAAAGCTGCTAATCACGCTGATTTAGCTTTAGGGCCAAATCTTGAAAATTATTTGAGGCAAATAAATCATGAAGATTTTAGATCATTAGAATATTTCAATAAACAGCGTTATTACTCAGACTCCTCGACACCTACAAATCTATTACTCGTAGAAGCACCAACTATTTGGAGTAGAAATATGGTCCAAAATAGATATGGATTAACAACTGAATTAGTAACTGAGTTATTCAGTAATCCAAACGTTTCTTCTGGTCTTTATGGATACACTCTTTTTGGAACAGAACAATTTTTACATGTTCCAAAATTCAGAGAACATTTTGTAAAAGCATCAATTAACGCCAGCTATGGAGTGCCCTATAATATGATCCCTTTATTTACTGCAGATGAATTAATGTTGAATAGAATTGAAGCATACGCTAGAATAAAAAAAATTGATAGAGCAATAGAGGATTTAAACATATTTATTAAGCATAAAGTATTTTATACATTCAGTATCCCAATTTATATTCCTTCTATCCACACAATCAATAGCGTTAGAATCAACTTGTTTTATGGATCATCAGATCTTGAAGAAAACATTGTTAAAACGGCAATTGATTTTAGAAGAAGGGAATTTGTGTTTGAAGGTTTACGTTGGCTAGATATCATCAGACATAAAATTCCAGTTACACACCGGTCTCATGATGATAAGGAGGTATACTTTTTAGGAATAAACAGCCCAAGAAGAATATTTCAAATCCCAGATGAAGTGATCATGTCAGGAATCGAACCAAATCCTAGATAAACCTAAATAATTAAACAGATGAAAAGACTTATTTTATTTTCTATTATTCTTACAGTTCTTACGAGCTGCAAAAAAAATGATTCATTACCATCCGACAAAATAATAGATTTAGGAGGAGAAAGATGGGTAAGAACAGAGATTGATAATATCATATACAATGATTTTATAAAAACCTACAATATTGAAGTTAAATACAAATGGAGCCCATTTGAAATCAATTTCAACAGAACATTGGTCCCACCAATGGAATTCCAAGTTGAACCAGTTCTTTCTGCTATCAAAAAAATTTGGATGGAACCATATGAAAAAATTGGTGGTAAGGACTTCTTAAAAAAACATCCAATAACAAAATTTGTACTGGTTGGTTCACCAGAATTTCAGAATACAGGAGGAATAGTTTTAGGTAGTGCTGAAGGGGGAACCAGAATTAACATTTATAATGTAAACAATTTCTTTATTAGAAATCAAGAGTCTGTCAAACAGATGCTCCATACTATTCATCATGAATATGTCCATATTTTGCATCAAACTATTCATTATCCACAAGAATGGAGGGGACTAAGCACAAAATGGTATACTGAAACATGGTTTAACACTCCAGAATTTATAGCACAAACAGAAGGATTAGTATCTAGTTATGCAAAGTCATCTGAAAGAGAAGATTTTGCAGAAACGGTCACTTTTCTACTTATTAAAGGACAGGAAGAGTACAATAAGTTGATCAGTTCAAACCCCGACGTTGCTCATATTTATAAATCGAAACAATCTATTATTGAAAATTATTTCAAAAATGCATTTAATGTCGATTTTAAAACATTCCAATTCGAAGTCCAAAATGCTATTAAAAACATCACTCAAATTAAACAATAATGAAAACCAATATATATTTATTAATACTGGTATTTACAGTGTTTTTTAGCTGTAAAAAAACTGATCAAATATTAGATCGACCAGATAAAAAACTCAATGAATTGCGATCTCAATATATAGAACAATTAGTAGGTGCTGAAAATGGATGGATTGGATATCTTTTCCCGGAAGGAGGCCGAGGATTTACGTTTAAATTCGAATTCAACAATAGCAATAGAGTATTAACTTATTCAGCTTTGGATGAAAAAAAAATCATTGGTACCGATGGAAAGTTCGTATAGAATTGCTGCTGACCAAGTATTGAGCCTGTATTTTGACACTTACTCATTCATACACATCTTATCAGATCCAGATGATTTTGTGAATGGAGGATTTAGAGGTGCCGGACTAATTTCAGATTTTGAATTTTCGATTTTAGACTTTAAATCTGATACAATAAAGTTAAAAGGCAACCATAATGGTAGCGAATTAATATTAATTAGGGCAAACAAGAATCAAGGTAAAGATTATATAAATAAAGCCTTTAAATTCAACAACTCGCTCGAATCAATAAATCATTTTCCATATTACTATAAGCTAATAAAAACATCAAGGGAAAGATATTCAATTCGCTATCAATACTGACACCAATACCATTTCTTTTTATTATGATTCTAATGGATTTAAACAATTCACAACAGAATATGCGGTTGCAGAAAATGGTATTATTCTTAGAAATCCTTTTCAACTTGACGGCCTTACTATAAATCGATTATATAAATTTAATTTAGATCCTGCTGAAGGAAAAGGAAGTTTTTTTAATTGAAGAAAACAAAAATCTTGAAATATTTAACTCTCCTACCCCGGTAGTTATTGATAAGGACGCTGCAAGAAGATTATACTTAAATAATTATCAATATACATCTCCAAACGGTTTTACTATAAATGGTAAAATTGATGGAACTAATCTAAAAAGATTCCCTGGATATGTGGGCACTTATTTTATACCAAGAAGATATCTGGACCCATTAGATGCTGTATATATTACTTTTCTGTTTGGTGCCTCCTACGTTGGACCATTATTCAATACTTTATATACTATAGATGGCAAAATTGTATTCAAAGAATTTATGCCTGTTACTGGATTTGACCCTGAAGATAACCTGGCCACGCTTGAAGAATTTAACAAAGTTATGGTTTGATCCTGCCGGATTCTATGCATATCAAACAGGAACTAATTTCTATGATATGGTGAGTATAAAAGATGGCAAAACATGGATACGCTTAAATTAAAAATGAAATGAAAAAATATATATGTATTATTTTGGTTCTAATTTTTTCAAATTGTGCCAAAGATCCGTTTGAAACTTATGAGATTGAAAAAGTTTGGGAAAATACCTCAATTGATTTAGTTAAATTAAAATCTGAAATTTTGGAAAATAAAAATGGGTGGGAATTCTTTATCCAAGGGAAAGGCAATAAGTCAGTCCATTATGGTTTTTTTAATTTTCAGTCAGAAAATGCTGTAGATTTTGTTTGTGACCTTTCTTCAGAATTTACACTTTATCTAATTCCGCAATAAATTTTGAGAATATTGAATCTAATGCCGCAATCAAATTTCCATCTACATCAAGGTTAGGCTCAATTAGCAAACTCAGCTTCCAATATCGACTCAGTGTATGTGGTGAAAAACTTGAAAAGAGGATACGATATTTTTTGAAGGTGAAACTACTAGATCAATTCTTAAGCTAATTAAAGGAAAACCTGAAAAACTGGAAAAAATTAAAAATAATAGTATTTCGAAAGATAAAGAAGGAATATCAAAGATCCTAAATTTTTCCAAGATTCTTCTTCCATATAAAATATCAAAATATTCAATTCGACCTTGAAATTGACACCCTTCAAAAAAACATTTAATATTAGAAAAAATAATGGCAAAAGGATGGAAATTGATGTTCATAGATATTACTTTAATGGCGAAAAAATCAAATTTTTAACTCCATTGAAAATCATGGATAAGGTCTTTCCAGATTTAAAATTGAAATCCATAAATAATAATGAGGCAATCTTTGAGGAAGGTTTAAAAATAACTAACGAAAGTAAACCAATTTCTATGACCATATGCCAATAAAAACTTTTGAAGGTACAGTTATTTCTTGGGCTTGGGGATCAAGGACTGGCTTTTCTCAAAGAACAAAAGATGATATAGCAAAGCTTAGAAACATAAAAGATTTTGATCGATTGATCATAAATCCAAGATTCGATACAGACACGGTCGCGAAAAAAGATTATGGCTTTCTAGGTATCCTTTTAAAGGGTAGATATACGGATGGTTCAGACTTTCCAATAGTAACAATTACTGCTGACAAATTAATTGAAATTCACCAAGTTTAGATTAGCTAGTCCGGTAAGTGATAATCGAGTTAAAGAATCTAAAGAGATTTATGAACCTTATCTATACAAATTCGGTTGGATTTTATATTATCCAAATGCAAAAATGGATATTATATGGTTGATGCTCGAGATGCCCTAACTTGGGTTTATTTTCAATTAGCAATGTCATAAATTTATTTAAATAAACCATGAGGATTGCGTATAATCTTCATGGTTTATTTTCACCTACAAATTCAACAAACTATGTTGGCTCGCCGTAAACAAATTTCGAATCACAATATTCATCTCATTTTCCTTCTGCGCTGCTCTAATTCCTAACAAAGGCATTAACTCTGCCACATTCATCCTAATCTCTTTCGCTAATTCCCTTGAAACCCTTCCTACTTCTGCAAACATCTCTTCATCCCCACCTTTATTCAACAAGGCATCATCCCAAATTTTACCAGCCAATTCTTTTACAAACCTGTACCTTTGTATCAAATTCACTCCTTATCTCATCTATCTGCCTAAATCTTGATTTACTAAACTTTTCCGCCCAAACTTGATCTTTCGATTTTTCGAAATAATATTTCTCTATTAAATCCAAAAATCTCCTGAACATACCCGTATAATTCATTAACAAGGTCAATTCTGCAAATGGCATAAAAGGAATATTAAAAAGAGCTGAATCAGATGATTTATAGGCAGGGTCTAAAATAAACGCATGTGATTTCGGAACTTGAATCTTATCTAGGGAAAAAAGAATGACTTGCTGTACATTCCAAACCGAATGTATCCCAATCATAATGCACCAATACATCTTCACGAGGTACAAAAAATGAATAATAAACAGATTCACCAGCGTCATTTTTTAACACTTGTCCATTTTCGACTATTTCTGCGTTCAATGTAAAGTGCGTTAAAATGAGGTGCTCCGGTCGCATAACTCCAAAAAACCAGAAATAACATAGTTATCATCTATCAATTCTGCCTTTCCTCCTACTCGACCACTTCCACCTAAACAGACTTTAGGATCTTGCCAAACCAATTTTGCTAATTGAGGATCGATAAAGCCGGCAAACATATTTGCTCCTGCACACAAGGTAACCGTCCAAGCTAATCCGCCATCCCAATATGCCAATTCTTCCAATAGGTTCGATCCATCCAGAAAAGGAATTTCCAAACCATTCAATTCTTTTGGAACCCATAGGTTGAACCAATTATTTGAATATATAAGGTCCAGTTTGATCTCGAGTAAGCGCTTTATTTTTTATTCCCGAAGCTTGTAATTCTTGTATTCTTTGTATCGTATCTTGATTAAGCATTTTGCGATTTAATAAGTTCTTGCGCCATAATTTTCCGCCATTTTAGATAGCCGAAAATAGCAACAATAAATAAAAAGGTTGTCAAGGCAGCAAATAGATAAAGGTTTTTATGGATTAACAACGGTATTGCAAATAAGTTGCTGATATTCAACAATATCCAGTTCTCAATCTTTCTTTTTGCCAAAAGCCACATTCCTGCCCATGCAGTAGAGGTTACCCAAGCGTCCCAAATTGGAACATCAGAGTCAGTAATTCCTTTTAATAAGAAATAAAAAATAAAGAATCCGATAAATACAATACCAAGTACAACCATCCATTCAGATTTCGAAGCCTTGGTGATCGGTTGTTCTTTAGCTTGCTTATTACTCACCCAATACCACCAACCATAGATGCTCATAATGAGATAATAGATCTGTAAGGCAATTTCTGCATACAATTTTGCGTGGAACAAAACCATCATACCGGTAGTAATACCAAGGATGCCAAAAAAGTAATTAGATACCTTATTGTTCTTGGACAGCAAGACTTGAACAATGCCGCAAAGCACAGAAAAACGCTCCAACCATGAGGTTGCTTGAAAAGCTTGAATTATGTTTTGTAATATTTCCTCCAAAATATATGCATTAGGATTTGCACTTATGGAGATTAAAGAAGGGATTCTTATTATTCCTACGCCAGCATTACCTGGATCAGGTTCATTCCGAAAAAACGGAATTGGGTATAATCTCAGCCTAAAAATATGTCCCGTCTCTTCGACAGGACATATCAGCACCCCATAAGTATTCTTATGTTATTTATCTAACTGTAAAATTGAAGATGTACGCGCTCTTGTAGATTCACATAACGTTGGATCATCATTCAATTTTTTACCCCATGAAGGGATCATTTCTCTTAATTTCTTACGGTATGAGTCCGATTTTGCACGTTCAGGAAAACATCTCTTCAACAGGTTGATCATAATCGCTACGGATGTTGAAGCACCTGGTGAAGCACCCAACAAGGCAGCAATAGAACCATCAGCGCTAGAAACAACTTCAGTACCAAATTCCAAGATACCACCATGTTTTGGATCTTTCTTGATTACCTGAACACGTTGCCCTGCCTTTTCAATCTCCCAGTCCTCCATTTTGGCAGTTGGCATAAATTGTTTCAATGAATCCAATTTATCCTGAGGCTTTTTCATAACTTCGGTAATTAAGTATTTTGTCAATGGTAAGTTATCCAATCCTGCAGAAAGCATAGGACGAATATTCGAAAGTTTAATTGACGCTGGCAAATCGAAATATGAACCTTTTTTCAGGAACTTAGTCGAAAAACCGGCGTAAGGACCAAATAACAAGGCTTGCTTGCCATCGATATATCGAGTATCCAAGTGAGGCACAGACATTGGAGGAGCTCCAACAGAAGCCTTTCCATATACCTTGGCGTGATGTTGTTTAATGATTTCCTCATTGTTACATCTCAGCCATTGGCCACCAACAGGGAATCCACCGTATCCTTTTGCTTCAGGAATACCAGATTTCTCCAATAATAATAGTGAGTGACCACCTGCACCTATGAATACAAATTTCGCTAAGATTTCACGCTTCTGACCAGTTTTTAGGTCTTTAACTTCCACTTCCCAGCGACCATCGTCTTCACGGTCTATATCTTTTACCTCTTGATTAAGGGATAATTTAATATTATCCTTTCCATCTAAGTAAGTGATTAAATCTTTTGTTAAAGCACCAAAATTCACATCAGTACCGATTTCCATTTTAGTAGCTGCAACTGCTTCATCATCTGAGCGTCCATTCATCATCAATGGAACCCACTCCTTCAACAAAGCCTTATCCTCAGTATATTCCATACCTTTGAATAAGTTTTCCTTAGTCATTGTTTCAAACCTTGTCTTCAAGAAGTTCACATCCTTCTCACCGAATACTGCAGACATATGTGGTACACGACGGATAAAATGACTTGGATTTTTAATGATATTCTTTTCGACTAGGTAAGACCAAAACTGCTTAGAAATTTCATATTGTTCTGCAATACTGATTGCTTTATCAATTTTTACACTTCCATCAGGCTGTTCTGGTGTATAGTTTAATTCACAAAGGGCCGAGTGACCTGTTCCGGCGTTGTTCCATGCATCTGAACTCTCTGCAGCAACAACATCTAAACGTTCTATAATCTCAATATTTATGTCTGGACTTAGCTCATTAATTAACGTACCTAACGTTGCACTCATGATACCTCCACCAATCAATACAACGTCGACTTCCGTTTTCTTTGTTTTCTTACCCATGGTTTTTTAAATGAAATACAAAATTAATATTCAGTTTATATTTAAGCGAATAAATTTGTCAGAAACGTTTCAAATATTTGTGATTTTATCAATATTCCCCCACATACTTATTCAATTCTACCACAAACCCATTTTTTTTGGCACGGCAACCTTTCTATTCAGCAACATTTTTTGTATTATGCAGTTTATTTTCCACTTTTGTGGACTTTATAGTATTGAACATTAATAATTATTTATATGAAATTGTTAGCCGGAAAAACAGCCTTAATCACTGGGGCATCAAAAGGAATAGGACGTAAAATCGCTGAGGTATTTGCCCAAAATGGTGCAAATGTGGCGTTTACTTACCTATCATCAGTAGAAAAAGGTCAAGCTTTAGAAAAAGAACTTGAACAATTCGGAACAAAAGTAAAAGGTTACCGCTCAGACGCTTCCAAATTCGATGAAGCAGATAAACTGATAAACGATATTGTAAGCGATTTTGGAACTCTTGATATCGTCGTAAACAATGCTGGAATAACCAAAGATGGTCTGCTAATGAGAATGACCGAAGAAAATTGGGATGATGTCATCAACATCAACTTAAAATCTATTTTCAACGTGTCTAAAGCAGCATCTAAAGTAATGATGAAAAACCGTAAAGGTAGTATCATCAACATGAGCTCTGTAGTAGGTGTTCAAGGAAATGCTGGCCAAGCAAATTACGCTGCCTCCAAAGCTGGAATTATCGGATTCTCTAAATCTTTAGCTAAAGAGTTGGGATCAAGAAATATACGCACAAACGTAGTAGCACCTGGGTTTATCCGTACAGAAATGACAGATGTTTTAGATCCAAAAGTAGTAGAAGGTTGGGAAGCAAACATTCCTTTGAAACGCGCTGGTGAACCAGAAGATGTAGCAAACGCTTGTTTGTTCTTGGCATCTGACCTATCATCATACATTACAGGTCAAGTAATCCCTGTATGTGGTGGTATGTTGTAAAATTTAATCCTATTCATCAATCCATAAAAAGACTTCCTCGCGGAGGTCTTTTTTGCTTTTTGGTTATCGTATATTTGCAGCAATGGAACTGCAACAAAAAATTTTCAATATAAAGACTGAAACTGAGTTTAATGAAATTGCCATTGATATATTTAGATACCAGGCAACAAGTAATCCTGTTTACAAACAGTATATTGATATTTTAAAAGTGGATAAATCACAGATCAAAAGCTATCGAGAAATCCCCTTTCTACCCATTCAGTTTTTCAAATCCCAGGACATTATTACCGATGGAAAATCTCCAGAAATAACATTTTCATCTTCTGGTACAACTGGAATGATCACCAGCCAACATCTTGTAGCTGATGTAAATCTGTATATTGAAAGCTTCAGGAAAGCTTTTGAACTGTTCTACGGAAATGTTGAGGACATGGCTGTTGTTGCACTACTGCCTTCTTATCTAGAGCGATCTGGATCATCATTAATCTATATGGTTGATGATCTGATCAAGAGATCCAATAACACCGAGAGTGGATATTTCCTGTACAACCATCAAGATTTATTTAACACACTAAGTACACTGAGAGATAAAGGTAAAAAGACAGTTTTATTTGGAGTAACCTACGCCTTATTGGATTTCGTAGAAAACTTCAATATAGATTTCCCCGAATTGATCGTCATGGAAAACAGGCGGTATGAAAGGTAAAAGGAAGGAGATGATTCGAGAGGAGCTACATAAAATCCTCTGTGAAGGTTTCCATGTTAAAAGCATTCACTCCGAATTTGGGATGACTGAACTACTTTCCCAAGGATACTCCAAAGGAAATGGTCTCTTTCATACACCGCCATGGATGAAGATCTTAATCAGAGATACAAATGATCCTCTTTCATTATTGGACAATAAAAAAACAGGAGCAATAAATGTCATTGATCTTGCCAATTATTACTCCTGTTCATTTATAGCTACTCAAGATCTGGGCAAGTTCCATCAAGATGGTTCTTTTGAAATCCTGGGTAGATTTGACAACTCTGATATCAGAGGTTGCAATCTTTTAGTTCAATAGTTTATTGTAAACTTGGGTCATCAAAGGTATTGCCCCGCATTGATATCTCCAGTATCATATCCTTTCTTAAACCAATACATACGTTGTTCAGAAGAACCGTGGGTAAAAGATTCTGGATTAGATTGACCATAAGCTTGTTCTTGGATATGGTCATCTCCTACCGCAGCAGCAGCGCGCATACCTTCAACAATATCATCATAGGTAATTTCTACATCCGTAGTTTTATTCAAGTGATGAGCCCAAAACACCAGCATAAAAATCTGCTTGTAATTCGGTCATTACCGAAATTTTATTGTTCTCACGCTCACTCAACTTAGATCTCAATGCATTTGTCTGAGAAAGAACTCCAAAGATGTTCTGGATATGATGACCTACTTCATGCGCAATAACATATGCAAGTGCGAATTCCCCTTTCGCCCCATATTTTTGAGCCAGTTCTCTATTGAAACTTAAATCAAGATAAACTTTTTGGTCCCCTGGACAATAAAATGGCCCAAAAGCAGATTGACCCATACCACATCCTTCTGTTTGTGCAGCATCTGTATAGATTACCATAGTAGGTTTTGGATACGATTTCCCATTTTCCTGAAAAATCTTGGTCCAAACGTCATCAGTACTTGCCAACACTACATCAGCAAAATCCATCAGCTTATCTTCCTCAGGAGTAGATTGGTATTCTCCTTGTTCATTAACAGTTCCCTGTTGCTGAGAACCACCCATTTGATTCAGGATTTCATTAGGGTCTCCACCCATCAAGAATCCAATGATTAAAACGATTACACCACCGATTCCTCCTAGAGTCATTTTCTGTCCACCAGACATCCCTCTACGATCTTCAATATTTCCGCCGCGGCGGCCACCTTGCCATTTCATAAGTATATTTTATTAAATTTTAGTTTGTTCTTGGTTACACTACAAATTCTTTGCCACAGCATAGCGTGTACAATAACTTAGTTCTAAGGTACAATTCATTCTCCTCATTTAAAATGCTTATCTTTGAATTCATTTAATATTACCAAACATATGTTATTAGACGATCTGAAAAACAGAAGTGAAAATCAATGCGAACTATGTCGCTCTTCAGAAAACCTTGAAATATACGAAGTCCCTCCTACCTCAAATCCTTCTTTAGATAACAGCATTTTGATCTGTTCTGTTTGCAAAGGACAAATAGAAAAAAACAGAACAAATTGACCCTGAGCATTGGAAAGTTCTTGGTGAAACCATGTGGTCTGAATTTGCACCTGTTCAAGTGGTTGCATGGAGGATGTTGAGCAGATTGAGAAATGAAGCTTGGGCTGCCAACAATCTTGATATTTTATACCTTGATGATGAAACCCTCGAATGGGCTAAGAAAACAGGAGACCACGAAGCAGATGCAACAGTGGAATTTCATCAAGATTCTAATGGAACAAGACTTTTTGAAGGTGATACAGTCGTATTAATCAAGACCCTAGATGTAAAAAGGATCGAGTATTTCTGCCAAATTGGGAACCGTTGTTAAAAACATTAGACTTGTTCCTGACAATACAGAACAAATAGAAGGCAAGATTGAAGGCCAAACTATCGTTATATTAACAAAGTACCTTCGCAAAGGTTAATATTAGTGTAAACGGAAATTTATTTATGAAAAAGTTATTGTTCACAGCATTAATTGGATTGGCTTGTTTACAAGCCAATTCGCAAGAGAAAATCGATGCTGTTAAAATGGAAGAAGTAATTGCGAAACCTCAGACCCAAATTCTGGACGTTAGAACTTCCGAAGAATATGCAGGCGGACATATTCCAAATTCAGTAAACCTGGATTGGAAAGAAAAGGAAAAATTTACCGAAGCTATCAAAGATTTAGACAAAGACCAACCTGTCTATGTTTATTGTCTTGGCGGTGGTCGAAGCAAACAAGCAGCACAATATCTGACAGAAAATGGCTTTAAAGTTTATGATTATTCCGGGGGCATGATGGACTGGAGAAATGCTGAAAAACCTGAAATCAAACCTGAGGCAGGTAAAGAAGCTAAAGGAATGAGTACCGATGAATTTGACCATGTAATCAATTCATCAGACTTGGTTTTAGTAAATTTCTCAGCAGTTTGGTGTGTTCCTTGCCAAGAGTTAAAACCTACAATCGACAAAATCGAAAAAGAACAAGCCGGAAAGGTAAAAGTGGTAAGGATTGATGCTGATAAGAACAAAGAATTGATGAAAGTTTTGAATGTCCGCGGGATTCCACAAATGATCCTTTACAAAAAAGGAGAAGAAGCTTGGAACAAATCCGGAATAGCAACAGAAACCGAAATCTTGGCTCAAGTGAAAAAAGCCTCTAAATAAATATCCTTAATTCAAAAAACGTGAATCAAATAGCACTAATTTCCGGATCAATATTAGGAATTCTATCCATAGTATTCGGAGCCTTTGGAGCGCATGCTCTTAAAAAAGTACTCACTGAGGAAAGATTAAATTCTTTTGAAGTTGGCGTTCGTTATCAAATGTATGCAGCTATAACTCTTTTGATTATTGGCTTCCATTTAGATTTTGCAACAACAACAGAAAAATGGGCATACTACGGCATTTTTTGGGGATGTATCCTTTTTTCAGGCAGCATTTATTTTCTAAGCCTTAAGGATGTCTTAAAAGCGAACCTAAGATTTTTGGGTCCTATTACACCTTTGGGCGGTCTATTGATGATCGTAGGTTGGGTCATGCTGTTGATATCATTCTTATAATATAAAGAGATTATAAAGAACGGTCCATGGAAATTTCCATGGACCTTTTTTTTTGTGCCAAATCTGGTAAAGTTCATGGCATTCTTGCAGCACTCCTGCTAGCGCAAGTCTTTGACTTGTGTTTGACTCTTGTTCCTCTCTTGTACGCACCTTGGCCGCACTTCATTCGGACCTTGTTCGGACATGATCCGAACAAGGTCCGAACAAGGTCCGGCTGAGGTCCGAACGAAAGAGGAATGAGTCCCCTATTAGGTAGGAAGATAAACTATAAAGAATTATAAAAGGGTGTATAGACACTAGACATAAGACACTAGACATTAGAAATTGAAAACCGCCGTTGGCTACGCGGGATCATCGCTTTCGGAGTTGTCTCCGCCGACCACCAAACTGCAAATGGTCTTATGTCTTTTGTCTAATGTCTAATGTCTAAATCATTAAAATCAATCGCTATAATAGTGACACCCCAAAAGTTTGTAAGGAAAAATACCATCGGGATGACTCTATTATAGCAGGGAATTTAACAAACATGTCACATCTACGGCGTTGGTTTTTTAGGCGATTTTCATTTCTATAGATATTTCATGCCGGTGGCATTTAAGATATATTTCATGCCTCCGGCATTTTACCCCGATGGGGTTTTTGGAGTGTATTACCTTATTTTTTCTATAATAGTGACACCCTTACAGGGTTTTAATTGCTTCGTAAAAACATTTCTATAATAGTGACACCCATATAGGGTTGTAAGGATAAATGCTATAGGCATGCATTATGTGGCAGGTGGGGACACCAGCCACGGCGTGCCGTATTGGCCGAAGGATGGTCCTTGAGCAACGGAACCATGATATCTACTTTGATGGTTGCTGGGGACACCATGGCGACTTGACTTGTCTAATGTCTTATGTCTATTGTCTAATGTCTATTATATAAATCCCCTACCCCAATTCCTTATACCATTCCAAATATTTCTCAATGGCTTTTTTCTTATCTGCATCTAAATGATAGTTTAGATTTTCATTTAGGTATTTGTGATAATCAAAGTTTGGAAAAGAAGGCAATCCTGGGATAACATCGTCTGGCCTGGAAACTCCATCAGCTAAGGCTGAATTAAATTTATTTTCAAAAGAATCTGGGAGCTCTTTGTTTGACACCCAAACGGCATAAGCAAATGGCAATCCTGTTAATTCTTTCCAGTAATGACCCATATCATAGACGTAAGGAACTTCTTCCTTTTTGCCAAAGGTTCTATCTCCAATTAAAACGTAAGCATCGGCCTCTCCTTCAGTAACAATCTTTACTTCTTTTTTCCAGTAATGCTTTAACAATATTCTAGCTAAGCCATTGGATGTCCGAGATTGTTTGTCTAACAGTAAGGTTTCTACCTCCTCAATTGGTTTGTTGGAAAATATAAATACAGAATCGACATAGTCGGTTGAACCGATACAATAATCTCCAATAAAATGGTATTCTTTTAGATCTGTAAGGGCTGCAATGGGAATAATTCCCATATCCGATTCGTCAGAAATTACTTTTCGGGCACATTCTGCTGGAAAATCTACAGACAGCTCAATATCATTCATCACATCTGAATTTCTTATTCCCTGTAAAAAAGGCAAAGTGTTGGTATAAGAAACCGCAGATACTCTTATTTTACTCATCTAATAATCCTTCTAAATGCTTTACGTTGTAGTGATCGACGATAGCGAATTCATTATCGCTATATTCTAATTTGTACAAGGCTGTGTTTGTGTGAGGAAAATCATCCATATTGCATACTGGAACATTTGTCAAATGGCATAGCATCACACGTAATGCTCGGCCATGCATACAGACTAGTATGGTTTCTTCTTCAGGTTGTTGAAGCATATATTCAATAGCTTCTTTTTGCCTAGTGACTAATGTGTTTGGAGATTCGCCTTCTTCAATTGCTAAATCCAAATCATTGTTGCGCCAAGATGAAACTACCTTGTCAAAACCTGTTAAGATTTCTTCTGTTTGGGTTTGACCCTCATATATACCCCAACTAATTTCATCCAACCCAATTAGCTGTTCCATTGGAATACCATCCTTTAAAAATGGAGCAACAGTTTGATGAGTACGAATTAATGTGGAAGTATAAATCTTGTCGAATGGAATATTCTTGTACGTATCATAGAAAGCCTGAGCCTGTTTAATTCCATTTTCATTTAATGGACTGTCAACACCTCGGCCTTGAACTATACCTTTTAGATTTAATTCCGTTTGCCCGTGACGAATAAAATAAAATGTTTTCTTCAATTTGGTTCTCTTACTTAAGAATTAACTACTGGTAATGAATAATACTGTTTTTTAGGATTTGTTTCTTCGAATACAAAATCCTTATAATCTGTAACTACATTATAAATAGTATCTCTTTCAATTGGATGTCTACCTACATTTTTAATCAGCTCTACCAATTCTTTGGTACTCATTGCCGGTGTTTGTTCTTCTGCACCTGCCATACTGTAGATTTTGGGTAGTGTCATCTAAAGTACCATCGATATCATCGACACCAAAACTCAGTGACATTTGAGCCGTGTTTCTTGAAATCATGGCCCAATATGCTTTTATATGAGCAAAATTGTCCATATAAATTCTTGCGATGGCATAATTTCTAAGGTCTTCTATAACAGAAACCTCAGGAACATGGTTCATTTGATTGTCTTTATTTCTGAATTTTAGCGGAATAAAAGTCTGGAATCCTCCAGTTTTATCCTGCAATTGCCTTAAGCGCTCCATATGGTCTACACGATGCCAAAACTCCTCGATATGACCATATAACATAGTTGCATTGGTATGCATTCCCAATTTATGAGCTTGTTCATGAATATCAAGCCATTGTTCAGCCGTACATTTATCATGAGCAATCTTCTCGCGAACTTCAGGATGAAAAATCTCAGCTCCTCCACCAGGCATAGAATCTAAGCCACAGGACTGAAGATATTTCATTCCATCGTAATGACTCAATTTCGCTTTCTTAAAGATATAGTAGTATTCAACGGGGGTTAAACCCTTAATGTGAAGTTCAGGGCGGTGCTCCTTACAACGCTTGAAGAATTCAGCATAGAACTCCAGGTTTTGCTTTGGTACTACTCCCCCTGTAATGTGGACTTCAGTTACTGGTTCCCCATCATATTTTTTGACGATGTCCATCATTCCATCGACATCCATTTCCCAACCCTCCGTACGATTCTTGATTAATCTGGAATATGAACAGAATTTACAGTCATAAACACAAACATTGGTGGGTTCAATATGGAAATTACGATTGAAGTAAGTGTAATCTCCGTGTTTTTTCTCTCTGATATAATTTGCTAATACGCCTAGATAGCCCAATTCTGCATTTTCATAAAGGTAAACTCCTTCATCAAATGTAATTCGCTCACTATTAAGGACCTTCTCAGCAATTAGCTTTAACTCTTCTGATAGATTCTTGTCGTTTATTAAAAACGCTAATTTTTCTGTTGCTTCCATTTCGCTTCCTTACTATACAAATGTAGGAAAACATAGCCGAAAAAGCTAAATTTAACAGTCGCTATGCTTCTACAAATTGCTGCATATCAATCAGTCTTTTGTATAGACCGTTTTGAGCTATCAAGCCCAAATGTGAACCTACCTCAACAATCCTGCCTGCTTCAAGAACGATAATCTTGTCGGCATTCTGAATCGTACTCAGTCGGTGTGCAATAACAACCGTCGTCCTGTTCTCCATTAACTTATATAATGAATCCTGAACCAGACGCTCTGACTCTGTATCCAAAGCTGAAGTCGCTTCATCCAACAGCATAATAGGTGGATTTTTGAGCACTGCTCGAGCAATACAAATTCGCTGACGCTGACCTCCTGATAATTTGGAACCTCTGTCTCCGATATTCGTCTGATAACCATGCTCCGTACCCATGATAAAATCATGTGCGTTTGCAATCTTAGCAGCTTGTATAACCTGCTCCTCCGTAGCCTCAGAATTGGCAAATGCTATATTGTTGAAAATAGTATCGTTAAATAAAATAGACTCTTGATTGACTACCCCGATTATTTTACGAAGAGATTCCTGTTGAAGATCTTTGACATCTATTCCATCGATTGAAACCTCACCAGTAGTAGCGTCCATAAATCGTGGAATTAAGTCCACTAACGTGGATTTACCACCTCCGGAAGGACCAACTAGTGCTACTGTTTCACCTTTATCGATCGTAAGATTGATGTTTTTCAGAACGTCATTATCTTCATAGGCAAATGACACATTGTTGAATTCGATTTTGTCATCAAATTTTTTGATTTCAAATGCATTCGGTTTATCTGCCACTTGATTTTTCTCATCGATCAACTGCAATACTCTTTCACCGGCAGCTATACCATTGTGGATATTGCTGAAAGCATCGGTAAGAGCTTTAGCCGGTCTCATCACTTGTGAAAATATGGCAATGTATGCTATAAACTCAGAAGCCTCAAGATCTCCTTGACCACTTAACACTAAGTGACCACCATACAGCAAGATTACCGCCACCATACCTACACCTAACAGCTCCGAAACTGGTGATCCCATCTGTTGTCTACGAACCATTCTCCTATTTACGGTTGCATATTCATCATTCTCAGCATTAAATCTTCCTTTGATAAAATCAACTGCATTGAACGATTTGATAATCTTAATTCCAGAAAGTGCTTCTTCCAATAAGGTTATCATATTTGCATAAATACGTTGTCCTTGTTGGGCTTGTTGTTTCAGCGTCTTAACAATTTTGGAAATAAAAAATGCTGAAACAGGAATAACCAATAAGGAGAACAAGGTTAATTTAGCAGATATAATAAATAGCATAACCAAGTATGCAATCAACTGTAACGGTTCTTTAAATGCTACTTGTAAGGTCCCTGTAACTGAAAATTGCACAACCTGTACATCAGATGCAATTTTAGAGATAATATCCCCTTTTCTTTGATTTGAAAAATAACCAAGATGTAAGTTCATTACATTATTGAAAACAGATTTTCTCAGATTCAATAAAGTATGAATCCTTAAGTTTTCCATTATTCTTTGAGAAAGATACCTGAATAAATTGCTTACAAAAACCGAAGCAACAATAACAATACAGATATATTTTAGGGCATCGTATGGGCCTAAGCGATCATTAAGATCATAGGCGAAATAATTAAAATACCCCATAATATCAGTTAGGTTTTCCGGCTTAGAGACCGGTTCGATTACTGTATCTTGAGAATTAAATAAAGTGTTTAATAATGGTGCTAATAGAGCTAAATTCAAGGTGCTGAACACCACCATTATCAAAGTACATATGATATAAGGAATAGCATATTTTTCAATTGGTTTCGCGAACGAAAGAAGTCTAAAGTATGTCTTCATGCAGATTACTAAGATTACAAATGTAAGAAAAATTGTAACCTATGGTGTTTTTCATCCAGCCATGCATCAAATTGTTGCAAATAAATGTCAATTTAGCGGACAAAAAACACCGTTGTAAGGATGCTTATGGGCATACTATCATCAATTCTCCAATAAGTTCATTTCACTATTAGAATCAATTTTCATAGTATATATAGTTTTCCTTGGTTACAATATCGATAGGCATATATTGTAATTTTATCACTTTCCTTTTTGCGATAAAATATTCATAGAGTGCCAAAAAGGCTTTATAACCTTGTTCTAGGGGTTTTTGGCATATCAAGAAGTCAATATATCCTTCTTTTAAAAAATCAATGTTTCGGGTATGATATCCATTTCCTACAAGCTTAATATGGTTTAAGCCCCTATCTTTTAAATATTTAGCAACAAGATAGGCTCTAGAATTTGTAACATAGATTAATTTGGGCTGTTGATGATTCAAATAATCTTCCATAAAAGCTGTGATCTCTTCATCGTCTGCAATTTCTACATTGAAACTTTTTATAGAACATTGGTAGCTGGTATCAATAAAAAATTGTTCAAATCCTCTGATTTTTTCTTCCAAGTGGTTTGATATATCTTTTTCTTTGGCAACATTCAACACCAAGATTTCATCTTTGGGTTGGATCAGGTATTTACACAGGTGAGCCACTACCCTTCCAGATTGTATGATGTCTTGACCAATATAACTCAAGGGATGTACTGAAGGCACTTGTGATTCGATAAACACGAATTGAATACGCTTTTCTGTGCATTTAGCTGCAAAATCTTTTGTTTCGTTGAGAAAAATGGGAGCTACGATTACACCATCGATATGCTTTTTGAGCAATTCATCACTTTTTGCCAGGAAACTTTCTCTGTCATCCCGATCAAAAAAATAATATCGAAGATCAACACCAAAATCACCAAATTCCGACAGAGCTTCTTGGATTCCGGAAACTGGAGCATTCCAATACTCAGCTTCTGAACATTCCTTTGGAATTAAGATTCCAAATTTATATACGCGCTTTGAAGCTAATCGCTTTGCTAAAATATTCGGCTTATAATCCATCTCCTTAATGATAGACAATATCTTTTCTTTCGTTTTTTGCGCAACACCGGTACGGTTATGCAAAACTCTATCAACTGTAGCTATGGAAACATTCGCCCGGCGGGCGATCTCTTTTACACCAGATAATTCAGATACTTTCATGGGATTTAAAAATTAAAGAAAATATTTTACACTTATAAACATTAAACTAACCTTAAAACGAAAATACACTTTTATATCATTAAATATTATTTTCTTTAAAATTAATTTTAATCTTTTTGTTTTTATCATGCAAAACTTGAATTATAAATTATACATTTTTTCTCACAAAGAATAATAATTTATAATAATTTATTTTTATTGCTCAATTTAAGCTTATATAAGCAATATTTCAATAAAAATAAGTATCAAATGTATTTCTATAGTTGAGAATATTTAATAATGGAGAAATTGTTTACAAGATATTTATCAAAATATTCATGTAGCCAAAATTTTCCTAATAATTACTTTCGAGGGGTTGCTTGGAAATGGCTGAGTTCCTAATGCCGAAACCTAAAGAGTTAAACAACAGGTTACTTCATAAATTATTCAATCATGAGCTTTATTATTTGTCATAATTGGAATAAAACCATTAAGTTTTTATAATTTTATCGCCAAATCAAATTAAAAAATGGAAATAGAAGTAGCGAAAAGGCTTCAACGAACAGAAGAATATTACTTTTCGAAGAAGTTGAGAGAAATCGATGAAATGAACAGGAATGGTGCTCAAGTAATTAACCTTGGCATCGGAAGTCCTGACCTACCTCCTCATCCAGAAGTGATTAAAACACTTCAAGAGCAGGCAGCATTACCAACTACTCATGGCTATCAAAGTTATAAAGGAGCACCTGCTCTTAGAACGGCTATGGCGGATTGGTATCGTCGATATTATCGCGTTAATCTAAATCCAGACACACAAATATTACCACTTATTGGTTCTAAAGAAGGTATAGTGCATATCTGTATGACCTACCTTCAAGAGGGTGACTATGCTTTGATTCCAAATCCTGGTTACCCAGCCTATTCAAGTGCGGTTACGATCACTGGTGCAACACCATTAACGTATGATCTAAAACTCGAGAACAATTGGTTGCCAGATTTTAACCAATTGGAACAGATGGACCTATCAAAAGTGAAGCTTATGTGGATCAATTATCCGCATATGCCGACTGGTGCCTTAGCCAACCGTGATTTTTTTGAAAAAATTATAGCATTCGGAAAAAAGCATGAAATATTGATATGCCATGATAACCCATACAGTTTTATCTTAAATGATAGTCCACAAAGTATCATGGAAGTTCCTGGAGCTTTAGATGTAGCTATAGAACTTAATTCGTTGAGTAAATCATCAAATATGGCCGGTTGGAGAATTGGCATGTTGATAGCGGATGAAAAACGTATTGGCCAGATCATGCGATTCAAAAGCAATATGGATTCAGGAATGTTTCTACCTATGCAATTAGCTGCTGCAACAGCTTTATCCTTGGATAAATCGTGGTACACGGAATTGAATGAAGAATACCGTAAGCGTATAAATAAGGTTTTTGAAATCATGAATCTGTTGAACTGCAGCTACGACGAAAATCAAGTAGGATTGTTCGTTTGGGCCAAAATCCCTGCAGGATATGAAAATTCATATCAACTTTGCGATAATATTCTTTATAATGCGCATGTATTTATTACGCCGGGAGGGATTTTTGGATCTGAGGGAGAACAATATATCCGCATCAGCTTATGTGCCAAGGTAGAAGTGTATGAACTTGCGATTGAAAGAATTAAAAAATCATTATAACTTTCGATCTGCAAATTTTTAATTTAATTGAATTGTATTTAAAATGAATATAGCAATTGTCGGGATAGGTTTGATTGGTGGTTCAATCGGTATCCGACTTAAACAAACTAACTTTTTCGATAAAATAATAGGTGTCGAGAAAAGTGAGATAAATCAAAAGAAAGCATTGCAGCTTGATTTAGTGGATGAAATCCAATCTTTGGAGGATGCCATGAAATCATGTAAGGTTATTGTATTGACTGTGCCTGTCGATGCCATCATGACCTTATTGCCCAAATTACTTGATGTAGCAACCGACCAAGTAATAATTGACATGGGGTCTACAAAATCCAATATCCTGAACTTAATAAAGGACCATCCAAATAGAGGCAGATATGTAGCAGCCCATCCCATGGCTGGTACCGAATATTCAGGTCCGGAAGCAGCAATTCCAGATTTATTCAAAGATAAAATGATGGTATATGTTGAGGCTTTCCGTTCTGATGAGGATGCATTTGAATTGGCAGATGCAGTTACAGAACAACTTGAGATGAAGACCTCATTTATGACTGCAGAAGAGCATGATATGCATACAGCTTATGTATCTCATATCTCGCACTTAACATCTTTTGCTTTAGCTTTGACAGTATTAGAGAAAGAAAAATCGCAGGGCAGGATTTTTGAACTTGCAGGATCGGGTTTTCAATCCACAGTTCGTCTTGCAAAGTCATCACCTGATATGTGGACACCAATCTTTAAACAAAAACCGAACCAATGTATTGGAGGTATTGGAAGAACATATCAAACAGCTTCAGCACATTTATGATAAAATCGAGAAAGAGGATTATGAAGCTGTCCATAAATGGATTAAGAAATCCAATAAAATCAAACGTATCATAAAATAAATGTTATGCTGGAAGAAAGACTCTTAGCAACGACTTGGTAAAATTGATACCCATGATCAAAAACGATTATGAATGGGTATTTGCCGCTGCATCGGACCCAGAGATTTGGCCCAGCACCCGGACACTACACGCTATACGCCTGTAGGATTTACAAGATATTTTTCAAAAATTAATCGATACCGATATCCCCTACTTGATTTTAGATGCTAAAACAGAACAGGTAATCGGTGCAACCTCATTCTATCAATACGACAGACACGAGAAATCTGTTGCTATTGGCTACACTTTCTTGGGAAAGAAATATTGGGGTGGTGAATACAATCAATCCATTAAAAATCTAATGATGGATTTTGCCTTTGAAAAGCTGGACAAGGTTATTTTCCATGTTGCATCTGAAAATATCCGTTCGCAGATGGCTTTGGGAAAAATTGGCGCCATTAAAGAAAAGGAAGAAGAAGATGAGAATGGTAAAGTAAAGTTTACCTATTCCATCTTTAAAAATAAAAGTTAATCTATATATAGGTTTTGAAATCCCTTATAGTCATTATAAGGGATTTTTTTATCCATTATCCCTTTCCATTAAGACCATTAACATCAAGCTGAGTACGAAACGTTCATCATCAACAGGTGCGTTAGTTAATTTTTGAACGGTAAATTTCCTACCGAAAAATGAAGGCTCTTTGTTGATTTCAAACATGGGTTCATCCTGGTCATTTCTCAATATATAAGATGGATTGAAAAAGTAGCCTGACAACATGCCAACGAGAGGCAATTCTCCAAACAAACCATCCCACATTTTTACCCAAGGATTTTTCTCTTTTATGGTATGATCCAATTTATCTTCTGGGTCCATTAAATTGAAGGTTGATCTCCAAAGGGATTTGATAGATTTACGTCTCACCTTCCCAATCACTTTACCTGTATGGTCAGTTATCGTAAATGTCTGTTGGAAATCAATAAGTTTGTTTGACTTTAATTCATAAAGTAATTCTGATTTGCTTTCATCCCTATATACCATAATATGATCTCGCCAAGTAAAGATTTTTTCGCGAACGTAATAAATACTGTTGCCATTGGCATCTTTTGCAGAAAAATCATTCGCTAGGCTGGTGACACGGAATGTGAAATGTAGTGGGTATTGAAGATCCTTCATCGGATTTGAAATAGGTAAATCAAATATGAATTATTATAAAACTATTAGTTTATCAAAAGCTAATATAAAAGTAATAAATCAATAATAGTTGAATTATAATTTAGCCAAATCTATTACTATTTTATTAACGATTTACAACATATACAAACTCTCCTAAACTACATGTTTATGAACATCCGATTTTATAATATTCTATTACCTGCTGTATTACTGTTTTCTGGAATAACTTATGGACAGATAAAACCCATTGCCTACCTGCCTAATGCTCATTCTCATAATGATTATACTAGAAATAATCCTTTTAAACAGGCATACGGATTAGGTTTTGGTTCTATTGAGGTGGATTTGTTTTTGAAGGATGGTGAACTTTATGTGGCTCATGACCCACATGAAATAACTAAAGATAGAACCTTTACTAAGCTCTATTTAGAACCAATTTTAGAAGCCTATAAACATAGTGAAGATGGATTTTTGTATCCAAACCAAGGCCAACTTCAATTATTGATTGATCCAAAGACGGAAGGTGCTCCAATCTTGGACCATTTAACAAAATTATTAAAGCCTCACAGGGAATTGTTTGACAGTAAGAATAATCCAAAAGCTGTCAAATTACTCATTAGTGGGAATAGGCCTAAAGCTGAGGATTTCCCTAAGTATGATGATATTTTCTATTTCGACGGTAATTTAAGTGAAAACTACAGCCCTGCCCAACTGGAGAGAATTGGCTTGATCAGTGTATCCTTTGGTTCATTGTCAAAATGGAATGGACTTGGAAGACTTACGGATAAGGACCTAAAAATTATAAAAACGAAAGTTGATTCTGTACATAGGTTAGGGAAAAAGATTCGCTTTTGGGCATCTCCTGACACCAAAACCACCTGGTATGAGTGGCCAAAAATTGGAATAGACTATATAAATACTGATAAACCTTTTGAATTGAGCGAATTCCTAATAAATTATCCAAAGGAATCGTATAAAGAGGAAAGTGTATACACGCCTTACGAGATAAAAACTAAGTTCAAAACAGGTTTAAAACCAAAAAATATTATCCTTTTGATCAGTGATGGAGCAGGGTTATCTCAACTATGGGCAGCAGCTATGGCAAATAATGGCAAGCTTAACGTTTTGAATATGCCTCATACTTGTTATTTAAAAACCCAACCTACAGACAATTATCATACAGATTCTGCAGCAGGTGGCAGCGCAATAGCAACAGGTTCAAAAACCAAGAACAGGCATATTGGTGTTGACAGTATGGGTAATAAAGTAGCAAATATACCGGACAGATTAGCAGAATTGGGAATGCGGTCTGGAATAATCTCGAACGACGAAATTACAGGTGCCACCCCATCTGCATTCTATACCCATGTGAGCGAGCGAGATCAGTCTGATAGTATTGCAAATGATTTAATCAACTCTAATCTCGATTTGATTATAGGTGGGAAAAACAGTGCTTTTGAAAAAGATAATAAAGCATTGGTGACTTCTTTAGAAAACAAAGGTTTCAAGATTGAAACATCTTTAGATGAATTATCCAAGATCCCTGGAAAAAGAGCATTGATTTTTCAAGAAGATCAGGTTGACCATAAATGGAATAAGCTGGACCAAAATCAATCTAAAATCAAAACTTCTTACAGGTTTATAGAACATGCTCTAAATCCTGCCATTAATTTTCTGCAGAAGGACCATTCCAAGGGTTTCTTTCTGATGATTGAGGGTGCTAAAATTGATGGTGGCGGTCATAGCAATTCTATGGGATTTACGATAACTGAATATCTAAGTTTTGATAGATTAGTTGGTCAAGCGTTGGAGTTTGCTGAAAAAGATCAAGAAACTTTGATTATTGTAACCTCAGACCATGAAACTGGAGGTTTGGTGATTCTGGATGCAGATCAAGCGAGCAGAACTGTGCTAGGAGATTTTGCCACAACGGATCATACTGGTATTCCTGTACCACTTATGGCATTTGGCCCAGGAGCGGAAAATTTTCAGGGATTTTTGGACAATACTGATATTGCCAAAATTATTTATCGGTTAAAGGATATTAAATAAGGGAATGGTGAACTTTTTCTGCCATGGTCGGTGTTTTCACGAAGGCAATGGTTGGTGTCCCCACCAACCATCTTAAGCTTAGCTAGCGCAAGTCTAAGCGCCGGGCATTGCGTTGGGTGAAACCTTTCTTTTTTTGTACAGGGAGATTTACAAGAATTTTGATCGTCACGGAGTCTAAAATTTAATTGAACAGGAATTTATAGTTACACCCCTACAGGGTTGCACAGGGGGGATAAAATCGCTTCTATAATAGTTACACCCCTCTGGGGTTGGCTCGCCGTGCACAGGTTTATCACCTGGTATAAAAAAATAGTATAACCCCATCAGCGTGAAACTATTATAGCAGAAGTTAACAAACATGCCACACCTATGGTGTTGGTTTTTGAGGCGATTTTAATGCTATAGATATTACATGCCTACGGCATTTAAGAGAGATTTCATGCCTACGGCATTTAACCCCGATGGGGTTTTTGGGGGTGCATGGCCATTTTTTTCTATAATAGTGTCACCCCTAGCGGGGTTGTGCTATTATAGAAAATGACATTAATCGCCATTTAACCCTGTAGGGGTGTTACTATTATAGAGATAAATATAATACACTAAATAACCCTGTAGGGGTGTAACTATTATAGGGATAAATATAATGCGCCATTTAACCCTGTAGGGGTGTAACTTTTATAGAGATAAATATAACACGCTGATTGGTTTCTCCATCTTCAGCGGTCATTTAGATCTGAATTTGTTAAAATTCAGCACAAAATCTAAATACTAAATACTCTTTTAATACTTCCATTTCAACCTATCAAATACCTTAGACCACAACCATATTGGTCCAATTGTCAATAGATTTAAAAATGAAGCTTCACCTTTTTTTGTGTTATTGCTTGCAAAAAATAAACCTGCCAGACCGATGATAGCCAAAATGGAACAAACCAAAACTACTGAAGGTCCACCATCACGTTCGATATATTCCAATTGAACGATGAAATAACTCATGATTCCGATGGTAAACAATACCGCATAAGAAAGTGTTGGTGCTAGTTTTAAATAGCAATAAATAACTATTGCGATGAAAAATGAACCCCAGTTCAAAAAGGTATGTGCGTTCATTTTTACCAAAAAATCTAATTGTGGAAAGGGAATCATCCAGATCAAACCCATTATTGCGAAAAATGAGAGGAATAAAAATATGGCATACAAGGTATAGTTTCCTTCACCGTAAGTTTTATCTAAATCATAAAAATATCTCTCAACTGGCCTCGAAAATTCTGGCTTTTTATTAATAGCAGTCCCCTTTTTCTTCATGCCTGCAAAGTTAATTATTATTAGCTAACAATTTACTCTTTCTATAAGCATAATAAAACACGACTGGCAGAACCGCAAACGACAGCACCAAACAAATCAACAGGCCTCCTACAATCATAATTGCCAATGGCTTCTGAATTTCTGAACCCATTCCCCCTGAAAGTGCTGCCGGCAATAATCCTACTGAGCCCATCAAGGCAATCATCACAATGGAACGGATACGGCTTTTCACACCCTTATCTATCGCTTCTTTCAAAGAATACTTCTTCAGAAAATCCTTCATGACAGCAATCAGGATAATCCCATTGATTGTATTTACACCAAATAGAATAATGAGCCCTATCCCTGCTGAAATCCGAAAATAGTTCCTGTTATCCAAAGCGATAAAAAGCCACCAATAAATGCAAATGGAATTGTGATTGCAGCGATAGCAGTATCTTTCATGTTTCCGAAATTGCTGTATAGCAACAATAATATGAGAGCCAGTGAAATAGGAATTACCGTCATCAATTGCTTGGTTGCTCTCTCCTTACTTTCAAACTCGCCTGCCCATTCCATATAATTTTCTTTAGGCAACTTAATATCTTGTGCGACTACTGATTTTGCTTCCTCAATGGTGCTTCCCAGGTCTCCTTCCCGAGATACTGAATCCAACACCGATATAGCGACTATTGCCTTCTCTGTAAATAAACGCCGGACCAGTAACATAACCAATCGTTGCTATTTCTTGCAATGGAATATTTTCTCCAGTACTTGTTGGAATGAGGATATTCCCGATTTTTTCTGGAGTATCTCTGTATTCTTCATTGAAACGAAGAACAATATCAAACTGTCGGTCTTTTTCATAGAATTTAGTTGCCGCTTGTCCGCCTATGGTCATAGCAATTACTGCTTGAACATCTTGAGTAAAAACACCATATTTGGCCATTTTTGAATCATGCAACTGAATCCTCAATTCTGGCAATCCTATGTTTTATAAACATTGATATCGGTAATTCCATTCACTTTGCCTATAGATTCGGCAACTTGATTGGCATAATCCTCAAGTTTATAAAGATCGTCTCCAAAAATTTTGATTACCAAGGAACTCTTGACACCAGCAACATATTCTTCAACATTGTCTTGTATTGGCTGGCTAAATCCAAAATTTATTCCAGGGTATTGGCTTAGTTTTGTCCTTAGATCTTGAATTATACCTTCTTTATCCAATCCACGCTCCCATTCACTTTCATCCTTTAATTGAACGTTGAATTCGATGTTGAAAAATCCGGTAGGATCAGTACCGTCATTTGGTCGACCGGTTTGGGTCAAAATAAAATCAATCTCAGGGCATGATTCTACCATCAGACCTTTCATTTCCTTAGTGAGACGACTCGATTCATCCAGATTAATGCTGTTTGGCAAAGTTGCCCGAATATAAATCGCACCTTCATTCAACTGCGGTAAAAATTCAGAACCGTAGTTCATAAATTTAATAACACAAAGACCTAAAATCCCTATGAAAACACCTAATGTTATTCTTTTAAACTTTAAGGACACTCGATAAAGTCCATATATTGATTTATTGAAAAACCTAGTTATAAAGTTCTCCTTTTCTTCAATTCCTTTGGTAAAAAGCAATTTACACATTGCAGGAACGTAGGTCAAGCTCAGAATTAATGACCCTAACAATGCATACCCTAAAGTGAAAGCTAATGGTGAAAACATTTTGCCCTCTACCTTTTGAAATGAAAATATCGGCAATAGTGCGACAATCAAAATCAAGAGCGCAAAAAAGATATAAGATGCGACACTACCGGCACTTTTCTTAATAACCCCTAATTTGCTCATTTTAGCAAATCTTTCAGGCCCCACTTTATGGGAAAGAGTAGCTAATGCAACAAACACCGTTTCAACGATAACCAAGGTTCCCTCAAGTAATAGGCCGAAATCTAATGAACCCATAGATATAAGGTTGGCCGGTAAACCTTGGAACTTCAGCATGATAATAGCAAACAGAAAAGATAATGGGATTACTGATGCTACAATGAGTGTCGATTTCCAATTATATAAAAAGATGAAAACGATCAGAGAAACGAGCAATACCCCTTCGATAATATTTTTAGAAACTGTTTTTACGGTATTATCAACTAGAGTAGTACGGTCAATAATAGTTTCGATTTGAATATTTTGAGTGAGGGTACGGCTATTTAATTCTTCTATTTTCTCTTTCAGTCTACCAATAACCTCGGATGGGTTTTCGCCACGTAACATAACAACGATCCCCTCCACGACATCATCATTTTCATTATACCCGACCTTACCCAACCTTGGTTTATTGGAAACTACAACTTCTGCAACATTTTTGATCAATACTGGTGTAGAACCATTTAATTTGACTGTAATATTGCCTATATCTTCAATTTTGTCCAGTAGACCAACCCCTCTGACAACATAAGCCTGATCTCCTTGTTGGATAACATCTCCACCTACATTGACATTGGATTTTGAAACCGCTTCAAATACATCCGACGGAGTTAAATTAAAACTCTTAAGTTCATTTGGGTTGATCTTGATTTCATATATTTTCTCTTCACCCCCAAAACTAATCACATTGGCTACACCCGGAACACTCAACAGCTCTCTTTCTATAACCCAATCCTGAATTGCTGAGACTTCTTTGATTGGCAGGTCACTCTTTAGAATGTACCTAAATATCTCTCCTGTTGCCCCTGATGGAGGCTCGATGGAAACGCTGGTTCCTTCAGGAAGTTCTACGCCACCTAATTTATTGGAAGCATATTGCTGAGCATAAAAATCTTCTACCCCATCTTCAAACTGAACCGTTACTACAGAAAGTCCAAAAAGAGAAATGGAACGAATATTTGATTTTCTAGGAATGCTATTCATCTCCTTGGAAATGGGCAGCGTTACTAGTTTTTCTACCTCTTCTGCACTTCTTCCAGGCCATTGAGTAATAATCCTTGCACGGGTATTGGTAACATCAGGAAAAGCCTCAATAGCCGTATGTTTTAAAGCATAAATACCTCCAAACAATAGCGCAAGTGTAGCGAACAGTATAAATGTGGTATTCCTTAATGAAAAGGTTACGATATTTTGTACAAATTTCTTCATGCCTATTGATCTCTCAATTGTTCAAAAATCAACAATGCATTGGAACCTATAATTTTTTCGCGATCATTAAAATCGCCTTTCACATAAGTCACTTCTTCATTGCTTGTCAGCACTTCAACCTTTTGGGATTCTATATTGCAATCATCGTGATAGATTAAAAGATAATTTTCATTATTACTGAATATCAAAGATTTATTTGGCACTGCCATCGCAGTTTGATCCAATCGCTTTTTGTCAATAATAATATCTGCGTTTAAACCAGGCATCAGATTCAGGTTTTGGTTTTCCAAAACCACTCTAGCTTTCATGACATGCTCACTCGCATCGAATACATTATAGATCTTATCGATTTTTCCAATATAAACCTCGTCAGGGTAAGCTATTGTTCTAACTTTTACCTGATCGCCGGTTTTAATATATCTTAAATTACTGGCATACACATTCAACATTACCCATACCTCTTTGAGGTTTGAAATGGAAAACAAGGGGTCACTTTCATGGGTTATTATTTGTCCTTGGCTGATGTCTTTTTGAATGATGTATCCATTTTTAGGGGCTAAAATCTGAAAGGTTCCCTCTCCTACAGCATGATATAATTGAAGCGATTGATTAATCCTGTTAAGTTCTAATTTTGCTGTTTCCAATTCATGCTCCACTTGTAGCATTTCAGGCTCGGATATCATGCCATCGTTCAATAAGTCTTTTTTTGTATTGAGAAGCTTACCTAATAGATTGATTTGATTTTGTTGAGACTTCTTTTGCTGGAAAAGGCTTTGGATTTCAGTTGATTTAATGACGGCGAGTACCTGTCCTTTTTTAACCTGATCTCCTAATTCAAAATCAACTTTTTCGACAACGCCTAGCAGGAGGCTTCTGAAAGTCACTAAGTCATTTTCATTATATTCAATTTTACCAGAAAGAGTCAATTGCTCTACAATTGGACTTTCACTAGCTTCGATAATTTCTGTCGACTTCTTAAGTTGATCACTCAAGCAGAATGTATTAACGGAGTCGATCGATTTATCTTGTTGTTGCTGGCTGCGGTTGCAGCCAAAGCAACATACAAGAAGAGTTAAAAAAACTATTGGTAAACTTTGGGTATTCTTCATTATAATTCTTGACCTGTTAGGTACTGTAATTCTTCAAATGTGTTGAGGTAATTTTCTTGAAGCTCAAAATATGCTTGTTGAGCTTCTCGATAAGCTTGCGAGAAGTCGATGAATTCTATTAAAGTCACTTGCTTCTCTTGAAGATGCTTGATATAATTTTCAAGGACTTGACCGTGGATGTCGTTATTTTTGAAATCCCATTGCTTTAAATTGGATTCGTATAATGACAATCGCCTCAATAATTTATCGATCTCATTTTCGAGCTCGCGTTGTTTTGCTTTTAAACTTGCTTGGCTTTGCTCAACTTGGATTTTTGCAGCTTGAATATTTCCTTTGTTTCTATTGAACAAGGGTAAATCAATGTTTACTCCAACTCCAAAAAAATTGTCCATTACGTTCCCACCACGTTCATAGTTCATTAGAAAATTCAAGTTTGGTGTTCTCTGAGCTTTTTCTAATGAGAACTGCTTTTCAGAAAGATTGATATCATTCCCTAAAAATTGTATGGTTATGTTTTGAGCCATAGCAGTTTCTTTTAGGTTGATTGGAATAGTTTTCGGAAAGTGCAATTCTACATCACCAAAATCTATATTTTCAAGGGCCAAATTAGGGTTCTGTGTAAGGATTCTAAGATGTTGTAACTTGTCGTTTTTTTCTGTTTGCAAGTCCATCAATTCCTTTTGGATTCCGATAAGTTCTGTATGAATCCTTATATAACTGACTTGAGAAACATGCTGTTTTTCAGATTGAGCCTTATACTGGCTATTGAGCTGTGTGAACAATTCATAGATAGAATTCAACTGAAATTCTTCAAGTTGAATTCTGCCAAGGCTATGGAAGTTGGTCCTCAATTCCAATTTCAATTGCCTCAGCAGTTCTTCGAACTCCAATCTTGCTGCATTTCTTTCTAAAGTTTTAATGGCTACTCTCTTTTTTCTCTTCCCTGCTGTTTCAATTAACTGTTCCAGATCCATGTTAACCTGTTGTTTGCTGCCAAAATTCCCAATAATATTGGGCATAGTTTCAAAAGATGGGTTTGACCATAGGTTGATATTATCAACTGTAAAGCTTGGATTGGCCCATAATTTCTCTTGAACTATCAGCGCATCAGCTTTATTGACATTGAATTTATTGGCAATTAATTGCAGGTTATTTTCTAGGAATTGAGATTCCAAATCCTGTAATGAATAGGTTTGTGCTTTTGCTGCCAGTTGGAAGCAAAACAGTATCAAAAGTATATGTAATTTCTTTTCCATTTAATCTTACTGCAAAGATTAAACTTCAATATTAAGGTGAATTTTAAATTAGATTAGAATTTGATTAGAAATTCAATTTCACTTCTGTACCAGTTGGTTGGCTTTGAATTTCCAACTCGATTTTATGGAGGTTTAGAATGATATTGGCCATCGATAAGCCAATTCCTTTACCAGAATATTTTCCTGTATTCTTACCGCGGTAGAAGTTCTGTTTTACTTTTTTTAGATCATCTCCTGTAATTCCTATCCCCTTATCTTTGACGACTACTTGGAGTTTTCCGGCAATTTCATGGATGATAATTTTAACAGGTTTATTATTGGAGTATTTGATGGCGTTCTCTACAATATTATTTAATGCCAGTGCCAATAATTTATCATTGCCCTGCCATTCCAATAGTTTGGTGTCTTCAACTTTCAACTCGACCTCAACATTCGCTTGGTAATATAGAAAAGCATTTTCTATCACTTGCCAAATAATTTCGTCAACCCGAAGTTTGGAGAACTCGAAACTGGTTTTGGCACCAGATAACAGCATCATATGTTCTAGTGTTTCCTCAAGATCGTTGGTATACTGCTTTAACTGGTTAACAACTTCCTCATACTCTTCTCTACTACGACCCTTATAATTTGTTACTTCTAATGTACCCAACAAGGCTGTAATAGGTGTCCTCAATTCATGAGAAACATAGTCAATGAAATTCTTCTGTACATTGAAGGTCTGTGAAATACGATCTACGAATAAGTTATAGGTATTAACCAAATCTTGGATTTCAGAATAAGAACGGTCTAATTCAATGGGCTTATCGAAATTCTTGCTATCACGGTCTTTGATTTGATTAATGACATCAATGATTGGTTTATAAGCTATATAACCCAAATACCTTGAAAAGAAATAGATAATCAACAAACCAACTAAAAAAGAAACCACAAGAATCTGCAATAAAGATTGCATCTGGCTATTGAAATTATTTTTGGATTCTCTGGTTACAATTACAAAATCGCCTTCATTGTCGCTGTAATAAATTCCGTTATAAAAGAAATATTTGGTGTTAAAGGAAGCTTTTTTATCTGATCTGGCTTCATTGATAAAGTTATGAGAAATATCGCTTATACTGGCCATATCCCCAGCAGTCTTACGATTCAGGCTATCAAAAACGACGATATCCCTTCTTGAAATAGTTTTCTGTAGCTGACGTTGGATATTTTCATGTTCAGGGCTTGTCAATTCATCACGCTCCAAATAATAGATCGCAGCCAACAGAGATTTGCTTTCTAAAGCATGGTGATGTGACTTCTCCATCTGAACATAATAAGAGAAATAAATTGCAATAGAAATCAGTAGCGTAATAACACTAAATATAAGTACAGAATATAACGCTAGCCTATGCTTTAATTTCATGAATCATACTTAAACATATAACCAACACCTTTGATGGTATTGATAAATTTCTGATCAGCGGTTTCAATCTTATTTCTCAAATAAGAAATATATACATCTACAACATTACTGTGGTTATTGAAAGTAATCCCCCACACTGCATTCAAGATTTGCATACGACTAACTGTCCTGTTCTTGTTTTCTACCAAGTACATTAACAGCTTGTATTCCCTTGGGGAAAGATCAATGAGTTCATTGCTCAAGAATACTTGATATTGATCAGTATCGATTACCAAATCAGAAAAGGTTAAAATGGCATTCTTGGGTTTATTTTGCAAATGATAGGTCCTTCGTCTGCTCAAAGCATTGATTCTGGATAATAATTCTTCGAAGTGAAAGGGCTTGGTCAAATAATCATCGGCTCCATTATCTAAGGAAGAAACTTTGTCTTGAACTGAGTTTAATGCACTCAGCATTAATACTGGAGCAAATACTTGTTTATATCGAAGGGTTTGTAGAAGTTGTATACCATCTATACCCGGCAACATGATATCGATAATGATGATATCCCACTGAATTTTTAGATTTTCTTCGATCAAAGCCTGCTCTGCATTCTTGCATAACGTGACTAAAAAAACCATTTTCTTCCAATCCTTTGATAAGAAAGGAACTTATTCTGTGGTCATCTTCTACAACTAATATTTGCATAATCATCAAAATACCACAAATTTAACTATTTATCAAGATGTTTACCTTAGTCAATCATAATTCTAATCGAACTCTAATCTTTAAACCAATAAAAAAAGACCCACCTATTGGTGAGTCTTCTATTGATTTAAATATCTGTCTTACTTTGCGTAAGATACTGATCTTGTTTCCCTGATAACTGTTACTTTAATTTGACCAGGGTAAGTCATTTCAGTTTGAATACGATTTGATATATCTGCTGCTAAGATCTCTGCTTGTGCATCAGAAACTTTTTCGCTTTCTACAACCACACGTAATTCACGTCCTGCTTGAATAGCGAATGTTTTCTCAACACCTGGGTAAGATAATGCTAGATCTTCTAGTTCTTTCAGTCTCTTGATATAGCTTTCTACTACTTCACGACGAGCGCCTGGGCGAGCGCCAGAAATAGCATCACAAGCTTGTACGATTGGAGATATCATGGAAGTCATTTCAATCTCGTCATGGTGCGCACCGATAGCATTACATACATCAGGATGTTCTTTGTATTTCTCTGCCAGTTGCTTACCTAAAATCGCGTGTGGAAGCTCTGGATTATCATCGGGAACTTTACCAATATCATGCAGAAGCCCAGCACGTTTAGCGTGTTTAACATTTAAGCCTAATTCTGCAGCCATTGTAGCAGCGAAATTCGCAACTTCACGAGAGTGCTGTAATAGGTTCTGTCCATAAGAAGAACGGTATCTCATTCTTCCGACCATTCTGATCAATTCAGGATGCAATCCATGAATACCTAAGTCAATGACAGTACGTTCACCGATTTCAACGATCTCATCTTCGATTTGAGTACGAGTTTTAGCAACTACTTCCTCAATACGAGCAGGGTGGATACGACCATCCGTAACCAATCTATGTAGTGACAAACGAGCGATCTCACGTCTTACAGGATCAAATCCTGAAAGGATAATAGCCTCTGGAGTGTCATCCACAATAATCTCAACACCAGTCGCAGCTTCTAGAGCGCGGATATTACGTCCTTCACGACCGATGATACGACCTTTAATTTCATCGTTTTCAATATTGAAAATAGATACTGTATTTTCGATTGCAGATTCCGTAGCGGTACGTTGAATCGTTTGGATTACGACTTTCTTAGCTTCTTTTGAAGCTGTTAATTTTGCTTCATCAACGATATCTTTGATTTGCATGATAGCCTGAGAGCGAGCTTCTTCACGTAATGAACTAACCAATTGCTCTTTAGCTTCATCAGCAGATAGTCCTGCAATGCTTTCCAATTGCTTGATATGTTGACCTTTTAATTGCTCAACTTCTTCTTTCTTTTTGTCATTCAATTCGATCATTTGATCCAATTTCTTGGTTTTATTATCTAAATCCTGTTTTTCACGATTTAGATTTTCCAATTTTTGATTCAATGACTGTTCTTTTTGACGGATAGTATTCTCTTTCTGAGAGATTGTATTGTTTTTTTGGTTTACTTCCTTTTCATGTTCAGCTTTCAGTTGCAAGAATTTTTCTTTAGCTTCTAACTGACGTTGTTTTTTAATGTGTTCAGCTTGTTGTTCTGCATCCTTCACAATCTGAGCAGCCTTATCATTCGCTGACTGTTCTTGTTTTTTGAACAGCATCTGCAAGAGATATCGCCCAATAAAAACACCGACAACCAGTGAAATTATTATTGATATAGTAGTTGTATACTCCATTTGTTATTATTTATATGTATTTCTGTTATGTTAATGTAATAGCATTTATTCAAAAAAAAACCGCAATTAAATTAATCAGGTACCATGTATTATTAAACTTCGATTACACATGATTTGAGCGTATGATCATGACCTAGATGGCTTTCGCAAAATGGCCTACATCTTTGTGTTGCTCGTGATATTGAAGCGTTAAGTTTAAAATAGTGACAACCCGAATTTAATTGCGGCAAATTCGTCGTTACAAGCTCTAAATTCTAAGAACGTAAACGTATTATTTCTTGAAGAAATCTGTCAAAATATTATCAAGCTCGTGAATGGAACTCTCTAAACCAGTATCCTGGTTTTTACTGTTCCTTTCAGCCTTTATCATCCCCGTTGCATATTGCAATACACACATTGATAATAAGTCCTGTTTATCACGAACCGCATAATTATCCTGCAGTTCTTTTATTTTTTCGTTTATAAGCTTCGCAGCATATCTAATTACCTCTTCCTCCTCCGTTTCTACACGTAATGGATATACTCGATCAGCGATATTTATTTTTATGGAAATTTCTCCCATTTTCTTTGAGCTTTATAACGTTATAAGTCTGTTTCCAACTTCCCTGTTCCCTACTTCAATAGACTTATACATTTGTCTATTTCTCGCACAAAATCGTTAATTTTTCGTTTTGTGTCAAGTACTTTTTCATTTATGGCATCTTTGTCAATCTCCGAATTGTCTAAAGTCTTCGCTACTGCCAAGGCTTTAACCTTGTCTTCCAGCTGTTTAACCTTTTCCGAACTCGTCTCAAAGGCAACTTGCAAAGATTGAACTTCTAACTTTAATAGATCATTCTCTTCTTGCAAGGCTTCACACAATTGAATAAGATTTTTCGTTTTCTCAACGATAATATTCATTTGGGAAGATAATGACGCCATAGTATTTCGCAATTAATTTATATTGATTTAGCGCACTGTAGCGCCAACTTCTTTCTCAAAGTTAATAATTAATTTTTGAATTATGGTATCAATTTGTTTGTCCGTTAGCGTTTTTTCTTCATCCTGAAGGATAAAACTCAACGCATATGACTTCTTGCCTGCAGGCAATTTATCGCCTTTATAAACATCGAAAATCTGAACTTCCTTCAATAACTTCCGCTCTGTCTTATTAGCAATTAAACGCAATTGCTCAAAACTAACAGACTCATCCAATAACAAAGCTAAATCACGGCGAACTGAAGGGAATTTAGAAACCTCTTTGTAGGTGATTTTATTTTTCTTGATCACCTTAACCAATAAATCAAAATCAAATTGTGCAAAGAAAACAGGACCATCAACATCCGCCTTCTTCAGATTTTTCTTCGAAACAGCACCCAAAGAAACCAAGACCTTCTCACCTTTTTTGTAAGACAAGCCATAATCAAAATAAGTCCCTTGGTATTCTTCAATACGAATGCCCTCTACCTTTAGTCTCTTGATGATTGCATCTACTGGAGCTTTAATATCAAAAAAGCTAACAACATTGTTGCTGTTGTTCCATTGTTCAGATTCTTTTCTTCCTGCAATCGCTAATGAGAATAATTGCTTTTCAACATAGTTCTCATCAACCAAATTATATGATCTTCCATATTCGAAAACTTTTAGATCAGCTGATCTACGTTTTTGATTATAGCCTATTGCAACCAATGCTGAGAACAATAGATTCTGACGCATAACGTCCAAGTCACTGCTCAATGGATTCAATAATTTCACTGCTGTTTCTGGATTTTCCAGATACTCATCTTTAGTCAATGAATTACTCAGGATTTCTCTATATCCATTTGAAATCAGCAAATCTGCAATCTGATTTAAAACAACCTCTCTATCAGGTTTTTCAGAAGTATTTAATGAAGCTTTAATTTGAGTCTTTAGCTCAATATTATTATACCCATAAATTCTTAAAACCTCTTCTACGACATCAATTTCACGAGTTACATCCACTTTGTATGGAGGTACCAATACATCGAAACCTTCATTTGTTTCATTTTTAATCTCGATGCCTAAGCTGATAATGATTTCCTTAATAGTTCCCGCAGGAATATCCTTTCCAATAACGCGTTGAATATTAGCATAAGTTATTGGGAACTCAAACGGAGCAATAGGATTAGGATATAAATCCACAATTTCTGAAGACACCTCACCACCTGCGACTTCTGCAATCAATATAGCAGCTTTTTTCAAAGCTTCTACCGTAATATCCGGGTTAGTTCCACGCTCAAAACGAAATGAAGAATCAGTTTTTAAGGTATGTCTTTTCGAAGTCTTACGTACAGACACAGGATTGAAATACGCAGATTCTAAGAATATAGAAGTAGTTCCTTCTGTTACTCCAGAATGTTCACCTCCAAATACACCAGCGATACACATAGGCTTTTCAGCATCTGCAATTACTAGATCTTCTGAAGATAATTTGCGCTCAACTCCATCTAATGTAGTGAATAACTCCCCTTCTTTAGCTTTTCTTACAATGACTTGATTTCCAGAAATCTTATCTTGATCAAATGCATGTAATGGTTGACCTAAATCATGTAATATATAGTTGGTAACATCGACAATATTATTGATAGATCGTACTCCGATTGCAGCTAATTTATTCCTTAACCATTCTGGCGATTCTGCAACCTTAATATTTTTAATGTTGATACCTGAATATCTAGGAGCATCATCAATAGAATCCACTCTTACAGATGTATCTTTATTTGTTGAGGCTTTATAATCTGATAAGTTTAAAGGTTTAATCTCGGTTCTGAAATAAGCCGCCAAATCTCTAGCTACACCTAAGTGTGATGCAGCATCAGCACGATTAGGAGTCAATCCAATTTCATAGGCATAATCATCTTCCATATTGAAGTATGATTTCACTAGACTTCCAACTTCGGCATCTGCTGATAGTTCAACGATACCTGCATGTGAAGTACCCAAACCTATTTCATCTTCACCACAAAGCATACCTTCTGAAGCTTCACCACGAATTTTTGATTTCGTGATTTTAAAAGGTTCTCCAGTGGTTGGATGACATGTTGTACCTACTTGTGCAACAATTACCTTTAAACCTACTCTTACATTTGGAGCACCACAAACAATGTTCAGAAGTTCAGGTTGACCTACATTAACGGTAGTAATTTTTAATTTGTCAGCATTTGGATGTTGCTCACAGGTGATCACTTCACCTACTACTAACCCTGCTAATCCTCCAGGAATACTTTGTTCAACTTCGAGGGATTCAACCTCTAAGCCTATGTCTGTCAGAATTAAGGAAAGCTCGTCAGGGGTTTTATCTATATCAATAAAATTCTTTAACCAATTATAAGAAATTCTCATCGCTACAATTTTTCAAGACACAAAGATAGAACTTTGTGACCTATTTGCACAGGTTTTTTGGACTATTATCAGGATTTGACCGATTTTATAAATAAGCTTCTAAAAAGAATGTAAATAAAATCAAGAATTGTAAATCCAAGTTATTTTAATTTGACTTTAACTAATTGGAGATAAATAACTAACTATCAAGGCTACATAATCTTTCAAGGTACTGATAATTAATACCAAAATAAGATTTCAAGCTTTTGATTTTTTCTAAGATTAATGATTGTTTTTTTGGATCTATTGATTTTTTAAGACCTACGATCATCACATTTTTTTGGAGTATGTTGATCAGAAATAAACTGCATTACTTTTGTCTCATAACCGTAGTATTCTAAGATGAGGGCTCTGATGCTATCCGTCAACATTTCTGCATGACGCTCCATAAAGATTCCATATTTGGTCATAAATTCCAGGTCATTCTTTGCTTTCACTTCTTCCAGCTGTCTACGGACTTGTTTATGGCAACAAGGAGCAACGACAATGAGCGAAGACTCATCTTTTATCCCTTTAAAAATGGCATCATCGGTAGCAGTATCACAAGCATGAAGAGCAATTAAAACATCAATAGGTTCGTTTGATTGATAGTCTTCGATGGTTCCTTCCACAAATCCAAGTTGATTAAAATCGGATTTCAATGCTACTTCATTACAAAAGTCAACTAGATCTTTCCTAAACTCCACTCCCACTACTTCGACATTTCGGTTCAAATTATTCTTTAAATAATCATACAGGGCAAAAGTCAAATAACCTTTACCAGCTCCCATATCAACAACCTTAAGATTTTTATTTTCAGGCAGATGAGAAAGTGAAGAACTCAGCAACTCAATGTAATGGTTTATTTGTTTCCATTTGTCTTGAGCATTTTTATAAACCTTTCCTTCCTGACCTGTAAGATTCAATTCATGTAAATAGGATTTAGTCGAATCACTCAGTTTTCTATCCTTTTGTTTATCATGAGTATAAGATTGTGGTTCCCTACCAACAACTTTTTCTTTTTGCACTCTCCATTCAGCTTTTTTATTCATCTGATAAATCAGGTTTTCTGAGGTCGTTTGAAGATTTACCAATCTAAACCCTTTGAAACCAACATAGCTGCTGATTTCATCGATTGCTTGTTCAATGCTAAAGTTTTTGGTTATATCTTTCGTTTGATATCTGAAAACAAAAGAAAGGAGCAATTCTTGTTTTATCAGTACAGGTTTAATGTAAATGTTTTTCAAGTTTGCTTCAGTTCCCTTATAATTACCCAAAGACACTTTTACCAATTTTTGCTCTTGAATGAGTGCCTTCAAATTCTTTATTAAATCTTCAAATACCATTTTATTTTGATTTGTCTACAAAGATACAGAAATGTACATTTGTATATGCTAAAACCTAAGATCAAAGCAGTATTTTTCGACATAGATGGAACATTATTAAGCTTTAAAACACACGAAGTTCCAAAATCCACAGTTGAAGCTATCAAAATATTACAGACACATGGTATAAAAACCATTCTATCTACTGGAAGGTCCATTAATAGTATTGACCATGTGAAATTCTTGGATTTTGATGGGTATATTACTTTTAATGGTGGTTACTGGTGTGACCAATACATTTGAGATTTTGTTCAAACAGGCAATCGACAAACAGGATATTGAGTCGGTATTGAAATATGCTAAAGAACAGCCATTAAGCTTCTCGTTTATGTCTGAAAAAGAAATTACCATTCATGATGTTACACCAGAGATCGCAGGAATGTATGCTCATCTAAATTTACCCGTTCCAAAATTAGTGAACATGGATACTGTGGACACCTCAAGTATTTTACAAACCAATATATTTTTAGGACCAGATGACGAACAGCAATTTATGGACACTGTTATGCCTAATTCATTAGCTCTAGATGGACACCTCTTTTTGCAGATGTAAACCCTAAAGGTTTGAGTAAAAAGGTAGGGATTGATATTTTCTGCAAACATTTTGGAATTGAACTTGAAAACACCATGGCATTTGGTGATGGAGGGAATGATATCAGCATGCTCAAACATGTACATATTGGTGTTGCTATGGGAAATGCAAACCCTGAGGTTAAAGAAATCGCAGATTATACAACGGACGATGTAGATAATAATGGAATTTGGAATGCCTTAAAACATTACGGAGTGATTTAGAAAAAATTAACCTCTCTTAATTTAAAATTAACTCTAAAATAATTTAAATATACCTCTATATAGGTATATAATTTTATAATTAAGATGTATACATTTGGTTTAACAAACCAAAATGTTAACTAAAATGAATAATAACTCTAAATCGCCAATTACTAATTGGCTCATTCTGATTATGTTGGGAATATTTCCAAACCTTTTATCGGCCCAACAAAACACGGTTAAATTTAACCTGCTCCCTTTAGTCTCTAAGACATTTGCATTTGAATATGAGAGAGAGATCAAACCTAAGATGACTGTCAATGCAAGTATTGCTTTCAGAGGTAAGTCTTCGGTTCCATTTAAGGACAGACTGGAAAATTTAATTGATGATGATAAAATCCTTCAGGATGCTACTCTGAGTCATTTCACTTTTACTCCAGAGTTTCGTTTTTATACAAGCAGAGGCAGTGAAGGTGCCAGAGGATTTTATATCGGTCCATTTATCAAATATGGTAAATATAACATTCAGTCTAATTATGAGTTTGAGGTTGAAGGAGAAGCACCAGAAAATATCCCGCTAGATTTGGACATCAAAACTTGGAGTGCCGGTTTTGTTATCGGAAGTCAATTTAAGCTTGCCAAATCTGTGTTTATGGACTTACGTATTTTGGGTCCGCACTATGGTCGATCGAACCTAAATTTAGTAGGAAAGAAAACATTGACTCCTGAGGAACAAGAAACATTAAGAGAGGAATTGGACGGTATAGGTGGGGATGTAATCGACGTTGAAACGGAGGTGAACGGCGAAGGAGCATCGGCTAAAGCTAAAGGCCCTTGGGCTGGTATCCGAGTTGGACTTTCAATTGGGTATAGGTTTTAGAGAGATGTGAGATGTGAGATTTGAGATGTGAGATAGAATGTGTTATAATTTATCTTCTTTTTTATCTTCTTTTTTATCTTCTATTTTATTATCATCTCTGTTTTCATTCCAGTTGTTTAAAAAGTATCTCAAATTAAAATTAAGTCAAAAAAAAGAGCCTGTATAATTGAACTATACAGGCTCTTATGTCTTATGTCTATTGTCTACTGTCTATTTTATCCTTCCACTTCGACAACATCTTCTTTTGCCATCAAGTAGCGTTCTGCTTCTAGGGCTGACATACATCCAGTTCCAGCAGCAGTGATTGCTTGGCGAAAGACGTGATCTTGAACATCTCCACATGCAAAAACTCCGGGGATATTAGTTGCTGTGCTATCTGGCTTAGTGATTAAATAACCAGTTTCGTCCATATCAAGTATTCCTTGGAAAAGTTCAGTATTTGGCTTATGGCCAATTGCCACGAAAAATCCAGTTACATCAATATCCTGAATGTGCTTAGTTTGGTTATTGATAACTTTAACGCCATTGACAACTTGTCCATCACCTAAGATTTCAATTGCCTCCTGTATTGTAAAGCACTTCAATATTTGCTGTATTGTTTACACGGTGAACCATTGCTTTCGAAGCTCTGAATTCATCTCTACGCACAAGCATATATACTTTTCTACAAAGTTTAGCTAAGTAAGTAGCCTCTTCAGCTGCAGTATCACCTGCACCTACGATGGCAACATCTTGACCTTTAAAGAAAAAACCGTCACATACTGCACATGCAGAAACACCAAAACCATTATATTTTTCTTCTGAATCAAGTCCTAACCATTTAGCTGTAGCACCTGTAGCGATGATTACGGTTTCCGCTTCAATAGTTTTCACATTGTCGATCTCTACTTTATGAATACCACCATCGGTTGAAAAATCAACTTTTGTAGCATAACCAAAACGAACATCTGTCCCGAATCTCTCAGCTTGCGCACGCAGATCTTCCATCATTACAGGACCTGTAATTCCTTGAGGATAACCCGGGAAGTTGTCAACTTCAGTAGTTTGTGTCAATTGACCACCAGGGACCATACCAGTATAAACAACAGGTTTTAAATCAGCTCTCGCTGCATAAATTGCTGCAGTATATCCTGCGGGACCTGATCCTATAATCAAACAGGATACGCGTTCAATTTCTTGTTCTTTAGTAATCATAATATTAAAATGGTTCTTTATTTTTTAAATTTATCCTGTAATCCCTTCAACATATCATCTGTTATGGGTTTACTTGGCTCAGATTTCTTAACCGGTCTATTGACCTCCTTTACAGGATTAGACGATTGTACCGGGTTGTTTGTCCTTGCTTCTTTCTTTTTATTTTTATGGTCGTTCCAAATTCCCTCTAATACTTTCTTGGTATACAATGGAAAATCGCCATTCTGCATCCATGAATAGTAACTAGGTTCAACTTCAAATACATCTACAACTTTCTTGCCTTTATGTTTTCCAAAGTTTATTGATGGATCGCCATCAGCATCGAAAACCAAACGACCAGCAAAATCCACTGGTTTACTAAGGTTAGTGAAAGCATGTAATGCTTCGACATCGTTTACTACTGGTTTTGATACCACACCATGCTTATCCTCATATTCTACATTTTCGTACTTTGCTAACTGGGCTTTAAGAACTTCATAAGTAGCTTTTACATCGGCTTCAGCTGTATGGGCGTTATCCAAGCTTTCATTGCAATAAAACTTATATGCAGCTTTAAGAGTCCTTTGTTCCATTTGATGGAATATATTCTGCACATCAACAAAAGAACGGCCATCAAGGCTGAAGTCTACACCAGCTCTCAGGAATTCTTCCATCAACATGGGTACATCAAATTTATTGGAATTATATCCTGCCAAATCAGCATCGGCAATGAAGTCTGCAATCTCCTGAGCACGTTCACGAAAAGTCGGAAGATCTTTAACATCCTCGTCATAAATCCCATGGAACATCGATGATTCTGCAGGAATAGGCATTTCAGGATTTACTTTTAACGTCAGGGTCTCTTCCTTACCTCCCTGGCTAACCTTTAAGATTGGAAACTTCTACTATTCTGTCATTTGAAACCATAACTCCCGTAGTTTCCAAATCAAAAAATGCCAAGGGGCGCTTTAACTTTAACTCCATTATCTAATAATTACTAGCAAATTGCAAATTGTACAAATTTACGAAAACTATCCTTGAGAATAACCTCTATTCTTGAACATTAAATCTCTTGGATGTAAATTTTTATATAGGTTTATATAAAAAAAGCTCCAGAAATATCTGGAGCCTAATTATTTCGATTGTCCTTGATTAACCAAGAACCTCTTTAAGTCTATTCACTTGATAATCCACCAATTTTTGTAATGGACCTGAAGCCATCATCTTCATCATCATATTCAAACCTGCTTCGATTATGAAAGTTGCATTCGTACTATTTTCAGAAGTAGGTTCCAATTTGCCATCTCAATGTTAATGGAAAAGGTGCTTCTTCAATAGGTATGCTTACCAATTCTTTATTTTCTAATCTTTCACTGATACGCAAAGATAATTTAGCCATGTTTTTAATGGTAAATCTAGTTTCATCAGCAGTCGATGTCCAATTAACAATATTGTCAGGCATCAGCTGTTCATGGTTGTTCATATCAGACAAGAAATTATAAACCTCTGATACGGGTTTATTAATTTCAACAGTATTTTTGAATTACAGTCATAGTTTAAGATTCTGGGTTCCAATTTTCGGGATCAATTTTCCACTTCTCCAACAATTCGATATCTGATTCCAAGATATAACTATTAGGAGGCAGCAACATGAATTAAAGCATCGTAATTACACAGACTATGGAATGTACATTTTGCTTCTTCGAAGTTTTTGCGAGCAATTTCCAATCCATAAGTAAAGATAGAAACTAAACCTACCACATTGCATCCGGCGTCACGTAAGGCTTTAACAGCTTGCAAACTGCTTTTACCTGTAGAAACTAGATCTTCGATTACAACGACGCGTTGTCCACTATTTACTTCGCCTTCAATAAGGTTTTTGGCCGACCGTGGTCTTTTGCACTGCTGCGAACATATGAAAACGGAAGACCTAAATCTTGAGCAACCAGAACACCTTGAGGTATACCTGCAGTTGCAACTCCGGAAATCATATCAACCGAACCAAACTCCTCTTGAATCAACTGAGATAGCTTCTGACGAATGTAAGTACGGATGGACGGATGCGACAATGCAACCCTATTATCACAATAAATTGGTGACTTCCATCCCGACGCCCATGTAAAAGGGTTTTTAGGTTGTAATTTTATTGCTTTAATTTGCAATAAGGATTCAGCAACTTTTTGTTCAACCTCATTTAAATAATTCATGGCACAAATTTATAAAATTTATATGAACCAATCTCTGTTAATTTTGGCAGATTACACCCCTCATATTAAAGAAAAAGCTCAAACAATTGGTTTACAAGACATTGATTTGGAAAAACTTTTTAACGATTCCGCACATACAACTGATAAAACCGTGTACCTATACATACATCCCAATATCAGAAAAGTTTTCAAAAAAATATTATCAACAACAAAGATTATAAAAGCAGCAGGTGGATTAGTAACAAATGGCAATGGTGAATACCTGTTTATTCATCGGTTAGGAAAGTGGGACCTCCCTAAAGGAAAAGTCGAAGAAGGCGAAAAAATGAAAGATGCTGCAGTGAGAGAAGTGGAAGAAGAATGTGGAATAGAGATAGATTACCTAGGAAAAAAAATAGCGACAACTTATCATACCTATTACATGAGAAACAGATTTGTCCTCAAACAAACAAAATGGTATCAAATGGGTGTCAATAAAATTCCAAAACTAACTCCGCAATTAGAAGAAGATATTGATCAGGCAGAATGGTTAAAAGCTTCAGAACTAAAAAAAGTAAAAGAAAATACCTATCCACTAATTTCGGAAATCGTTGCAACGATAAAAAATTAAATAAAAAAGGAGCTATATTGAAATAGCTCCTTTTTTATTTGACAATTTAGTTTCGTTGTTATCCGAAAAACTTATTCGGGTCAAATCCATGTGCTGCCAATACATCAGCTGGCACACCATTCCATACCCCAGGAGTATTTCCTTTATAACCAATATCTTTTACGCCCATCTCACTGGTAAAAAATCCCGTTGATGTCAAATCACGCATCATTGAGAAAAACGCAACACCATAAGCCATTTCTGGCTTTGCTTTTTGAGGGTAAGCTATTTCATCAATCATCGCTATCTGTTGATCTTTTTTGCATTTGATGAAGGCATTTCCATAAGTTTTCTGGCATTGCACATCCAGCCATTTCAATCCACCTCTCAAAGGAGTTTGATAGCTCGGAATATCTTTGGACATAAAACTCTATAAATGCAGGAACACCGGCCTCAGAAGCACTACCTGAAACGTCATCTTTGGGAATGATAATATCAGCCAAAACTGTAATTGTGGCCATTTCATGTTCCGTGAAAAATTTCTCAGCTTTTAATGCTTCCGTTCTTTTGTGTTCAAATTCCTGAACACCAGGCATCATATCTGAACTACCTTCGGTCGCAACCTTGGTTGCTTGACCTTTTTCATCTTTACAGGCTGAGGCCAAAACTCCTGACCCTGCAGCAATTAACCCTAAAGCTTTTAATGAATCTCTTCTATTCATATCTGTTTATGCTAATTTCTTGTTCTGTTCTAAAATATATTCAGCAGTACGCATCGACAAGGCCAAAATAGTCCAAGTCAGGTTCTTATCTCCTTGTTGCACAAAAGGACCAGCATCTACCACATACACATTTTTACAATCATGCGCTTGCCCCCATTTGTTCAATACAGAGGTCTTTGGGTCATCGCCCATGCGAGTGGTTCCGCCTTCATGTATTATCTTTCCTGGAGCTTCCAACCCGTATAGTGTTTCTGGACCCGGAATTTTTGAAGTTATGATAGCTCCCATTTCATGCATGATGGATTGGAAGGTCTCCTGCATATGCTTAGCCTGTTGAATTTCCTCATCCGCCCATTTATAGTTGAATCGAAGAACTGGAATACCATATTTATCAACACGAGTTGGATCAATTTCACAGTAATTTTCTTTACGAGCTAAGGCAGTACCGCGTCCCGCCATACCAACATTGGCACCATAAAAACGGCGATAATCATCCTTCAATCCAGCACCATATCCACCTGCTTCTTTCTTCTCACCGTTTCTTCCCGGTACCATTCCATTTACATTCGGAACAAAATTCAAGAAACCATAGGATGGCATATGAAGACCACCACCATATTCAATATGGTAACCTCTAGGGAAATTTAATTTGCTGTGGTCTCCCCACCATGGTGAATAAAATATGGACACTTCCTGCCCCATCTTCATTGTATCTCTTTCTATCCAACAATTGCGGTAAGAATCCACCTAAACTAGCACCTGTAGAATCATGTAAATATTTTCCTACCAAGCCACTGCTATTACCGATACCTCCTGGATGTGCTTTTGATTTTGAGTTCAACAATAATCTCGCACTTTCACAAGCACTTGCACCAAGGATTACCTTTTTTCCTTTCACTGAGTATTCCTGCAAATCTTTCGTATTTACATAAGAAACTCCGATTGCCAAGCCTTCATCATTGGTCAAGACTTCACGAACCATCGCATTGTCTATAACTTTCAGATTACCAGTCTTCATAGCTGGCATAACTAAACAAGATGAAGACGAAAAATCACCGTAAACTTTACAAGATCTTCCACATTGACCACAGTAAAAACAAGTTCCTCTTCCTTTGATTTCAGGGGATGATTCTGTCAATACTGCACCCCGACCTGGAATTACAGGAACACCAGCTTTCCTTGCTCCTTTGGTAATATATAGCTCATTCAAACGAGGCTTTGGTGGTTTCATAAAGATACCATCAGGCTCATTGTGAATTCCTTCTACAGTACCATATATACCGATCATACGGTCTACACGGTCGTAAAATGGCTTTACTTCTTCGTAAGTAATCGGCCAAGCGTCGGTTACTCCATCAGTTGGCTTAAAATCATCTGGTCCCATCCTTAGGGATATACGGCCCCAGTGATTGGTCCTTCCACCTAGCATCCGAGCACGGAACCATTCAAATTCAGTTCCATCTACCTTGCTATATGGCTCTCCATCTAATTGCCATCCGCCGTAGGCAGCATCAAAATCCCCGAATGGACGGGTTACCCCGGCTCCTCTTCGTGGCGATTCCCAAGGCCAGCGTAGTTGCATGGCATCCTTCGCCGGATCAAAAAATGGACCCGCCTCAAGCATTAAAACTTTAAGACCAGCGTTAGCCAATATGTAACCTGCCATACCCCCGCCAGCGCCAGATCCCACAACAATGGCATCAAAAACTTCAGGGTTTTCTTTTATTTCAAAAACACTCATAAACTTTTGTGATGTGATTTAATACGGTTTAAATTCTCTTTATCTACTCTGCTTATTCTATTTAGCAGTCTTAAATATAGGAAAACAATCCTGAAATCAGTATTTATACCTATAATATTTTTGATACGTTTTAAAACCGCTATCGATATGGGTTAATATAGCCGTCTGAAATATTCTAAAAGAATAATAATAAAAAAAGGGAAATGACTTCATTTCCCTTTTTTAATAAGATTGTATTGTTGTTATTTATACATTTCTTCTCTTTGAGCTTTTACAGCATCCGAGTTAATGTATTCATCGTAACTCATCAATTTATCAATGATTCCATTTGGAGTCAATTCAATTACGCGATTTGCCACTGTTTGTGTCAACTCATGATCTCGTGAGGTAAATAATACAGATCCTCTAAAGTCACTCATACCGTTGTTCAATGCAGTAATGGATTCCAAATCCAAGTGGTTGGTTGGTTCATCAAAAATCAAGAAGTTTGCTCCTTGCAACATCATCCTTGAAAACATACAGCGCATTTTCTCACCTCCGGATAAAACTGAGCATTTTTTAAGAACCTCTTCCCCTGAGAACAACATTTTACCCAAGAATCCACGGATAAATTGCTCATCAGCATCAGGTTTTGTGGTATAATCCCTCAACCAATCAACCAAGTTCTCATTTTTACCTTCAAAAAATTCAGCATTGTCAATAGGCATATCTGCTGGTGTAATTGTAATACCCCATTTGAATTCACCTACATAATCTTTATCTCTACCCGTAAGAATATCGTAGAATGCAGAAGTTACCAAGTTATTTTCAGCAAGGATCGCAATTTTATCGCCTTTATTAACCATAAAACTGATATTCTTGAAGTAAACTTCACCGTTAATGGTTTTGCCGAGGTTCTCTACGGTCAATATTTGGTCTCCAGGCTCTCTGTCCATCATATTGAACATGATAGCTGGATATTTTCTGTTCGAAGGCTTAATGTCTTCGATATTGATCTTGTCTAATGCTTTCTTACGAGAAGTTGCTTGTTTAGATTTCGAAGCATTGGCTGAGAATCGACGGATAAACTCCTGCAATTCCTTAACCTTGTCTTCCATTTTCTTGTTTTGGTCGGCACGTTGTTTCAATGCCAATTGTGATGACTCATACCAGAAACTATAGTTACCTGTGTAGATAGTCATTTTACCAAAGTCAATATCGACGATATGAGTACATACCGCATCCAAGAAGTGACGGTCGTGAGAAACTACTAAAACAATTGCCTCATAACTAGCTAAGAAATCTTCCAACCAAGCGATGGTATTGATATCCAAGTCGTTGGTAGGCTCATCCAGAATTAAGATATCAGGATTTCCAAATAAAGCTTGTGCTAATAAAACACGAACTTTTTCATTACCATCCAGTTCTTTAACTAATTTGTGGTGTAGTTCTTCTTTAATACCTAAGTTACTCAATAAGGTCGCAGCATTACTTTCAGCATTCCATCCGTCCATTTCTGCAAACAGACTTTCCAACTCACCAGCTCTTTCACCATCGGCATCAGAGAAATCTTCTTTCATATAGATTTCATCTTTCTCCTTCATGACCTTATATAGTTCTTGGTTTCCCATCATTACCGTTTCGATAACAGGGAACTCATCGAATGCATAGTGGTTCTGGTTCAAAACAGACATACGCTCTCCTGGCGTAAAGGCTACTGAACCTGACGTTGGATCTACTTCTCCAGAAATGATTTTTAAAAATGTTGATTTTCCGGCACCGTTCGCTCCAATAATACCATAACAGTTTCCAGGAGTGAACTTTAAGTTGACATCTTCGAAAAGGACACGTTTGCCATAGCGAAGAGATAAATTCGAAACGTTAATCATGTCGCAAAGATACAGTTATTTATTCAGTTTTTGAAGGTTACAAATAAGCCAATATTGAAAGTTATTTATTTTTTAAAACCCACTCCTAAAAGTCCAACAATCTCTAATTCATGTTGTTGAATTACTAATATGTAACACTGGGTTAAATATCTTCAAAAATAGTATATCAATCGTTTAAACCTTCCCTAATTTTAACTGTCGTACAATTAAATTAACGAAATCAATTATTTTTACATGAAAACAAAAATCTCAATTGCACTAGCTTCTATTTTATTATTAACTACGTCGTGCGCAACTGTTTTTACAGGATCTAAACAAAGTGTCCTCATCAAATCAAATCCCAGTGGAGCATTAATCGAAGTCAATGGTGTTGAACAAGGGACTACTCCAGCTAACATCGAATTAAAAAAAGGATTTTCTGGACAAATAATCACCTTAACAAAAGAAGGTTTTAAAAGCCATACATTCACACCTGCCACAACATTCAATCCTGTAACCGTCGTCAACTTATTGTTCTTGCCAGGATTTATTATCGATGCTGCTACGGGTGCAATGATGAAATACGACCCAATTTTCTACGAAATAAACCTCAAACCCGAAGACCAACAACTATAATATAATAAATTAGCCATTACGGACTTCTGTAATGGCTTTTTTTTGCAAGCTAGCTTATAATTTCTCGATCTCAGAAGACAAAGCCTTTAGATCCTGTTTCATCAAATTGATATTGGATTCTAACTGATCATACATATCAGCTCGATTCTCTAATTGGTCACTGGTATATTTTCCTCCTTCACCAAAGTAGATATCCGAGATTTCCTCTTCAGACGATTTTTTAACCTGGCCAAAGCTTCTCCATTTTTCGATAATCTGTTCCCTCAATGAAGTTTTGATTCCATTTTCAGGGTTCGAATAATTTAGATAATACCAAACTGCGGCAGGAAAATTTTTGGAGGTCGGCGCACCAAACCAAACATCCTTCAATGCATTTCGTTTATGAAAAAACTCAGTGGTTTCATCATTCAATAACATCATCACACCAAAAGTAGCTTCTGCAACACCGGTGGAAATACCAACAATATGGCTTGCGCGTTCTTCTTTAATAACACCTTCCGTTAAAATCGCACCCAATGCACCGACAACAATAGCTCCAATGGTCAATTTCGATTCCTTTTCTCTTATTTTTCCCACAAGGTAATTCGCTACCTGACTGGTCCTCTCCTCTTCACAATCCATTTCCGATGATATGGCTGAAATCTCTAAAGAAGAACTGTTGATCTTTTGGTCAATCGCCTGCTTGAGTTCCAGCAATTCCAACCGATAAGCTAAATCATCCATTGGTTTTGGGTTTTGCCTCAGTTCTACAAATCGTGTAACAGAACCTAATATCCCGATGGCATTGGCCAAATTAAGATTATTAAAAACTCAACTTTTGAGCAACTATTGGTGAGATATCACGCTCATGCAATGGTATAGGAAGACTATCTTGAGTGTATTCATACACATTCTGTTGGTTGCAATTGCTATGGTGCAATAAATCTCGAATTTCAATATTCTTGACAGAGCTGCAGGAAGTCACAAAAATAAATAGCAATGAAGTGAATAATAGATTGGCCCTTTTCATATTGTGTGAATTATATAACAAATTAGGTGCTTGCAATCGGTAATTCCAAGGATTTTTAAAATTTTTAAATTTAATAAAGCATCCAATTCCATTTACATCTCTTCTATTGCTTCAAAGTAATCATCAATTTATTTTGTGAATTTTTCTAAAAAAAATCTTTTCTTTACAAAATATTTAATGGCTAATAACTATTTAAACCAAATTAATGGATAATATCATTTCCTCGATCTCCAATCTAGTGTGGAGCGAAGTCTTCATTTATTTGTGCTTATGCACAGGACTCTACTTTTCTTTTCGTACAGGATTTCTTCAAATAGCATATTTAAAAGACATGTTGCGTTTGCTTTTTGCAAAGAAAAAGTCAGACGAAGGTATTTCCTCTTTTCAGGCATTTGCTTTGGCAATTTCTGGTCGTGTTGGCACTGGAAATATCATCGGTGTGGCAACTGCTATATTTTACGGTGGACCAGGGGCAATTTTCTGGATGTGGATTATTGCTTTTTTAGGATCTGCATCGGCATTTGTTGAAGCAACATTAGGACAATTGTACAAGCAGAAAGAAGGTAATGAATTTAGAGGTGGACCAGCATTCTACATAGAAAAGGGACTAGGAGTAAAATGGTATGCTGCCATCTTTGCGATTTTAACAATCATCAGTGCTGGATTACTATTACCAGGAGTACAAAGTAACGCAATTGCTTCTTCAGCTTTCAATGCATACGCTATACCGACTAATTATACAGGGATTGGAATTGTTGTTTTACTAATCTTAATAATTTTTGGCGGAGTAAAACGACTTGGTACAGTTGCAGAATTCGTTGTTCCATTTATGGCTGGAGGTTATATAATTATGACTTTGGTAATAATAGCCATGAATTACCATCAAATTCCTGAGGTATTTAGTTTAATCTTTAGCAGTGCATTTAGTTTAGATGCTACTTTTGGAGGTATTATCGGTATGGCCATAGCTTGGGGAGTGAAACGTGGGATTTATTCCAATGAAGCGGGACAAGGTACAGCACCACATGCCGCGGCTGCTGCTGAAGTATCACATCCAGCACAGCAAGGTCTTGTACAAGCCTTCTCAGTATATGTAGATACCTTATTTGTATGTACTGCAACAGCTCTAATGATATTATTTACAGGGATGTACAATGTAACAGAAGTCAATGAAGCAGGGCAACCGACTACATTATTAGTTGAAAACTTACCTGGAGTTGATTATAATGGATTTACCCAAGCTGCAGTATCACATCACTTCCCTGGTTTTGGAAATGGATTTGTTGCTATCGCACTATTCTTCTTCGCGTTTACAACCATTATGGCTTACTTCTATTATGCAGATACCAATATTGCATACCTCGTTAAAAATGAAAAAACAAGAAAAATAGTCGGTTGGATTTTTAAGATTGTATTCCTTTCGACAGTATATTTTGGAACAGTTAGAACAGCTGATACCGCATGGGCAATTGGTGATATTGGTGTGGGTCTGATGGCATGGACCAATATAATTGCTATCCTTTTGCTTAGTAAAACAGCCATGAAAGTATGGAAAGATTACAAAACCAAAAGAAAACAAGGTATGGAAGTTCTAGATTTGATCCAAAAGCAATAGGAATTAAAAACGCAGATTACTGGGAAAACAAACCAGAATAAAAAAAGCGAGGTTTGATTTTAAAAATCAAACCTCGCTTTTTTTAATGAATCCCGAAGCAGGTAGTAGCAAATACTAAAACGGAATGCCACTAGTAACAACAGAATTAAAGTTGTCAATGGGGTTCTTTTCATTTCGATTGTTTTATGTTTATCTTGGTGATAGTTACTAAAGTTACATAATATTTCTAATTACCAAAACATTAAGACATTGAAAATGAGTTTTTAAAAGGCTTTAGCACGATTAATAATCTCATTCAAAAACTCAAATCTCCCTGATTCTGTTGATTTTGTGAATAATATGCTACTTTTGAAAAATTTTTAATTTAATCTAATCTTATGAATAAAGGCAGTTTTTGGGCCTTATTACCATTAATCCTCTTTGTAGTTATTTACTTCGCAGGATCATATATTTTTAGGAGATTTTTATGCACTCCCTGTTTTAGTTGTATTTGTAATAGCTCTATTTGTTGCTTTCTTCCAGTTTCCTAAAAAGAATTTCAACGAGAAATTAGCAAGTTTTGCAAAAGGCTCTGGGGATGAGAACATCCTGATCATGATCTTGATTTTCTTATTGGCAGGTGCGTTTGGGGAGTTGTCAAAAAATATCGGTGCAATATCCTCCACGATCAATTTTGCCCTCACCTACATTCCTCCACAATTTGTCATAGCAGGACTATTCTTGGTTTCTTGTTTTATTTCTACTTCATTGGGTACGTCAGTAGGAACTATCGTCGCCCTCGCTCCTATTGCTGTGGGACTCGAAGAGAACATAGCCGGGATTATGCCTATTGCATTGGCATCCGTCATTGGTGGATCAATGTTTGGTGATAATTTATCTTTCATCTCTGACACTACAATTGCAGCTACCAGAACTCAGAATGTTGCAATGAAAGAAAAATTCAGAGTCAACTTTAAATTAGTACTTCCTGTTGCCATTATTGTAATGATAATCTATGGACTCCAAGGATTTAACATGCTGAATAATGCACATGATATGCAAATTGGCGATTACGAATTGATTAAAATATTACCTTATATCATAGTCTTTATATTGGCTTTATCAGGTTTGAGCGTAATTTGGACTTTAGGTGTAGGAATTCTGAGTGCTGCAATTATCGGAATATCCACAGGATCCATTGATTTTCTTTCTATCCTAAAATCGATCAATGATGGTTTTGCTGGAATGTTTGAGTTGAGTATTCTCTGTTTGATTATCGGTGGCGTTGTCGGAATTATTAGAATGAACGGTGGAATAGATTATTTACTTCATGTGGTAACCAAAAAAATCAATTCGAAGAAAAGAGCTGAATTGAGCATTGCATTTTTGGTAAGTTTAGTGAATTTAGCGATTGCAAATAATACCATTACCATTGTCATTGTAGGTCCTATTGCAAAAGATATTTCAGATGAGAATGGGCTAAATGGTGGTCGGGTTGCCAGTATTTTGGACACGATTTCTTGTTTCATCCAGGGATTAGTACCTTATGGTGCACAAATTTTAGCTGCATTGGCAGCAGCGAACGTGGTGCTTTCTGAAGAAGGTAAGAGTCTCCTTTCGCCGATCGATATTATGCAATATCTATATTATCCAGTGTTGATGGGATTGGTAGCCTTTTTATTTATCATTTTCAGAAAGGACAAAAAAGAAGCTCAATTAACATAAAGATCTTACAAAAATCTGCCTTTCATATCCAACTTTTTGATCAGATTGGATTTGACAACAGCGAATAAGCTATCCTTTGCCTCTGCATAAGATATTCCATATCGCCTGGATTTAGGATGAAGTTCTTCAGGAAATCTAGCCAGTAAAGAATCATAGTATTGGTTCAAGGCTTCATCTGAAGGCATCTCATACTGAATTCGAAATTGAAACCTTCTAATCAAGGCAGAATCTATAATATCAATGTGATTTGTCGCACAGATGAGCAGAACTTCATCCGGCAAGTAATCTATTTGCTGAATGATCGAATTCACCAGTCTTCTCATCTCACCAACATCATTGTCGTCATCGCCACGTGCTTTTCCCAATTGGTCAAACTCATCCAAGAATAAAACTCCTTTGTCTCGTGCTGCTCGGTCAAAGACCTGCTTCACATTTTGCGAAGTCTCACCTATCCTAGAGTTAATTACATTGCTGAGATTTAAAATGATCAATGGTTTTCCCAGACTATTTGCAATTGCCTTTGCCGTTGTTGTTTTGCCACAACCGGAATGGCCATATAACAGGACCTTATTACTTACCGGTAGACCATAACTCTTTAAATCCTCAAGATATTTGTGTTCTTTAATTAACTGATCGATTTGTTCTCGGTTTTCATCACTTAAAAACACGTCTTGAAGTAAAACTTGGTCTTTGTCCTTGATAATAAGGTCCTGAATATTCATTTAATCTATATTTTTATCCTTCTGCAAAGATAAGTGTAATATAGGATATTCTCTGCCTGAACTATCTCGCAATGACATTCCAAATTGCGAAAACCCGAATTTTTTATAAAACCCTATCGCCTGTTCATTTTGTTCATTCACATCTACATATTTTATGTTTAGATGGTCAATAGCATATTTAATTAATATGCGTCCAAATCCTTTTCCCTAGACTCAGCATCTACAAAAAACATCTCTAATTGATTATTATTATAGGCCAGAAATGCTTTCAATCCATTTTCAATAAGAACGTAAATATTCAAGTTCGGCAAGTAATCTCTTGGAATTACCTCCTTAAAGTATTCAAAATCTTCATCCCTTAAAAAATGATGTGTTTCCAGAACAGAAGATTCCCAAACTTTCATAATTTCACTGTAATCCTTTGAATTAAATTGCTCAATAATCATTCTGTATTTTCAGTCTTATCTTTATTAAATTTTCTTTCTATTATCATTGGAGTCAGTATCCAAAAGTTTATTGTCGGGATCTACTCCAACTTCATAAGGCATTTTGTCCAGCACCATCTTAAATTTATTATTGATCTTATCAATTTTGATCTTTTTTAAATATAATGGATTATCTACCTCAAATTCTCCTTGCTTAACTGGTTTACCATAAACCGCAACTTCCACATAATCTTTTAATGGCAATGACTGTATATTTTTCTTGCCATCCTTCACAGATAATGCAGTACCTTTCACATCTTCATACATCCTTTTTCCGAATGGATCTGTTCTATATTTTGAAACTTGATAATCCATCTCCACTTCATACTTGCCATTGGAAAGAGGATTGACTTTTACATCTTTGACCTTATTGTCATAAATAGTTACCGTTTCTATAAGGTCAGTTACCAAATATTGCAGAGAATCTGGTACTACAGGCTTCAGCATATCAACAAATTCAATCGAGGTGGTATATGGTGGATTTTGAAATTTCACCTTCGACAAATAAGCTTTCAAGAAATCATTGAACTTTTGCTCACCAAGGTAGTCACTCAAAGCATACATTACTAAAGAACCTTTATTGTAATGAATATAACCTTGATTTTCATTGAACATCAATGGGTTTTCTCGAATGATCTCATTTGATCTTCCTAACAAGTAATTATCCAATGCATCTTTTAAGAATCTTTTCATCTGTCCTTTTCCATAGGTATGTTCAAGAACTTTCAATGAGCTATATTCTGACAATGATTCCGACATCATTGTTGACCCTTGAGCAAATGCACCAATAGCTTGATGGGCCCACCATTGATGAGCAAACTCATGTGATACTACAGAATAGGGATAATCAACGGCGTTAGGGTCATTTTCATCAACTTTCGCAATAAATCCTATGCCCTCAGAAAAAGGAACAGTATTGGCAAATGCTTGAGCGAAGGTACCCATAGTCTTAGGGAATTCGATGATTCGCATCTGACGGAATTGATAAGGACCATAATTGGATTCAAAATAATCCAACGATTTCTTCATCGATGCCATGATTCGATCCAAATTATATTCGTGTCCTTTATGATAATAGATTTCCAAATCCTTACCCTTATATTTTTCTTTCTTGACCTCATATTTAGCGGACATAAAAGAATAAAAATTCAAAATCGGTGCATCCATTTTGTAATGGAAATATCGCTTTCCGTCTTTTTCCCATTCTTTCTGCAAATATCCCGGAGCGATTGCAATCTGATCAGGACTGGTACTAATGGTAGCTTCAAAGTCAATCCAATCTGCATCTTGAGATATATAATTATTGCCCAATTTTGAACTATCCCGAGGATCCGGCATTCTTCTCTTATCAGGAAGACCATATTTTTCCTAACCCTATTGTCAGCCAACTCCCCTGTTTCATTATAACTCAAGACAGGGAACATTAAATTGTTCATAAAAGTTCCATTTGCCAAAACTTCAGAACGGTCAAATAGAAAGTTATTAGGCTTATTCTTAATTTGATAATCAATCTTGAGAGTATCACCAGGGTTCAATGCTTTACTCAACTGATATATCTCGATGGCAAGAACGGAATCTTTAAGTATCTTTTTCGCTCCTTGATGAAATTTAGCATCGATTAAGATATTTGGTGACATATTCATAAAGATGGTATCAATAGGCACCCCAGTCTTATTTACGTAGGTAAAGTTAGCATTAGCAACAAAGTTTCTATTTTTTGGATCAATGTCGATAGCAACTTTTGAATCTATTAACCTAGGAATAGGTCTCCCGTCATACTTCTTGTACTTCTTCTCATAATCAACTTGATGCATTTCAGACTCTTTATTGGAATAGTTAGGCTGATTTACATTCTTCTCAACATATATGGAATAACCAAGCCCTATGAATCCAGCTAATGCTAACAAAGTAGGTATATAGATAGCAGGCTTTAGTCTAGTGAAAAAGGATTTAAATTTTTCACCTAGATTAGAGATAATCCCCCTTCTCCACAAGAGCAATGTCAATCCAAATAAGACCAACCCAAATAAAATCCAATAAATACGGTAATAGATAAAATGTCTGATATCGCCATAACCATTCATGTCTGAATAATTGTAGGACGGATCGGCGTTTGGAATAAAAATCATTTGCTCGACCCCAATTCTTGGTAAAAATGGTAATGCAAAATAAAAAATCAAACACACAATGAATCCTACAAAATAATTCTTAAATAGATTCTGAATAAAGAATGCGAACAGAATTAGATATAAAAACTTGATTGGATAAAGGACAAATAACTCATAGGAATAATGTCCGATTTCAAAATTAAAGTACCCTTTATAAACCTGATAGACAATTCCATTGATCATGCAAACTAGCATAACTAAGTACACTAATTTTACCAATGCAATAACTTTGGATAACAACAACACCCAATTTGGAACTGCCGTGGATTCTATCAACAAAAACATATTGGTCTGTCTAGATTTATGGACCAACATTCCGGAGAATAGGAAAATCATGATACTCAAGAAAAACCCATAAATACTCCCCATAGCAATCAATACTTGCCATGTCACCGGATAGGTGTTTGTACCGAACATTTCTCCGGATACAGAAATCACAATCAGGACAAATAAAACTGCAATCAGCAACAATATATAGAAGGTCCAATTTTTTACCAGAAATTTGAAATCAATATTGGAAAGTCGCCAGCTCAGTTTTATGTTTGACAAAAAACTATAGTCGAAATTTACTTTAGGCAAATCAATTTTTAGGATACTGCCGAAATTATCCTTTATCATTCGAGCACCTCCTTTAGACTTTTTAAAGGATATACCCAATTGAGAAAAACTGAATTTGTAATATACTATTCCAAAAAATATAGAGGCTACGGCAAGCCAGATCAATCTATTGTAAAATAATACCCCTTGTATAGGAACAAAATTATTGTTTTGCTCTTCTACACTCCAGTATCGAGAATAGTACATTAAAGGCTGGAATCCAAATGGATCCAATAAAGCAACTAGATATCTATTGTCTACATTTTGTGTGACTACATCCAATAAGGATTGCAATAAGAACAACACCAATACAAAAACAAATCCCACATAAATATTCCTGCTGAAGGTTACTAAAGCAAATATGATGCTTCCAAATAAAATAAAATTGGGAACTACCGTAATAAAGAAACCTTCCAAGTAAGCTCTAGGATTATTTGGACCCAACAATTCTTTGTTTATCCCCGGATAGAATTGCGCAAGATAATATGCTACGACACATAGAAAAGCTATAAAAGTAACGACCACCAACGAGCTCAAAAACTTTGCAGTTAGGTAGTTAAACTTACTCAAAGGGTAAGAGAACAATAAGGTATGCATATTATATAGGTAATCTCTGTATACTGATGCACCTATTATGGTTGGAAGCAGAAAATAGATTAATGTTGCAAAACTATTCAGAAACCCTGCAATTTTTATAGGAGAGTTCACATAAACTGGATCTGAAGTAGTGCTTGTAATAGCATCGAAAGCGCCAAGATTTGAAATGACGGTAAAAAAGGCCAGTGCAAAATAAATGGCACAATACACATAAAACACGGGTTGCTTCAACCAACGTTTTATTTCGAATAGAAAAATCGTACTAAACATTTACTTTATCACTTTTAAGGGTAACAAAATAAACATCCTCCAAAATTGGAGTTGCCGGACTAAATGATTCATCAGGTAAGGTATCATGGTATACCCGAATATTCAAGCTGTTGTCCTGGTTATAATTGGAGGAGATAATATTATATTTTAGATTTTCAGCATCAAAGTCTGCCCTGTCAATTTTCTTTTTCCATATTTTCCCGTTGAGAGAATCGGTCCCTTGTTGAGTGCTTCCACGGAAAAGTACCTTTCCGCCATTCATAATAGCCAGCTCATGGCACAGTTCGCGCACGTCATCAACAATGTGCGTAGAAAAAATAACGGTATGTTGAGCACCAATCTCTCTTAGAACATTCAAAAATCGATGTCTTTCTGCAGGGTCCAAACCAGCAGTAGGTTCATCGACAATAATTAGTTTTGGATCATTCAGTAACATCTGCGCAATACCAAACCGTTGCTTCATACCGCCTGAATAACCGCTTACACTTTTATTTCTGAAATCATAAAGGTTAGTGATCTGAAGGACACTTTCAACAATCTTGTTTCTATCTTTTCTATTACTGATTCCTTTCAAATCAGCAAAGTAATTCAACAATTCCTCAGCACTCAGATTAGGATAAACACCAAATTCTTGCGGCAAATATCCCAATACCCTTCTCAAGGCATTGTTATCATTTAGCACATCTATGTCACCAAATTGAATGCTACCGCTGTCAGGGCTTTGCAAAGTTGCAATGGTACGCATCAATGATGATTTTCCAGCACCATTAGGCCCCAGTAAACCAAACATACCCGGACCAATCTCCAAGTTTACATCATCCAAAGCCTTGACTCCGTTGTTATATGTCTTCGTTAAATTCTGAATCTTAAGTTCCATAGAAATTTCGTTTTTTGTTAGTTATATAATTAGTAGCTTAAACTTAAAAAATGTAACAGAAAAGATTGAAAATTATTTAAAATAGGTTATAGACATTAGACAATAGACATTAGACATAAGAATTGGTATGGTGCTTTTCATAGCCTGCTAGCATGGATGGTGGACTAACCAAACAAACAAACAAACAAACAAACACTATTGCCGGACTGGTTGATGTCCCCACAGCCGCCATGGTTGGTGTCTCCACTCCCTCCATTGTTGTTGTCCCCACAGCTGCCATGGTTGGTGTCTCCACCAACCATCATTGTCGCCAGCTAATTGTCAAAAAAGTGGTCGGTGGGGACACCGACCACGGCTTAGTCACACCGACCACGGCGTCGTGACCGGCTTCGTGATTTGCCTTCCTTACCCACTTCGACCTCCTCACGACCTGTTTCGGCTATGATGCTAACAAATAAAAAAGCCGGCTAGGTTATGCTAGCCGGCAATTTCATTTATACCAAGACAAAAAGTCTAATGTCTTATGTCTTGTGTCTTATGTCTAAGCTTTGCCGCCATGGTTGGTGTCTCCACCAACCATCATTGCCGCCAGCTAATTGTCAAAAAAGTGGTCGGTGGGGACACCGACCACGGCTTCGTCACACCGACCACGGCTTAGGCACACCGACCACTGCTTCGGAACTGGCTTCGTGATTGCCTTCTTGACAGGCTTCTTGACCACCTTCGTGATTGTCTTCGTTACCACCTTCCTTACCCACTTCGACCCCCTTCACGACCTGTTTCCGCAATAATGCTAACAAATGAAATTGCCGGCTAGGTTATCCTAGCCGGCAATTTCATTTATACCAAGACAAAAAGTCTAATGTCTTATGTCTTGTGTCTTATGTCTAAAGCTTCGTTCTTACTTCTTATAATACTTCATTGCTTCCGGTATCATTGCCTGCAATTGGCTGATACGTCTTGCATCGCTTGGGTGAGTGCTTAAGAATTCAGGAGTGCTACCTTTTTTACCTTGCGACATTCTTTCCCAGAAACCGACAGCTTCTTCAGGGTTATAACCTGCCATTGCCATCAAGATTAGTCCTGCTCTATCTGCAGCCAACTCATCGTTACGTGAGAATTTCAATGATCCTACTTGGTAACCAATTCCATACACTTGGTTGATAATACCTGTATATCTACTGTTACTGATTGTTCCAGCAGCATTTAATAATTGCGCACCCAATTGAGCAGCCATAGCATTCGATACTTGAGAAACTGAATGTTCTTCGATTGCGTGTGCAATTTCGTGTCCCATAACTGTTGCTAATCCGGCATCATTTTTTGCTACTGGCAAAATACCAGTATACACTGCTACTTTACCACCTGGCATACACCAAGCATTTACTTGGTCACTTTCGATAAGATTGAATTCCCAGTTGAAATTGAATTTATCAGCAGCCCCAATCTGCCTTAAGTATTCATTTGTTGCTTGAGCAATTCTATTACCTACTCTTTTTACCTGCGTTGCTGCTGCAGATCCTGTTTCAACTTTAGAGCTGTTTTTACTCAAAAAGTCCTTATAAGCCAAAGCGGCTTGATCGTTTATGGTCTTGGAATCAACTAATTTTAAGTACCTACGTCCAGTGATTGCGGAAGTAGCGCAACCTACCAAAGTAGCTCCTAAAAGCATCATGGCAGCATATTTTGTAATTCGTTTCATAAGTTTTATTTGATTTAGTTTATCTAATACATTTTTAACATCTCGAAGTATTAAACAAAACTTGTACCCAAAAGTTTAATCCTTAGATTTTTTCTTGAATAAATATATTTTGGATTCTTTCCCTTTGAGCAGTCGTTCTATATTTTTTTGGTGAGTAACAAGAATTAAGGCACATATCGCAATTCCATATAATAGAATAGATGGTACGGTTGTCTTGAAAATAAAAGCCACCGAAAATGGAAAAGCAAAACCTGCCATAATAGAACTTAGAGAAACATAATGGGTTATCAAAAGGACAAGTAAGAAGACTGATACACAGATAAGGGCAGCTGGCCAATGGATAGCGAGAACCATCCCAAACAAAGTAGCCACGCCTTTTCCACCTCTAAATCCTGCAAAAATCGGGAATAAATGGCCTAATACAGCAATAACACCCAATGCAAGCTGAACATTTACAAATTGGGGTCCATCATGGTTCCCAACAATTGAACTATCCAATAAATATGGTAGATTAGTCGCTGTCCATCCCTTAAGGATATCGACGAACATTACAATGGATCCTGCTTTTTTCCCTAATACTCTAAAAGTATTGGTGGCACCGGCATTTCCACTTCCATATTCACGAACATCTACACCATAAAATGCCTGCCCAAACCAAACCGCAGTAGGGATTGAACCGAAAAGATATGCTAATATGACTATTCCTACTAGATATATTGATATCATCTACAGCAATTTACTAAATAAGTTTTGCTTTCAAGCTCAAGTCCAGACTTTTAACCGAATGAGTTAGTGCACCTACAGAAATATAATCAACTCCTTGTTTCGCATAGTCAGCAATGGTTGCCAAGGTTATTCCACCTGATGCTTCGGTCACTAATCTTCCAGCCACCAAATCAACAGCTTCTTTAACTTGTTCAGGACTAAAGTTGTCAAACATTACGCGATCAACAGCATCTAGACTCAAAACTTCGTTTAACTCTTCAAAGTTTCTAACCTCCACTTCTATCGCTATATCCAATTGTTTTTCTTTTTTATAGGCAAATGCGGCATTTACAGCAGCGGAAATCCCTCCTGCATAATCCACATGGTTATCTTTGATCAAAATCATGTCATACAAACCAAAGCGATGGTTCGCTCCACCTCCAATTTCTACAGCCTTTTTTTCCAAATAACGCAATAATGGAGTCGTTTTCCTGGTATCTAAGACTTTTGCTTTAGTGCCAGAAATTGCTTGAACATATTTTGCTGTTTGAGTTGCGATTCCTGACATCCTTTGCATGATATTCAGAACCAATCGCTCACCCTTTAAGATCGTATGAATCTTGCCTTTAATCTTAAAAGCATTATCACCATATTTAACGGAGCTGCCGTCCGTAATTAATTGGTCAAATTCTAATTCGGGATCAATCTGAGAAAAAATTTCTTTGGCAACTTCAACACCCGCCAAGATACCTTCTTCTTTAACTAATAATTGAGCCTCTCCTAATTGTTCTTCTTTTATCGTAGATAATGAGGTATAATCCCCTGCTCCTACATCTTCTACAAGGGCTTCTTGAACAAAATGTACCAGTTTATCTTTGAATTCTCTCTCCATTTAGCAAATTAAAATTAAGCGAAGATGAATAAAAATATATTTATTTGAAAACTTAAATAAGAAAAATTAAAAACTTTATTCAATTCGCAGTTCATTTATTTGTGCTTCGCCACCTGTTTGGTTAAACTTCACAAATACACGATATGAACCTTGATTGGTCTTAATCTGGTAAACAATATAAAAACTATTGTTACTTCGGTTAGTGCGTTGTACCTGTTTGACTTCTGTAGTTTTTGAAGTTCTAAAGAAGTCGCTTAAAATAACTTCAGCCTGAAATTTCGAATAATAGCCGGAGTCATTTTTTATGGACAATGAAACATTTTGACCGAACATATTTGCTACATTTTTCGCGCTGTTCGCTTTTAATGCTCCAAGCAATTCCAAAGCAACATCCGTTTGGAAGCTCGCGAAAGCAACCAATGGCAAAAACAGCATTGCAAATGCAAACCGTCTCAATATCAAACCAAAATCACGAATAACTTTTAACATAATTGCTTGGGTGTTAACAGCAGAATTATAAATAATTTCCGCCAATTAACATTAAATTCATTTTCCGCTCTACAATCAGCGAAAATTATGCCAATCCTTGTTTATTTTGGTCATTAACGAATTTGTTGCTTTTCGATACAACCAAATTCTCTTTTTAGTGTTTCTAATGGAGAATAAGTATATTTGTGTAATGAGTTCTGAACATAAAAAAGTAGCATTATTAATCTTGGATGGATTAGGCTACGGAAAAAATGATAATTCAAACGCTGTAATAGCTGCTAACACCCCCTTTTTAGACTATCTTCTTGCAACCTACCCTAACTCCAAACTTGAAGCTTCAGGTGAAGCTGTTGGCTTACCGGCAGGGCAAATGGGGAACTCCGAAGTCGGGCACATGAACCTCGGTGCAGGTAGAATCGTATATCAAGAATTAGGTCGTATCAATAAAGCCGCACAAGAAGGTGTATTCAAAACTGACCCTACCATTCAGGATGCATTCGCCTATGCCAAACAAAACAATAAAAAAGTGCACTTCATCGGTCTTTTGTCTGATGGTGGTGTCCATGCACATATCGAACATCTTAAAGCTCTCTGCGACGCCGCAAAAGATGCAAGCCTAACTGACGAACAAGTCTTTATCCATGCTTTCCTGGATGGTCGTGATACAGACCCTAACGGTGGTTTTGGATATGTTAACGACTTGACGACTTTTCTAGAAAATTCTGTAGGGACCATAGCATCCGCAATCGGAAGATATTATGCAATGGACCGCGATAACCGTTGGGAACGCGTAAAAGAGGCATATGACCTATTGACAAAAGGAATAGGTATCCCTTCTACAAACCTTGCGGAATCCATCGAACAATCTTATAGCTTAGGAATTACTGATGAGTTTTTAAAGCCAATAGTTATGGTTGACTCACAGGGGCTTCCTAAAGCAACAATCAAAGATGGTGATGTGGTAATCTGTTATAATTTCAGAACAGATCGTGGTAGGGAAATTACAATTGCCCTAACTCAACAGGCTTTCCCTGAATATCACATGCAACCATTAAATCTTTATTATGTAACCATGACTTCTTATGATGAAACATTCAAAAATGTCAAAGTTATTTTTCATAAAGACAATCTTACCCAAACATTGGGAGAAACTTTATCCTTGCAGCATAAGACTCAAGTCCGTATTGCTGAAACTGAAAAGTATCCTCACGTAACATTCTTTTTCTCAGGAGGACGCGAAGATCAATTTGAGGGTGAAAGAAGATTATTGATCCCTTCTCCAAAAGTTGCAACTTATGATCTGCAACCTGAAATGAGTGCCAATACCATAGCAGACTCCATCTGTAAGGATATGGAAGAAAATAAACCGGATTTTATTTGTTTAAATTTTGCCAACCCAGACATGGTAGGCCATACTGGAGTTTTTGAAGCAGTAGTCAAAGCTGTGGAAACAGTAGATAATTGCACAAAACGTGTGGTTGAAACTGGAATCAACAATGGCTATTCGTTTATTATCCTTGCCGATCATGGTAACTCTGAATTTATGATCAATGAAGATGGATCAGTCAATACCGCACACACTACTAATTTAGTGCCTTGTATCTTGATTGACAACCAATACAAAAATATTAAAGATGGTAAATTAGGTGATGTGGCTCCAACGGTACTGCAATTGCTGAACTTGCCAATACCTTCAGAAATGACTGGAAATGTCCTTGCATATTAATATTAAGAGAATCAAAAATATCGCAGCAGTAATTTGTATTACTGCTGCTTTTTATAGTTGCGGAAATAAGGAGCAACAAGCGAAAATTGAAAATCAGGAAAAACTATTCGACCTTCCCTCCTTCTTTCAAAAAGAAATCGACTCATTGGCAGCACTGAATCCTGACGTGAACAAAACAGTGAAAAAAGATGAAAACGAAGAATCCAAAAAACTGAAAATTAAAGATTGGGCAGTAGAATTATCCAGCTTTAAGGCTATTGATCTCAACAAACCAGCCTATGCAGGTTTTGTCAAAGTAGATTCTGCTGACTCCGTAATCCAATATACCTTCACCAATCCTGAACTCGACCTTTCATGTGTCAGAATTCAACTCGATCAACAAGGACAACCCAAAATGATCTCCGTAGAAAAAGAAGTTAGAAACACCCTTTATAAAACTTCAGAGTTCTTGGTCTACGAAAAAAACAACTTCTACCTCGTTGAAAAAAATCAACACGTCAAAGTTATGGGCGACAACTATTACAAAGTTCAAGGCGAGTTTTAGTGGAGCTCCAGCTTCGGTTCCCTCAGCTTGGAGCTAGATATGAGATTTGCGATGTGAGATGTGAGATAGTAGAAAGAATATTAAGCGGAATGATTAATCTCATATTTTTTCGGAACGATGATTCATCCTTAGGTATCGAAGTGTTGAGCGCGGGCAGAACGCCATGGTTGGTGTCTCCACCAACCATCTTTAGCTGAGCTAGCCAAGTGTTTTGCACACGCTCTGTGCGGATGAATGACGGGTGCTTCGGCTCAAAACGCCATGGTTGGTGTCTCCACCAACCATCTTCAGCTGTGCTAGCGCAAGTGTTGTGCGCGGGTTTTGTGCTTTGGATCACTTGCGTTAAAATTCCGCTCAACCACCGAAGGTAAATAGACTTTATTTCACGTTTTCTATCTCAAATCCCACATCTCATATCTCACATCTGACCTCAAATCCCAAATCTCATATCCCACATCTAGTCTATGCCTTTTTCTCCTCTTCCAATTGCAATTGAGCTTTTTCTCAGACCTGATATTCAAGAACTCAACCAATACGGAGAATGCCATTGCGAAATAAATATATCCTTTAGGGATATGTTGGTCGAAAGCTTCTGCGGTAAGAGATACCCCGATCAATAATAAGAAAGCTAATGCCAACATCTTAACGGATGGATAATCATTAACAAATTTTGAGATACCTTCTGCTGAAATCAACATTATTCCTACTGCTACAATTACGGCAGCAACCATTACCCCGATGCTGTCCACCATCCCTACAGCAGTAATAACGGAATCCAATGAGAACACCAAATCCAGTATAATAATCTGTACAATGACATTCGCGAATGTAGCAGGTTTATTCCTTGCTTTTGCTGATTCAGTATGTCCTTCTACTTTATGATGAATTTCGGTTGTAGATTTATAGATCAGGAACAAACCTCCAATAAACAAGATCAAGTCTCTTCCTGACAATTGTAGATAGCGGCTCCATTCAGGGTGGTCAACACCAATGGTATCCGCCAAATTAATAAATGGCGCCGTTAAGCCCATAATCCATTTGATCGAAAACAACAATCCTACCCGCATAACCAATGCCAATAGCAATCCCAATTGCCTAGCTTTCTTCTGTTGCTCTACTGGCAACTTTGCACTTTGTATTGAGATAAATACAATGTTGTCAATACCCAGGACAATCTCCAAGACCGTCAAGGTTAAAAATGAAATCCAAATATTAGGATCCGATATCCATTCCATAAAATTATTCTAGTTGTGTGATTATTAATTATACCAGTTAATGTAATTATAAATTCTTTTAGTAGTGTGTGTGTAAATTATTCAAGTATTGCGTGTGTGTAAATTTTCCAGTTTTTCGCTTATAAATTACTGACAAACTATACCCGGTCTAATGTCTTATGTCTTATGTCTAATGTCTATCGAATACTGTCTAGTCATAATGCACCAGAGAAACAATATTTTCACTAAATCTCGTTAGTCGACCAGCGCTCTGTAAAAAATCAAGACTGATAACAAAGGAATATCCAGCAATTACACCGCCTAATTTTTCGACCAATTTACTGGCTGCGACGACAGTTCCACCGGTAGCTAGCAAGTCATCGTGCATTAAAACTTTAGTACCTTTTTTAATGGCGTCTTCATGCATTTCTATCGTTGCTTGACCATATTCCAATTTATAAGATTCTGAAATGGTATGAAAAGGTAATTTTCCTTGCTTACGGATAGGAACAAATGGTTTGTTCATTTCTTGAGCAAGCAGAAAACCAAACAAGAACCCTCTACTTTCAATTCCAGCTATTACGTCAATCTCAATGCCCTCAAGTTTCCTGACAAACTCTTTAACGGCCAATTTCACAACCTCTGGCTGCTGCAGTAAGGGGGTAATATCTTTAAAAACAATTCCCGGTTGGGGAAAATCCGGAATGTCACGGATAAAGGCTTTAAGCTGTTCTTCAATCATTAATGTTCGGTAAAATCCAAATAAAATTCAATTTTACGGAAAAAATCCTCATCTAAAGAATGAATTTTCGACAAATCTTCAACCCTATTAAAACCTCCATGCTGATTTCTATAGTTGATAATTGTTTGTGCTTGCTTATAAGTAACATAAGGATGTTTAGATAATTCAGACACCGATATAACGTTAATTTTTAATAATTTAACATCTGATCTGTCTACAGTTAGTTTAGGAAAAATATGCTGGTAAGTTTCTTCGGGCAACCCATATATTTCTGACAATTGTTCCGTTTTCACAAATCCGCCTAATGCATCCCTAAATTTGATTATCCTACTTGAAAATACAGGTCCTATCCCCTTCAGTTTCATAAATTCAGAACTATCAGCCAAATTAATATCGATACCTAAATTCATGTAATTGTCTTTGCTAATTTTATCTTTGAGAACTGTGGGCTTTCGGATCTCATTATCTGTCTGCGGGATTTCAACAAATGGCAACAAATCAACTAATAATTCCTCGTCAAGAACGTATATTTTTTTCAGATCATCTCTATTTTTGAAAACACCTCCTTTTTCTCTATAATTTAGAACTACTTGCGCTTGCTTATCACTAAGCCCTAACTTAACCCAGCCAGCCTTATCCAACACATTTGGATTGAACTTAAATAATTCCTGACTGCTTTTCTTATTGTGTTTGTGTTTATTTTGCTTAGATTTTATATAAGAGGCAGGTGCTGGTTTCGATGTAGATTCTTTTGAAAAAGCCATTTCTTCCATACTGAATTGAATATCTTTTTGTTTATGGAAGACAGGAAGAAAAATGTTAACGGTTAGCAGTAGAGAATTTAGAAGGATTAACAAGAACATTCCTCTTTGTTCTTTTCTGGTCAATTGAAAGAACTCGATTAGCTTTTTCATCTATCCCCAGGAAACTTACCTTCAATCCTAAAACTTTATTAAATTTGTAAAAATATCTGATAGTTGCAATATGCATTTTGTCCGCCCCATTTTTATCCTCAAATACATTTATCCAGAAGCGATTTGGAGAGAGGATAAGAATAAAAATAATATTTACTTAACATTTGATGATGGACCAATCCCAGAAATCACGCCTTGGATATTAGACTGCCTGAAAGAAAAGAATGTGAAAGCTTCGTTCTTTTGTGTGGGTGAAAACATCAAAAAACATCCAGAAATTTTCAAAAGGCTATTGGACGAAGGTCATGTGGTAGGTAATCACACTTATAACCATTTAAGAGGCTGGAACACCGAAGACAAAGATTATTTTGACAACATTAATCAATGTCAAGAGCTTACTCAGACAAATTTATTTAGACCTCCTTACGGAAGAGCTAAAAAATCACAAATGAAAGAATTGGCAAAGGATTTTAAGATTGTGATGTGGGATGTATTGACTGGCGATTATGATCAGGAAATCACCCCCCAGCAATGCTATAAGAATTGCATCGATAAAACCCGTAACGGTAGTATTATCGTATTTCACGATAATATCAAAGCCATTAACAATGTTAAATACGCCTTGCCCAAAAGCATTGACTATCTAATTGAGCAAGGTTATCAATTCAAAACCTTAGTTCCCTGATTCAGGGTCTGCGGGTTTGGGAGCGATATCTACTGTATAATCTCTAACACTGCTGACGCTGAAATATCCTAGTGCATCATTGCTTATATTAGATGTTGGATTTCCCGGTGCCGCACTACCAGGATTGGTGCTAGCATATTCTGACCAATAATTAAAAACCTCTTTTGTAATGATCTGCCGTCTGATTCTCAGATTATCTCCGGGTTTAATATCATTTCCACTCCCATCGCTGCCCAATTGATGAGTCCACTCATTGCCATCGTTGAATTTATCCGAAAACACAGCATTGAATTTAAAAGGCTTGTTATTGATAGACATACTATAACGATAGTAGTTCGCTTCCCCTTCAGGATCATTGAATTTTAAATTGATAAAATAAAAATCCTCGTTGAAAATATTTTCTTCTGTCACACCAATAGAATCAATATCTATATAGGCCAACATGCGTGTTGTTGAAGTATATTCCTCACCATCTACTTGAACTACTAGATTATAGGTCTCTCCCATCGCCATTGGAATATCGGTATTAATATACCTTCCTCCACCAGCAGAAACAAATTGATAAACCCTTCCATTGCCCAACCTTATGTAGACTAACGCATCATCCACAGGATCATTAGGTCTCTCATCATCAAAATTCACCGTTTTACTGATAAGGATTTCATGCGTCTTTTCTTCATTGTTGATGTCAGCGACAATTACAACTTTTGGATTTGCACTGTTTAGATCGATATCTATAAGGTCTTCACAGCTAGTTAAAATCAATAAAAAGCTGAAAAGTAAAAATCTATATAATGGTCTTTTTATCATGATTTTAAAATTTAAAGTTCCAAGTAACTGAAGGAATTGCTCCAAATAAAGCTATACGATAAGCTTCTGTAATATTTGGGTTCTGTTCATTTTCCCTGAAATCAATGATATAGGCATTCTTGTGGTTATATGCATTGTAAACTCCAAATGACCAGCTAGAATGGAACCGCTTATTTTCTTTCTTTGGCTCATAAGTAGCTGATAAATCTAAACGGTGATAATCTGGCATCCTATAGCCATTACGCTCTGTATAATAGAACATCGTTGTACCATCAACTTGATATTTACCACTCGGGAAAGTAATTGCATTACCTGTATAGTAAACAAAAGTAGCACCTAACGTCCATTTTTTACTCAATTGAAATATTCCAACCAATGAAATATCATGAGTTCGATCTTGACGAGCATTAAACCAATTTCCATCATTTATCTGATCAAATTGTCGTTCACTTTTTGCTAAGGTATATGCCAACCAACCGGTTAACCTACCTTTATTTTTTCTCAACAAGAACTCAGCACCATAAGATCTTCCAATTCCGTACAATAGATCGCCCTCCATATATTTATTGGCTTGCAGATCTGCTCCATTTCTGAAATCAATCTGATTATCCATAAACTTATAATAGCTCTCAACAGAAAACTCATACGTATTATTGTTAAAGTTCCTGAAATAACCCAAAGCCACTTGATCTGCAATTTGAGGCTTGATATTTAAGCTGCTCACAACGTATTGATCAGTTGGCAAACTTGAGGTCGTATTGGTCAATTGATGTAAGTTCTGTGAAATTCTATTGTAACTTGCTTTGATGCTATTGTTAGGATTTAAAATATAAGAAAGGGATAACCTTGGCTCGAAATTGAAATAATGTTTTGCTATAACGCGATCGTAATGGGTTTCTGAAATAGGCTCACCATCTTCATCAAAATCATAAAATGAACCTGGACCCATAACCATAAAATCACTAAATCGAATACCATAGATCATAGATAATTTGTCAAATGGCTTCCATTCATGCGAAACATAAGCTGCAGCTTCAATACCTTGTCTGCTATCCACACTCACCGAATTTACTTCAGAACCTTCCTGTGCCTCAAGACTTGCTGGTTTAATACTTTGTTGATGAAGGTTAACCCCAAATCTCAAGGTATTGTTATTGGTTGAGTAATAGGAGAAATCCTGTTTGAAATTCCAGTTTCGGATCTTGGAGGCAATCTTAAAGTCAGAATCATCATTGCTAACGTTAACATTGTATGCAAAATCACTATAGATCAATGAAGTGTTAGAAAATAACTGAGAATTTATAACAGAATTCCAACGAACTGTAGCAGTCGCATTTCCCCAGTCAAAACCAAATAAATCACCGTAACCTAAATCATCCTTGCCAAAATAACCTGAAAGATATAGCGTATTGCGATCATTCAATTTATAGTTCATCTTTGCATTCAAATCGTAGAAATAAAGCTTGCTTTTTTTAGTTGTTTCATCAGGTGAAAGCTTTAAAAATAAGTCAGCATAAGTCCTTCTACCACTGATCATAAATGAACTTTTATCTTTTACAATAGGTCCTTCCAGCTTTAAGCGAGAGGCAATCAAACCAATACCACCTTCAGCACTGAATTTCTTGTTGTTACCATCCAGCATACTGATATCCATGACAGATGAAATTCTGCCTCCATATTGAGCGGGTATACCACCCTTAAAGAGACTGGCATCCTTAATAGCGTCTGAGTTGAACGTTGAGAAAAACCCTAATAAATGGGAAGCATTGTAAACCGTAGCTTCATCCAATAGAATCAGGTTTTGGTCACCACCACCTCCACGCACATAGAAATTCGAACTACCTTCACCGCCTGTAGATACACCTGGAAGTAACTGAATGGATTTTAAAATATCTTTCTCTCCAAAAACTACAGGAATATTTTCAGTTCTTCCATGGTGAACTTTAAATTTCCCATTTGCGGAGATGTAACATTGTCATCTTCCTTTTTACCAGTTACGATGACTTCTTCGATGACACTTGAATTTGGAGTAATCTCAAAATTCCTGCGCTGGTCAGCATTTAACTCTACAGTTTCGGTTTTGCTGGCATAACCCACAAATGAAATTTCAACTTCATATGTTCCAGCTGGAAGAGATAAGGAATAGAAACCGTAATTATTGGAATATGTATTTAGGTTTTGGTCTTTTACCCGGATTACTGCAGCAATTAAATTCTCTCCCGAATTAGAATCTTTTATATATCCGCTAAGGGTCAATTTCTCTTGACCTAAAACAGTATTAAACAGTAAAATATAAATTCCAAGAAGGCTTAGGCAGACAATTCGGAACAATGATTTTTTTCTCAGCAAATACAAATCCATGGCCAAAAGTAAAAAAGCCATTCTGAACATCAAAATGGCTTGCGTAGGTTTATAATCTCGTATCTAGTTTCAAAGGTACTACAATTATCCAAAAAAGCAAATATATTATCCAAAATAGACAGCTTATGTAGTCTTCGAAAAGAACTCATTAAAGAAAACTAGCTGATAATGAATGGATTTGCTCCAATAATCCCAATTGTGTGCGCCAGGCATTGTTAAAAAACGATGAGGTACATTTAAATATGTTAATTTTTCATGGAGCTTACGATTTACCTGATAAAAGAAGTCTTCTGTACCACAATCTATAAAAAATTCCAATGATTTTGGTTTAATCAAGTGGGTCATTTCCATGACAGTATGATCTTCCCATACTTGAGGATTTTGATCGTAGGGTCCTATTCTTTTTGCCATATCCCAGTTGTTTGGAAACGGACGAATATCCACACCACCAGCAGTGCTTCCTGCAGCACCAAAGGTATCTTGATGACGGAGTGCCAAATATAAAGCACCATGGCCGCCCATACTCAATCCTGTAATCCCACGCTTGCTCCTATCTTTGATTACTGGATAATTTTGATCAATATAAGCCACCAATTCCTTGGCAACAAAAGTTTCATATTGAAAGTTCTGGTCATTTGGAATATCCCAATACCAACTTCCAAATCCACCATCAGGACAAACGATTATAATTCCCAACCTATCTGCTAAATCTTTGATTGCCGGAACTTTATTGACCCAATCCTTATAACTTCCAGAATATCCATGCAATAAATATAAAGTTGGAAATTCTTTTGACTTTGAACCTTCAGGTTGAATAATGACAGTTTTGATGGCTTTATTCATTGCTGAACTTTGTACATTCAGCGTATCAACTTTTGCAGCATGCGCAAATCCTATAAATAAAAGAGAAAAAAAGAATGACAAGGATGTCTTCATAAAACTATGGTTTTGAAATATGATAATAATAAAGATAAGAGTCTAAACCGAATGGTCTTTCACTAATCGTGAAAAATCCATCTGAAGCCCTATCAAATGTGATCGCCTCACCCTGTGGTTCTGGTTTGTATGGAACAGGTAGATACGCCTCACTCAATGCTTTTGATATAGACATGTTATTCCTTAATGGCCAGTAATATATCGATGTCAGATTTTTCATAATCAATGCATCTCTCCTAGATGAAATATCTGCTGCTGTTATAAATGTGAATGGAAAGCTGATTAATGGCTTTAGAACAAAATGCGGCTTATTGGTTTCAAAAATAGCTGCAGTGTATAGGATCGATCTGAACTCTCTTTTTGAAATTAGGTAGAATTGTTTATCCATTGGATCAACAAATATGGCTTCAGCATCTCGAGCTTTTCCAGGATAGGTCAGTGTCTTAATATTAATTTCATTTTTCGGAATAGTATCATTCACTTGATTAGACTTATAGAGTGGTTCGGGGAAGATATATAAAGATATATTTGCCCTTATAGCCAAGTTATCACCAATATCTGCCAAGACTATATAAGATTTCCCTTCTACTTCTACCCAGGCAATATCCTCTATATCAACTGCATTTATTCCCTCCAACCTATAGGTTGTCTTTAAATTCGCGACGGAGTCAATAAGGTAAATATTTGCTTCATCTCCACTATCATTGTGGACCCAAAACATACCTGGATTGTTTATAGAAGATACAATTCCAGAAATTTCCCCTAATGCGGGTGAACTAACCTTTCCTTTTGAAAAACGCTCACCATGCATTACCTCTTGAGCCATTGTGCTCAATGGAAATAATAAGGTCAGTAGTAAATAACAGCTACAAATATAAGATCTCAACATAAAAAAAGGTCAGCAAAACACTGACCCTCCTAAAATACATTAAAAAAATAGTTTTATTTACCTTCAAATGCAGAAATAATTGCTGCGCGAAAGGTTGAATCAACTTCATAAAGTTCAAAAGAGTATTTAAATGTATCAACTACTCCAATTAATTCTGCCTTTCGTCCGGTATTGTTGTCAAAGAAGTATCTGAAATTATAGGTTCCAGATGCTGATAGGTCTACCATATCTCTGTTTGAAGAAAAAACCATTGGAGATAAAGTTTCTGTAGTCATCTTTCCATCGACGGGCAATTTAAACAAAACCCCCAGAGCTCTTACAAAATTATCCGAATTTGTCCCATTGGAAGTAATGCGAATAGCTCCTTGTTTAAAGCCCATTTCCTTATTTGGTTCGCCATCTAATTCAATCCCAGGTTGGATATTCTTTAATACTTCAACATCAAAACCTACCGGTTCATCGCTAAATTCTGATATCGCTTCGTATAATACCGATGAATCTGTTTCAGAAATCCTTCTGATGTCAAAATACAAATGAAACTGGCTGGATGTAATTTCATGGGTTAGAGGCTTTAATTCCAGTCTGTCAATAGCTGATTTAGTAGTATCAGTGGAACTCCTTTCTGAATTTCCAGAATTCCCACATGAATTCAAACATACTACAACAGTCAATAAAAATAAAATCAAATTAAATTTTCTCATAACTTTAATATTTATAAATAAAACAACAAATCAATTATAATGTTTTAATTATTTATAAATATTTTTAACACACACAGCTGTAAAAGCTATTTAACAATAAAATTTTTAATCTAAATAATATTTTTATTAAACTAACATAAAAACTTGATTGACATTCAATATAATCTGTTTGGAGGAGTATAAAAAAAAGGTCAGCAAATGCCGACCTTTAAATATTGAATATTATTAATTTTATTTTCCTTCAAAGGCAGAAATAATTGCTGCCCTATAGGTAGAATCTTTCTCTCCAAGTTCAAAAGATTGTTTGTAAGTATCTAATATCCCGAACATCTCCGCCTCTTTACCTGTACCATTTTCAAAGAAATATTTAAAACTATATGTACCAGGTTTTCCTAAATCAACTTTCTCTTTATTAGACGAAAACACCATTGGAGTTAAAGTATTTGTTGTCATCTTTCCATCAACTGGCATCTTAAACAAAGTACCCATTGCTTTCACGAAATTATCGGAGTTTGGACCATTTGCTGTAATGCGAACAGAACCTTCACTAAAACCTAAATCATCATCTGGTTGGCCATTTTCAGCAATACCGGCATCAATGTCCTTTTTAATTTCTACATTAAATCCGACAGGCTCATTATTAAATTCTGATATCGCTTCATAGAGAATGGATGAATCCGTTTGTGCTGACTGCCTCAAATCAAAATATAAATGAAATTGATTTGAAGTAGTTTCATTTGTCAGAGGCTTTAAAGCCATTTCAGAGCTACCTGCAGCTGTTGAGTCATTAGATCCACCTTCTGATTTATTTGAGTTACCACATGATGACATCCATAATAATGAAGTCATTAACAGTGAATACGTTGCGATTTTTTTCATAACTTTCATATTTATTGTAAGACAAAAAAGATACGCTTTTTGTTTGATTATTTCTTTATTAGAGCTTCATAAATAATTTCTACAGGATGAAATGAAGGCCTATGCAAGCCATCCTTAATTTGATGTCGGCAAGATGTTCCAGCCGCTGCGATGAGGTAATCATCCCCAGTTTTTCGAAGGGTAGGAAAAAGAACCAATTCAGCAACTTTCTGCGAAACTTCAAAATGTTCCTTTTCATAGCCAAAAGAACCAGCCATACCACAACATCCAGATGGGATGACCTCAACCTCATAGTTAGAAGGAAAGGACAGCAGCTCTCTTGTAGTATCTACAAGTTTAAATGCTTTCTGGTAGCAATGCCCATGTAGTTTGATTTTTTGTGGCTCTGCTGTGAATTGTTCGGGATGTATTCGCCCGGCCTTGATTTCTCTTACAAGGAATTCGTCGATCATGAGCGCATTCTCTCCCAGCAGTCTCGCCTGCTCTCGTTTATCCGCATCTACTAAGTCTGGATATTCATCTCTAAAGGTAATAATAGCCGATGGCTCAATACCCAATAAAGGACTTTCTGCTGTTACTTCTTGACTCGCCAAGGCTACATTTTCATTTGCCAATGCCTTAGCTTTCTTTACGAAACCTTTAGATAAATAAGTCCTACCACTTTCCTTTAACTTAGGCACAATAACATCGTATCCCAGAGCAGTTAATAACTTATAGGCAGTAATACCAACCTCTGTATCGTTGTAATTTGTAAATTCATCAGAAAATAGAAATACCTTCTTTTTGTTCCTTGATTTCTTTTGTTTGGATGCCCATTTGCTGAAGGTTGTACCATGTACTTTTGGCAATGAACGACCCGGCGCAAACCCAACAACACTTTTAATAATTCCCGAGGTAAAGCTATTGGTCGCAAAGAAATTATAGATTGGCGCTACTAAAGATCCCAATTTCTGAGACTCAGTAAAATTGGCAATCAATTTCGCCCTAAAAGGACTTCCATTAGCATCATAATAATGCTGCAAGAACTCAGCCTTCATTTTGGCAATATCCACGCTGGATGGACATTCAGTTTTACAGCCTTTACAGCTCAAACATAAATCCATCACATCCTTAATTTCTTCGTGATTGAACCCATTCTGTTCGGTAGAGTTCGTCAAGAACTGACGGAGCATATTCGCTCTAGCCCTTGTAGTGTCCTTTTCATCCCGTGTTGCCATAAATGACGGGCACATCGTTCCTCCAGTAATTTCTGTTTTCCTACAATCCCCGGAACCTGAACATTTCTCGGCAAGGCGTAGGATGCTCTCGTTCTTTGTAAAATCAAAGTAAGTCTTGATCTGAGAGGCATCCGTCACATGGTCATAACGCAAATGCGTATCCATGGGCGGTGTATTCACAATTTTTTTGGCGTTGAACACATTGTTTGGATCAAATATGCTTTTTGTCTGTAAAAGAAGCTCATATACTTTTTCACCAAGCACCTTACCAATAAATTCGCCTCTCAATCGGCCATCACCATGTTCACCGCTCAATGACCCATTGTATTTTAGGACAAGGTCTGTTGTCTTCTCCAAAATACTTCGGAATTGATGCCTTCCCTCTGCAGTTTTAAGATTGATAAAAGGCTCTATATGCAGTTCCCCTGCACCGGCATGTGCATAATATGAAGCATGCACATTTTCTTCTTGTAATAGCTTTTGGATATCAGAAACATAAGCCGGGAGATCTTCTGGAGAAACGGCACAGTCTTCAATCAGATTGACCGGCTGAGAATCTCCTGGCAAGTTACGGATCAAACCTAACCCTGCTTTACGGACATCCCAAACCAAATTGGTTTTCTCAACTCCTGTAATCCATGGAAATGCATAACCCAATCCTTCTGCCATTAACTCAGCCACCAATTTCTCCGCTTTATCAGCGATCTCTTCTTGTGTATCCCCTCTGAATTCTACAATCAAGAGTGCTTGAGGATCTCCTTCGATAAAGAAACGGTTGTATTGATAAGTTGGATGTCCAACTGTAAAATCTAAAATATATTTATCGACTAGTTCCGATGCTTCTGGGTTATTCCGCAGGGCAACCACATTTCCGCGCATACACTCCACCATATCTTCAAAGTGGACACATAATAGCCCTATTTCTTTTGGCGGCAATGGCATCAGTTTAATTTTCGCCTCAGTGATTATCCCAATGGTTCCTTCCGAGCCGGCAAGCAAACGGCAAAGATTAAATGGTTGGCTGACATCAGAAAGCATATCCAATGCATAGCCTGTATTTCTTCGGGTAATCTCTGATTTTGGATAACCCGCGTGGATTGCTTCCTGGTTATCTTTATTGGTCAATAATTCATTTAAGGACCTATAGATTTCACCCTCCCTTGACTTTTCGGAAAGCTTTGCAAAGTATTCTCCTTCGTTTAACTCTTTGAACGTCACCTCAGACTCATCATCCAATATCACATTTGCTTCCAACAAGTTATGACGGGTATCTCCCCAAACGATTGAATGCAGCCCCGATGAGTTATTTCCGATCATTCCACCGATCATTGCTCGGCTAGCTGTGGATGTCTCAGGGCCAAACATCAAACCAAATGATTTTAAATAAGCATTTAGATCATCACGAATCACACCCGGTTGAACTCTTGCCCACCCTTCCTTTTCATTGACTTCCAGGATCTGATTGAAATATCGAGATACATCAACCACAATACCCGATCCCACAACCTGCCCAGCAAGTGAAGTTCCCGCGGTCCTAGGGATTAATGTTGTTTGGTTTTCTCGAGCAAATCGGATTAATGTTTTTAAGTCATTGATGTTTTGCGGAATGCAGACCGCCAAAGGTAATTCTTGATATACCGAAGCATCGGTAGAATATGCCATACGCATGGTTTGATGCGCAGTATTTTTTTCATCATAAAATAAATCCCCTGTAAGAGATTCTGCCAAGGCTGCTAATTTAATTTGTAACGACACGATAAGATAGATTGAATAACAAAACTACGCATTGTTTCATTAAAATTAAGCTCTAAACGCATATTTTAGATATTTATAATTAATCCGTATATTCGTAAGTACTTGTTTACCAACAGTAATAACCAATTTATTAAAATACCCCAATATGGCTAAAGTTTATCCTTTATAAGTCATATTTATCTGAATAAAATTCTAAAATCAACTTAATAATTTGAATTTAATTCGGAATTTACGATATTTGCGCCACTATGGCAAAACTAGAAATTTCATTGGACCAGATTGATCTTCAGATCATCAGAATAATGCAGGATAATGCCCGTACTAATAATGCTGATATCGCCCGTGAATTGGGGATGGCACCATCAGCAATTCTGGAGAGAGTAAAAAAAATTAGAACAGAAGGAAGTGATTCTTCAATATAATGCCCGCATTAACCCGGCTGCATTGGATCAAAAGATGCTTTCATTCATCTTTATCAAGACTCAAGACATTATCGGTGTACAGAAAGTAGGCTTATTGCTTGCAGAGATCCCCGAGGTGTTGGAGGTACATGATATCGCCGGTGAGGACGGATACTTGATCAAAGTGAGAACAAATGACTCTGCTGGCCTGGTGGATTTAATGCGCAATACCTTAAGCAAGATCGAAGGCATTATCTCTACAAGAACAACAATCGTATTAGAAACAGTAAAAGAAGACAATAAATTAGTTATTCCTTCTAAGGATTAAATAAATCATGGTTAAATCAACTAGTCCATCAGGAAGCATCATTATTTTTGCTTATTTGGTGGTATACATCGTTTGGGGATCTACCTTTTTCTTTATCGAGAAAGCATTGCATGCTTTCCCACCTTTCGTTTTAGGATCTATCCGATTTATCATTGCGGGTTCCCTATTGATGCTTTATTGCTGGATGAAGGGTTATAAGATCTATATCAAAAAAGCCGTTAAGGATGCCGCACTCGTAGGGTTCTTATTGCTATTTATAGACATGGCTGCAATTATCTGGTCGGAGCAGTTTATCTCCAGCGCTATTGTGTCCATTCTATCTGCAGCAACCGCCATTTGGTTCATAATCCTGGACAAACCAAAATGGAAAGAGAACTTCTCGAGCATTCCAACTTTATTGGGATTGATCTTGGGTTTCTTGGGTGTTGTCATGCTTTTTGCAGAACAGATCTTCGGTCCGGAAGCAAATGCCGGAAACAGCGACAAAAAGTTAACCGCGATGATTGTCATGACATTGGGAACGATTGGCTGGACTGTTGGTTCACTTATTTCCAAATACAGCAAGAACTCTGAAAAGAAGAAACTAAATGATTCTGATGCTCCGCAGGAACCCGAAGAGGACTTGAACGTAATGGTCAAAACGGCATGGCAAATGGTTGTTGCGGGTACGGCCTTTACCACTGTTGCGCTATTAAATGGTGAATACCGTGATTTCGAATTCAGTGCCGTTCCAACAGAATACTGGGGTGCCATGATCTACCTGGCATTGATGGGATCTATCTTGGCATTCAGCTGTTATATCTTCCTATTGCAGGTTCGTCCGGCAACGGAAGTCAGCACCTATGCCTATGTAAACCCTATCGTTGCTTTGATATTGGTGCATTTCTTTACCGACCATATCGTGAGCCGCATGCAGATCATCGGTCTGGCAGTAGTGCTGTTCAGCGTACTCCTAATGAACTGGAACCTCTACCGCGACAGCGATATTATCCGCAACTACAAACGCAGACGCAAAATCCGTAAACTACGCCATATGGCTCCAAAAAGTAGTATCCCAAGAATCGTGGAAGTAGCTGAGTTTATCCAAAAGAAAACTAAAAAACCAAAAGACTCCGAAAAATCAACAGATACCAAAGCCTATAAAAACAAAGAGCCGAAAAACTTTGACCAAGAGTTTTATGACTAAGGTGGATATGGGATGTGAGATGTGAGATTTGAGAAAGTTGAAGGGTAAGAAATAGGGTAATATGCAACGGGTAAAATGCCAGAGGGCGTGTTTTTTTTAAATGCCGCAGACGCGTTTTCTAGCTGGGGCTTTTTGATGGGGGGCTAATTTTTTGTTGCTCTTCTCATTGATCCTTGAGACCAATCATATTCATAAGTGATTTTTTGTCCAGGCAAAAACCCAAACCTTTTCCTATTACCCTTATCATCAGCGGTATAGACATACAATATAAAGTAATTTCCTTTTGACAGCCAATCCCTGTTGAAGTCCCCGATTTTATAGCTCAAGTATTTTGCATCTCCTTTTTCAGTTTTGATGTACTGAAGATTTAACATGAGATCCCCAACGGATTCCGATATAATTTTATCATATAACCTTTCTTCCACAGACAACTTCCCAGGTACGTAATGTATCCTTATAGCTTCTTCCTCTCCTTGACCGTTTTTCATGATAATATTCTCGCCATAGATCTGGGTTAGATTTCCATCAATCAATATAATGAAATTGACCTCTTTATCCTGAGAATAACAATTAGACGCAATACCTAAAAAAACACAGAGCAATATTTGTTTTACCATAACATACGATTCGTTAATTCTCCAAAATCCTTCTTACCGCCCTCGAACGAAGTTGCAAAGAAGGAACAGTTCCTCCATTGTTATATATCACGACACCGTTTGAAGGCTGGGTAATTTGAGTTTGGCTTCCCCCCACTAGAATTGGTTGTGGTTGTTCCTGACGACAGCCCTAATCGTCCAACTATTATATTTGTCCCAAACTGGGCAAAAGTTCCGACATCTGTTGCCGAAGGTATTAAAGCACTCGAACTGTAAGATAAGTGCTGATATACCAGAAAGCATATAGATAAATCTAAGAATTCTTTTAGTTATGTTTATATTGAGTTCGAATTTAATTATTCCTGAAACAATAAATAGTAATAAGCTTATTAAAGTATATTTTCTTTTAGCCTTTTTTATTGGAAAATTTGAAAACCATATCTATTTCTTTAATCTAAATGTTTGAATTAATGTTTATCATTTGGTATTTTCTCTATCACAAAAACATCCTTTCCTATAGCTCTATAAGCAAAATACCCGGATCCATATTCGATAAAGAAATTAGCGTGTTGTCCAGATTAATCATTTCTTCTAATGAAACAACTCTATAGTTCGATTCTTCCACCTTAGAGTCGCCACTAAATTCCCACATCCCATCTTCTAAATAATGATATACTCTTGTTATTTGATCCTCTTTATCCAATACGAATGAAGTCGTCAAAACAGCTTCATTTGGATCTGAAAAATAATTATGCAATTCCATTTAAAAATTGTTGCTTGATTTTTTTTAGATTTTCTTCCTTGGAAATAACTCTCATATTTGAGTTAGAGTTCGTTCCATTATTTTTCCTTGATTGCTTATGATCCACCTCTGCTTGATTTATAACAGCAGGCTCACCTTTCTGGTTAGCTTTAGGAGGGTTTAACTTCCGTCCATCTCCATCACTAACTAGTTCTCCACCGTTTTGTCTCTTATTTTCCTCAAATATCCTCTGCCGTTGTGCCCTTGTAGTCTCTCTTCCTTCGCCGACTGTCCGAGGTTCTTTTAAATGAGAGTAGTCACCCTTTTCAACTTCTCCCTTTCCTTGATTCTGTGTACCGACTTCCTTTGTATCCCTTTTATCCGAATTAAGCATAAAAGGATTTAACTGGATATCTTTCCGTGTACCATCCCTTTTTATAAGATTATTATTCTGGAAATTATCCTGATTAACGGCTACAACAGTAACTCCTGCAGCTAAGGCTGCTCCATTTAACACCATTCGCCTACCACCTTGGGTAGCTAATGTTCTAAGCAACCAAGGGATTATTGGATTCTTCCATCCGGGTCGAAAAACCTTATCGGATTATTGAACGCGTAATTATAAGGCGAATGCCTACGCATCTTCTCCGCCAGCGGATCCACCACATTCCATCTACCTATCTCTGCATCATAGAACCTTGCTCCGTAATCCAGCTGGTCTCCCAACTCTTCCTGCTTCTCTTTGCCATTGTAAAGGTAGCGATTTATACCGCCAGTCACAATGGCCCTGGTCTTGCCGAACGGATAGTAGTCCTGCCTTTGGAAGATGCCCACTTTTGGAGCCGTTGCCGTCCCTTCGCGCTTGATCACCACCCGGACATTGCCCAAATGGTCCGTCAGGTTATAGTGGTGGCTGTAGGTCACCAGGTTGAAGCTCTTTATTGATTTGTCACTTTTTCTCTATCCTTTTCTGGTATATCTTTAAATGGCGGTGTCGTACTTTCTATACGAAGATAATCTTCTATGAGTTCGCTCTTTTCTTCTTTAGAAAATAGCTTTGTAATTTTATCCTGACACATAATTTCAGACATAATATCGTACAACTTCTCTCGATCTTCCCAAGATATACCATATTCACGCTTATAGTATTCTAAAACGATTTTAAACCTAATATGGATAGCACTATGTATAAAAAAATAATTGAGGTGATTTATTGATTTACGACCCTGAACTTTATTTGCGTACATAAGTAAATATCGTCCTTCCGACATATAAAATGTTGTTCCATTATCAGATATATATTTGAAAGATGGAAGATCTTGCCTTTCTATACAAACATCTTCAGTGAAATCAACAATAAATTTATCTATTCCATTTTTACTGAACTGATAACAAATAATATCACCAAAAAGCTTTTCGTGTTTTGTGTTTGAAGAGTACACGCTTAATAAAATTGTACCACCCACACCCGTGATTTGTTCAAGCTCTATATATGAACAATATATATTCTCTGTTTGAAAACCTCTCAGAAAACTGTATTCTAAAAAAGGAATAGATTTAACGGAAAAATACCCAAAAAATTTCTTTAATACCATTTCATAAAACTAAAAAAGTTCTTTCCAATTAGGCATATTTTCAGAAAACCAAGTTTCAGCGTTTTTCATATAAGGCAATCAAAGTATTGCACCGTAATCCAGCTGACATTTAACTCATCCTCTACCCATTTACCCTAATCAACGAATCATCAGTAATAAAAACCAAAGGAGTAAAGCTTTTTGTTTCTAATAAATAATATTCATAGAATCCAGCTCTATTGTCTAACTTCTTCAATCTAGACCTGTTGTATTCCTCTATATAGGTTGAACCAGAATGTTTCGAAGGCACAATGACTTTACCCCAAACACCATCAATAAACGTAATAGTCAATTCCTTGTTTAAATCCTTAATCTTAAAAAAAACACTTTGTCGACTCAAATAATCTTCAAAAGAATCATTCACGGAATTTTCCAAATCCAAATGTAATGGAGAATTTAATGTTCTCCGTAAAAATGTATTTAATTCAACCAATTTAATTTTTTCCATAAAAGAAGTCGGGATGAATAGGTCACTATGTATCGCTTGTGATTCTTTTTTATAAATCGAAAAAAAACTTTTGTTTTTAAATTTCGCCAATGGAATAAATAAAAAATGTTTCTGCTATCGTTTATAAGATATTCCAATTTTGTAGTCGAAAAACTCATTTCCGATGAACTTTTGTTGGTTGGGAATTTTTTCTTCTTTCTTTCAAAAAATAGGTGAAACCATTAAAATAAAGCTTTTTGCCTTTTAACACAGCGATTTTTCCACTAATACTATTATACACGCAATTCATAGCACTGGAATATGGATTAATCTGTCTGCTTTCAAATCTTATGGAATCATCACTTATCCATTTATAATATCCCTCCGAGTAAATGCCTGGAACCGTTTGAGAGTAATAAAAAAGACTGTCATCACTAAAAATAAAACCATATTCTCCAGGCATCCCCATATGGCCTGTTGAATAAAATCGATTATTTAAATCCCGATTGAGGTTCTGGACAAAACAAGAAGATAGACAGATTAAACATACAAAATATAAACCTATTTTATTCATTGATTTTTTATTTAATAATTGAACTACCAAATGTCGAATTAGAAACATCAATATCCTATATCCCCAGTTGATTGATATATAAGTTTATCGTGAATGTATTAATGCCTTGCATCCTCCACATTAGCCTGTTCTTCTAAAGAATTTTTCATAAGCAATTCCCCCATATTCACTTGTGATGAACTATATCCTAAGTAGATCAATGACGGTTTACTACTACAACTTTGGTGTCAAATATATTTATGGATATGTCAGAAAAATCTGATTTCCAAACATCCAATTCATAAAGGTTCCCATTCCTGTCAAGATCTAAAGAAATTAAAACGGGCACACTATCTAAGTCGATGACCTGCTTCTGCAACATATTACTTCCAAAAGTTTCAATATCATTATAATTATATTCCTGCAATAAAAACCGCAAACAATATTTAACATTTAGATCTATAATCTTAGCAGTCCTCAATTGCAGAATGTACTTTTTCCATTCAACTGTATCTTTCAAAAGACTCTCCACAAATAAAACCTCTTGAATATTTAGATTTCTATTTTCCATATCAATGAATTATTTAGGTGTAGGATACGTCCAACATTTACCATTCCATCCTGTTTAAAGTATTTAATCAAGCTTTAGACCTTTAACAACAATACTGTCTGTCTGTTATTTTTTGTTAAGAATATTTTTATAGGCACAATTAATACAGACTTCCTTTTTTGGTGGGTCATCCTGATCGGCACTCTGTTGATGTTAAGATGTAGCATGTTCAAATCAACTACCTGGTGAAATTCAATTGTTGTCTGTTAACCGCGCCATAGAGGGTATGGTTTTGGCCCGAACAGTTTAACCCATACCAATCCAATAGTCTAAACTTTTGTCTCCGCATTTTCCCAAAGGGAACCAGCATGGCGGTCCACCAGCCCCTTTTACTTCTTCATCTATTTTATCATCACCATAATAATTTGGAACTTTTACCTTCGCAATTCTTCGTTAGGTTTATAATTGTCCAAATAATTCCCACGGATAGATAAAATTTAATTTGAATTTTCATCATTCAAAATTAACTCTCGAAATTCAGAAATAAACCGTTTTCTATCTAACTTATCAATTAATATAGAGTGATTTATTACACTATAACCTAGCCTGTTCAAATTTAATCGGTAATAAAACCAGAAGTCCAATTATCCGAGTCTAATTTATAAGCTGAAATTTCAAACCCATCTAAATTATTTTTAAACCCTTCAAGTTTAGATGTTCTATTGATCGCCTGTTCCGCATTTTTAATTGAGCTATATACTCCAATTAATTTAAAATCCTCTCCATTCTCAAGCCTATCATCAATATGGGTATGCCATAAAATAAAAACTTCTTTCATATTAATTTCTATTTCTATCTCAAAATTTTTAATTATATTATATTCGCTTCCTGGATGAGTATACCTCCATTTTACCGCACCATATTTCTCGTCCATTAATCTTTTAGCAAATTCTTGCCATTTTCACCCGATTTAGGTTTTTTACAAGAGTCCAAGATGGGACATCAGTTTCTTTTTCTTTCTCTTTTTTTAGAATAATCAAAATAATTTTTAGTGGCTTTTTATCCAAAATAAATACCTACTATCGAGAGAAACTTATTTACATTTCCACCAGCGGATCCACGACGTTCCACGGCCCGATCTCCGCATCATAGAATCTTGTGTCAATATCTTATTCATTTTATTCTAGCCACATATTGCCTTTTTTTAGCTTTTATCTGATGACCAAATATCGAATCTTTTCGAAGTGTAATTAGATAAGTCTTTGGCGCTATTAACAACTCCTTATATGGGTTCTTTAATGTGTCCGGATTAGTCTCAAGCCCTGGATGATAAAATCTATTTGTAAAATCATCGGAATCCAATTCGACAAGGTTAAGATGTTTTTTGTTAACTTTCCTAGTATGAGGATACATAAAATATAGATCATTTTTATTTTGAGGATCTATTACAATAACTAAAACGGCATCTCTTATATCGCATTTAATATAGTCTGTACTATCTGATAATTGACTAATTCTATCCGTTTTTGAAAACATCACATAAAAATCTCCTCCTGATCGCTTTGAAGTTGTTAGGTATAGATCAGCATCTGGCAGATAAAATGAAAAATCATTATTTTTCTCCTCTTATTCACTTGAAATACAAGAAGAAAAAAAAGAACAAATTATTACAATAAAAAAAATTATACGCATAGTTTATTTTTTTAAGTAGTTATAAGCTCCAGGTGTCGCCCTTATCCAACGGTATGGTAAGGCACCAATACCCTTTGTAGAATTCCTTATTCCTATTTCCCATCCCAAACGCTGAGCGTTTTGTGTACCGGCCGTTTCCACAGATTGTCCGCCCTTTTGTTGAACACTATTGAAATAACAACTATAGTTTAAATTTTAATCATTTTGCCAGATAAGTTTTGGCATTTTACCAGTAAGGATATGAATTAAACCATCTGTATGCTTAAAAAGTAAATGAATTATTTGATTTTCATCATAAAATCCTAAACTATCTGCAACTATTTTATCAATATAATCCGAATTATCAAAAACAACAAATTGTTCCTTAATATTCGACAATCCATTTTCTTCTATATACTTTAGGGAAGCAAAGTCTGGGATTTTCTCATAATATATAACATGATAGTCAAATTCAATTCTTAAGATTTTAAAAGTATTTATAGGGTTAACTTCTAATATAAAACCATTATCGTCATCAATTAATGCTGAAAAAAAAAGCTCCTCCTTAAAATTCTCTTCAGAGAAACAAGCTTTAAAATTATTATTTTTCATATCGAAATTTAGTTTTAGAACCATCGCTATTGTAATTTCCAAAGTTGGCTCTTTGCTAGAACTGGTGTTACGTACGTTGATTAATCGCCCGTCTAGTCAAAGTCTCAACCTACCTTCTTTTTCAGGCATTTTCTTATAAGTTTTATGGCTTTGGAGTAAAGATTTTTTTTATTCGTTATCGGCTCATTTAGTATCCTTTATATAGCTCTTGTTTGTATTTCTAAAAGTTTTTTTAAAATAACGCTTTCTTTCCTCTGTCTGCATAGCGTCACTTCCTTCCCAGATCACCGGACCACTATCCAGTTCAAACATCTCAAAAATTGAGATCGTTTCGTCTTTTTGCTTTTTTTTCACCCACTGCCTATACACCTTTGCAAGCTTTTCGATGCTTTCAAAATCATCATAAGAAATAGCTTTTTTTTTCTCCACATCAAAAAGGATGGGTTTTGTCGACAGAAAGGCAGCCATATCCCCGAAAGTCATCCAATTGATCAAAAACATGGCTTCCACTGCAATCGTATATCGCGTTTCTTTTGAATAGTGGCCCATTGTTCTTACAGTACCTGTGCCTGGGAATAGCCCTTCTACAGCTTTGCTGCACAGGGAATAATCATCAAAATAATTCGATAGCTGTTTTAATATCTCTGCCCGTTCTTTGAACGGAAATTGACGTATAAAATCAACCCAATCCTGGTAATTCCCTTGCTTTGTCTCGTACTTTTCTCCATCTTTTACCACAGTAATCTTGAGCAAATACCCCTCAAAATCCATCTTAACGGCCTCTTTGCTCACCGATATTTTGCTTTCTTGAGCATTTGAAATGTTACAAGTAAAGAACAATAAAAAAATTAGTATCCAACGCATAACAATATACTTTTTTAATTATTCAGCATTTCATTTATTATTTTCAATAAATCATCCGTACTCAAGTCTGTGTATTATCGCCCGTTTTATAGTTACAGAAATCCCTGAATAATCCTTAATTGGCCGATTATCTTCAAAAGGAAAGAATTTAGACTCCAAAAGATCAAATCTTCTTGAGGTTGCAGCCTCTTCGAATGAGCCCTCTTCTGATTCTGCCCTGTCATAGGCTGGCCCCCAAAAGCCATGTTTAGCCTGCCATCGCCCAGCCTTTTTCCTAAAGATATGTAAACCTGGCATTACTTCTTACTACTTAAACCAAGCTCATGTTAAGTACTAAATATAAAGCACACAGTAGAAATAACATTTCTCAATTCTTTTAAGAAAAAACAAATGATTTAAATTAAGTTAAACAAGCCTACCACGAATCTCGATTGGAATTTTATAATATAAAGGCATCTCAAGCATTGAAGGAATCCAATTTGTAAGCCCATCTATAATTGTCTCATCATCAAACATCCTCATTCTTGGTTCAGATTTGAGAACCATAAAACCAATGTTAACATATTCTTCGAAGGTCAATTTTATTATTCCTAAATCAACATTAATCTTTAATAATTCAACAACAGTTCTAAGTCTCAATATATTATCTCCATATATTTCTAACCCTTCAAGATGTTTAACTTTTTCATATTGTTTTTTTTTACTTGAAAGTATTTGATAGTTTCCTTTTTCGGTATAAAACCATTGGCCATCATTTGAATAGATATTTGTTGGGCTATATTTCAAATTTGGAAGATCATTTTTTTCAATCTCAATATTAAATTCATCAATTTTAATACATTTTGATTTTCCTCTTATAGTTAATCCATCAGAAATAACACCACCAAATAAAGTTTTTTCCTCACTTAAAGAGAGTGATTCCTGAATTTCATCATCAAATATTGTATAAATCTGTACCAGATATTGCTCTAAATTTATAAATGGTTTTATTGAAATTGTGCTACAACAAATATATTTATGTTCAAAGAATTCAAGAGATTTTATCTTAAAAAATGGAATATTAAACAAAGGCAGCTTGTATATTTTTTTTTTAATTAACATATTATTTTAATAAATCTTTCCAATTTGGGTAATTTTCTTTTAACCATTGCTCTGCCTTTTCACTATATTCTTTATAGTCCTTTCTTTTTGGATTAAATGCATTTCTCTTATTAGCAACTTCCCCAAGTGATTTTTTATATTCTAATATTTTCTGTTCTATAGCCCTTAATAATTTAGGATCAACACCAGAAACAATCGCTATTAACTTAATTAATGTTGTTCATTTAGATAACGTTTCAAAAAAATAAAATATTTTATCTTTTAAAGAAATTTATTTTAAATGCAATGTAAATAGGTTATTCCATTAAGTTAATAAAAAAATTAAGCCATTGGCATATTTTCAGTGGCAGGTGGGGACACCTGCCACGGTGAGAAAACCCTATCGGGGTTAAATGCCGGAGGCATGAAATATCTCTGAAATGCCGTAGGCATGCCATATCTATAGAAATGAAAATCACCTCAAAAACCAACGCCGTAGGTGTGGCATATTTGTTAAGCGGCAACCCAAACAAAACAACCTATCTTAAGTGATGTTTGTTGTATACACCAAACATGGCGGAAAGTAATCTTTGCTCATTCAAAACAGCCGTGAATAGTTCAAAAATAGTTTCCCTCTCTTGCGAGAGAGAATGAACAAGCTCGTTCGTTTAGTGAAGGGGGAATTGGGAGTGGAAGGTGGTCGCCGCAGCGACCACCTTCCACTCCCAATTCCCCCCTAGACCTCCAGGAATGCGTGTCATTCTCAAGCTTTAGCTTGGGAAACTATTTAGTCGCATTGCAGGATTTTAGTTTATTCGGCAGCGCAGATAGTTATTTTATAACCAGCAATTTATAGTGACATCCCTACAGGGTTGAATGGCGCCTAACAATCATTTCTAGAATAGTTGAACCCCTCTGGGGTTGCATGGTGCCGTATAATCATTTCTAGTATAGTTTCTCCCCTCTGGGGTTGGGTTTTAGAAAATGATATTTAACACCATACAACCCCATTCGAGCAATGTCATTTAGTGAAGAAAAAAAATAGGCCATTGGCATATTTCAGTGGCAGTTGGGGACACCTGCCACGACGAGAAAACCCCATCGGGGTTAAGTGCTGTAGGAATGAAATATATCTTAAATGCCATAGGTGTGCCATGTTTTTTTAGCGGATGTAATGCAACCAAAATAAGCCACCTTTAGTGATTGTTGTTGTCCCCACCAACAATGGTGGCGGCAAGGATTGGATGACTTATCCCGTTATAGTTAAAATATTATAATCATGATTTCAGTAGGTGTCTCCAACTGCCACGGCAAAGTGGCCACCTGACACGGCCAAAAACCCCACCCAACCACTCTCCTTCCACTTTCCTTTTTACTCTTGTTCCACTCTCCTTCGTGACTCATTCGGACTTTGTTCGGACCTCGTTCGGAGCTGCTTCGGAAAACACCCGAACAAGGTCCGAACGAGGTCCGAATGAGAGAGGACTCAGAGTGGAACGAGAGTGGAACAAGAGTGGAACAAGACTATATAAAAAACATACGAAAATCTGGAAATTGCATTTCAAGACATCCATTTTTTACATAAAACCTTTATACATCAATGTATTGGTAAATTAATTGTCATAACATCTAATTTAAACTGACCAATTATCATAAAAAAGTCAAAACGTCAATTACAATATTTATTAAATCAGCAATATTAGCTTTATTTGCAATACTTTTTGAACACAAACATAAAAAAGTCAAAAAGTCACAACATGAAACGAAATTATTTTACTTGTTTATACTTTTTGGAATGTTGTTTTCATTCCATTCATTATCGGCTCAGCAATTCATTACCATAAAGGGGAAGGTATTGAATGCAGAAAATTACGAAGCAATCCCCTACGCTTCCATCAAAGTTGTTGGCGCCAGCAAGGAAATTGGAACGAGTTCAAACGACAAAGGTGAATACACGTTGACTGTCCCTTCGGAATATAAAAAGATCCGGGTCAGCTCGGTTGGGTTTGACCCGGAAGAATATCCTGTTACGGAGGAATCCGATCAGACTATTCGCGTTATGTTGTTTCCTGCCAATTCTATTGAAGAAATTGTAGTAAAAGCTCCTAAACGTGGTAAATATTCAAATAAAAACAATCCGGCAGTTGAGCTTATCCGCAAAGTCGTTGAGCATAGAGACCAAAACCGTTTGACCGGTCAGGCATTTGCAGAATATGACCAATATGAAAAGATCAGTTTGGGATTAAGTAATCTTGACGAGAAATTCAAGAACAGAAAGGTATTCAAAAATTACCAATTCCTATTTCAAGAAGACGACACTGCCAAAAACTCCAGCAATTATGTTTTGCCGGCATATATGGAAGAAAAGTTCTCTAAAGTTTATTTCAGAAAAAACCCGAATGCTAAGAAGCAATATATCTTGGCTGAGCGAAAAGCTGAATTCGACCCTAAGTTTGTAGACAATGATGGATTGAGCAAATATTTCAACCGCCTATATGATGAGATTGAAATCTATGACAATAATATCACCATCCTTACGAATCAATTCTTAAGTCCGATTGCAAATTCGGCTCCTACCTTTTATCGTTTCTACATCACAGATACGGTTAAAAACGAAAATGAATCCTTGGTAGAGCTTAGTTTCTTTCCTAGGAACAAGAATGACCTGTTATTTAAGGGAAAACTCTATGTTACCTTAGACGGCAACTATGCGGTCAAAGGTGCTGAGATGACCGTTGCAGATGAAATTAACCTGAACTTTGTTAGGGACCTGAATATTGAGTTGGGATTTGACAAAACTAATGACAACAAATATTACTTGACCAAGTCAAGTTTAGGAATTGACTTTGCTATTACAGGAAAAGGGAAAGGCATCAAAGGGAAACGAGTAGTGCTGATCAATGATTATGAGAATGGCAATGAGCGTCCTGACAGTATTTATGCTGTTCCCGATCAATATGTTGTTGTTCCAGAAGAGAAAACCGAAAAAGAAAAAACTACTTCAGAAAGCTATTGGGCAACTCTGAGACCCGAGCCATTGAGCAAAGCTGAAAATTCAATCTATCATAATATCGATAGTTTGCAGCAGATGCCGTCCTTCAGGACTTTTATGGATGTTTCGGCTTTGGTATTTTCAGGTTACAAACAAGCTGGTCCAGTAGAAATCGGTCCGGTAAATACTTTTTACTCTTACAATCCCGTGGAAGGTTTTAGGTTACGCGTTGGTGGAAGGACGACCGAACAGCTGAGCAAAACGTTCTATGCAGAAGGGTATGGAGCTTATGGTTTCGATGATCAAAAATGGAAGTACTTTTTATCCGGAACATACTCCTTGAACAAGAAATCGCCATATAAATTTCCACAGCATTATCTTCGAGTATCTGCATCCTACGACACCAAGATTCCTGGACAGAATCTTGAATTCGTACAGGAAGACAACGTACTCCTATCTTTCAAACGCGGTGAAAACAGAAGCTATCTCTACAATGAGGTGTATCGTTTGGATTATAAGGTTGAGTTCAGCAATAATCTTTCGTTAAATGCCGGTCTGGGTACTTGGAAACAAACTCCTGCAGGTGTTCTCTCCTACTCATTATTGCAGCCTGATGGAACGCATAGATTTATAAACAACTTGCAGAGCACGGAGTTCAATGTTGGTCTACGCTATGCTCCAAAAGAGGAATTCTACCAAGGAAAAAATTATAGAACTCCGATCTTTAACCAATATCCTATCATGACCTTCAATTATACTGTAGGTGTGAAAGGCTTATTTGGCGGTGAATACAATTACCATAATTTCACAGCAGGTGTTTTCAAAAGGTTCTATCTATCACAATTAGGGTATGCCGATGTTAATGTCGACGGTACTTACATCGCGGGAAACAATCTGCCTTTTCCGGTTTTGAATATTCACCGAGCAAACCAAACTTATGCATATCAGCTGCAGTCCTATAACTTGATGAACTTTATGGAATTCATTTCTGACCATCATGTTTCCTGGAACGTACAATATTATATGAACGGTTTTATTTTCAATAAAATCCCCTTGTTGAACAGATTGAAATTGCGCGAAGTCTTTAGCTTCAAAGGCGTGTATGGAGGCCTTCGCGACAGCAACAACCCGAGCCTCAACACTTCTGTTTACGACTGGCAAACCAACAGCAAAGGTGAACAGATGTCCTTTACCTTCGACGGCAAACCATATATGGAGGCTAGTGCCGGCGTAGCGAATATCTTTAAGGTATTGCGGGTGGATTTAGTCAGAAGATTGAACTACCTCGACCACCCCGAAGCACCAAAATGGGGCGTGAGAGCGAGAATTAAGTTTGACTTTTAGAAAATTTCGGGGGAATTTGCTAGGCAATTCCCCCGAAATTTTCGGATATGAGATGTGGGATCTTTACCATTCCATGGCAAGGTGACGTTACTTTTGAGGCGCAAAAGTAACCAAAACGCTTGCTCCTTTAAGGTGGCTTGTCGCACAAGCCCCACGCGCATGGACAAAATGCCTTATTGCCGAGGATGCCGTTTCTAAACAATTATCTCTTTTAATGAGATAATTGCTTGAAAGCATCCAAGGTCAATCCCTCGCACACTGGCCGCGGCATTTTATCCATTCTTCCGCCACTGAAAATGAGCGTGGCATCTGCTTTGAAAATTCTATTGGCAGCTTTGATATTCCTTTGAACGACTGGTTGGTGGTTCCAGGACGCCATGGATGGTGCTTTGGAAACGCCATGGTTGGTGTCTCCACCAACCATCTTCAGGTGAGTTAACGCAAGAAATGTGTGCGGGATTTGTGCTTTGAAATGACGGGCGCTTCGGCTACTGGCTTCGGCTACGCTCAGCCAACGCAGCGACCGTCAGCCGATCCAGCGACCGTCATTTAGTCAACACAGCAACTGTCATTTAGTCAACACAGCCTGCGGCTTCGGTTCAGAACGCCATGGTTGGTGTCTCCACCAACCATCTTCAGCTGAGCTAGCGCAAGTGTTTTGTGCGGGCTTTATGCATTGGGTCACTTGTGCTTCAATTCCATTCAACATACGCAGGATCCGTCATCTTATCAGCGCAGGTGATAAGACCTTATTTCACTTTTCTAGTGTCTAATGTCTTATGTCTTATGTCTTATGTCTATCTCACATCTTTTTCACTATCTTTATATAAACTATTATAGACCATGAAAACAAACACCTGGGAAAAGACTAAGCCTATTATTGCATATTTATCCTTGTTGCTGAATATTTCGTTGATAGGGACATGGGCATTTTTATCGTTGACGTCAAAAGATTTTGAAGAGGCTTCTGCTAAGCATAATGATTTTTGGATGGTCAATTCGACGATTTTATTTTTGATCGCTATTGTAGCTGGAATATTTTCAATTATATATTTTGCGAGAGCAAATGGAATATTGCCGAAGATATTTATGGTTCTGCAGATATTGATTGTTTTATGGTTTGGGTGGAGTTTGCTTTAACGCAAGTTGCCTAACACACAAAAATTTGGATAACCGAGCATAAAATTATTGTTATGGAATTAAGCACATGGGATAAGATATTAAAATTCATAGCGTATTTTTCATTGCTATTCAATTTTCTACATGTTGGTTTATGGGGATATTTTGCGCTAACCATCCAAAAATTCCCTGAAGCACATTTTAAATTCCAGGAGGTTTTGGCCTATTGGCTTGATTCTAACATCTATTCTATCCATCATTCCAACCATATTTTCGATTATATATTTTTGCAAGGGCAAAAGGGTTCGTTTCTAAGATTTTCTTGGTAATACAGATTATTTTAGGGCATTGGTTCGTGTATGGATTGCTATAAACGCTCCAGTATTATTGTTTAGTTTTAATATGGGCTTTTAACAACATGCCACACCGATGGCGTTTGTTCGCCGTGGATGGTGTCTCCACCTGACGCTATAATAGTTACACCCTACAGGGTTGTATGATGCCGAATATTCATTTCTATAATAGTTACACCCCTACAGGGTTGGATGGTGCCGTAAAATGATTTCTATAATAGTTGCACCCCTCTGGGGTTTTTGGGGTGTATTGCCTTATTTTTTTCTTACATTAATGACATTGCCCCATGGGGGTTGCATCGACGTGGCAGCTCAAGGACATTGAAGCACGATGGGATTTATGCTAACACTTAAAATGAAATATCTCAATGCTGATTTTATACTCCTCAATTATATATTCTTTCAAATTTCTCATATCTCATATCTCATATCTAACATTTCATATCTCAAAACCTAGTTCTGGTCTTATGTCTTATGTCTATTGTCTATTGTCTATTGTCTAATTTTTTCTCTTTTTTTCCAAAATCCTTGCATAGCAATTCTATAACAATTACTTTTGTTGCGTTATTAATATGAAGATCGCTTGTACACATCCATACATTTTTGCATCATCGCCATTGTGGCGATAGATATTAGTATGGCTTCTACGTGGAGCAAGTAAACCCCAGATTCTTTATTTATTAATAATTTTTACACTCAACATAAACTCTACATTTTGAAAAATCTCAAAATTGCTATCCAAAAATCGGGTAGATTAAACGAAAAATCTGTTCAATTGCTTAAAAACTGTGGATTGGACTTCGAAAACTATAAAAGCTCGCTTATTACTACTGTTTCCAACTTCAACCTTGAAATCCTTTTCCTGCGTGATGATGATATCCCTGGTTATGTTGAACAAGGAATCGCTGACCTCGGTATCGTTGGTGAAAACGTAATTGAAGAGACCTTATCGAATGTTCAGTACCTACAGCGATTGGGATTCGGAAAGTGCACGTTGAAATTGGCTATTCCCAAAGATTCAACCATCGACCGCCTCGAAGACCTAAACGGCAAATCCATTGCAACCTCCTACCCTAATATCCTACAACAATTCCTGGACGAATATAAAATCGAAGCTGATATTCAAATGATCTCAGGATCGGTGGAAATTGCTCCTGGATTGGGGTTGAGCGACGCTATCTGTGATATCGTATCTACGGGTGGAACCTTGAAAAGCAATGGACTGAAACCTTTTGTCGATGTTAGAAGTTCTGAGGCAATTTTGATCGGTCGCGAAGGTTTGGAAGAGAATCCAATCATTTGCGAACTGTTGCAAAGGATTCAATCGGTTTTACGTGCTAAAGAAACTAAGTACGTGGTTTTGAACGTTGAGAAAAAGAACTTGTCCCAAATCACAGAACTATTGCATGGTGTTAAGAGTCCTACTGTTGTGCCATTGGCGGAAGAAGGCTGGGTTGCCGTGCACACTGTAATTTCAGAAGATGATTTTTGGGATAAGATCAAACAAATTAAAGGCGGCTGGCGCACAGGGTATCGTGGTTATGCCGATCGAAAAAATCATAATGTAATATGCTTAAGACCTATCAATATAAAGATCTCACAAAAGAGCAGATTCAGGAATTGGTAAACAGGAATACTGATCCCAATAATGCCATTCAAGATACTGTTCTGCAAATTATCAATGAGGTAAAAACTGTGGGTGATGCTGCCTTGAAGTCTTACGCCAAGCAATTTGACAAGGTAGATCTTGAAAAACTTTACTTAGGACAAGAAGAAATCGATGAACTGGCTTCAACCATTTCACGCGATCAGATGCGTGCACTTGAGATAGCCTTTCAGAATATTTATAAATTTCATCAGACTCAGCTTAAGCGTGAACGCACTGTGGAAACAATGCCGGGTGTTAAATGCTGGCGTGAGGTGCGACCGATCGAAAAGGTTGGTCTTTATATTCCGGGTGGATCTGCAGTTTTGCCGAGTACATTGTTGATGCTTGGAATACCTGCGAGAATTGCGGTTGCCGAGAAATCGTAGTATGCTCTCCTCCTCAAAACAACGGCAAGATCAATGGGTTTGTAGCTTATTGCTTGAAGCTTCTTCAGATCAATAAGATCTATCTAGTTGGTGGCGCTCAGGCTGTTGCTGCGATGGCTTATGGTACTGAGTCCATTCCTAAAGTTAACAAAATCTTTGGTCCCGGAAATCAGTTCGTAACCAAGGCGAAGAGCCTGATCCAAGGCCTTACTGATGTCAGCATTGATATGCCTGCAGGACCTTCGGAAGTTTTGGTAATTGCCGATGACACTTGTAATCCTGCATTTGTAGCAGCTGATTTATTGGCTCAAGCTGAACATGGTATCGACAGTCAGTCTATTTTGGTTTGTACATCTGCGGAGATTGCTAAAAATGTAGAAGCCGAGGTTGAAAAACAACTGGAAGTTTTGCCGAGAAAGGAATTAGCAGAAAAGGCTATTCAGAATTCTTATTTTGTAATCACCGAGAATTTGCAAGAAGCCATGGATTTTTCAAATCTATATGCTCCAGAGCATTTGATCTTGGAAACGGATGAGTGGAAGCCATTGATCAATAAAGTCCTGAATGCGGGTTCTGTATTCTTGGGTCACCTAACGCCGGAGAGCGCAGGTGATTATGCATCAGGCACAAACCATACCCTACCGACATCGGGATTTGCAAGGTCATATTCAGGAGTTTCGGTAGATTCATTTGTGAAGAAGATTACCTTCCAACATATCAGTGAGGAAGGTTTGCAACAGATCGGTTCGACAGTGGAAATATTGGCGGAATTGGAAGGATTACAAGCACATAAGAATGCAGTGAGCATTAGAAAGAAAGGTTGATGGTCAACGGCATAGGGGTGAGATGTTTGTTAAATAAATCATACCTATGTCGCCTTGAAACCCTGTAGGGGTGTAACTATTATAGAAAACGATTATATATCGCCATGAAACCCTGTAGGGGTGTAACTATAATAACCACTAATTATTTTTTGCCATTTCATGGCATGGGATGTTACTTTTGAAGCGCAAAAGTAACCAAAACGCTTGCTCATTTAAGGTGGCTTGTCGCGCAAAACCCACGCTCATGAACAAAATGCCTTATTGCCGAGGATGCCGTTCTAATCTATTATCTCTTTTGAGGAGATAATAGATTGAAAGCATCCAAGGTCAATCCCAACGCACAATGGCTGCGGCATTTTATCCATTCTTCCGCCACTGAAAATGAGCGGGGCTTCGTCTGCTGACTTCCACTGAAAACGCGACTATTTCATTTAACGCAATACAACCCTGTAGGGGTGCTCCGCCGTGGCAGGTGTCCCCACCTGCCACTGAATACTTTCTTTGGCATAGTAATCCCAAGTGTTTAATTCTAATCATGGCCTTTTTAATCCCTTAACTTATTGACATTGCCCACAGTAGTGTAACTATTATAGAATTTTGATGCAAAAAAATCCCGATAAACGGATTGATTAATCAATCCGTTTATCGGGATTTTGTATTTTCACCTTAACGGTATTTTTTATTTCTTTTTCTTGGACTTTTTGCCTTTATCGTCGCCCACAATTTTATTGTAGATTTCAGTGAATGCATTCTTTAATTTTTTCAAAGTTTTGCCTTCACTTTTCTTGGTCTTTTTGGATGACTTGTCAGCCTTAGCTTTAACAACTTCTTTTTTAGCTTTTTTCGGAGCTTTTTTGTCTTTTGCTTTTTCCTCTTTTACCTTAACAGCAGCTTTTGATTTCTTGCTGTCGTTGGTTTTTGGAGCTTTAGTTTTTTCAAGCTTGTTCTTTTTAGCCTTTGACTTTTTGTCCTTAGATTTTTTATCAGGATTTTCTTTTACTGTTTTATTGTTAGGAACCTCCTCTTTATACGAAGATTCTTTTTCAATTTTAGACTCTTCAGCCTTTGTAGGTGTAGTTGCTTTTTCAGGTGCAGCTTTAGCCACTGGCTTCGCTGAAGCAGTTGTAGATTTAGCAGCAGCAGCTTTTGTTGCCGGTGCTTTTGTTGCAGCAGTCTTAGCAGACCCAGAAGCAGCTGGTTTACTTGCTGATGCAGCTGGCTTTGCAGCAGTAGTTTTTGCAGTTGCAGGTTTTGCAGCAGGTTTAGCTGATGCGGCTTTTGTTGCAGTTGGCTTAGCAGCTGTTGTAGTTTTTGCAGCTGGCTTAGCAGTAGACGTTGCAGCAGCTTTTGTTGCTGGAGATTTCGCGGCAGCAGTAGGTGCAGCTGAAGTTTTGGTAGCTGTAGTTTTCGCTACCGCAGCAGCTGGTTTTGCAGCACGAGCTGATCTGGAAGCTGTGGTAGTTGTAGCAGGTTTTTCTGCGGAACCACCTTCACGGATCGGCTTTGTTTGAGTATCTGGATCACTGCCTTTACGGGCATTGGTATTAGAACCTTCACCATCAGTTTTTCCAGGATTTGGAGTATTCTTAGGATCTTCTTTTACAGCAGTAGTTTTGGTTGCAGTTGATTTTGCTGGAGCTTTTCTTGTTGTTGCTCGTGCAGGCTTCGCGGCACTGCTCTCTTTGGCAGCAGTTTCCGGAGCTGTAGTTTTAGCGTTGTTTTCCTCAGCCATTGTGTATAATTTTAGTATATTTTAGTAATTTGTTCAAGTCGGAATATGTTTCAATAAATCCGATCATCTATTATTTCTAAAGCAATTAAATTGCCCTTTTTGTTTTTTAATCATTTGGTTTTCAGCCTGGCATTTCCATTTCCATTTGCCGACTGTTAAGAACGGGGATCAATTCTTCGCAGAATTATGTATTAGAACAGGTCAAAATTTTGACCTATCATCTTTTAAAACAGTAATATAGCAATTTTGTTTATATAATCCTATCCAAAAAGCACTATAATTTAGGTATTATAGCAGTTGCTTCAATTTCAATCAACAATTCAGGTCGGAACAGATTTTTAATTTCCACTAAAGTACTTGCCGGAGGGTGTTCCTGATTGATAAATTTATCCCGAACTAATCTTACCTCATCTATTCGTTCTAAATCTTTAATGAAATAGCCCAACTTTACAATATCCTTCATGGTACCACCATGCTGTTCCACCAATTCTTTTAGATTTGTAAAAACTTGTTCGGTTTGTTTTTCCATGCTGCCCTCTCCTATTACCTTACCATTTTTATCTATTGATACCTGTCCAGAAATGATAACCATCTTTGAGTTTTGAAGATCGACTTCAACGGATTTTGAATATCCGATATAAGTTTTCGGAGTATTAAAATGTACCATAGATCTAGATTTTTGAGCTGAGGAAATAAAGGGAATAAAAATAAAAACCAATGATAATACTTTAAATATGTATTTAAAATTTTGACTCTTTTTCATGAATTTATTAAAGTATTTTTAAAGATCTAGTTTAGAATTATAGCTAATTATACAAGAAATAAACGGTCAAAAGGAATTAATATTTTCTGTATTTGATTAATTGCCAGAAACATAGGTAAAAGCCATATTTATTTGGATTGGATTAAACTTTTTAAGGTTTTAGGAGTCCAATAAATTGATTACATTTGTAGCCCTACATAACATGGGGGTCGACCGGAATTGACAGGATAGCGATGGTTATGTAAGCATGCAGTGCATTGTTAGTCTAGCACTTTAATCTGAACTTTCAACTTTTCAAATGGCGAAGAAAACTACGCCTTAGCTGCTTAATTTAGAATTAAGATTTAGCTTTTGTCTCGTCAAGTTCTGTTCTACAGCTTGACATCAGAGGCACCGAACAGTAGAACTGGTCCTTGCGACGTTGCTAAACAAGGATAAGATCCAGCAAATACGGATAAAGGTATAGGTAAGCGACTCACCTTCCCTCTCCCGACAACCAAAGAGAAGCTAAGCATGTAGAAAGCGTAAATCATACTATGTTTGGACGAGGGTTCGAATCCCTCCGGCTCCACAAAAATTAAAGCTCAACGAAAGTTGAGCTTTTTTTGTGGGCCGAGGGGTTCGAACTTGCGATGGGCGGGTTCGACCCGTAGGGGTTTCAGGGTATGAGTGCGGGAATTGAGGGCTGAAACAATCCCTCCGGTTCAATGTCATAAAGTTAAGGGAATTTAGCAAACACGCCACACCTACGGCGTTTGTGTTTGTCGCGATTTTCATTTCTATAGATATTACATGCCTACGGCATTTAAGAGATATTTCATGCCTACGGCATTTTACCCCGATGGGGCTTTTGGGGGTGTATGACCTTATTTTTTTCCTAACTTAATGACATTGCCATCCGGCCCCACAAATATTAAAGCTCAACTTTCGTTGAGCTTTTATGGCTTTTATTGCTATTAAAACTGTTGGTATTTCCCCCCTTTAATTTCACGATTTTGATATTGCTTAGAACTTACAATTTCATCCCAATCTATATATTTATAATTTATAGATTGGGTCAAATAATAATTCCAACGCCAAAAACAAAGTGGGTTAATTTTATATAATCTAAATAATTCACTATCCTTTTTATCTTGATTTGTTTCTTTAACAAAGAGATCAAATGCTAAATCTGTTAAACCAGGATCTTTAAATCCAAATCTGTCTATACAAGTAAAGGTTCCATTTAAATTTGAATATTTAAAAGAATTATTATCCGTATGATAAAGTATAAAATTATTTAATATCGGAGCATTTATTAGTATTAACAGAATGCCTATCAAGAACAAGATCTTTTTTTTCATTTTAATTACATCTATTTTTTGGAACAAGTCCTATACCTATTTTTACATTAGTATTTCCATTAGCAGACATTAGTTCAAGAGTTCTATAAACTTGTGATGGATTATCATAAGGTGCAAGAAAATTTCGAGAAGCTGTTAAAGTTAGTAACGAATTTGAATCCATACCACTATTAAATACATTTAGAGCATAATGTGTACAATTGTTATGTTCTAAATTATAATTATCTTTAGCCAATCTAACAGAAGTACTCAATACATTTTTAAATGAACTATTAGAAATTGATTTAGTATATTGAATGTCACTTCTTCTAAATAAATTTTCTCCATCATCTCCAATAGCTGAAGTTTCATCATATTCTATGGTAGCCTTAAAACTATTTTTTGGATAAAATCCAAAAAATAATCTTGAAATATTTGTGCCATTTACTTTTTCCAAAGTAATAAAAGCATGTCCCACAGAATTCCCTTCTATAACATCAATTGGGCTTTTGGGATTAGCTAATTCTGAATGAATAGTTATTCTATATTTTGTATTAGCATTATCAGGAACATTATTAAAGCATTCTAATCTTTTTTGGAGATTTTCAATTGAAACTTCTGGGTCCAGTACAATCACAGTTTCTGAACCTTGCGAATTACTTCCGCCTTCCCCGTGACCAGGTTCTGGAATTGTGGGAAGAGTCGGATAGCTCGGGTTATTCACCCATTTACAGATAGTCTCATATTTTGTTTCACACATGTCAGGAGCATCTGGTTCAGTTGGGTGCCCCACACAAGTAGTTCCAATGGCTACAACTTCACAATTGTATTTTGCCGCTGCTTTATTTGGATTTTTATTAGCTCTCAAATAATCCTTAGCTTTGGCTTTTGAAAGTAGGACTCCATCTCTTACCCTAATTATTTCTGGGTTTCCTTTAAAATAATCCTCAAAAACGATATTCCCATTATAGGAACTCCTTATTTCACTTTCTTCTTGAAATAAAGTCATCATTTGGAATTTGTATTTTTCCTTATTTCTGGTAACCTGAAGCCATGTCTTATTCTTTAAAAGTGGATTCCCATCAGCTGTTGTGACCCCCTTGGGCAATTCTAATTCGATGGGAAAATATAAGGTATCATTAATAATTTGCTCTGAATTCCAATCTATGACTCTGTTCAATGATTGTCTGAAATTTTTATTTATTGGAATTGTTGATGACTTTTACTTTTCTAAATTAAAATATTGTTGTATTTCTTGCAAAGAATCTCTTTCTTCAGATAAAGATAAATTCTGTTTCTGACAGCCGAAGATTGCAAATGTTAACAAGCTTACTAAAAATAATTTAAGTTTTGGCATTATATTCCTTTCCATAAGATAATTAATTGGTCACTTAAGTGATAAATATAAATGTTTTTTAAGTACCGTCCTAAATAAATATTTGGTTCATAAAAATCACTTTCCGCGTGTATTTTCCTGCAGATTTTGTGTCTAATTCTTGAAAGCATCCTCCCGATTCGTTTTAGAACAGGATAAACTGCCCTGAATTTGCGCTGGGCGTGTTCGACCCTAAGGGGTTTCAAGGTGTGAGTGCGGGAATCGCGGGACTGAAACAATCCCTCCGGATACACGAAAATAATTGTAAATCAGTAATTTAAAAGTTTTACTCCCTAAATTACACCTGATTATTTTGTGTGTTTTATTTGTCAAAAAGTTATTTTATCATTTTTTTGTAGTGATTTTCATAACCTGCTATTTTAAATAATTCTGCAAAAGCGTCTTTGAAGTCTGTATAGTTGAACTCTTTGAAGTCAAAAATGTTCTGTCCTAACGAGTGGGATTCACGATTTATATACCTATAAAACGCCTGAAATCTATTACTGTTTAATGGTTCCTGTAAGAAAAAGTTGTTTAAGTCTTTCTTTTCAACAAAGTTGAAAAAATACTCAATAATATTTCTCATACAATTGGCTATCAATGCAGGGTGTTGTGTATTGTCTTTAATTATAAACCAATATGCTTGATAATCATTTTGAATTTCTTCATAGCTCATAGAAACAAACGAACTTCCATTATCATTTTTTGAAAGACGAATAAGATTTTGTGTTGCTTTTCTCTCATCGTGTTTCGTTTCGGTAATTTCATAGAAGAAATACAAGCTATGCGTTAAGATAAACACTTGCTCATATTTATATTTCCACTCAATAATTTTTTCTCCTGTTTCTTTGTCCTTTTTTGTTTCTTTCTTTCCAAAAAATTCATTTTTGATTAGTCTACCAACATTGAATACATAAATATGTGATAGACTTGAAATTGGGTCATCAATGACAATAATTTTCTTTTTCCCTGTTTCAGTTGCTTCTTTCTTACCTCTGCATAATTCAAGAAAATAGAGAAAGCTGATGATCATTTTTTCTCCCTCACTCAAAGAGCGAAAAATTCTTTCTTCATTTTCTCCTCGTACTATCTTATAAAGATTTTCAGAATACTTTTTGATTTTAAAATCTGTAATTCCCAAATCAATCAAGCCGTTGTTTATATTCGTAACCGCTTCTTCAATATTTACAGTTTGTTTTTGCTGTTCCGAAATAATTAAGATCTGATCCGAAATTTTTGTAGAATAATCATTAACAGAAGCACTTAATGTATCTGTTTTACTTTTTGATGTTGCATTGTCGGCATTAATAGAGCTAATAGTTTGGTCATAATCCCAACGCATTAATTCCCAAAAAGTATTTTTGATTTTTGATTTTACACTCGCTTTTTGGTCTATATTTTTGTTGTGTTCCACAACAAGCAAATTGATTTTTTGAATTACCTCGTTTAATTCTTCAAGTGCTTTTGTAGAACTTTTGAGAGTTACAGAAACGCTTGGTGTTTTTATTTTATCGTCAATCAGTTTTTTATTATCCTCAACTACTTTAGAAAAAACGTTGTATTTAATCTCAAAATCTTTCTTGTGTGTTTCAAATTTTGGATTTGCTTCAAATGCAGCTTTATTAGGAATTGATTGAATTGCTTGTGAATATTCTTCTAAAAATGCTTTTAGAGAAATTATGTCTGATTCATAGGAAGCATCAAAATAGTTTTTGATGCTTTCCATCAATTCATTTGAAATAGTTTTTTCCTGACAAAACGGACAAGTAAAATTTTCCTGGGTTTGTTCCTGAGGTAAATATTGTAAACCTGCTTTAACCCAATCAGAATTAGCAAGTTGTTTGATTAGCTGTGAAACTGTGCTGTTTTCATTCCCTACAATTTGTTTGCTAAATAATGTTTCTGCTTCTATACTTTGCGAAGCAAAAGTAATTGGCGGTAACGTAGAAAACTTTTGAGCATTGTCACCTGAAATTGATTGTAAATCGGTTTTTAAGTCTTCAATGCTTTTTGTTGGTTTGGCAGTTGGTTTTGCTAATCCAACAATGTGATTAAACAGGTTGTCTTTTGAACTTTTAAGACCTTCTAAACAAAATTCAAGTACCCTGTCGCCACCGCTATAATCTGTTTTTATTTTCCAAACCGCATTTTTAGCGGTTTCCTGCTTTTGATTTATGGACGAAGTTTCCGTTTCAAGTTCTGCGCTTTTAATTGTTTTCTCGTCTTCAAGTTTTTCAATTTCTTTTAAAGCATTAGCAATCTTTGTTTCTGCTTCTTTGTTTTCTTTTGAAAGCGTGAAAATTCCTTTCAAGTTTTCTGGTTCAAAAAAGTTTTCCAGAATGAAAGTTTGATTATAAACAAGTATTTCGTGATTGTCGTCCAATCCTTCAACCGAACAATTTTTAAATCTGTCGTCTGCTCGTTGATGTAAATAATTTGATAACGTACTTTTTCCGGTACCGTTTAAACCATATATAAGATTTATCTTTTTGTCTGTTATTAAAGCTGTTTGGTTTTTGTAGCTTGCTACATTATTTAGGTTAATTTTGGTTATCATAGGTTTGTAAAGTTTTTTCGTAAAGTTTTGGTAATATTTTGAACCTTTAATTTAGTCTAACACAATTTTTTAATCTCTGTGTCAAAACACTTATAAATGAGAAATCCGTTTTTTAATACGAATTCAATAGAAAATTCTCTATCTCCTTCTTGGTGCACTTCTTGTATGAGGCTTAACATAGGTGCCATTTTTTCTGTAATATCCCTTAACATGCACGGTACCTCCAGAAGTAGTTGAAGGATTAAATGTTTTTACTTTCGCTTTGTTTATTGAATCTGTAGTAGATGTAATTTGTTTATATTCATTTGATGAATATGTTTTATATGAAGGTCTGTAAACATATCCAACTTTTCCTTTATATTTTATTTTTCTAAATCCTTTTCTAGATTTATCAAGAATCATATAGATTGGTTCTCCTGCTGTGACAATTTCTTCCAGCCTACTATTTAAATCTGATTTTAGATAAATAGCAGCATCTTCTGTAATTGTTACTGTGTAGTAATTTTCAGTAGTATGAATTCTACATGATGAAAATATTATAATTATCAATGAAATAAATAAAAAATGTTTCATAATGTTTATTGATAATAATTGATTTTTAATTCTTGGGCCACAAGCGATGGCACAAATTTTTACTAATCTAAAAATTATTTTAGCAAAAATATAATCCTCCCTATCTTTCTAAAAGCTATTTTCATGCGTTCCAAACTATTTAAAGTGGGAAAATCGGATAGTGTTTGTTTATCAGTGAGCAAAACGGCAAAGGGAAGGTGGATTTGTCCTACAAGATTGGACACACATTTTTTAAATTTTTGAAGGCGATTTGAATTGATAAAAGGCCTGCCAAAGTAATGGTTTAATTTTTCAACTAATTAATGATTTTTCTATGCGCCGCTTATTTTTCCATTATTATTTTTTAAATTAACATTATCAACAAGCTACATTAATATGTCATTACTAGAATCTATAAACGTTGGAATCGGCGGCACAGGTGGGCAAATTATCAAATCTCAAGAGACATTCTTTAGAGAGAAACAATATCTTTTAGATAGAGAAACTGATTTTCGCTATGGATTTGATGATTTGGCTGGGATCTAGAGAAATATTTATTGCAAGAAAAATTTTCCTACCTATTTCAGTAAAGAATATCCTTATATACTTTTCCTTGGACTTGGTTGTAAAATCGGCTCGTACATTATCACAGAGATACTTGACCATATGGTTTTGAACAATATTTAATATAAATGTTTTTGTTTTTTACCCTTACAATTTTGGACCGAAATCACGTATAGCAATTGCTGATGAAACAATTATTAGACTAAAGGAATTCAATGACGTTACCATTCTGGACATGTACGAAATGAAAATGCGATATTCCACTTTAAGCCTGGCATCACCTTTTAGGATTCCAAATGAGATTTTAGTACAGGAGTATTTAGTTTAGATTAGATTAGAGTAGTATAAAAATGGGCATGAACTTAATCAAGGATTTTAGTACATACTCTTTAGATGGAGTTTCAGAGGGACAAGGATTTCATGTACACGCGAAATTAAAACATCAATTATTAAATAAAACCAACACGCTAAAGTTTATCGTCACACCCGAACCAAAATCGCATGGAGAACAAATTGATTTATAAAGTTTTTATTCATTAACATATTAAACATGATAGAAGAAGCTATTCAATCTTTGGAAAAATATATAGTTCAATTTCCTGAATTGTTACGAAGTATGAAATATTCAGATTTTGAACATAAATCTGCTGTCGATAAATGGAGCAAGAAAGAAATTTTAGGTCATCTCATAGATAGTGCAATCAATAATTTGACGAGGTTTATAGTCGCTCAGCACCAAGAGAACCCAGTAATTCAATACGATCAAGTAGAATGGTGTAAAAGCAACCATCACCAAATAGCAGAATTAAATCATCTTATTTCTTTATGGGAAAGTCTTAATCGTCAGTTATTATTCATATGGAGTAAACTAACCGTTAAAATACTATCTAGAAAATGTAACGGTTACACATTAGAGTATTTGGTGCACGATTACGTTTCGCATTTCGAACATCATTTGAAGCAAATTAGTAGCGAAAAATAATCCACAATTTTAGTATTTATAAGAATATTTTTTACATTGATTGACGGTATTGAATGCCATTTATGAAAAATGAACACACGATGATTTTAGAAGTTGCTATTTTAAATGTGAAGCCAGGTAGAACGGAAAAGTTTGAGAATGATTTTCAAATTGCTAGTCAATATATCTCATCTATCGAAGGATATGTAAAGCACTCTTTAAAGAAATGTGTAGAAATTGACAATCAGTATATTTTATTGGTGGAATGGGTCTCTGTCGAAGCACATGAAGTTGGATTCCGTCAGTCACCACAATACCAGAAATGGAAAGCTTTGCTACACAGCTATTATGATCCTTTTCCGCAGGTTTTACACTACGAAGATCTATAGATATAAGCTGATAGATTATTGGCCTTTCTGACTTACACAAATCTCTCCAAACCACCACTCATATCAAAAACCAATCAGCTTTGTTAAAAACTATAAATAAACTGGGTGCATTTGCTTGTTTATCAAAAAATTAAGATTTTGAACTATGTTTTAAATAACTGCCAATTTTTTAATTATGATAAATAGATCCATTCCCTTAATTGTCATTGTCTTTATATTATACTTTCATTTTCCTGGAAAGGCCCAGCAGAACAAAGAAGAGATTGATAGGTTAACAGCTTTTGCTAAAATAGCTGGTGCTATTCGATATTTTTCTCCTACCGACATGGTGGACAGCATATTGTTGTCACCAGGTTGGGATGCCGTTATGGTAAGGGGTGTTCAGTTAAGTCGAGGTGCAAAAACAGAAAAAGAATTTGCAGATTCTATCGTAAAATTTTTCCTTCCTTTGGAGCCATCCTTAAAAGTTACTTATGGAAAACAACATCTAACATCTCCCCCACCTAAGGAGGTTAAAAATCTAGTTGTCAGCAAACAGCATCGAGGATTAGATCTTTATTCAAACTCAAACAGCATTTACAAAAGCATCAGGTTAAATAGAAGATCTTGGTTATCTGATTTATGGCTTAACTATTATAGATTATTAAACATACGAATTCCTGAAGGCCTTGAAGGAAAACCTTTTAAAATTAAATTTTCATATTCTTCAGAAAAATCAAGATTAATTCAAACATTTCAAAACCATAAATTAAAAGCTGATCACCATTTGAGCGAAGAAAAAGGATTTTTCTATTTCACGGACAGCATTCCTGAACATGCAAAAAATTTGGGGATAGATTTAGGAATAATGGATGATACAGGAAATTTCGATATTTCTACGGACAGCATTATCATATCAGACCGAAGTTTTAGTATAAAAGAACTGACCGAAAAAGAATATAAAGATCAGCCACAATATACTATGCGTCTTATTGAAAATGATCAAAAATTATTTGAGGAGGAGAACCAAATTGGAGATTCTTTATCGCTTCATCTTTCCAATAATTTAAGTATCAGTTTTCCATTGGCTGTGTTTGCGGATGAAAAACATACATATCCTAGACCTATTTCAAGTTTTGTGGATGGTCCCTATTTTAAAAAATTACCCTTTCCCTTGATGAATCCGGAAAACCTAAAGGATCTCAACACCCGAATAGCAAATGTTATAAGTATTTGGAATATTTTTCAAATTGCCTACGTATATAATACCTTATCAGATAAAGAGGCTGAAGACTTACTAAGAAATACTTTAGCAGAAGTAATTGCCTCCGATAATCAATTGGAATATGATCTCAGTCTTCGAAAGATGCTGCATGCCTACCAAGATGCCCATATCTTTTTCAACAATCCATTAACTGATCATTTATATACACATACAGTTCCGATTACCATTATCCATATTGATGGAAATTACTACATCCAAAATATCCATAATGAAAGTCTAAAAGGTCAGCTCAACATCGGAGATCAACTTTTTAGTATTGATGCTCAGTCTATTCCTGAATTATGTAAAACCCAAAAATATTTTGGATCTGGCTCAAAAGCTAACTTGATTGTTCGAGCAGGAGAATTCAATTTATTATATGGACAGGAAAATTCTGTGGCCAAATTGATTTTTAAAGATTCGAAAACAAAGAAACAGAAATCTGTAGAATCTGTAAGAAACTATCAACAAAAAGATAGATTTATTTATACATCCTTCTTAGATCGGACAGATAACAGACTGTTGAATGATAGCACCTATTATTTCAATTATTCAAGCAATCCTGTGAATGATACGTTATTGAATTATATTGATGATCCTGAGATGCATATTATTTTTGATCTTCGAGGTTATCTAAATAGAGACGTAGAAGAAAAAAATTTAATATCGAAACTTGTTCGAGACACCTTAGTTTCTGACCATTTTTTATATTATCATATTCTTTCACCCAATAATAAAAAATTTGAGGTTGTAAAGGATTATCTTGTTCCTGCCAACAATCATCCTAAAGCAAAGTTTTATTTTCTTGCTTCCGAATCAACCCAAAGTGCCCCTGAGAGTATTTTGGATATGGTAAAATTTGGTAAGATTGGACCAATCATTGGAAAACCTACAGCTGGAGCGAATGGAAATATTAATACTTTAATACTTCCCGGAGGTATTCAAATAACTTTTTCAGGATTAAAAGTTGTTAATTCAGATGGTAGCCAACATCACCTTATTGGTGTTAAGCCTGATGTTGAGGTTGGATATACATTAGAAGATGTTAAGACCGGTAATGATCCATTTATTGAAAAAGCCTTAGAAATGATTTCGAAAGGAATGTACTAGTAGATATTGGGTTACTAGTTATGTTTTCTTGAGTTGCTGTCAGAACTATTCGTACCTATTAAAAATATATGGAAAGTCCAAAATCAATAAACAAGAAGCTTTAAGTTAGCTCGTTCAATGACACAAATCCAGTAATTTATAAAAGAGGAAAACTTCTCATAGAACAAATGTCTTTACCTTTCGTTTTTACTAGAGAAAAACAAGAAATATCAGTGATAATTTAGGGTTTGTTCAAATTCATAAAACTTACATGGAAAATTCAAAGATATCAGACGACAACTACATCAAATTCAGCTTAGCAGTAGGCTTCTTAGTCTGGCTGTTTGCCAGCATTATATTTAGGTTTTTTGGTCAGTACTTTTTTATAACTGACAATCCTTATGTAATGCTTGGCTTGTATATTTTGTTGATTCCTGCTATGGCGATAATCGCTAATTGGGTTTTCAAACGATTCTCTTTAAATAAGCTTGAAAGTATAAAATCCGCTGTATTAATGGTGATTACAGGAATGATCTTAGACACTGTATGTATTCATTTCTTTGAATTTTTCTTTCCGAATATGGATGAAAAAGATGGTAGGTACTTTGGATCCTGGTTAATGTTTGCTTATTCAATTGTTTTGATGACAGGGCTTTTGAGAAAGCCAAACTAACGAATCATATTATAACCTGATTTAAAAATATTGACTTCTTTATTTAAAAACTTTTACGAAAAAATAGTTTCCTTTCCCACAAGAAAAGGAAACTATTTTATCATTCTACCTAAGTTTCAATGCTTCTCTTACTTCAACACTAGTTCCTTTTTCATTAAGTAATGGACAGCCTTCAGCAAGTTTTACCGCATCATCAATATTTTCTGCACTCACTACTATATAACCATTGATTGATTCATTATTTACTGAATAAGGCTTCTCCTCTACCACATTATTTGGTCTCCACACTCTATGTTGTTCTTTCCTATTTTTTCTAATAATAATTCATCGACACTGGTTCAATTTCCATGTTATTATTATCATTTAGAGTTTTTAAGATATTATTAAAAGATACTGCCAATTTTGGAGAAATTTTCGACATTATAGTCTCCGACTGATGGTAGATTGTCTGCCAACATATCACCTTGGAGCGGAAATCCAACGGACATTAATTCATAGGTAGCTGAGATATTTCCCAGTTCCACATTTGCAGCTATTACGGAGAGTTTATCCACGTCTAGTCTAGATCTTAATGATTTGATATGAATCATACATCTTAATCCTATTCCAAATTTTGAACGCTGTCCTTCGCAAGGAAAGGTACTGTATCTTGCAAATTCTTGGATTAATAGCATTTCATTTCTTCCAATTGTGCCGGTAAATCCAAAGGCTTGAGCTTGAGCATTCATTGTGCTGTTGAATTTGAAGACTTTTATGTTTGAACCTTGCCTTAATTGACGGATTCTGGAAGGGAGATTACAGTTGTCAATATTTTCTTCGACGACTTCCATAATTGCATTTTCAGGATTGTTGACTTTTAATTCCCCGACCAACTTCACGCTGTCCAATGACACGGCTGGAAATTCATTAAAGTTTAACAATGTTTGAGATAAATCCTCTTCAGCAGCTGTCGATTCATCCATGGGAAATGAAGCTGCAGAATCCAACACTACATCTTCATCAGAGTTGGCGGTGCTGTCTACGGTTGTTGATTCAGTTGCATTTCTGCAGCCCATTAATAACAGTGTGGCTATTAACAGGTTAGTTAATAAAATTTTCATAATATATTAATAATTAGGTTGTTTATTCTACTAAATCTCTGAAAATATTAAAGCTGATAAAATACCTAGGTTTAGGTATTTTAATAAAACAATATCTTATTTTTACTGTTAAGCCGATAACAAGAATTAATCAAATGCAAGACCTCAAATTAGCGGTACTAATTGATGCGGACAATATTCCCTCCTCGCATATTCAGGAAATGTTGGAAGAGATTTCCAAGAATGGAACTCCTACTATTAAACGGATTTATGGCGACTGGACCAAACCAAATCTAACAGGTTGGAAAAATGTTTTGTTGGAAAATGCGATTACTCCGATTCAGCAATACAGTTATACCACTGGCAAGAATTCTTCGGACAGTGCTTTGATCATCGATGCTATGGACATTTTATATTCGGAGAAGGTCAATGGGTTCTGTATAGTTTCCAGTGATAGTGATTTCACTCGTTTATCTACTCGTTTACGGGAGGCAGGAATGTTGGTCATTGGAATTGGTGAAAAGAAAACACCTCAACCATTTATCGCTTCCTGCAACAAATTCATTTATATAGAGATTCTAAAAACTGAAGAAAAAGCAACTGCTGCAAAGTCCCAGGAAAAACCTGAAGCAAAAAGTAAACCCCAGCCTGCCACCAAAGCGTTGGATAAAGTGGATAGAAAAACGACTAAACTTATCCTTCAAAGCGTAGACGAACTTTCTGATGAATCTGGTTGGACGTTCTTAGGTTCTCTTGGCAGTTATATCAACAAGAAAAGGCCTGATTTTGACCCTCGTAATTACGGCTTTACCAAACTGTATGATCTTATCAAGTATATGGACAAATTTGAAATCGACGAAAGAGATTCGGGTGGCTATAAACACGTCAAGCATATCTATATCCGTAGTTTGGAATAATCGATACATTCTAATCAATTGATTTCTATTTATCTTGGAGTCTCCAAAATCCAAGAAAAATCTGTATATTAACATTTAACAGATAACCTATTCCTACACCTTAAATTATGGAGAAGATGAAATCAAACTTAATCTTTTCAATTATATTTTTTCTTTCATTTCAAATTTGTTATGGTCAGCAGAACGTGAACTACGATGAGTCCTTGGTTTCCTAAATATTCACTACCTAATGTTTTGGTTTCCAATTCAGGAGAAACTATCAATAATAGACGAAAATGGGAGACAATTCGACGACCTGAAATACTTGAAATATTCAGTTCTCAAATGTATGGCAGAACTCCCACAGAGGAAATTCCAGTAACTTATGAATTACTGACTGAGAACAAAGGTGCACTGGATGGAAAAGCAACTTTACGCCAGGTAAAAATGACTTTCTCCAAAAATGGAAAAGCTGTCAATGCGCTTTTATTATTAATGTTACCTAATCATGTCAAAGGAAAAGTTCCAATATTTGTCGGCTATAATTTTAAAGGAAATCACAGTACTTTGAATGACTCCAGCATAATATATAGCGATAACTTCAAATTGGTTCGGGATTCTACCCATCAAGATTGGATTAGAGGTGTCCAATCTGGCCGTTGGGATTATGAACAGATTATCAAGCGGGGTTATGGCGTAGCAACTATGTGTTACCAATGATATTTTTCCTGATAAAGAAGGGTTCAAAGATCAGAGCATCGCAGCTTTATTTTCGGATTATGAAGATAGTCAAGATCTCGGTGACAATTGGGAGGCGATTGGCGCATGGGCATGGGGATCATCACGGATCGTTGATTATCTGCAAACATTGCCTGAAATTGATATAAAAAAGATTGCTCTATTGGGACATTCCCGTCAAGGGAAGGCTGCATTATGGGCTGGGGCACTAGATCCAAGGTTTCAGCTTGGTCATTTCCAATAATTCTGGTGAAGGGGGTGCTGCGCTCTCTAAAAGAGAATTTGGCGAAACAATCGCAATTGTCAGCAGTATCAAACCTGCTTGGGTTTGCCAAAAACTATAATGCCTATCATCATAAGGAAAAGGAATGCCATTTGATCAACATATGCTATTGGCATTGATTGCACCTAGACCTTTATATGTTGCTAGTGCAGAGGAAGATCGCTGGGCAGATCCAAAAGGGGAATATCTAGCGGCTTATCATGCTAGCCCAGTTTATGCTTTATATAAGAAAAAAGGCTTTAATAGTGATACAGCACCGGAGGTTCATAAGCCAATTTATCATGACATTGGTTATCATATTCGTGCCGGGATACATGACGTAAATGCATACGATTGGTACTGTTACCTCAATTTTACTGACAAACACTTCAAATAATTTTTTATTGGAGCAAGAGGAGAATTTTCTAGATAGCTATTCATTTCATTTAAACGAAACGTTACTCCAAGGTAACTAGGTTACCAATAGGTAACTCACTGACAAATAAACACTTTTGGTGTGCCATTTGTTCATATAGAATAAATTAAAAACAAAGCTATGAAAATAAAAAATATAACTAAAGTTGTAGGTCCGATGCCTATTAGAGATCCATATATCTTAGGTGCTTACCATTATGATCAATATCCAAAAGGCAATGGTAAAATGGGTCCTGACCCAGCATTGTTGGCGGGGAAAAATTTAGGTAATGATTTTTGACCGTGAAGCAAAATGGCGTATGTATCATGGAGAGACCATTCCAGGTTTCCCACACCACCCCCACCGCGGATTCGAGATTGTTACTATTGTAGAAGGAAGGATTTGCGGATCATTTTGACTCCAAAGGTTCTAAAGGACGTTACGGAAATGGTGATGTACAATTGATGAGTGCAGGATCAGGAGTATTGCATGGAGAGATGTTTCCAATGCTTGATGATGAGAATGACAATCCATTCCGTTTGTTTCAGATCTGGTTGAACTTGCCTGCGGCAAATAAATTCACTGAGCCAGACTATAAAATGTTATGGAATGAAAAGATTCCTAGAGGATCATTCCAAGATGAAAATGGAAAGAATATCAATTTGAAAGTTATTTTGGGAGAGTACTATGGCGTAAAGGCACAAGAACCGTTAAAAAATTCTTGGGCTATTGATCCAAAACATCATGTTGGGATTGCTTTAGTTGAAATGGAACCAGGAGCGATATTTAAATTGAATGCAGTATCAAAAACATTGAATAGGTTTGTATTTTTCTATGATGGAACATCGACGATATCTGTAGAAGATTATAAAATGCAAGAAAGATTCATTGCAGATTTGGCAGGAGATGAAGAAATCGTGATTACAAATGGTGATAAAAAAGCTAAGATCTTAATTTTGGAAGGGGAACCTATAAATGAGCCTGTTTTTGCATACGGACCATTTGTAATGAGTTCAGAAAAAGAATTGCAAGAGGCATTTAATGATTACAGAAGAACCCAATTTGGAGGATGGCCATGGGGTGAAAAAGAATCAGATTTGGTCAATCCTAAAGATTCGGGCAGATTTGCAAGTTATAATTTCGATAAAGAAATAGATAGACCTTAATAGTCTCTCGAAATTCTAAAATAAAAATGGGGTAAATTATTCAATTTGCCCCATTTTTATTTTTAAACCTCCTATTATTAGGTATTTTAAATCAGAATAATCATAAAATATATTTTTCCACGTTTTAGATAATATCTAACACTAACAATAAATCTTATCAAATCAAAAAATCATTTTATGAAAAGAAATCCGTTTAATTTAGTTTGGCAAACTCTGATCCTTTCACTATTAGTCATTGGATCGACCTCATGTTCAAAAGATAATGATAATGATGATCCTAAGGTGGAGGTGAATAATGAATTAACCTATAAGGGGCAAACCTATGACCTTAATATTGGTGCCTTCAATGATTATGGTTTTGAAGATGGCTATAGCAATATTGAATTCAGTATTTTCCACTTGGTCTCTGAAAGTGACCCTATTATTCCTGTTTTTTTATATTTAGATTTATACTCGACCAATCAAGATATTGAAAGCGGAACTTACCGGTTTTCTGATGGCGAAACCGATGTGGATGGCAATACATTTAGCGACAGTTATTTGGTGAGAAACTATTATTGGCAAGAAGATAAAGGTGATGAAGTTGCAACAATTGCTGGTGGCACAGTAAAATTGTCAAGGGATGGTGAAAACTTCAAGTTTGAATTCGATTTAGTCACTGACAAAAATGAAAAAATCCAAGGAAGCTATGGTGGAAAATTTGAAGACATAACTGGACAGATTAGTGCGAAAAGAATTGGTTTACCTAATATAAAGACGAGATAATTACTAAAAATAGACTATATATTAGAAAAGGAGATTGAATGATTCAGTCTCCTTTTTTATGTTTGGAACAGGCTAAATTTTCCAAATAACATACTAAAACTTGCTTATTAGTTTAATTTTTCGTATCTTTGCAACTCAGAAAATAACGAATTAGCAAAAGAATAACCTGTTTTTTTGCTAGGAAATCCACATAATTTGAAAGATAAAAGTGTTGTAGGCGGTGGAAGTTGGGCTACTGTTATCGTAATTATTAACCTCCATTTACCCATCTTAAATACAGCATATCGTTTTTTGTTAATCATATCTGTGGAGACAGAATTTATACTATTAGAAAGGAGCTTAAAAGAATGCTATTGGCAACAGATTTAGATGGAACATTTTTTAGGTGGAAAAATGGAAGATCGTCTAAACTTATATAAAACGATAAAAAAGAATAAAGACATTAAGTTGGTATTTGTAACTGGTAGAGGTTTAGAATCAGTCATTCCTTTACTGAACGATCCAATAATACCTACTCCAGATTATATAATTGCGGATGTAGGTTCTACTTTGGTGAATGGAAGAACCTTGGAATCTATTGAACCGATTCAGGGTGAAATTGAAGCCAAATGGCCTTCAGTTTATATAATTCAACATGCCTTGGCTGATATTACCACATTACAATATCAAGATGTACCGCAGCAGAGACGGTGTTCATATTACTATAATGGCGATACTGACTTGAACCAAGTAAAAGATATTGCAGAAAGATTCGGTTGCGATGTGATTACATCTGTCGATAAGTATTTGGATCTACTTCCTAAAGATGTAAATAAAGGGAGTACATTATTAAAACTTACGGATTATCTCCATATATCACCTGAAGAGGTTTTAGTTGCTGGTGATACCTTGAATGATCTTAGCTTATATGGAGTTGGTTTTCATGGGGTAGCAGTTGGAGGTTCTGAGATTGGTTTAGTGAATGAACTGAAAGATAATCCAAAGGCTTACTTAGCAGAGTCGAAAGGTGCTGGTGGAATCTTGGAATGTATCATGCAAAACCCTTTGTTCAAGAAATTCATCGATCAAGAAAAGGAAAGAATTATTCCTAAATCTAGTACATCAAAGAATCAATTGGTTATGGTCTATCATAGACTACCCTTCGAGCGGACTGAGGTCAATGGTGAGATTATTAGGAGCAAGCCTAAAAGTCCGAATGGGATTATACCTTCATTATTGGGATTATTTGAAAAAGGGAGATCGGGCATTTGGATTGGCGAGGAGGTATATCAGGAAGGAAAGGAACCCTATAAAAATGAAATGGTTGATGTGGAAAGATATCCAAATTTGATGGCAGCGACCATTTCCTTGAGCAAAAAAGATATTGATCAATTTTACAGGGTATTTTCCAAGGAAGCATTTTGGCCTACTATTTTTTCATTTGTTGAAAAGGCGAAGTTCAATTATGATGATTGGGAACATTATTTAAAAATCAATCGAATTTTCGCGGAGCGCATTGCTCAGGAAGCTGATGAGGGCGCTTTAGTGTGGATTCATGAATATAATCTATGGATGGTTCCAGCTTTTCTAAAGCCCTTAAGACCAGATCTTAAAATTGGGTTCTTTCATCATACAGCCTTCCCTGCTGCAGATATCTTTAACATTCTGCCCTGGCGTAGAGAAATTATTGGCAGTCTGTTATTATGCGATTTTATAAGTTTTCATATTCCGAGATACGTTGAGAACTTTATTGATGTATTGCGAAGTCATACTCCATTCAAAGTTTTGAAAAAAGTATCTGTTGCCAAGCAGTTTTTGACTTATAGCAGTGCCTTGGGAGTGGAACAAATGACCAAATTAATTGAGGTTGATGGCAGAAAAATCCGTCTAGGTGCACAACCAGTAGGCATAAATTTTCATCTGATCGAGAAAATCCTTCAAAAGAAAGAAATTCAGGAGAAGATTTCACATTTCAAGGAAGATAAAGAAAGGCGTGGTGTAAAGAGAATCGTTTCTATTGAAAGGCTTGATTATGTCAAAGGACCGCTGGAAAAGATTAAGGCCTTTGGTGCTTTTTTGAAGGAATATCCAGAATATAGAGGAAAGGTGGAGTTGGTCAATGTTTGTACTCCCCCTTCTCAGGGCATGAAAATTTACGATCAGATCCAGGATAAAGTAAATCAGGCAATTGGCGAAATCAATGGCAAATATGCTACGATGGATTGGACACCAATTCAATATTTCTTCCAAGCGTTGCCATTTGAGGATGTCATAATTCAATATGCAGTTAGTGATATTGCATGGATTACGCCTTTAAGGGATGGTTTGAACCTAGTAGCCAAAGAATATGTTGCCACCCAAGGTCTTTTGAATGGGAATGGTGTTTTGGTTCTGTCAGAATTTGCTGGTGCATCAGTAGAACTCCCCTACTCGATTTTTACGAATCCTTATGACCGTGTGAACATGGTTTCGTCCTTATTGAAAGCATTGGTCATTGATCCGGATGAAGCCAGTATTCGTTTAAAAAGATCATTAGAACAAATAAAACATTACGACATCCACTATTGGGGTACAGACTTTGTTAAAGAACTAGAAAAATCACAAGAAAAAGTAACTATTAATAATAAATAATTGAATCATTATGCAAGGACCAGATTTAAACGGGATAGAGAGTAAATTAGAGAAATTCATAGATAGTGCAATTGCCTATGCTCCGATTTTTATAAGTTCATTGATTTCAGCAATGTTAGTCTTATTCATTGGTTTATGGTTGATTAAACTATTGAGAAAGCTACTGGACAAGATTTTCATGAAAAGGGACGTTGATCCAAGTATCAGAACTTTTGTTGGGAATTTAGTGAATGTGATTTTAAAGGTCATTTTGTTTATTGTAGTTGTCAGTCAACTCGGGGTACAAAACGTCTACTTTTATCGCAATCATTGGTGCTGCTGGTTTAGCGATTGGTATGTCGTTGCAAGGTTCACTTTCGAATTTTGCTGGAGGAGTATTGATTCTATTATTTAAACCATTTCGGGTTGGCGATTATATATCATCATCTTCGGGAGTGGACGGTACGGTAAAAGTTATTGATATATTCAACACCAAATTGGTAACTCCCCAGAATCAATTAGTTATTATTCCTAATGGGGAGCTTTCCAACAGTAACATCACAAACTACACAGAATTAGGCACACGCAGAACTTGGTTTGATATTGGCGTTGGATATGATACCGATCTAAAGAAGGCGAAATCCTTACTGTTAGATACGGTTTCAAAAAATGAATTTGCATTCAAGGATCCTGCACCTGACGTGGTAGTAAACTAGTTTGGGAGATAGTGCTATCAACTTATCTGTTCGAGTTACAACTTCCAATGAAAATTTCTGGGCAATGCAGGAACAACTGATCATTCAATGTAAAGAAGATTTGGACAAGGCTGGAATCGAAATTCCTTTTCCGCAACAGGATATCCATATCAGAAAATAAAAACGTGTTTTAACAGATAAAATTCCTAAGTATTGTTTTAAATTGATGAAAACAGCTTACCTTTGAGGCCTGTAGCATCTATCTACTTATGAATTTAAAATCTACACTACTATTTGGTTTAACATTTTTGTTTACCCTTCACAGTCTTGTTCTATTCTCAAAGGAATCGACCTTAAACATCAGATGAGCTTTTTCAAAATGCCCGCAAGGAAGCTTTTGAAAACAAGAACTACCCAGTGGCAGTAGATTTAGTGAAATCAGCTTTGAAAAAAAGTCCTGATTATACTGATCTCAGTGTCTTTTTAGGAAGATTGTATACATGGATGGACAAGCCAGATTCTGCTAGAATAGTATTTAAGCAACTTGAATTGAAAGATGTTAGAGACGCTGATTTTTATTTAGCATATGGTTCGATGGAATACTGGGAAGACAACAATACTGAGGCTGCAAGAATAGTGAATAAAGGTTTGACCGTTGACCAAAACTCGTTGGACTTATTGATATTGAAGGCCAAAGTTCAAAATGTCAATAAAGATTTCAATGGTTCTAAGACTACACTCGATAGAATTTTGGAAATTGACCCTCAGCATACAGAGGCTCGAAAGCTTCTCATTAGAATAAGGGACCAGGTTTCTATGAATGAGATAGGTATTAATTATAATTGGCTGTATTTTGACAAACAATTTGAAGACAATTGGCATATTGCCGGTTTGAGTTATAAGAGAGGTACTTCGGTAGGATCTTTTATTTTCAGGACAAACTTCGCTAATAAGTTTGGCAGAAACGGAACTCAATTTGAATTAGAGGCCTATCCACGTCTATCAAGAATGTTTTATATGTATTTAGGTGCGGGGTATTCCAATAGCGATGGCATATTTCCAAAATTCAGATCTGGAGCATCCTTATATGCTAATTTACCTGCAAGCTTTGAAGCTGAAATTGGATTTAGACAATTGAAGTTCAGTGAGAATGTTTGGATGTATACGGCATCTGTCGGAAAATATTATAAGAATTTCTGGTTTAATGCTCGAACGTACCTTACTCCTGGTGAAAATAATATATCACATTCATACACAGGAACAGTTAGGTATTATACAAAAGGATCGGACGACTATTTAGGATTTATATTGGGTACAGGTATCAGTCCTGAAGAAAATCGCGAAAACCTTTTTGAAGGTACTCCTTATAAGATGAAAACATTTAAAACTGGGCTTGATTATAATTTTACTATCAAATCAAAGAATATATTTTCAATAACAGGAACGTATTACAACGTAGAATATAAACCTGAAATCAAGGATAATCAATTTGATTTAAGTATTGGATATAGAAGAAGATTTTAGTTATTGAAAAAATTCTGATATACACTATCGGGGATTAAGACTGGTTTAGAATTAAACTGTCTATTTATACTTTTGAATAGATCAAATTTTTCAAATATATTTCTGGCTTCACCTTGATTTTTTAACGGTTCTTCATCTAATTTTGCACCAATTTGGAAAGCTGATTCATCATTGATGTGGATATTACCAGACACAAAATCTATTAATTGGGATTTACTTTGCATGATTGGAATTCCAATAGGATTTTTCTTCGCACCTATATTCAATCCCTTTCCTATCCAATTTACTTTTGCTGGAACTTTTAAGTTATAGTTTTCTTTATAATAAGCCAATATGGTTGGAGTAATATCAAAGTGGCTTACGATATTATCGAATTTTTTCTTGGTTTTTAATAGAGGTGAATAGACAATTAATGGAACATGATATCGATCTATCTTACTCTCTAATGGAATTTCTGGCATACTATGGTCACCGGTAATTATAAAAATCGTTTCATTAAAGTCAGACCTTTTGCGATATTTTTGAAAAAATTCTTCTATGGCATGATCAACATTCATAATAGAGATCAGTTGCTTTTGATTATTTAATATTAATTCCGCTGCGACTTATTTAACTTCATTGTTTTGACTCTTCTATCAAAAATATCCGCAAATTTAGCTTCATCATTAATCAAAAAAGGATTGTGACTGGATAATGTCAGGGCGATATTAAAATAAGGTTTGGAATCAGACCCGCCTAAACCAATTAATTTATCCATTACGGCTTGGTCTTCAAATCCCCAACTTTCACCATTCACTTTTGGCAGTTTTCTATAATTACTGTCAAATGAACTTTGATCAATTATTTCATCAATACCGCTTTCCTGCAAATATTTTTTCATAAAATCGAAATCAGCATTTCCGCCATACACAAATCCCGTATTGAAATTATTTTTTGCTAGGACATTGATTAAATTAAAATGATTTGGATAAGAAGGAAGTTCTAAAAATCCTGAATTTCCGAATGGCAAAGAGCCCAATACAGTAGGCAATACGGCGAATGTTCTACCGGATGAACTCAAATTATTTTCCCAAACCAAAGAGCTATCCTTTAGATTACTTAAGAAAGGTGTAAAATCTCCAATATATCCTTTAGGATTACTGTATGCATCTACTAACCCTTCAACTATTATTAATACCAAATTTGGTACTTTGCCGCTTTTATTGAAGTATTGACCTAATATATCCTCGGTTTTATTTTCAAAAAGAAATGGATATTCATCAGACAAACCACCAAAGGAAATATTGGTCTGATTTTCAAAAATTTTATCTGAATAATCATCTATTAAGGATTCTAGATTACTAGAGATAAAAAATCCCAACTTACTTTTTTCCGCAGTTTCTAAAAGATCGTTTTTTTGAGCCGAATTTCAGCTCTCCATAACTCGACAAAAACACTACAGCTAATAAAGATAGTGTCAGAAATGATACGGCAGTTTTAATGTTTCCTATATATTTTGAGCTAAACTTTTTTATCAAATAGTATATACTAAAAAACCCTAAACATAGCATGAGAATATTCACCCAATTCAAAACTCCACTGGCCTTTAAAATATTATTCAACTCTTCCCATGAATAATAAAACAAATCATTTCCCAATAGATTTCGGGATTCTGTAAAATAAAACGCCAAGACTATTTGAAGAATGAGAAATATAGCAGCTAAAAATCTAACAAGGAACTTTGCAAAAACTTGATTAATTATTGATACTAAAGAATACAGAAGGAAGAATAATAGCAGATAGCTTATGCCGTATAAGAAGTTATTGCATACCAAAGCAATCAGGGAGCCTATACCTTGAAACTGATCAATATTTTGATTATAAACAAACCATTCAATTATACTTATTGCAAATAAGATTATAAGATATATTGATGCAATTGGGCTGAAATCATTTAATAGTAATTTGCATCTTCTAATAAGAGTTTCTTTAATTGTTTCATCTGTTTGTTGGTCAAACCCTTTGCGTTGCATATCCCCCCAAGCATGGTTTTTACCAAAATAATCTTTCATTCCTTTAATGCCTGCCCAAGTAACTATAGGATGGAAATAAAAAGGTTCTATTACAGCTGTAATAATAAGTTTGGTTAAGTCTTTGCGTTTAGTATATACCTGATGACTTACTAAATCGACGCATATAGCATAGGTAGAATACAGAACACTTGAAAATAACACCAATGCCAATAAAGCGAAGAAAAACTGCCAATTTAACAATCCCAAAAGAACAAAAATCCAGAAGATTATATAACCGGAAAATTCAACTAGAGGTCCTAAAAATTCAAAGAAAAACCAATAGGGCAAACTGATCATTCCTAATTTTCCATATTTAGGATTAAACATCAGTTTTCTGTGTTTCCAGAGGGTTTCCATTGTACCGCGCATCCATCGATTTCTTTGTTTTTTCAAGATTTCGTTATCTTCGGGTACCTCGGTCCAACATAAAGGATCAGGTATGGTTATAACACGGTGTGGAATTTTATGCTCGACCATATACCTTCTCATTCTAACTACGAGTTCCATATCCTCTCCTACTGTTTTGGGATCATATCCTCCTGCTTCTAATACTATCTCTTTGTCAAAGGCTCCAAAAGCTCCAGAAATCAGTATCAAACCGCTCGCCCTTGACCATGCCATTCGGCCCAAAACAAATGCTCTGATATATTCCAATGCCTGGCTCCTTCCCAACCAAGATTTTGGAAGATTGACCTCTGTTATTTTCCCATTTTCAACTCTACAGTTATTGGCCAAACGAATAGCTCCGCCACATGCTATCAGGCGTTTATCGGTCTGTTCCATAAACGGTTTGGCCAATTTCAGAATGGCATCCTGTTCAATAATGCAATCTACATCAATGCAAACAATATAATCGCTCTTCGAAATGTTGATTCCAACATTGAGTGCATCAGCTTTACCACCGTTGACCTTGTCTACTATTATAAGCTTTTTAAATGCGGGATTTTTACTTTTATAAACATTCCGAACTTCCTTAGTCGGAAGATTTCCTGGAATAATGTAGGAAACTTTTTCTAACTGATATGCCTCAATAAGACGATCAATAGTATCGTCCTTAGAGCCATCATTAACAATGATTATTTCTAGTTTATGATAATATATGGATAGTAATGACCTAACATTCTCAACTATTGTTTTACCTTCATTATATGCCGGAGCTATCAAACTGAAACTTGGAGCATTTGGATTTGAAGCAATAATGGAATAATCCGTATAGATATTACCATGTTTGTACCGCAATACAGCACCATAGGAGAATAAGGCTATCCAGCTATATACGCCAAATATTCCGGCCGAATAAATTAAATATAGCCAGATAATTATTTCATATATTTTGAGTACTACTTCGTTCATAACCTAGTTTGCAATGCGTGGTTAAGAACTAATAAAGTTGGGTCAGCATGATCCAAGTTACGGCTTAGTCCGATTAAATAGTTTTCTTCTCCGAGTAAAGATAGGGCTTCTGCAGCGTGGACCTTTATCTGTTTTATTGGATGATATTCTAATTGGGATTTCAAAAAGTCTATTTGATCTAGCGCTCTATTTTTTCCTAATCCTTTAATAATTTCTATTTGAGTTTTTTCTGCAAATTTTTGGAAATTATTAACTAATAGACTTGTGGTTTCACCAGATTCAATGGTAAATAGAGTTTTGACAGTCTCGGTTTGAACCTGTATAATAACATTTTCCAGGAATGCTATCAATTCATCATGAATTTCAAAAACTTGAAATTTTCGGAGGAGTTTTAGAGCAAACAATTTTGTGCTGACATTCCCTGAATACAGCCACGATTTAATATTTACATTTGCTCCAATTGGCAATGATTTAATTGAATTTAATAATCGAAGCTGCTGCCAATCTGATATCAAAATCGACGTATTATTCAAGAAAGCTAATCCTTCAAAACCTAAGAAATGAACCAATGAGTATTGAACTTCTCGAATTACTAAATTACTATGATGATTCAACTTTGTTTTGATTTCTGGGAGGGCATCCATAACATTCATAATGGTAAGGGCTTGTATACCTCTTGCGATCAGATAAGATTGATTACTTCTTAAAAGCACATATGCTTCTTTATCCAAATTATAAGTGTAGAAAACAGATTTAAGGACAGCTGCTGCAGCTCCAGAAAATTTTCTTTCCGATCCAATTAATTGGCTTAGAAAGAATCTCCTGAAACTTTCTCTTTTACATAATGAAATTAATTCTTCAGAGATTGAAATATCATTGGGTTTACCATCAACAATTACCTCCATGAGATATTTGTCTATTTTATCCTTCCAAACCTGACGATTTGCTTCTGTTTTGTATTTCTTAAAACTGTAAATCAATAATATTAGGATAAACAAAAATACGAGAATCAAAACAAGTTGGATTCCTAATGTTAATTCATGAAGAGTCAACATTCTTTCCATGTTTTATTTTCTCAACAAGCGATTGATCCTAATAATGAGTTCATTTGGACTGAATGGCTTGACCATAAAATCAGCGGCACCTAAATCAAATGCTTCTAGGATTATTTCTTCTTGCCCCATGCTTGATAGCATCAATACTGGCATTTTTTTCTGCAAATTTTTGAGTTCAGCCAGGATTTCAATTCCGGAAGCAAATGGCATCATAATATCACTAATTAGAAGATCAAAGTTTTCTGATTTCAAAAGTTCCATTGCCTCTTGTCCATTTCGAGTTAATCTAACTTCAACCCTTCTTTTTTAAGTTTATGCTCAATAGTTTTGAGTATTAATTCATCATCTTCAGCTATTAAAACCAGCATTATATATTACTTTATTTCGTTTAATAATTTGAGTAAAATTTCAATTTCATTTAATAGATCCTTCAATTTTTCCGGTACTGGGATTTCATTTGAATATTCATTATCCATTTGAAGGACCATTTGATTGAGCTCTACAAGTCCAGAAAGTACTAGATGTGCCTTTTAATTTGTGTAAAGTTCGTTTTAGAAGATCTGTGTCTTGCTCTTCAATCACTTGATTGATGCTCATTTCCTGTAATTGAAGTTCATGAATAATCAATCCTACAAACTCCTTTTTAAAATCTGCATCAATAATCAGTTGCTTCATCCAGTATATCGAAATCAATATGTTGCTTTTCAGATTCTTCAACACTCACACTAAATACTGACTTAATAATAGATTTATGAACAATTTCCTTAAAGTCCTTCGCCTTGACAGGTTTGGTTAGGAATTCTGATATGCCTGCTTGAAGACACCTTTCTCTTTCACCCACTTACATTACCTGCCGTAATCCCTATAATTGGTATTTCCTGAAATGGGGGCATTAATTTAATTTTTTTGGTAGCTTCTAATCCATCCATCACAGGCATTTGGATATCCATTAGAATAAGGTCAAATTGCTTTTTCTTACAAGCTTCAACTGCAAGAAAACCATTTTCAACATTAACGATTCTACAATTAGGGAGAATTTCTTCTGTTAGTCGAATATTTAATGCCATATTGACTGTATTATCATCTGCAATCAACACATCGTATACCTCATTAAATATTTGCTGTTCATCCTCATTCTCTTCAATTATATCTTCAATTGGAATGGCAATTTCAAGATTTGGCTGGCTGAGTATTCGGTATAATTCTTCAGATATTATAGGTTTTGGCAGACAATATGAATTGGGTTCTTGCCTAAATAAACTGATGTATTGTTGATCTTCTGAGGAGGTGCTCAATACAAAAATTGGATATTGCTCAGCATTTTGCTGGAATAATTCTTTGATTTTAGCGATTGTTTCCAGGCCATTTAGAATTGGCATTCTATAATCCATAATTATCGCATCAAATCGTTTTCCTGTTGACAACAGTTGAATAGCTTCAAAACCATTGCTTGCAGACGTTGTTTCTACACCTTTGTATCCCAACATGTGCTCAATAATTAGTCTATTCGGTAGAATTATCATCTACAATTAATGCAGAGTCAATTACAAGGTCGTTCTCAGGATGAAAAGGTAATTCATATGGCAACTTCGATCTCAAATGAAAATTCTGAACCAACACTTACCGTACTTTTGAGAGTTAGCTCACTTCCCATATATTTTAGAATATTATTGGAAATCGTAAGTCCTAATCCTGTTCCTCCGAATTTCTTGCTAACCGAACTGTCCTCTTGCATAAAGGCATCAAATATTTTTTGTTGCTTTTCATCTGGGATTCCAATTCCTGTATCTCGGACTGAAAATTTCAACCCTAGATTTTCGTCATCTTTTTTTGGTTTGAGCTACACGTAGCTCTATTTCTCCAGACTCAGTAAACTTGACAGCATTGCCTAGAAGATTGATTAAGGATTTGCTTAATTCTAGTTTCATCAATAAAAATAAATGCAGGAATACCTGTTTTCGATATTTAAAAGCAACTCAATTCCTTTATTTTGGGCTTGATAAAGTATTACGTGAATGACTTGATTGACAATTTCATAAAGGTTGTAACGATCAATATGGAATTCTAATTTTTCCAGATTCAATCTTAGAGAAATCTAAAATATCATTAATGATGGATAAAAGGTTATTTCCTGATTCATTAACATACTTTAAATATTGTTTTTTGAAGTTCGTTGAGTGGTGTTTTAAGGAGTAAGTCCTGAAGAACCCAATCACGCCGTTTAAAGGGGTTCGAATTTCATGACTCATATTTGCCAAGAACTCAGATTTTGCTTTGCTGGCTAAATCGGCAAGTTTCTTAGCGTTCTTTAGTTCTTCATTTTTAAGAACTTGATCTGTAATATTTTGGAAAAAAATAATAAAACCGCCTACAGATTCATCAGAAATCCTCCAAGGCCGTACTTCCCAATGGTAGTGTTGATCTTGTTTTTCCTTCAATATGAAATAATCTCATTTTGTATTTTTATAAGGGATTCCTTCCAATGCCTTACTATATATTTCTTTTCTGTAAGCAGGAACCTCTGGAAATAAATCATACAGATGTTTTTTGTCTGAAATATTATGTTGATTGAATTCATCTTTCCATTGCTGGCTAAGTGCCAAGACATTCATATCGTTACCAAACATTGCTACTGAGGCTGGCACATGGTTTACAAATGTTTGAAGCATTGCTTCTTGCATTCCTAAATCTAAGTATAGATTTTTACTTTGATCTATATCTTGAATAATTCCGAATACTCGGTCACATTTACCATCTATAAATTCTGGAATTCCTTTTATACGGACCCAAATATTTTCGTTATTAGGTTTATGAAGTTTTAGTTCAAAATCATATGGTTCACCTGTACTCACAGCATTTTGGAAGGATTGCGCTAAAAATTCACTGTCCACTGGATCAAAGAATGAAAAAACATTTTCCATTGTAGGAATAAAATCCTTATTAACTCCATGAATATTTCTTGTTGATCCAGACCAGAATATTTTATTATTTGCCAAATCTGCTTCCCATCCCCCAACTTGTGCAACAGCACTGGTTTGTTCTAATATTTGCTTCGTTGTCAACAAATCTTTTTCTAACACAATACGTTCAGTAAGATTTAAGGCTGTACTTACCACATATTGCCTTCCTTGTGGATCTTTCTCTAACATATTATTGTAGAGCCAATAAATCCACTCTCCGTTCTTATGCTTCATGACCATCATACCGCTATCTTCTCCTAGTGTTTCTATTCTTTCTAGGTAAGGATTTATTTGGTACTGATTTACTTCCGGAACAAGATCCCTCAGATTGAGACTAGTTACTTCTGCCAGGTCATAGCCTAAAGCCTTTCGGCCTTTTTCATTGACTTCTAGAATATTTCCATCAAGATCATGCATGCTCATTAAGCCAATTCCATTTTCGAAAAAATTTCTGAATTTACGTTCTGAGATTTCTAGTTTTATTTTTTCAGCATTTTCTTTGGTTATATTTCTACCGAATGCAAAGATTTCTTTGTTTTCTTTATTGTGTTTTAGGTGCCAATCAATAATGATTTTATTGTCATCATTTAATATTGAAACTGTTTTCACCTGCACTTCATCAGCATTTGTTTTAACAGATTTTAGTTTTGTTAAGATTTGCTGATCTGTTATATTAAGTAATTCAAAAAAATCTCCTTCTAATAAATCTTTTACGGGTTTATCAAAGGAATCTGCAAATGCTGGACTAATTTCTTTTATTGAGAAATCTTCATTTAATACACAGATCATATTCTGGGTAACAGAAAGGATTTCCTTAAAATAACTAGCTTGATTTTGTTTTCTTTTTGCCAATAAAACTGTGACAACAGCTTGTGCTAATTTTTCTAATTCTGTCAGCTGAGTATCTGTTAGTATATTGGAATGGTAATCGACAACACATAAAGTACCTAAAGCATATCCTCTGTCATCTAATAGCGGAACACCGGCATAAAACCTAATATGACCTGCTTGGATCAAAGGATTTGAAGATGTTCTAGGATCCTCAAATGTATCTTTTATCATCAATGGATTGCTACCCATTAAAGTGTATTGACAGACTGTATTTTTACGGTCTACCATATCTAGGTCGATCCCTATACAACTTTGAATTCTTTGGCTATCTTTCTCCATAATGGCTATTATGGATGTAGGGCATTCAGTAATACGGCAGGCTATTTCAGCAAATACATCAAGCTCAGGCATTTTACCTAGTCCGATCAATCCAAACGAATAAAGTATGTTTAAACGTTCTAATTCATTTTCTGGGACCATTGAGGTAGTCATATGTTATCAGGTAGATTAATAAGCCTGCAAGATAATTATATATCATGTTATAACATCTTATTTTATTAAGTAATACCTTAATATTGCTAATAAGTTTTAAAATTATTTTTCATTTCAATAAAAATTAATCATAATAAAATTGGGTAGTTAAAAAAAGTTTCTCCTTAAGCTATTTTAGTGTTAAAGAAGAATCTATTTAGAAATAGGATTTAATAAATAGAATAAAAATAACTGTGAGTTTAGAAAACAAATTTTAAGGTAGATATAAAATTAAAAAAGGCGTGACCTTTTACAGTCACGCCTAAAAATTCCCTTTATTTAAAATTTATTTTGTGATAGGATCCATTTGACCATTTCACTTAAATCATCATCTTTAATATTCGGGTGAGCTGCCATTGCTACTTCTCCCCATACGCCACTACCACCATTCTTAATTTTATCCATAAGAATCTTTTGGGCGTCTTTATTGTCTTTATAATGTTCAGCAACTTGTTTATAGGACGGACCTACGGATTTTTTATCCAAGGCATGACAAGATTTACAGTCAGATGCCTCAATTAAGCTTTCTCCTTTAGGTTTAGTTCCTTGTTGGTGACCAATTGGGCCTGCAGCTCCTGTAGACTGTTCTCCAGTTTTTGCGTTTGAATCACCAGCAGTATTTGGATTATAATCAATTCTAGAAATTGCAGCGTCTGGATTTTTGCCTAAACCAACCACTACCATATTCTAAAACATATATTTTACCATCAGGACCAACCTCCATATCAATAGGGCTATTAAACTTAGTGCCTGCCATGAACGGCTCCATCTTATCAAAATCACCGTTTTTGGCAACATCGTTACAGCTTTAATCCATCCCACGAATCCAATCATAAACGATTAATTTTCCATCATAATAATCTGGATAACGGGTTTCCGTTGGAAATAAATCTGTGTAATAAATTGGGCCTGCCATGGCATTTCTACCTCCGGATCCTACTTGCGGGAAATCAACAGATTCACCATAAGGATACCCAAATAAATGCAGGCATTGCCTCTGGAAGCTCTTTCTTACCAGTATTATTTCTCGAGTCGTTAATTGGTTTTTTGGGATCATATGCTGCGCCAGTTTCACCAGTTTCATAATTGTAGGCATTGTAAGCATAATTATTTCCTACAAAATACGGCCATCCGAAAAACCCTGCCTTGCGAGCTTGATTGACTTCATCATATCCACGAGGTCCACGACCTGTTGAATCATTGCTGGCATCTGGACCAACTTCACCCCAATATAAGAAACCATTTTTCTTGTCGATTGAGATTCTATAAGGATTTCTGTTACCCATTACATAAATCTCTGGTTTTGTATTAGGTTCACCTTTCGCAAATAAGTTTCCTGCCGGGATATCGTATGTTCCATCTTCCTTCACAGTAATCCTCAAAATCTTTCCTCTCAAGTCATTTGTATTTCCAGAAGATCTCTGCACATCATATTGTTCATGTCCTTCTCTAGAATCCCTTGGAGAGAAACCATTGCTTACGTATTTTTGATTGGGTTCATCAAATGGTGTTGAATTATCACCTGTCGATAAAAATAAAGTTCTATCTTTTCCAAAGGCTAAAGAACCACCAGTATGGCAGCAGATATCACGTTGAGAATAAAATTGTAATACTACTTTTTCAGATGCCATATCCAATTTATTGTCTTTGAACACAAACCTTGACAATCTGTTTACGGAAGTATCTTTAGGACTATAAAAAGCATAGATATAATTGTTTTTTTCAAAATCTGGATCAATCGTCAATCCCATAAATCCTTCTTCAGCATTTACATTAGGAACTTCTGTTTTATGGTATACATCCAATAAACCTACTTGTGATACTGAATTTGTAGCTTTATTAAAAAGCAATAATTCACCACGACGTTGAGCAACCAAGATATCTAAATTAGGTAGGATAGCCATTTCTGTTGGCTCAAAGAATTCTCCCTCAACCATAGTTACCTTTTTAAACTGATCAGCTGCAGGAACTTGCTTGGTAGTTGCCTTTTTATAATCTGAAACATAGTTTTTGCCAATGGCATATTCTATACCGCCCAACAAATGCTTCAAGAATTTAGGATCTGAATAAATTCCTTCCTCATGTCCAAGACTAGTGTAAAAAGATCTGCCGCCATCATAATCATGGTACCAAGCAACAGGAGTTTTCTCAACCTCTGGACTATTGAAAACAGATTTGTCAACCGTCATTAATACCTTAACTGGTTCGTATAATTTTTTAAAGGTGTACCATTCGTCGGTGATTTCCCAAGTATCGTCCATACCTTTAGTAGCAGGGTGAGATTTATCAGCAATTGATAAAGTTGCCTTTTTCAATACAGGTTCTGATCCAAAATATCCACCTACCAATCGATTATACCAACCCCAATCAACTTCTGAATCAGCTGCTGAATGAATTCCTACATAACCTCCTCCTGCTTGAATATATCTTTCAAAGTCGGCTTCTTGATAATTGTTTAAAACATCACCAGAAGTATTTAAGAATATCACCGCAGAATAATTTTTTAGAGAATCTTCAACAAACCTATCGGCATTTGAAGTGGTATCTACATCAAAATTATTTTCAAGACCTAATTTTTGAATTGCCGCATTCCCTTGATTTATGGAATTGTGGTGAAAACCGGCGGTTTTACTGAAGACAAGAACCCTCGGTTTTCCGGGACGTTTTTGTTGGCAAGAACTTATCACTACTACCAAAATAAGCAGAAGATAAATCTTGGAAAAACAATGTTTGATCATATTTGAGTTTATTAAATTTTAGAGTGTTTTAGGTTTCGCTAATCCAATTTAGCAAATGTAAACTTAAAAACAAATATGCAACTTAAAATTTCAGTCTGATATAATGCATTAAAAAAATTACAACTTTCACTACTATTAGGTTATTTCAATAAGTTTAAGGTTTCGATCAACTCTCTAGCTGCTACTCTTCCTGCCCTGTTGGCACCGATTGTGGACGCTGATGGACCATACCCGGTCAAATGGATTCTGGGATCTTTTTTTACCTGAGTTGCCAACTTCCCTGACATCTCTATTCCTTCAAGATCATTCACTAAATCCAATGATTTAAGATGGTCCAATGAATGTCTAAAACCGGTATTCCAAAAAATCACGTCTGCTTCTACTTTAGTACCATCTTCCCATTTGACGCCTGTTTCGGTTATTTCTTGAAACATTGGCTTTCTATCCAACACACCATTGGTCAACATATCTTGAATTGCTGGAGTAATGGGCAATCCCGTTACAGAAACCACAGATTTTGGGGGCAAACCTTCTCTTACTCTTTCCTCGACCATGGCTACAGCTTCACGTCCTAAGTCAGGATTAAATTCATAATTCCGAAAATCAGGAGGGCGCCTAGTTACCCACGTTGTCTTTGTAACTTTTGAAATTTCCCCTAATAACTGTACTGCTGAAATTCCACCTCCAACGATAATTACATGCTTACCGACAAACTCTTCTGCGTTTATATATTGACCAGTATGCAATTGTCGCCCTTTAAATTTTTCCCAACCGGGATATTTTGGACAATGAGGGGTCTTCCATGTACCGGTAGCATTAATAATTCCACGGGCAGAAAACTGGACATCATTAGTTTTAATCAAAAATCTTCCATTTTTTTCAGTCACTTCCTTAACGCGAATAGGTCGAATAACAGGCAATTCAAATGTCTTCTCATATTTTTCATAGTACTGAGGCAAGGCTACATTTGCTTGAAGTTCTTTATCATCTTTATTTACCGCTTCAGAAAATCCCATTCCCGGAAGATCATTAATTCCGTTAACATTGCTGAGTGTTAGTGAATTCCAACGATGTTGCCACGCTCCTCCTGCTCCGATTTCATCATCAAGTACTACAAACCCTTTTCCAGGTTCAATTCCTTCTTTCTTAAGATAGTAGGCAGCTGACAAACCAGCTTGACCAGCTCCAATAACCACGATGTCGACCTTATAAAAAATATCAAGTTTTGATTTTGGAGTGTCGGAGCCTTCTCCTTTGTTACTTATAGCTTTATCCATGTGACCGAAATAAAAATTATGAAAGATTTATTTAGATAAATCTTATACCAAATTTAAAACAATCTTTTAAGGACAGGCATCAAATTCCAAAAAGAAATGGGCAACCTCAATAGATTTTGCCCATTAAATTTGTCTTATTAATATTTGAAATTTAATTCATTTTAAGGTTTTTAATAGCTTTAATAATACCTTCTAAATTATCATTGAAGTCCAAAAGTTGAGTATACATTGCATTATCTTTGCTTACTCCATTGTGCTTATTGTTCTTTTTGAAGATTTCTTTTATGTCATTCCACCTTTTTGATTCTTCTTCATTTATAAGTCCAGCGAGTTCTTTTAATTTCAACAAATTACTTTCAGTATCAGCGGTCAATGTTTGTGACTCGCTTTCGTAATGTGTTAGAATCAATTGGGAAATCTCATTTTTATTCATGATTGGAATAACTTGGGCTACGAGCTTATTCATATTTCTATAAGATCCTTGTAATTTAAAAGGTGGTTCTGAACGATAACTATCTTGCATAGCAGCACTCATTATATAGTTCTGATTTACCTTGACCACAATATCCCTTATTTTCAAAACATGATTGATCACAGCAATAAAGGCGTCAATATCTTGTTTCTGATAATTCCCTTCTAAATCTGGCAACTGATCTTTACCAGAAATCACATAATCTATTAATGCATAAAAATCATCATAGGATTTGCTAGCTATAACCTCTAGATATTTGTTTTCAATAGCTGCATTTTCGATAAGACTTAAATTGAATAAATCCTCGGTGTCTCCAATGACATCACCTAGATTGTAAACATCTGCTCTATTGGCAAGCATATCTGGAATTTGAAATTTCGAACCACTTTCAGTATACGGGTTGCCGGCCATTACGACACAAAAACGTTTGCCACGCAGATCATATGTTTTGCTTTCTCCGTCGAAGATTCCATCTATCTTTCTTTGTCCATCTGCCAAGGAGATAAATTTCTGAAGAAACTCAGCGGATAGATGTTGAATATCATCCAGATATAACATCACATTATCTGCCATTTCAAATGCTAAATTTATTTTTTTCAGTTCTTCTCTTGCTCCTGAGGTTTTTGCTTCTATCGGATCGATCGATGTAATCGAATGTCCTATTGTAGGGCCATTTACTTTCACAAAATGAAATCCAACAATCTTTGCCAGATATTCCATTAAGGTAGTTTTACCATATCCTGGTGGAGAAATTAACAATAGCATGCCCATTCTAGCAGTTCGCTTATTATCTCCAGCTTCACCGATTTGTTTTGACAGATTTCGACCAATCAAAGGAAAGTATACTTCATTAATCAGTTTATTTCGAACAAATGATGTTAAGACCTTAGGTTCTAGCTCATTTACTTTTAACTCTTTGTTATAATTCTTGATAATCGAATCTTTTATCATATTAAATGAATTAAAATTTGGAACCTTATTTTCAACAAAGTCATTCATTTTTTTCATAAAATCATGATACCCAATTTGCAAATGACCTTGTTTTAAAACAGGATGGTTTCCTTTTAAGCCCTGTACATCAAGCAGGTCTTTTCCAAACGAAATTTCGTATTTATCCTCAGGAAACAATAACAAAGTTGCTGTTTCTTCTACTACTCTTTCATATAAACCTTTTTGCTGTGTTTCCTCAATGAAGGCTTTAATCCAATTGGTGACTAAATAAAATCTATCGATCCAATTAAATAGTTCTTCATTGATATTTTTTTCAAATTCTTGGGTTGCCTTTTTACTTTCCAAAAATCTGACAAACTCTTGTTTTAGGTGATCCGCATTTTCACTTATGGTGAACTTATTGAATTTTATAAAAGTTTGAAAAAGATAATTAGCAGCATCATTCGTATTAAAATTGCCTAAAGGTACTGTAGGTATCCACTTAACAAGAGAATTTTCAATTTCTTTGACAACTGATTTATATTCTTGTGAAGTTGGGAAAAATTTCAACACGGATGCCATTGTCTGAACCATAGAAGAAAGCCTCTTTTGTTCATTGGATTGCAGGCTATGCCAAAATAATTGCGCTGTAGCTCTTAAATTGGAATCATACCTCAAAAGTTCCAATTTATCATGAACCTGCTTTAAATCTTCAAATATCAATAGGGCATCATAATTATGAACTCCTTTCACATAATTCTCGGAATAGTTTTTTTCTGCTGTTTGATTAATGAAAGATTCAGCATTAAAATCAAGATTATCTGCTTCCAATAAAGTTTTATAAGCTAAATATTCGCTTCTATAAACCTCGTTGTTTTCTGAGACAAGTTCTTGTTCCCATATATCTTGGTAGTTCAATAACTCTTCAGATTTGACCTTTTGATAAAAGCTAGTTCCAGTGAGATGGAAGAATAATTCGTTATTCCTTCTTACCAAAGTAAGGTTCAACGCCTGTTTATTTACTGAAAATTTATGTTTGCCTAAAGAAATAACATTTTCACCATCTACAAACAACTCACTTTTATCCCTCAGCACTCTTAGCGCATCTTCTTGAGATTTTTTCAGCAAATTCTCTAAGTTCTCTGCTTTAGACACATCTGAAATTTCTCTCAGCTGAGTAACCAGCTGTCGGATTTTATCAATCATTAGGTCTGAAGCATAAAAGCTTAGTATTTCTTCTCTAGATTTAAAGGTTCCAGCTTTATTCTCGATATTTTTCAAAACCCTCAACCCTATTTGCTCTAAAGAAGCTGAACGTTTGTTGACCTGCTCTAATATTTGCTCTCTTCTTGAGTTGAATGCTTTGATTATTTCATCTCTCTTTTCAGAAATCTTCAGTACAAAATCTGTAAAATCCGAAAATTTACTTTCAATCTCTTCTAATTGAACAATAATCTTGGTATAATATTCATCTACTTTATCTTCTGTTGTTGAAAGTTCTAAAAAATTAGTCACAGACTGTTCCAACAACCTTAATTGTGCGGAAAATTCTGCTACTGCTTCAGTACTCTTTAAAGAGTCTAATTTTCTGGTCAATTGAGCTTTAACTTCATTCAATGAAGAGAAAATCAATGAAATCTTTTCGACAATCTTCGTTGTTTGAGTAGAGTCATTGATTTTTAAACTATTTAAAATATCAATCAGCAACTCCAGCTCTGCAGAAATTTCTATATTTCTTTCCTCAATTACTTTGGAATCGAAAACTTTTTCAATTTTTTCAACGCTTTCTTTTTGTTCAAGAACTTTTTGTTCATAAATATTTAAAGCTTCATCCTTTAGTAGATATTCGATTGTTTTGTCTGAAAGATTGGCTGTAATATTTTTTAACTCTTCCAAAAGTTTATCGACGGAATCAACATTAACATATCTTACATTTTTCAGATCAATGACTTCCCCTTGCAAACTTCTAGCCTCAGCAAGTTGATGCACTAATTGTTCTAAATTTTCAATTTGGGTACTGTTAATCTGAAAATTGAGGTTGACTAGTTTCTTATTTGAATGTTCGACCTGTTCTACCGCAAACTTCCTTTGAGATTGGACTTTAACGAACTCATCAATAGCTGAATTGGCAATTTCTTCAATTTGTTGCAGCGATTCACCTAAATTATTGAGTTCAGTATTATTTATCCAGAAATAACTGTCTATTATTGACCTAGTCTTCTTTTGAATGTCTTCATACAACCCTTCATAACTATCCTCCTTATTGATTAATTGGATAACCTCTTGGGATTCGGCCATTGCTTGAACGATTTGTCTATTCCCAACTTTATAGACGGGATCATCCTGTTTTTCTTCTTTTTCCTCAAAAATAGTAGCATAAGGAGTATCCCAAATTTGAACCTGATGATGTCTAGTAGCTTCAGCCTCAGTTCTAAAATAAATTAAATCTCCATTTTTGAATATTGTAAATCCATTACAAATTATCGGAGTTTCAACAACTTGTTGAATGATATTATAAGACATCAAAATATAGGTATTAGACTCTACATGACAATAAACATATAGATAATCCTCCCCATTAGGAGATGCAACTTTTTTGAGGAAAGTTACATTTTCCAATAAACTGTCAAATATTTTATAAGAACCATTTTGAAGGTAATACCCGTTTGAAAAAATTACTCCTTGATTATCCGGAAGTAGAACAACTGAATTATTTAAGGATTTAATATTTACAACTTCTTTGGTCCGCAGGTTGAATATGTAAGCTCTAAAATCCTCTTGATATGGTTTTATTCTAATGGCTATTAGATTTCCTAAATCGGCATAATAATATTCTGCATCATCTAATTGCTGATCAGTATTAAAAACTTTCTCTGAATATATTCCTTTGCCTGAATCCGTATTATCTTCGATTTTAAAAGTAATATCGCCATGCAATGCTTCAATAAAAACCTTGTCTAGAATAGAGATATGTGGAAATTTACCAAGCCTCCTGTCCTCCAGGTTTGTTTTTACCCAATCAAACTCAAATTGAATCGGTGTTTTGACTTCATGAATACTGCGATCATTTTCATAAATCAGTTTTCCATCTTTTATCAACCACTTGAAAGCCTTAAGATCTTCAGGATTTTTGCTGGTTTGAAAAATAAAATAAATATAGTTCTCTGTTCTCCGGAATTTTGAAAAGATAGAATCTCGATAATACTTATAAAGATTTTGATAGTCATTCAAGAAATTCGCATCCTCAATTAGGTTTAAAGGTTGAGGAATAAACTGACCCTCTTCATATTGATAGATACTGAATACATCTTCTAATTTGATCTCTGTCCTTAATCCAAAGTGAACATTATACCCAAAAATACAGATATTGTCTAAGGCATGAATACCTCTGGCAACGCAGTTATTTTCAGTTGTAATCCTTTGGTTCGCTTTAAGCACGAAATTTGTAGAATTGAAAACTTCTTTACGGGCATTATTGAGTTCATTCAGTTTCCTTGTAAGTGTTTCCTTCTGCGTTGATAAACGCTTTTTAATAATTTCGTACGCTCCAGCGTCTAAAGTTTCATTGTTCTCTACCATCCGTCAATAAACTGAGCTATAAATTGATTTTCTTGTTAGAAATCCCTAGATTTTTTGCCATTCCAAATAATGAATTGATAAAATTAGAATCTTCAACATCTTCCTTTGCTGTAGCTGCATTTTGCAGTTTTACTAGTGCTGCAGAAATCGTTAAATTCTTAATATCATTTGATGAAACACCATATTTGTCTGCTAAGGATTTTATTTTCTCCCCTAAATCACCATTCCCATCTTCACCAATCAGGGAATTCTTAATATCAGTTGCATGTGTTGAATTATTAATCAAATGGTCAAAACCTTTAGCATTAGAAACTTGACGCACGATATTCTCAAAGAACATAGTTTCTCCACCAACGATGTCAATCTTAGCAGATTTCAAGGCTTCGGCCAATACTGCTGATTGAGCATTTGCAATATCTTTTTGGATATTAATTTGAGCTAGATCAATATCGCGCTCTTTCTGTAAGTGCAATTTGAATTCTTCGTGTTCTTTGCCCACACTATCCAGTTGTTTCATTGCCGCAGCTTTTTCTTCGATTCCTTTTGCTTCAGCTAGTGCTTTTTCACGAACTACTTCAGCCTCAGCTAAACCTTCTTTACGTAATGCTTCAGCTTTTTTCTCGATAACAGAAGCTTCTTTGGTTCCTTGAATTTCTTGTGCTTCTGCTTTTGCTACCATTACTTCAGCTTCTGACAATCCAATTGCAGCTTCTTCCTTCGCTTGAGCTTCAGCAATGATTTTTCTTGCTTCAGCTTCTTTTGATGAAGCCTCTTTTTTCGCTTCAGCATCTATCAATAACTCTTGTGCTTTCTTCTCTGCAATTTTACGTGCCGCTTCGGCATCAATAACTTTTTTCTCAGCTTCTTGTTCAGCCGCAATTTTAGCTGCTTCAGCAGCTTTCACTGTAGCAATTAGACGCTCCTCTGCCTCCTGAGATGCTGCTATAACACCTGCCTGTTTCTTTCTCTCCACATCACGGAACACCTCAATATCCTTGACAGCTTGTTGCTCTTCAATAACCCCCTTCTCCAATTGAACTCTTTCCTTAATAACTCCCTGAATGCTCTTCTGTTCGGTTTCTATAGAACGTTGCTTGTCTATTTGTGCCAATGCAACAATACGCTCCCTTTCAGTAGCTTCCAAAGCGCGATCTTTCTCCACTCTTTCAGTTTCTACCGCATCAGTTCGTAATTTGCTCTTTTCTGCAATAATGATTTGTCTTAACTTGTTCTCTTCTTGAATAGCCAATGCTTCTTCAGTTGAAATTCTAACAGTTTCTGACTTCAAACGCTCCTCTTCACGAACCTTTACAATTTCAGCCTCTTCGCGAGCTTTGATATTGTCGACTTCACGACGCTGTTTCTCTTCCTTCTCAGCTAATTGTCTTTCTAATTCCAAAATTGCTTCTCTAGCCTCAACATCTTGCTTTTTGATAACTTTCTCTTCTTCTCGACGAATTAAGTTAGCATTCATGTTTTGCCTAGCTGTCAATTCTGTAATCTTTTTGATCCCTTCAGAATCTAAAATGTTCTCAGTACTTAAGAACTTCAGTTCGGTCTGTTCGAGATAATCAATAGCACAGTCATCCAAGATATATCCATTTAAATCTGTTCCGATGATATTCAAGATTTCATCTCTGAATTCACGACGTGCCTCATATAATTCGGTAAAATCAAATTTCTTGCCTACGGTTTTCAATGCTTCAGAAAATTTAGCTTCGAAGATACTTTTCAAAGTTTCTGGATCAGAAGCTCTGTCACAGCCTAAATTCTGTGCAACATTAATAACATCATCTACAGACTTATTTACCCTGACGAAGAATGCTACTTTTATATCTGCACGGATATTGTCCTTACAGATCAACCCATCTCCCTGCATTCTATTGATTTCAATTTTCTTAACGGATATATCCATAATTTCCATTTTATGGAATACCGGAATTACATACATTCCTTTATTGAAGGCAACCTTTGTACCTCCTACACCAGATCTTACAATCGCTTTTCCCTGAGGAATTTTCTTGTAAAACATACTGAGTATCACAAAAAATGCGAAGATTATAAAAACAATGGCTCCAATAGCAATTAACACTACTCCTGTTATGCCATCTACAAATAACAACGTCTTGCTCATAAAATATAATTTTAAAAATTAGGTTAAATATTATTTAGATTAATATCCTTTTGTACGATATAGAATTTCTTGCCAGCATCTTCGTTAATGATCAATACATCATCTCCGTAATTTAAAGGCTCGCCATTTAGGCTTTTTACATTTAATCTTAATACATCAGATTGTATGATTATTTCTACCGATCCCAATTGATCCCCTTGAATAGATGACCTCATCTTTCCTTCGCGGCCAATAAATTCTCTTGCTTCCTCTCCCATATATCCAACATTTTTATACAGTTTGACTACTGGCTTTGCGACAAAATGAAGCAATAAAAAACTAAGGATAAATATTGGAACCAATATTAAAACTGATTTCCAACCGTAAGCAGTTAAATTGAGGATTATCGAGGATACTATAGTTAAAATCCAACTGATAAATTTGAACATGGTGACAATTACCATTAACGGGGCTTTACCTACGTAAATAAAATCCATCGCTTTCGAAAAAAAAGAAGGTTCATGACTTATTTCAGAGTCCAATTCTTGATCGACATTTAGTTCTACATCTTGGATATCGGCCCCTTCGATCTGGATATCAGCATCCGGTCCAAAATCAAACCCATCACCCATCAGCATTGTGAACAACCAATAAAGCAATGATAGACCAGTTAACACTGTCATAATTGCATTTGGCAAGGGATTGAACAAAAGGTTAATAATTTCAGTCATTAGTAATTGGTTTTAATAGTTTTATTGATGGTGCTTATTCTAACCCCAATCTTTTTTTTAGTTCCAATAATTCGGTTTTTGAATTACTATCTTCTTTTAGAGCTAAATCAATATCTTTATCTATTTTATCTTGAACAATTTGATTCAAAGCTTCATTCACAGCATTTTCATCTTCAATTTTTGCTTTCATTTTTTTTAGCATATCAATTGTACTGTTCGAGTCAATATTGGCGATCTGACGGTTAGCAAACTCAGAGGCAGAAATAATTCTACTTTTGGCTTTTAAAGATGTCAATTCTTTTTCCCAATTAGTGATATTAAATTTCAACACTTCAATTTTATTGTTAATTTCATCAACCAATTCCTTGTGAATTAACACTTCATTTTCGATTGACTTAACTTCAAGTAACAAATTGCTTTTAAGTTCTAATGCTTCAAGTGCTAATTTCTCAGCTCTCTCAATCGACAATTCATTAGTTTTAACCTTATTTAAAATCAAATGGGCTTTTCTTTCATAGTCTTGAGCCCCTAGCTGTTTATCCTTGATAGCATTTTCCCTTTTAATGACCAATGCTTTCGCAATTATGTAGGCTTCTTTGGTTTCTGAAAGTTGTGCCTTCATATCTTCAATCCCTGTTCTGTTAAAGAAATTGGATCTTCCATTTTTTCTACTAATGCATGGATTTCTGCTTGTCCAATTTTTAATAATCTTTTAAAAATATTCATGATTACTTTTGGTTTGAAAATTGAATAATTTGTTCATAATATTCACTCAACAAAAAAGAAAGTGAATTTAATGCTGCCCCGAATTCATTCTGATCCAGATTATGTACTTGAAGCGTATATCGAAATAGAACATTCTTACCATCTTCAGTTAAAGCAAATCCTCCATGAATAATATCTCTGTTTTTATTAATAGAGTTTTGAAAATTTCCATGTTGTCTTTATGGAGAGAAAATAGAAATTGTTCGAAAATTATAATCGGCGGAGTAACACCAATAATGAGGTTTCGGATTCCTTCATCTTCGCTTTCGACGATGAAAAATCCCTCCTTTCTATTTCTGGTTACAACCCTATATCCAACATCGGATAAGTATTTTTCAACTTTTGCAAATGGCATTGGCTAATAATTTTATATATTTGCTAATAATGTTTGCATAAAAATAATTATTGCAAACTATTTTTGCAAATTATTTTTGCATTTTAAGACAAAAAATTTTTAGTAATGACGCAAATTGGATCAAATATTAAAAAACTCAGAACGGTCAAAGGTTTAAGCCAACAAGCATTTGCAGACCTATTTAACCTTACTAGAGGAAATATTTCATCATACGAAGAATTTCGTGCTGAGCCAAAGATTTCTGTTATACTTCAAATGGCTAAATATTTTGGCATTCCCATTTCTAGTTTACTAGAAAAAAAACTTACAGTAAATGAAATATTGAATTTCGAAGATTATTTTAAGGAAGGTTCGGAAAAGGTTAACACCAAAAATTTATTAGAGATTCCATTTTTAAGTAAATCCTATATCCAAGAAAATCCCGAGAATTTTGAAATCAATGATTTCCCCACATTTTATATGCCCAACATTTATAATGCTAATTTATTAGCTATTGAAAACAATTCATTGATCCCTAATCCTATTGATTTTAATTTTGAGGAATCTTCAATTTTATTTTTTGAAAAAGTAAAAGTCGAAATCCTTCATACCCTTCAAGATAACATTGGATTTTACATGAATTTGAATGAAATATTTTTCGGGCGTTTCCATGTTGATGGAAAAGAGATCAAATTAATTTTGAATGATTGGAAAGAGAAAAAATTCCAATTGAATGAAATCGAGCATTTTTGGAAATTACATTCCAAATATGAAAAGGTACATTAACAAAGAAGGCTATTAAAATTTTAATAGCCTTCTTGTTATATTATATAAGAACCAATCTTTAAGATAGGAAACTCATCCAATCTGAATTGTCATTATATTCTACAAGTGGGTTCGCAATGTTTCGGCTTGCAAACTGACCTTGGAACATCGTTAGGTCCATTAAAATATGTTGACGTGTAATTTCCACTAGCTCTGAGTTAAATCCATTAATTTGCAGAACAAACTGGAAGCTGATAACACGAGCGATCATTCTTCCCAAAGTAACCATATCTCTTTGGTTTAGTCCAGTTTCTAAACTAAAATTCAATTGATTTTGGAAATATGGAGCACTTAAATTAGCATTGCTGTAGCCTTTTAAGAATTCATATAAATTTGTTTCTTTTGCTTTTCGCATTAACTTTAATACCCCTTCAGCAATCTGAGAATAAAGCATTTCATTTGAGCCTTCAAAAATTTGGAATGGCCTACTATCTACCACAGATCTTCCGGCGATATGATCTAATCTATAGCCGTTTGCTCCAGCAAGTTGAAGACTAATTTGTGCAGATTCTTGCATTAAATCCGTCACCAATGCTTTAAGGGTATTTGCTTCAATGCTTAATCCAGAAACATCATGCTCAATACCACTTGCTTCAACACTGTACGCACACATTCCTGAACAAATGGTGAATGCCGCTTGAATTCTTGCTAATTGGTATTTTACAGAATCAATGTTGATTAATGGATTACCCCCCTACTATTCTGGTTTGACAATGTTCCAATGATTCATCCATTAGTCTTTTAATAAAACCTAGACCCATACCTGGAAATTGTAGCCTACTTCTGTGAAGCATGTCCAACATCAGTTTTATCCCGGTACTTTCAGGATTTAATTTTTGATCACCCGGAACGACAACATCTATTGGATTGATACCATATGGAATGGCATACAATCCTAAGTTGTTATAGCGTTCCACCATAGGGATATGCTGTTCAGATTTTTTGTTTTCTGTTACAAAGAAATCTATATCTCTGGTCAGTTCACCTGTCGGTGTATATTTTCTCGCGGTTACAAGCCAAAAATCGGCTGCTCCACTAAGTCCCTGCCAGTGTTTTTCTCCCTTTATTTTATAACTATCTCCAATCTGCTCATAGCCTGTCTTCATATTTAGGGCATCACTTCCATACGCTTTCTCCGTAATCATCAAACCACCCATGGCATTGTTTTCCATGAACTCTTTAAAAACCCTTTCCTGTACTGAGAAATTGCCGTATTTCGCTAATGGCTCCAAAAACAAAGCAATATTTATCCCAAACATTAAGGATAAAGCCAATGATTCATAGGATGCTGCAGAAAGAACACCTAAACATTCTTTTACAGAAACTCCTCTACCACCATGCAATTCTGGGATAGCTACTGCCAAAGGCTTTTTCTTCATGATCTCAGACAAAAATTCCGCAGGGAAATCACGCTTCAAGCTGATTGCTCCATAATCAAATTCCTCTCTGAACAAATGAAATAAATGTTTTCTGAAAGATGAGATATAGGTTTCAAAATCTAATTTTTCTACTACTCCGTTCATATCTATTCTAATCTATTATTTTTTACAATTTATAAATGGCATTTAAACTATTGCCGTGTGGAGTTCTTACAAAATGGTTTATTTCCAAACTCCAATTGTAAAATTAGGATGATATCGACAATTTGACTATGATGAATACGATAATAGTTAGGACAAATCGTGCATGGATGTTAAAAATTATTAATTAACTGTTTTTCGATATTCCGTTGGAGAAATACCCACGATTTTTTTGAAAAGCCTGGTGAAATAAGAAGGATCATCAAACTCCAATTCGTATGCAATTGAGGCTACGCTTTTATTTGTTTCCAACAATAGCAATTGACTATGAATGATTGCAACTTCCAATATAAGCTGCTTTGATGTCTTTTTAAAAACAGAAGACACACACCTATTTAAATAATTGACAGAGACTGCTAGTTTATCTGCATAGAAATTCACGGATTTTTCGGTTCCATAATGCAGGTGAACCAACTGTTTAAAGGCAATTGCGATTTCTTGACGTCTTGCTAATGATTTATTTGAATCTGAAATCTTAATGATTTTAAGCATAGCTGTTTTAAAGATACTTTCATAGTATTCTTTATACGGCTTTTGCGTATAGATCTCTTGGTACAGTAAATCAAATAAAGTATTCAATTCAGAATTATCAACTGTATTCAGATTAATCAAAGGAGAAATGGTGAAAATATTCAAAATTTCTTGTTCCCGGAAAAGCGAGGTCATTGCCTGTTCTTTTATGAGTATGCAATAGCCTTGAGCGGATTTGTCAACTGAATCAATGGCAGAAATATTTCCATAATTTGAAATCAGGACTGCGGGTGCTTGAACCATAAAAGAGGTTGATTCTATCTGATGCCTGAAATATCCCTTATTTATATAGATCAATAAATTATATCCGAAGAAAATGGGAGGTATCGGTGTCTTAAGATAAGGTGCAATATCCCGCAATGGAAAAATCTTTATCGGAGTCTGGATATAAGTCAAATGTTTCAGACTTCCGTCCATAAACTTTTCTACAAACTCATCCGCATTGATTTTATTCTTTTCCATGGCTTAGTGTCACTCTATAAAAACAAAATTAAGAAATATCAATCTTTTTGCTTTATATCTATAAAATTAACGAAATGAAGACTATCAAGGTAATACATTATTAGAGTAAATAATAAGCCATTATTAAAGAAATAATCCTAGGTAAACAACTCTTGATATTAAGGAATTGACGGGTTTTTAGGATTAATTAAACGGATATTTTCAAATTTCTCATTATATTGAAATCTATTATCATAGAACACAAATTATTGCTAATTTTGAAACAGTTTTTCAAGTTAAAAAAGAATGAATTCAGAAAATAAAATAAACGTGTTGTATTTGGATGATGAAGAGAACAATTTATTTTCTTTTAAAGCCACCTTTAGGATTAAGTATAATGTCTTTATAGCATCAAAGGGTGCTGAAGCATTAGATATCATTCGTGATAATGAAATCCATGTCATTATTACGGACCAAAGAATGCCTGAAATGACAGGTGTCGAATTTTTGGAGGAGGTGATAAAAATAAAACCTGAACCCATCAGAATTCTTTTAACAGGATATACTGATATGGCTGCTGTAGTAGATGCCATCAATAAAGGCAAGATATTTCATTACCTTAACAAGCCTTGGAAGGAGGAAGAAATAAGCGAAACTGTGAGCCGAGCCTTTGAAATTTACGAAAAGAAGAAAAATATCATTGACCAGAATTCACAGCTCGAAATTTCCAACGAACAATTGGAGTTTCTTTTACGCCAGAAACTATTGTCTTAACCTCCTGAATTATTGTTTATTTCGATGGTATGGTGACTATAAATGTTGAACCATTATCTATTTCTGATTCTACTTCAATTTTCCCTTTCAACTTTTGGATCGCGGTTTTTACATTATAAAGTCCAAACCCCATACCCTCAGCTTGGTCACTAGCCCTGAAAAATAGTCTGAAAATATCTTGGATTGCTTCTTTTGGAATACCAATTCCATTATCAGAAACTAATATTCTAACATCTCCATTGTGAGTTTCTACAGACAGGTTTATTCTCTTGTCGCTAGAATCTATTTTCTGATACTTTATGGCATTTGACACCAAATTGTGAAGGATCAATTCTAAGATTGATTTATCATTTATAAAAGTTTTGCTTTGATCTACCTTAATATTGAAGTCAATTCCACTATTTTGAGTATAAACTTTATAAAAATCGAGAATGTCCTCAAATAATAGATTGAAATCTATTTTTGACAAGTTCAGCTCTCCTCTTCTTAATAAATAATAATCTCTTAAGCTATTGATATAATCTTCCAATTTAACAATGGAAGCTTTCATTAAAAATAAGATTTCGTGAACCTGTTCAACACTTTTAAAGTCGAGTGCGATTCGAATAGCTCCTAATACTCCAGACAATGGGTCTCTTAAATCATGGCTTACACTATAGGCAAACTTATCCAATTCTTCGTAAGCTTTTTGAAGTTCCATATTCCGGGTTTCAAGAAGAGAATTGGTTACAAAAAACTTATTGGCTTCCTCAATACATGAAATAACTTCTGCCTCTTCCCATGGTTTTCTGATAAACCTAAATATATGTCCTCTATTGATTGAATCAATAACAGTATCCATATCAGCATAAGCAGTAATCAGAATTCTTATTGGTCTTGGATACTCTTTCTTTATCCTACTGAAGAAATCTATCCCATTTTCACCTGGCATTTTTTGATCACAAAATATTATCCGGATGTTCGGATTTGTCATCAATATATTCTCAGCATCTGTTGTATTGCTAGCAATATGAATATTATACTGCATCCTAAGAGCAGCTTTAAAACCAACTAAATTGTTGTATTCATCATCGATGTATAAAATCTCAATATTATTATCCATACTATTACCTTATTAGTTAGTGTGAACCAAGTTTCATTAGTGTGTATTAAAAACTTATCCCTTAGTTTTTAACGTGTTGTCGGATTGGCAAAATAATGGTGAAGGATGTCCCTATTCCCACTTCAGATTCGACTAAAATCTTACCATTATGCTTATCAATAGTTTTGTATGCGATTGACATCCCTAGACCAGTGCCTTCTCCGACTTCTTTGGTAGTAAAAAAAGGTTCGAATATACGATTTTTAATTTCCTCAGGTATACCCACCCCATTATCATTTATAATAATTTTAACTTTAGACTTATCTTCATTCAGTTTAGTTTCAATCACCAATTCACCCCCTGGATTTCCGTTAAATTTTTTCTCTACTGCATAGATTGCATTTGAAAGCACATTCATAAATACCTGATTCACCTTACCGGCATAACTCTCTACTAAAGGAATGTCCTCATACCTTTTCACAACTTCAATTCTTTCCTTCGTCATGCTGTTCAAAATAACAAGTGTAGAATCTAAACCTTCATTTAGGTCTGCTTCTTTCAAAATATCTTCATCAATCCTCGAGAAAATTCGTAAGCTTTTGACAATTTCTGCAGTACGCTCCGCTCCTTCTTGAATACCCTTTAGCAGAAAGTTGATTTCTGAATTCAAGTATCCTACGTCATGTTGTTTTTTAAGAGCAAGAATTCTTTGTTCTTTTTCAGAAAGATCTATATCTGGATTTAAAGCGATGGCTTCCATTTCATCTATAATATTCCATAGAATACCCACGTCTCTTCGCAAAGGAGAAACATTCGAGGTAACGAAATTTATCGGGTTATTTATCTCATGAGCGACACCTGCAGTCAGTTGTCCTAAGGAAGCCATTTTTTCAGACTCCACTAACTGCGCTTGCGCGTCTTTTAAATTCTCAAGAGTTAAGCTTAAAGATTTATTAGATTCTTGAAGTTCCTCGGTTCTTTCCTTTACTTTTTGTTCCAATACAACATTCTGTTCTCGGATCAATTTTTCGTTTTCTTGAGAAATTGCGAGCTCTCTGACCTGAAGATCTAACATTTCTTTTCGATAAGTATTTATTTTGTCAGCTAAAGCAAAAGATAGCAGTAATGCTTCAATAACAGAGCCTATTTGGACAGAACGTGTAGTGAAAACGTTTGTAGGCAGCACACCGTAATCTTTCAACACAAAAACCAAGACACTGATAAGAAAAACACACCACGCAAACAAGAAAAATTTGGTCTGACTATATTTTTTTCTTGAGAGCTCAAATGCCAAAAGCAATACAATAGCTGCGCCTCCACCTGCTACTAAATTGACTATACGATACGCAGGAAGAATATATCCAATGATTAAGAGAATGATAGCAATCAAATAAAAAAACAAAAAGACATTCAACAATCTATTGAAGTTTTTAGCATCTACAGCGGTATGCAGAAATGATTTTACAAATAATATGGCTGTAATCCCTGACATTGCCCCTGAAAATGTTAATATTCGACTTGATAACCATTCACTTCTAATATGAAAAACACGTTCAAATAATCCTAAGACCGCCATTTGGGCAACAAAAACCCAAAAAATATAATTTACATAGGTTAAATAATGTTTCTCTTTGGTTGAAAAATATAAAAAGGCATTGTACAGCAGCATAGATAGCATTAGGCCAATATAAATAGCCGATAAAATATCCTCTTGCTGTAAGGTTTTAAATAATCCTTTTTGAGAATGTAATGAAATTGGGACTATAACTTGGGTTTCATTTTTTATCTGTAGGTAACATTCCGCCCGCTCACCTTTCTTAAGGTTCAAATCAAACAAATAAAACTGATGATTATATTCCCGATCTACATAAGATGATCCAACTGCATACTTTACACTGTCTATCTCAGAATTTACAACAGAATAAAATTTCACTATATCCAGATTTGGATGTGACAAATTAACTATTACCTTATCCTCATCTGAATCATTGACCACGATAAATTTTATCCATTGTGGCGATCGCACACTCCCCAAATTGGGAACTTCAGATTTACTAGGTACAAACCATTCTGGATGTTGCTGAACATCTTGGAATTTTTTTATGACAGCGCCATCTTTTAGGATAAACAAATGTCTACCAATATTTTGAAGATCTTTTCCTTTAAAATAAATAACACTATCTACTGATGCGAGTCCACTATTCGTGAATAGGCATTGGAATAGAATTAATAGAAAAAGTATATATCTAAACATTTGAATTCACCGTCAATGAGTTAACTAATAATTTTTTCCAGGTCAATGTAATACCGACCGGATGGAATTTCCTTATTGAGCAATAATTTCCTAGAGGCCCAAGCCACAACTGCTCCTCCCAAAACAACTTCAGACGCTAATTGAGGCCATGATTTTAATGTTTTACCAATTTCGGGCAAAGAAGATTTCATCCGATCAGATAAATGATCTGCATTAACAATTTTCATTAACATTCCCATCTTTGAAACAGGGTCTAAATTTTTAACCTTTTCCATTGAAAGATCTCCTGCTAAACCGTGAAATATGTCCATTGAAGAATCTAGATCAAATCTTTCCACGTCCAACATACCTCTATCATTTGTTTCCATAATCACCGGAATCCTATTTTCTCTAGCTTTTAATCTACTTTCAACCTTTACTTCGAAGCTATCACAAACCTCAACCAACAAATCCAATTTTGCAGAACCGATAAGGAAATCATTATAATTTTCTGCTTTTATACCTTCCGGATAAATTTCTACATCTATATAAGGATCAATCTCGGCAATTTCTCGAGCGGCTAAAACTACCTTTGGCATCCCCAAATCAATGACACCTGCACGAAGTCTGTTGAGATTGCTCAAATCTACTGTATCAAAATCCGCGAGTTTTAATTTCCCACATATTCTTTCCATAGCAATACATAGCGCGACAGATTGCCCAACTGAAAGCCCAATGACTCCAATAGTTTTAGTAGAAAGCAACTCTTGTTCCTGTTGAGTTATTTTCTGCTTATTCCGATTTGTTCGAACTTCGATATAATGTTCACGGCTTAGGATGTGTACTAATGTTTTGCGCCATGGATAGTAGACCCACTCCCCTAATTCTTCCATTGATTTGCCTTCAGCTAATAAACTAGAAAAAATCTAGAAATTGTTCTTCATTTGTTGATAAACTAGGAAACCTGCTGACAAACAAGTCTTTTAATTGTCTTGTATATTCATCAATCTCATATAAAATTTCTCCACTATCCTTCAAGATTTGGATTTTATTTTTATCATGGACATAGGATTTGTTAAAAAATATCGGCTTAAAAGTATATGTTGAATTTTGGTTATGTACTTCCATGTCTTATATAATTAGGATATCATTTGGATTGGTATTATTAATCCACTTTCCGCGGACCACTGGCCATTTTTATGATCGCATTTAAGTCCCAAGTCCTTGAGATTATTTAGCGTTAAATCATAAAAGATTTCAATTTCTTTAGACCTAAGCACCTCAATTCGAGGACCCTCAGCCATTTTTCTTAGGGAGAATATAGCTTCTTTATCTTCGTCAGAAGCTGTTGGTAAATTCTCTACATCATCCAAAATCATGGTTGTTGCAAGTAAATCTAACTTAGGATAATAAAAAGTGCCATTGTTTCCTACCCCAGTTTCTTGCCTGTAACCAACGGCCTTAGTAAGATTGATAGTATATGGAGCGCATAAGGCAAATAATGTTTTGAGTCCAATTCTAGGAGCAATTGCAATTGCTGCTCTAGTGAGAAAAATACTTCCTATTCCATAGCCTGCAATTTCCCTTGAATTCCAAAGTCCACAACCTTCTCCTGTCCCTTGTTGAGCGTAAGACCATACAAGGTCAAATATTTTACTATCCATCATCCCTGTAGCTTCCTCAATGGGCAATGCTTGAGTTCCGCCAGCTACATGTATTCTGGCACCGCCATAAACATGCGACCCGTCCATTGATTCCACAATTAACACAAAAGCCGCTGGATTGAACATCCATTCGTCTTTAGAAGAGGTAACCTTTTTGACGCCTATGGAAGTCAAAACATGTTCGTGTCCCTTTATAAATCGTAAGCAAGTTTCAGGATCATCTATCGCTCTAAATGCTCGTAACCTAACTGTTGGCCTTCCATTTTTTAAAATTAAAGTCACTTTTCTCGTCGCTAATTTTAATAAATAAATTAAAATTTAGTTTAAAACTAATATTTCAAATTCTCGCTTAAAAGAACCACCACCTTATTAGTTAAAAACGTAATAATTTAGTTTCATCTCCACCAATTTTTATCAATTGAAAAATCACCTTAATTCTTTTCATATTAATTGTCCGGCACGGCAACAATTAACACGTATGGCCTGGTTAACATGTATAAAATCAATTCAGATAATTTAACACAAAGTCAACTTTAGGATTTATTGTTTTGTGATAAAAAAAACAACTTCAAAATTTCAGTTAACTTAATTAAACCACTTTTAATATTTTATTTCACAGAAACATTTTAGCAGTTCAATTTCTTCGTGTTTTTTAATTTATACATGAAGTTTTTTACAATCTATTTACTGGCAATTCTTAATTAAAATATATGATTTATAAATCATAAACTGTTAATAAAGAAACTATTACCCATCATTTAGATTATTTAATTGTGTTTTATTAATAGTATGTTTCACATTCAAAAATGCTATTAGGTTAATAGCAGCAAGTTACAACTTTTTTTTAATTTTATTAAATAGTATTTAAACCATAAAGTATCGATATTAGGTATTTTATTAGTTTACTGAGGTAATTAACTCATTTTGGGTAATTATACTTATATTTGATTTACTTATTACCTAGATAAAAACATTTATCACACGCTAACACCTTCACACTAGAAGATTGATAAAGCGGTAGTTTTATTATATTATGGAAACGCTCCAGAAGCTTGATGAAATCATCCAGCTAAAACAGAAGATCAAGGATTTTGATTCCTTAGTAGAATCAATTGATGATATTATTTTTGAGGTCAGTCGGGATGGAGTAATTTTAAATTGCTGGACATCTGATCCCAAGCTATTGTTTTATGACAAGGAACATTTCATAAATAAGACTATCCATGAAATATTCCCTTCTGAATTAGCAACTTCTTTCAGCTATATCTTAGAGAAATCATTCAAAAAGAAAAAAGGCTATGTCATAAAATATAAATCTCCATTTTATGAAAACCCGGAACAGTTATATAGGCTACAAACTAAAATCATCGGAAATAGAGACGATAAACTTACTGCCGTAGTGACCAATATTACTCGGGAGCAGAAGCTATTGTCCAAAATTCAGTTAAAGGAAGAAAAATTCAATCGAGCATTCCAAAATTCATCCATTGGTATGCTCTTGCTAGATCGATCTCTCAATGTAATAGAATATAATCTCGCTCTTCAGAAAATTTTAGGCTATACTGATGTTGAGGAGATGTTAGCGCGTAAAGTCCCTGAATTCATCCATGAAAGTCATTCAGATAATGTTCAAGCGGCCGTTTGATGATGTAAAAAATGGAATCAGAGAAAATGCAATAATTGAGGCACAATGTATTGCAAACGAAAATAAGATCTTATGGTGTTTAATAAACATATCCTCAGTTAGAGACACCTCTGGAAAAGTAATTTATTTTATCTGTCAAATTCAAGACCTCTCGCTCTTTAAGAGCAATGAAAATAAACTCAACTTGCAAAACGAGTTATTGGAAAAAATCAATTATGAGCTCAAGGTAAAGGTAAATCAATTAGAAGCATTCAATCAAATATTGGCTCATAACCTTAGAACGCCGATTAGTAATATTGAAATGATAATCAACCAATTGTCTATCGAAACTGAACCAAGTCAAAAAGAACAACTTTTAAACATCTTAAAAACCAGCAATAAAAAGTTCTTGAACTTATTCGATAAATTAATCGAAACTGTAGAAGGTCAAAATTCTAGCAAGTCTCTCTTAGAAACTTCATTCATATCAGTCCTGATAGATAAGTTGAAAATACATTTCAAAAATGAAATTGAAACTAATGTTTTGGAAATTCAAAGTGAAATTTCAGTGAACACCATCTCATTTCCATTGGAATATATTTTATGCATTTACAAATATTTGATCAACGAATCTATCGGAACTTATAAAAATGGTTTTCCGATTTACATTGTAATTAAAAGTTGGATAAATGAATCGACATTTTATATCTCAATTGAAAACAACTGTAACTCTCAACATTGTTTTGAAATAGCTTCTCAAATCTTGAAGGACAGTGAAAAAATTGATGATAGCGTACTAATGGAATTACATATGGCTAAACAACAGATTCATTACTTCGGCGGTTCTTATAAAATATACCGTAAAGAGAATATG